>DATBKP010000110.1:0-35083 GCA_036555785.1 Steroidobacteraceae bacterium
TGGTCGCCGCCGCCGAAATTGGCGTAGCCGCTCGGCCACGACGTCGTCAGGCCTGGCGGCAGGTTTTGCGGATCGGCGCGCCAGTCGAGCGTACCCAGCGAATTGCCCCAGATCTTCCACGTCGCCGACGACTTGCCGAGCCGATCCTTGAACCACTGCTTCTGGTCCGCGCCGAGAATCGTTTGCGGCGGCGCTTGTCTTTGCGGATTGGGAATGCGAGCTGCACCGAACGCGATCTCGGCAGGCGGCTTGCCCCCGTTGAAGGCGCGTCCGCCGTCCAGAATCTGCATCAGGTCGTCCGGGAACATGCCGAGGAACTCGTCACCGCCGAGCTTGGCGAGCTGCGGATCGCTCGTGGGTTCCTTGCTTCGATAGCTGTGCTGGTCGGTGACGATCAAGTCGAGGTGGCGGCCGTAACGCAGTGCGCGATAGGCGATGAGACTGCGGATCGCCGTCAGGTTGTTCGGCTCGAGGCCGAGGCCGTGGTCGTCGAACTTCTCGATCGCAACGTCCTTCACGGCAGGCGCGCCGAAGCGCTCGAGCGAGCCACTGGGAGCCGCGACGCGCGCCGGCATGTATTCGAACCACGCCTGATTGGCTGCGACCTTGATCGTCTGGCCGGGTCGGGTGAAAGGCCCCGCCTGCACGATGCTCTGCCAACCCTGCCAGGAGAACTCGTGGTTGTCCCAGATGGCGACGAAAGGCCAGCGCGCGCGGGCATCCTGGAGATCTGGATCGCGCAGATAGCCGCGATACACCGCGCGATAGCCATCGACGTTCAATGGAATGTGGAAGTTGCCGACCTTGTGGCCATCGGGATAGCGCGCGACCTCGTAGATCTTGCGGTCGAATCGCTGCTGCACTTCCTCCGGATACTCGACGACCTCGTAGATGAAGTCGCCGAGGTGCAGCACGAAGTCGAGCTGGTTTTCGGGCGCGGCGCGCTCATCCTCGAAAATCATCCGCCGGTAGCCGTTGAGCTTGCCTTCATTGACGCTCTGGCAACTGACGAAGGCGAAGTTGACCGGTCGCGCGTCGTCCGGCGCGGGCGCTGTCCTCGTGCGGCCGATGCGGCTGCCGTTGCCTTCTGCGTCGGTGAAGCGGTACCAATAGGTCCGCGCCGGCTGCAGCCCGCCGACGAGCACTCGGGTCGTCCAGTCGGCGGCAGCGGAGACTGGCGCCGTCGTTCGCGCAACGACCCGGCGAAAGTCCTGGTCCTCCGCCACTTCGACCGTCAGTGCAGAACGATCGCCGCGCTCGAACGGTCGGCGTGTCCAGAGGATGAAGCTGGTCGGATCCGGATCGCCCGAAGCGACGCCCTCGGGAAAAAGGTCCCGCCGTTCCTGCCACGGGGTCTGCGCTGCACCGACCTCTCCGCCCCATGCGAACGCGGCGCCCATGGCCGCCGCAAGCTGGATGAAGTCGCGACGGCTGAGCGCCGCGCGCTGCCCGGGCAATTCACGTTGTTGGTGTGTCATGGCGAGCGAAAGTAGCGAATCTGCGCGGCAGAAAACAGCGGGTGCGTGGCAGCGCAGTCGAAACGAGCAATTGGCGAACCGCAACGACGGACAGGTCTGGCGGACACCTGTCCGCGATCAGGGCTCCACGACCAATACCTCGAACGTGCCGGGTACTACGGTCGGCCGCGGGTGCGGTTCCTGCGGCGTTGCGGGCGGGGCAGGATTGCGCTGCGCCGTCACCAGAAAGATACGATGAGTCCGCTCATCGAGCGTCAGCGTGCGGGCGCCGGGCTTGGTTACCACGGTCTCCACGACACTGAATTTGTCTGGGCTTTCCTCATGGACGACAGTCAGCGTCGCATCACCGCCCGAGGCGAACGCCAACTGCCTCGCTGCATCGAACGCGGCGCCATCGACACCTGCGCCTATCGGCACCTGCGCGATGCCGTCGCCGGTGGTGGAGTCGATGATGGCCATCACCTTGTTGCTGCAGGCGGCGAACAGGCGGTGATGCTGACGATCGATGGCGAGACCCGTCGGTTCTTCGCAGCCGCGCAACGGCCACCTCGCCGCAACGGTGAGAGTCCGGGCATCGATGGCAGCGAGGCTGTTGCGATCCTCGAGATTGACGAAGATGCGTCCCGCGGCGTCGTGCACGGCAAATTCGGGTTTGGCGTCCAAAGCAATGGTGCCCACCACTGCATTCTTTGCCGTATCCACTGCCGTGACGTTGCGGCCGCGACCGTTGAACGCGAACACGCGCTGTGTCGTCGGCTCATACAGGATCGCGTCCGGATTGTCGCCGGTGCTCTTGATCTCCGCGAGGCGAGCCAACGACAGCAGGTCGAACACGACGATGCTGGATGCAGCGCCGGCGCTCACGTAGCCATGCCCGAGTGCGTCCGCGATAGCCACTCCATGAACGCCTGCCGTATCGGCGATCGCGCCGGCTGGTGCGAACGTTGCCGTATCGAGTACTTCTACGTGTGTGCCGTGCGTGATGTACAGCCGCGACCGTGCCGCGTCGAAGGTCAGATAGTCCCAACCTTCCGCCCCCGGCAGCTTGATCTCTCGTGCCAGGTGATACGCCGCTGCAGGTGCGGTCCCACCCAGGAGAAATGCAGCCAAGGCCGGCAATGCGATCGCGCGTTTCAGGTTCAAGAGATCTACCCAGTGGTCGGCGGCGCCGACGTTAGACGTGAGCAAACGCCGGTTTCCGTCGGCGCGAAGAAAGTGCTCGGCGCTGCCGTCTAAGAGAGCGTGCGAAGCAAGCTCACGCGCTACTGGCCTGCGGTGGCACTCGCTCTGCTGGTACCGATCTGGCTCATCGGTCTGTTCGGCCGCGGGATCTGGTCTCCGGATGAGCCGCGCGAGTTCGACATCGCGTACAACATGCTGCGCTCCGGCGACCTCGTCGTACCGCAGCTGGCGGGTGCACCCTTCGTCGAGAAGCCCCCTCTCGCATACTGGGTGCAGTCCGCCAGCATGCGGCTGTTCGGACCTTCGATCGCAGCGGCACGTTTGCCGAATCTGCTGTGGGCCGCGCTCGCCGTCCTGTCTATCGGTGCGCTCGCTGGCGACGCGGCGGGGGAGCGCAACCGTCATCGCGCGGCATTGATCGCCGCAATCGCCTGCGGTAGCGCCGTTCTCGTCCTGCAGGCGCAGATCTGGTTGGCCACTGATGCGCCGCTCGTGGCGTTCACCGCCGTTGCACTCTTGAGTGGATGGCGGCTCGCGCACGCCGACACGCGGCAACGGCAGCTCGCATGGTCGTTGCTGTTCGGCTCGAGTCTCGCGAGTGCACTGCTCGCGAAAAACGGATTCGGGCTGCTCGTGCCGACCTTCGCGACGGTCACATGGCTCGCCTGGGAAAGGCAGCTGCACGAATTGCGGCGATGGCCGTGGTGGGTCGCTGCGGCGACGTGCGCGTTGGTCGTGGGCGCGTGGCTGGTAGCGCTCACCAACAGACCGGGCGGCGGCGAGCTGTTACGCACGCTCCTGTGGGACAACCTGGTGACGCGCTTGCTGCCCGTCCAGTCGCGTGGTGCATACGATCTCGGTCACGAGAGCTCGCACTGGAAGTTCCTGCTGCTGTTGCCCGTCTACGTACTGCCGTGGACATTTGCGATGCTCGGCGCCGGACGGTGGCTGCGCGAGGTCGTCAGGCATTCGAACGAGTCCGGCCAAGCAGTTCGTTATTGCGTTTCCGCGACCGTGCCCGCGTGCGTGGTGTTGCTGCTGTCGCGCACTGCGCGGGGTGTCTACTTCGCGCCGGCGCTGCTGTGCGTGCCCGTGCTGCTGGCTTTGTGGTTGACCGAGCGGTGGGGCGCATTCAGGCCCTTCGAGCAGACAGCATTGCGCCTGACTCGATACACCTTACTGATGCTGGTGATCCTGTTTACAATCGCCGCGACGTGGCTTCTGGTGATGGTGGGTGTACATAGTGTCGTTGCGCTCACAGCGTCGGCGTTGATCGCGTTCGTGTTCATCGGTACAGCGCTGTCGCTGCGCGCGAGCGCCAGCCCGATACACGCTCTGGTTGCCGCCACCCTGTTGTTCTTCGCGTCGCTGGTCGCCCTTCAGCTGGTCGCGTTTCCGGTCCTCGATCGCAGCCAGAGTATCGCTGCTTTGATTGCCGCAGCGGAGCCGCAGCTGAGAGATGGTCGCGTTGCCGTCTATTGCGGCGATGAGACGACGCGCGCCACGCTCGACTACCTCTTGGATCTGCGCCCGCCGCAGGTGTGCGGCGATGCTGACGCGCGCCTGCTGCTCAGCGATCACAGCGATCAGCGGTTTCTGGTCCTGCTCGCGCCGCCGCGAACGGCGCAGCGTTTCGAGGAGTTGTTTCCAGGCGCGCATCTGCCGGGGTTACGAACCAAGCCGCCGCGTGGTTCGCGCAGCGTCGCAGATCTCGCTCGTCTCGGTTTGCAGCCGATCGCGTGTTGGTCGGTGCCCGGGGGAAGAAAGTACGCGCTGTATGGTCGATCGCCGCAACGCCCGCGGCCTGCCGCCTCGTGCCCGCGCACGATCTCGGGCTAAGACACCGCGATCACGAAGACCCCGGCGCCAACAGGGCTGCACGATGATCGAACAGGGTGCAGCTCGGCAACGGAAGCGGTTAGGTGCAGACGTCTAACGAGCTCAACCTGTCACTTGCACGTGCAGCAGATGGAAGGTATGAGGCTCCCGCGCCACTTCTGGCGCACGCACGCCATTCTTCCCGGCGTGGGATTCGCGATAGCGCTGGCGCTGGTCGAGGCGCTCGGCCTCGACCGCCCGCTTTCGCATGCGCTCTTCTTCGACGACGCGACCAGGCAGTGGCTCGGTGCGGGCCAGGGCATGTGGTGGGCCCGGGATGTCATTCACACCGGCGGCCGCACGCTCGTGCGAGCCGTCGCCGTGGTCCTGCTCGCCGGGTGGGTCGCCACGCTCTTCAGCAAGCGCCTGCGTTCATGGCGGAGGCGCGCAGCATTCGCATTCCTGGCCGTCGGGCTCGCGACTGGAATGGTCGGCGCACTGAAGGCGACCACCAACGTCGATTGTCCGTGGGACCTCGCCGAGTTCGGCGGCGACCGACCGTACGTCGCGCTGTTCGCCGATCGGCCGGCTTCGCTGCCGCACGCAGCATGTTTTCCCGGCGCACACGCGTCATCCGGTTTTGCTCTGATGTTCGGCTACTTCCTGCTGCGTGGCCGCTCGCGCCGTCGCGCACGCTGGGCGCTGCTGGGAGCGATCGCCATCGGTGTGCTCTTCTCGATCGGTCAGGAGGCGCGCGGGGCGCACTTCCTGTCGCACGACCTCACTTCGGCGGCGATCGTGTGGTTCGTGCAGCTGCTGCTGTATGCACGGATGCTTGGGCCGCAAGACGTAGCTATCGTGCACGCGCCTGCAGGGCCAGTGTGCCAGACCGGCCCTCGATCGCGCCGGTCTGGATGCGACTCGCAGGCAGCATCGTCCGGTTGAGGTCACGGGCGACTTCGCTCAAGCTGCGAAAGGCGAACCCAGCCTCCTGCCACGCGCGCAACAGGGCCTCGAACTGTCCGAGATACGCGCTGCCTTCGAGCTCGGCGTGCAGCGTGAAGACGTGATGCTTCGGACCCTGGACGGCGCAGCTGAGCTGAAAGATTCTGCGCAGGGCCGCGTCGACTCGCGCACCGTTCACGCCGACCAGCTCATCGAGCGTCGGTAATGTTGTCGGCACCTGCAGCGTGCCGCCGCCTGCAGGTTTGAACGGCTCGAACCCGCGCGTGTCGGAGGCGATCTCGAAGCCGAGCGCTTCCTCGAGCGCGGGCACGTGCTCGTTCAATTGCCAACCGGCGGCGCCGTGGATCCGTGGTGCAAAGCCGAAGATCTTCTCGAAGGCTTCGACGGCGCTCTGCAGCTGCTCGCAGGTCCACGCGCACGATGCTCGCGCGACGCGGTCCTGCCACTCGACGTGGTCGTAGGCATGCACCCCCACCTCGAAGCCTTGCCCGGCGACCGCGAGCATCTGCGCGCGGCACAGCCGGCCGATATCGGGCCCGGGCAGGAGCGTGCCGTACAGCAGCGTACGCAAGCCGTAGTTCGTGGCGACCGAAGTGCGGCGCACTTTGCTCAGGAAACCGCGACGCAAGATGCGCCGCAGCGCCCGGCCGGTGTGATCGGGTCCCACGCTGAAGAGAAACGTCGCGGGCAGCCGCAATCCCGCGAACAGGCTTGCGAGGCGTGGAACTCCTTCACGCGTGCCGCGCAGCGTGTCGACATCCACCTTGAGTGTGATGCTGCGCACCGTTGCTCAGCTCACCGCGATGGACGAGCGCTCGAGGCGTGCGTGCAGTTGTGCGAGATCGATGGGACCGTGCTCGTCGCGCGCTGCAAGTATCGCGAGCCGCTCCCCGTCGATGCACATGACGACGCACCGGCCATCGTCGGGACGCAGCAAGAGACGCTCGTAGGAAACGACACGGGAGGGGAGCACTTGCGTGCGGGTGATCATCCAGCGCTCGCCACCGAAGTCGGCGAACGCGCCAGGAAAGGGCGGCGCGACCGCGCGCACCAGGTTGTGGATCTCCCGCGCGCCGCGCGACCAGTCGATGCGGCCGTCCTCGGGTCGCCGTCGGCCGCAGTACTCGCCCTGCGAAAGATCCTGCGGGCGGCGCGGCGCGGTGCCGGCAACGAGCAGCGGCAGGCTTCGACTGAGTACTGCTTCGGCGGCGTCGGTGACGCGCACGAAAACCTCGTACGCGGTGTCATTCTCGCCGATCGGGACCGCCACCTGGTCGACGATATCGCCCGCGTCGGGCTGCGCGACCATGTGATGCAGAGTCGCGCCCGTCTTGCTCGCGCCACGTAGCACGGCCCAGTTGACCGGCGCGCGTCCGCGAAAGCGCGGCAGGAGGGAGCCGTGCATGTTGAGCGCACCCCGAGTGGCAGCTGCGAGGAACGCCGCCGGCAACAGCTGTCGATAGTAGAAGGAAAAGATGAAATCCGGCTTGAGCGCGTGCAGGCGATAGAGCAGCCGATAGTCGGGCTTGTCGGGTGCGATCAGCGGCAGATCGCGCTCCGCCGCAAACTCCGCCAGGCTCGCGTACCAGCGATGCTCCTGCGGATCGTCCTCGTGCGTGACCACGAGTTTCACCGGCACGTCGTGGTCGAGCAGTACGCGCGTGCAGCGCACGCCGACATCGCCATACCCGAAGACGACCGCTGTCTTGCTCACGAGGCCGCCCGCACGCTGCCTGAGGAAGTCTCGGGCAGATCGCCGATCACCTCTGCCACGACGTAGCGCGGTCGGCTGAGGACCTGCTCGAAGATGCGTCCGACGTATTCGCCGATCATGCCGAGGCCGAACAGAACGCAGCCGAGCAGGAAGAAGGCGATGCCGAACAGCGTGAACAGCCCGGCGGCTTCCGGACCGACGACCAGCCGGCGCACCGCGAGATACAACACGAACAGGAGCGAGACGCCGGCAATCAGGATCCCGGACCAGGAGAAGACCTGCAGCGGCAGTCGCGAGTACCCGGTCATCAGATCGAAGTTGAGGCGGATGAGACGCAGGAACGAATACTTCGACTCCCCGGCTGCACGTTCCTCGTGCTTCACTTCGATCTCCGTCGGCCGCCGCGCGAACGTGAAGGCGAGGGCGGGTACGAACGGCGTCACCTCGCGGCAGCGATTCATCGCATCGACCACGCGGCGGTCGTAACCGCGCAGCATGCATCCCTGATCGGTCATGCAGATGTGAGTGGTGCGCTCGCGGATGCTGTTGATGAAGCGGGAGGCGGTATTCCGCCACCACGAGTCCTGGCGCATCGCGCGAATCGTGCCCACATAGTCGGCGCCGGCCTCGAGCGCAGCGATGACTGCGCCGATCTCCTCGGGTGGATTCTGGAGATCGGCATCGAGTGTGACGATCAGGCTGCCGCGCGCGCGCTCGAAACCTGCAAGGATGGCGAGGTGTTGCCCCGCGTTGTGCGCGAGGATCACGGCGCGTGCGCGATCGCGATGACGCTCGACCGCTTCGCGTAGCACGGCGACGGAGTTGTCGCTGCTGCCGTCATCGACGAATACGACCTCGTAAGGCTTGCGCAGCGTATCGAGCGCCGGGAACAGGCGCGCGAACAGCAGCGGCAAGCCGGCCTCTTCGTTGAAGATCGGGATGACGACGGAGATGTAGGGCTTCACGCGATCACCCCGAGCACCCGCTCGACGGTGTCGACGACACGATCGACGTCCGAGTCGCGCATCGCGGGAAACAGCGGCAAGGTCACGGTCTCGCGCCCGATGCGTTCGGCATTCGGAAACATGCCTTGCCGCCAGCCGAGCTTGCGATATGCGCTGAAGGTATGAATCGCCTGGTAGTGCACGCCGACCGAGACGCCGAGCTCGTCCATGCGCAGGATGAACTGCGCGCGCGTCATGCCGACCGCATCGAGCGGCAGGAGCGGTGCGAACATGTGCCAGGAGTGGCCTGCATCGCCACGCAGCGGCAGGCGCAACGGACAGTCCTTGGCCCAGAGCAAAAAGTAGCGATCGGCGAGGTGGTGCCGCCGCCAGTTGAATTCGTGCAGCCGCGCCAGCTGGCCGAGGCCGATGCAGGCGGCAATGTCCGACATGTTGGCCTTCATGCCGGGGAACAGTACGTCGAGCTCGCCAGGGAAGCCGCGCTCGATGCCATGGAAGCGGGCACGCTCGATGAAGTGCAGCTCCTCTTCGCTGCTCGCAACCAGCGCGCCGCCTTCGCCCGTCGTCAGATTCTTGTTCGGGTGGAAACTGAAGCACACCAGATCGCCGCGGCTGCCGATACGCGCGCCTTTGAAGCTCGATCCAATCGCGTGCGCGGCATCCTCGATCACTCGCAACTCATGACGCTGCGCGAGTGCATACAGCGCGTCCAGGTCCACAGGCAGGCCGGCGAAGTGCACCGGCAGAATTGCGCGCGTGCGCTCCGTGATCGCAGCTTCCGCCTCCTCGAGCGATATGTTCCTGGTGTCGAGATCGACATCGACGAACACTGGCGTCGCGCCCACTCGCAGAATCATGTTGGCGGTGGCGCAGAAGCTCATCGCGCTCGTGATGACCTCGTCGCCCGGCCCGATGCCGGCCGCGAGCAGCGCGATCTCGAGCGCCTCGGTCGCCGAAGTCATTGCGCGCACCGGCCGGCCGCCGAGATACAGCGACAGCTCGCGCTCGAAGTCCTTGACCTTGGGCCCGCTCGCGAGCCAACCGGAGCGCAACACATCGGCGACGGCCAGGATGGTGGCTTCGTCGATGTCGGGACGGGTGAAGGGGAGGCGCTCGTACGTCATCACTGAAACCTCGAGACGAGCACGACGCCGGCGATGATGAGTCCGATACCGGCCCAGCGCGTCAGACTCACGGCTTCGCCCAGCACGACCCACGCAAGCAGCGCCGCCAGGATGTAACCCAATGACAACACCGGATAGGCCTGGCTGACCGGAAGCCGCGACAGCCCCACGACCCACACGATGACCGACAGACCGTAGCAGGTGAGCGCGACCCAGAAAGCGAGGCTCGCCGAGAGCTCCTGGCCGGCACGCCACAGTCCCGGCGCAGTTCCCTCGATGGGGCCGGTCGTGAGCGTTGCCATCTTGAGACCCAGCTGCGCGAACGAGTTCAGCGCAACCCCGCCCATCAGCCAGCCGAAATCCGTGAGCTTCATGAGCGTGCCACCACTACGCTGTGCGCGTCCCGCGCGACGATACGGCCGGGCATGCCGGCCACGGCGAGTGACTCGTACACGCGCGGATCTATGAACGCGATCGCGTTCGCTTCCGCCTGCCAGCGCTGGAGAAAGTTCTCGCGATCCAGGCCGTCTGCGGTGAGCCCGGCCTGTTGCATGCCGAAGTCGAGCTCGCCGCGGTAGTCGTACACGGTGAGCGGACGCTGCAGATAAAACGCGAGCGAATGGCGATATTGACCCACGCTGTACAGCCTCGTGTCGGGGCGAATGTCGGAGACGACGGCCGCCACGAGCTCCTCGCCGCTGCGCGCCGGGAAGGTCGCCGCATAGCACAGCGCGAGGATCTGATAGCCGGCGATCGATGCCGCGGCGAGTGCGCTCCAACGCTGCGTGAGGCTGCGCATTGGGCGCAGGCGCTCGAAGGCCAGATAGCCGATGCAGATGACAGTCCCGGCGATGGCCCAGCCGAGCGCTAGGGCGGGGAGCGAGCCGAAGCGCCGCCGGCTGACGAATGCGAGAACCGCGGCGATCAGGAGCAGAAAGCCCATCGAAATCCATTTCGCCCGCGCAAAGGCAGACGCCTGAGAGTGCGTGGCGCGCGCGAGCACGACTGCGAGCGGCGGCATGACCGGCAACACGTAGGAGGCGAGCTTCGACTGCGAGCAGGAAAACAGTGCGAAAACGATCAGACACCACAGCAGCAGAAACAGCTCGGGGCGAAATGCCGCGCTGGCACGCTCGCCCTCGATGCTCGAGAGCCGCCAGTGGCGCAGGTTGCCGATCACCGGCAGCACTGCGATGAGCATGATCGGGATGAAGTACCAGAAGGGCTCGACGCGATCGTGCAGCGTCGTCAGGAATCGTTCGACGTGCTCGCGGATGAAGAAGAACTGGAAGAATTCCGGGTTGCGGGCCTGCACCAGCCAGAACCAGGGCAGCGTGATGAGTGCGAACAGCGGCAAGCCGTAGAGGAGATTCAGCCTGCGCAACAGCGTGAGGTTGCGCGTCACGACCGTGTAGGCGACGAGAGTCGCGCCCGCGAGCACCAGCGTGACCACTCCCTTGCTCAAGACGGCGAGGCCGAGCGCCGCCCAGGTCAGGAGCATCCACTTGCGCGAGCGCTGTGGCGAGTCGTGCTCGCGCTGCGCGAGGACGAAGGCGAACAGGGCGGCGGTCAGAAAGAACGTGAATCCCTGATCGAGCAGATTGAGCTGGCCGGTGATCGCGAAGTAGGGGTTGATCGCGAGCAGCGACGCGGCGATGAGCGACATCTCGCCCGGATAGCCGATGCGACGACAGAACGCGTAGACGAGCGGGATGCACAGGAAAGCACTGACTGCCGCGTACAGTCGCGCGGTCCATTCGTGCACGCCGAAGACGCTGTAGAGGGCGGCGGTCGTCCAGTACTGCAGCGGCGGTTTCTCGAAATACTTGAAGTCGTTCAGCGTCGGCGTGACCCAGTCGCCCGTCGTGGCCATCTCGCGCGGGATCTCCGCATAGCGCCCCTCGTCCGGGTCGAACAGCGGCCGCAGCGGCAGATTCGCGAGCCACAGCGTGCCCAGGAGGAACCACAGTCCGGCCGTGGCCGCACGCATCCGAGGCTCCTAAGCAGCGCTGAACAACTGGCCGGCGCTGCGGCGCGAGCCTTCGAGGCCGACGTAGTAGGCAATGGTCTGCCGGATCGCTTCGCGCAGATCGGTGCGCGGCGACCAGTTGAGATCATTGCGCGCCGCATCGATTGCCGGCACGCGCAGCTGGATGTCCTGGTAGTACTTGCCGTAGTAGCTGTCCGAGCCTACGGTCTCGATGCGCACTTGCTGCGCGCGCTCGCGCAGCTGCGGAAACTCCCCTGCGACCTCGATCATCAGCTGTGCGAGCTCGCGGATGGAGGCGCAGTTGGCGGGATTGCCGATGTTGAACACGCGTCGCGAGGCGACGCCATTCGGGTTCTCGATGATGGACAGCAGGCACTCCATCGCATCATCGATGTAGGTGAATGAGCGCTTTTGCGCGCCGCCATCGACCAGCAGGATCGGCTTGCTGTACAGGATGTTCGACAGGAACTGGGTGAAGACGCGCGAGCTGCCTTCCTTCGGCTCATCGATGTTGTCGAGGTTGGGGCCGATGAAGTTGAACGGCCGGAACAGCGTGTAGTCGAAGCCGTCGCGCTCGCCGTAGGCGTAGATGACGCGATCGAGGAGCTGCTTCGAGGTCGCGTAGATCCAGCGCTGCTTGTGGACCGGGCCGTAGACGAGCGAGCTCGTTTCCTCATCGAGCACCGCATCCGCGGACATGCCGTAGATTTCGGAAGTGGAGGGGAACACCAGGCGCTTGCGATACTTCACACACTGCCGCACGACTTCGAGGTTCGCCTCGAAGTCGAGCTCGAAGACGCGCAAGGGATCCTTGACGTACTGCGCGGGGTTGGCGATGGCTACCAGCGGTACCACCACGTCGGACTTCTTGATGTGGTACTCGACCCATTCGCGATTGATGGTGATGTCGCCCTCGACGAACCGGAAGCGCGGCGAGTCGCACAAGCTGCCGAGCTTGTGATCCGAGAGATCCATGCCGTAGACCTCCCAGCTGCGCGTCCGCAGTATCGCTGCCGTCAGCGCGCTGCCGATGAAGCCGTTGGCTCCCAGAATGACTACTCTGCGCGTCATCTTCGCCTCGCTAGAATGTCCAATGTGTCGACAGCATCAGGTTGTGTCGCACGCCCTCGTGAATCTGCGGCTCGACCAATGCCTGTGTGATCGTGCTGCCGATATCGACCGTGAAGTGCCACGGCGTGTAGGTCACGTTGCAGCCGATCGTCACAGACGGGTCGCCGAAGTGCTTGCCATTGCCGTTGTCGGCGGTGTTGCCGGCAAGGTCGAAGCCCGGCCCGGTGATGCGGCCGGCCACTCCCCGGCGCGGCAGTGGCATCGCGAACTGCACGTGAGGCGCGAATAGCCATGCTCCACGCGCTCGCGGCCACGCAGCACCGACAAAAGGCGAGGTGTGCGTGTAGGTCGTGCTGAAGTCGATCGTCCCTGTCGTGCCGGCGGCGGCGCCGTCGGTCAGCAGGTAGTCGAAGCGGTAGTCGCTCAGCCTGACCTGCTGCCACATGATCCCGGCGCTCCACTGCAACGCCGGAATCCATCCGGGGCCGGCAGAACCGTTGAGCGCAATGCCTGCGCCGACGTCGCGGGCTTTGCCATCGAGTCCAGTGAATTGCGCCGCGACCGGCTGGGCGAGTGGCACATCGGCGAACAGCGTATCGAGCGGGCGACGCTCGACGCCGCCCTGGAGCGCGAGGTCGTCGACGAATACGAAGGCGGTCAGCCGATACTGCTCGCCGAGCGGTCGGCTCGCGCTGAGCGAGAGCATCGGACCGTCGCTGGACAAGGTGCCGCTGTGCGTGCGTGCGTAGCCCGGGTTGATTCCGAAGCAGAACGAACGATCCGCGCTGCGCCGCTCTTCGCATGGGTTCCACAGGGGCAGGCTGGCGTAGCGATTGTCCATCGCGATTTCCGGGAGGTGCTCGGCGACGAACTCGATGCTCTCCTTGCCGTCGGCGCGGCAGCTCAGGCAGGCGAAGCAGATCGACAGGGCCAGAGCTTGCGATGTTCGTTGCATCACGAGTTAGACGGTCGGTCAAAATCACTTCCGTTGAGCGCGTGTGCAGAAAACGCGCTCGTTACAGCTACGTTTCAGAGACGTCTTACATGGGCCACACGACTGTGCGACGGAATTGCGCGCCGCTCCACGTCTAAGATCCGATGCAACGACGCCGTGCATGCGAAATTCGGTCGGCTCTGCTGGTCGCAGCGCTGGCTGCGCTCGCTATGAGCGATGTTGCGGCCTCGGACGTCACTCGCGTCCTGCCGAGCGTGAAGTCGCGCAGCACGAGACTCGATACCTCGCGACCCCCCGAAGTGCCCGACGATGCGATGCTGACGGCGAGCGGTGCCCGGATCGGCGCCATCTACTTTCGCCCGCTGCAGCTGTTCGACGTCGGTGGTCTGGATCAGGACACGTCGCTGTTCCGGCTCGCGAACCGGCTGCACATTCGCACGCGCGATGCGACGATCGCCGATCAACTGCTGTTTCATGCGGGCGAGCCGTACAACCCGAGCGCGATTGCCGAGTCCGCGCGTATTCTGCGTGCCACGCGCTACCTGCGCGACGCGAGCATCCGGCCCATTGCCTACCATGACGGAGTCGTCGATCTCGAGGTCACGACGCAGGATGTGTGGACGCTCAATCCAGGGCTGTCCTTCGGTCGGCACGGCGGCAAGAACACGGCCGGGTTCGAGCTCGAGGAGCTGAACTTCCTGGGCCTGGGCACGCAGCTCGGGCTGGGCTTCAAGTCCGGCATCGATCGCGACTCGAAGTCCGTGTTCTACCGCGACCGTCAGCTCGGCTCCTCCTGGTGGGATCTGTCGGCCACGTACTCGGACAACAGCGACGGACGTTTCGCGGATTTTTCGCTCGAGCGACCCTTCTACTCGCTCGAGACGCAGCGCGCGGGCGGGGTGTCGGTCAAGGACGACCTGCGCGTCGACTCGCGCTACGACCTCGGCAAGGTGATCGACAAGTTCGAGACGCACGCGAAACAGGCGAGCGCCTACTGGGGCTTCTCGAACGGACTGACGAACGATTGGGCACGCCGTTACTCGATCGGCATGACCTACGATGAGCACACTTTCGACGATGCTCCGGGCGCAGATCCCGCGCGGCTGTTGCCGGCGGATCGCAAGCTCGTGTATCCGTGGATCGCGGCCGAGTGGGTGCAGGACCGCTTTGCAACGACCTTGAATCGCGACCAGATCGAGAAGATCGAAGACTACTCCGTCGGGTGGAAGCTGCGCGCGCAGCTCGGCTACGCGAGCTCGTCCTTTGGCTCGGATCGAAATGCCGTCATGCTCGAAGGTACGGCCTCGACCGGCTACGACCTGAGCGAACGGCAGTCTTTGAACCTGAGCGCCAATGCGAGCGGGCGCTACGAGGACGGCGATCTCGCCAATGGCCTCGTGAGCGCCGAGGCGCGCTACTACTTCCGCCAGTCGCAGCGCCGGCTCTTCTTCATGGGGCTGTCGGCCACTGCGGGCAACAACCTCGACTTGGACGAACAGGTCTTGCTGGGAGGGGATAGCGGGCTGCGCGGGTATCCGCTGCGCTACCAGGCTGGGACCGGTCGCTTTCTCTTCACGGTGGAGCAGCGCGTTTTCACCAACTGGTTCCCCTTCCAGCTCTTCAACGTCGGTGGCGCCGTGTTCTTCGACATGGGTCGCAGCATCGGTCACGATCCTTTAGGCTCGCAGTCCCAGGGCCTGCTGAAGGATGTCGGGGTCGGCTTACGGCTCGGCAACAGTCGTTCCGCGCTCGGCAACGTGCTGCACATCGATCTGGCGTTCCCGCTCGATGGCGACTCCTCGATCAGCAGCATGCAAGTCATCGTCGAGACCAAGCGAAGCTTCTGATGCTGAAGATCGCCGTGATCCTCGCGCTCGCAAGCCTGGCGGGCTGTGCCTCTGCGCCTCCGCCTGCGGTTCCTGCGCCCTCGGTCGAGCACGAGCCTCGCAGCTGGCAGGCGCCCGCAGTCATCGACAATCGACGTGCGTTAGGCACGGATGCGGCAGACGATTCGACCCTCTCCGCCGGGGAAGTGCTGGCAGCGGCGATTGCTTTCAATCCGCGCATGAAGCTCGCGCGCGCGCAGCGCGACCTGGGCGAGGCGGGAGTGATCGCGGCGCGCGAGCGTGTCAACCCGACGCTGTCACTCAATCCGGAGCATCTGATCTCGGCAGCCGCGGGTGTTTCGCCGTGGGTGCTTGCGGTGTCGCTCGTTTGGCCGATGCGCACTGCTGGCAAGCGCGACCTCGCAATCGAGCAGGCGCTCGCAACGGATGATGCCGCGCTGCTTACCGCGGCCGCGGCCGTGTGGTCGCTACGCACCGATGCCCGCGCTACCGTGTGCGCGGCTGAGTTTGCCTGGGCGCGGCGGGCGCTTGCGAAGGAAGAGGCGGCGTTGCGCGCAGATCTGGTCGCGCGGCTCGAGAAGCAGGCTGAGGCGGGCGTCGTCAGTCGCTATGAAGTGGCGCGAGCGAGGCTCGATCGCGATGCCGCGACGTTGCGCCTCAATCAGGCGGATGCCGATGTGATCGCGGCACGGCACGACGTGGCAGCGCTCGCCGGACTCCCGATGTCGGAAGTCGAGCTGCGCGAGCCGACGGACGGATGTGTCAGGACGGAAGGCTTGCACGAGATTGCGCCCATCGAGCAACTCGAGACCCAGGCGATCGGCAGCCGCCTCGATCTGCGCGCGAAGCTCGCAGAGTTCCGCGGTGCCGACGCCGCCTGGCGCGCCGAGCTCGCGCAACGCTATCCGGATCTGGCGCTGGGCCCGGGCTACATGTACGACCAGGGCGATCGCAAAGTCACCTTCAGTCTGTCGTTCGAGCTGCCGCTGCATTCGCACAACGCGGGGGGCATTGCCAAGGCGCGCGCCGATCGCAATCGTGTAATCGCGGAAGCGGAGGTGCTGCAAGACACGATCAGCGCCGAGGTCGGCAAGGCGGCCGATCAACTCGCGCAGGCGCGCGCGCAACTAGCTGCGGCACAGTCGCTGCGCCAACAGGGTCAAGCGCTCCTCGCTCGTGACGTCGAGCGTGAGCGGGCTGGCGAACTCGACCGGCCGGCCGTCCTGACTTCGCGCATCGCGACGCTCACCGCTCGTGCCGACGAGCTGACGGCCGCGCGCGCCGTCGCGGACGCAGCGGCGGCGCTCGAAGCTGCGATCCAGACACCGTTGTTCTCGCCCGAATTCAATACGGAAGCGGCCCGCGCCCGGCTGCAGTCGCAATGAACGCACCCAATCACGCTGCTTACCTGTTGCTGTGCCTCTTCGCGCTGGTCGCGTGCTCGCGCGATGAGTCCAGCCAGGAGTCCGCGACGACGTCGCCCGCCGCTGCCCAAAACGCGAGCGATGCGCCGGGCGTCACCGCCGATGCAGCGACCCAGCGCGGTCTGGCAGTAGAGCTCGCCCCGGTTACGAATGCGAACGTTGAGGCACAGGCGCGCGGCAGCGCGACGGTCATCGATTCTGCGGCATTTGCGAGCGCGGTCGCGGACCTGGATTCGCTGCGCGCCGAGGCCGCTGTCGCCTCCGACACCGCAAAACGCCTGGAGGGCCTGTACGCGGATGATGGCAACGCATCGCGTCAGTCCGTCGATGCAGCACGGCAGCAGAACTCCTCGGCCCGGGCCAGGCTCGCCGGCGCCGAATCGCGCGCGCGACTCGATTGGGGCGCGAAGCTCACGAATACCGCCGATGCTTCGAGCGCGCGTTTGCGCGCGGATGTCCTGAGCGGTGCCGTGACGCTGTTCCGCGCTGAATTTCCGAATGCGCTGGGTGCTCCGAACGACCTGAAGTACACGCTCCTGCTCGATCGACATGCGCCGCTCGCGCTCGAGTACCTGGAGCGCTCGCGCGCGGCCGCGCAATTTGCGGCCGGTGACAGCGTGCTGCTCAGCTTGCGCGCGCAAAGCGCGCCCGATGTCGCGTTTCGACCGAACGAGCGCGTGCCGATCATCGCAACCGCAAGCGGTGCCACACGGCCGCTGGTGCCTGCCGCGGCGGCGATTGCGTATCAGGGACGGCTGTGGTGCTACGTTGCGCGCTCCGCGGAGCGTTTCGAGCGCGTGGCGCTCGATGCTGAGACCGCGACCGCCCAGGGTTACGCAGCGAATGAAGCGATCAAGGCCGGCGACCGGGTCGTCGTGCGCGGCGCGGCCCTGCTGCTGTCCCTCGAGCGCTCGACGAGCGCGGAAGCGGGAGCGAGCGCCGAAGAATGATGATCGGCATCATCTCGCAGGCCCTGCGCCATCGCGGCATCGTTGCCGTGCTCTCGGTGGTGTTGCTGCTGTACGGCGCGGTGCTCGCTTACCAGAGCCGGCTCGATGTGCTGCCCGAGTTCGTGCCGCCGCAGGTGACGGTGCAGACCGAGGCTCCAGGACTCGCGCCCGAGCAGGTCGAGACGCTCGTGACGCTTCCGGTCGAGCAAGCGCTGAGCGGCATTCCGGCCACCGCACGCGTGAGCTCAGAATCGATCACGGGCCTGTCCGTCGTGACGGTCGTCTTCGAGGACAGCGCCGATATCCTGGTCGCCCGGCAAGGCGTCGCCGAGCATCTCGCGGAGCTGGCGGGCCGGCTGCCGGTCGGCGTCTCCGTGCCACGCATGTCGCCGCTCACCTCATCGACGATGGACCTGCTGAAGATCGGTCTGCGCTCGAAGCACCTGTCACCGCGGCAGCTACGCGACCTCGCCGACTGGGAGCTGCGGCCGCGCTTGCTCGCGGTGCCAGGCGTGGCACGCATCACTGTCTATGGTGGTGAGCGGCGCGAGGTGCAGATCCTGCTCGATGAGGCGCGGCTCGCGGCAGCCGATCTGAGCGCGACCGACGTGCTGACGGCCGCGCGCGGGGCGACCGGCGTACGCGGCTCGGGACAAATTGACCTCGAAGCGCAGCGCATCCCGGTCAGCACGGGTCTCGTCGGCGACCCCGTGCAGCTCGTCGCGCAAGCGGTAGTGATCACCCGCGGCGAGACGACGATTCACGTCGGCGACGTCGCACAAGTGCAGGAGGGCGCTGCAATCCCGTTCGGCGATGCCGTGATCCAGGGACAGCGGGGCGTGTTGCTCGCGATTTCGGGACAGTACGGCGCCAACACGCTCGAGGCGACGCGTGCGGTGGAAGCGGCGCTCGATGAGGAGCTGTCGCGGCTCAAGGCCCGCGGCGTCGAGGTATATCCGGCATTGCATCGACCGGCGTCCTTCATCGAGACGGCGCTGCGCAATCTGAGTCATACGCTTGCGATCGGTGCGTTCCTGATCGCCATCGTACTGTACGCGTTCCTGCGCGATTGGCGCTCCGCGCTGATCGCGTTCATGGCAATCCCGCTGTCGCTGCTGGCGGCAGTCGTGGTGCTCAGCCACTTCAACATCGCCTTGAACACCCTGACACTCGGCGGGTTCGCCGTCGCGCTCGGCGTGCTGGTCGATGATGCCGTGATCTACCTCGAGAACATTCTGCGACGCTTGCGGTTGAATGCCGCGGCGCCTCAGCCCCGGCCGCGTCTCGTCGTGATCCGCGACGCCTCGCTCGAGATCTCCGGCGCCGTCATCTTTGCAACGGGCGTCATCCTGCTGGTGCTGCTGCCGGTGTTCCTGATGCCCGGCGTGCAGGGCAAGTTCATGGCGCCGCTCGCACAGGCCTTTGCGCTCTCCGTCGTTGCCTCGCTGATCGTTGCGTTGACCGTGACACCAGCTCTCGCCGCGCTGCTGTTGCGTGTCGATGAGGCGCGTCGCGAGCCGGCGTGGCTGACGAAGGTGCGCGCCTGGCACCTGACTACGCTACGTGCCTGCACGCGTCGTCTCGGTGTCGTGCTGCTGATCCTGGGCGTAACGCTCGTCGGTGTCGTCGCGCTCGCGCCGTTCCTCGCCGGCGAGTTCATGCCGAGCTTCCGCGAGGGACACTTCGTCGCGCAGGTGAGCGCGCGCGTGCCGGGAACTTCGCTTGGCGAAATGGCGCGGCTCGGCGAGCAGATCAGCGCGGAGATTCTGCGGCTGCCGTACGTAGCCACGGTGGAACAGCAGATCGGCCGCGCCGAGCAGGGCGAGGACACCTGGGGACCGGAGCGCTCGGAGTTTCACATAGAGCTGAAGCCCGATCGCCACATCGATCAGGAGCAAGCGCAGCAGGCGCTGCGCGAGCTCTTTGCGCGCTACCCAGCGGTGCAGTCCGAAGTGCTGACGTTCCTCGGCGATCGGGTCAGCGAATCACTCTCCGGCGAGACGGCGCAAGGTGTGATCCGCGTGCGCGGCAATGACCTGGATGCGATCGATCGCACCGCTGCGCGCCTCATCGCCGCGGTGCAGTCCGTTGCCGGGATTGCCGACGTGCAGGCCGCTCACGCAGGACTGTCCTCGGAACTCTCGGTGAACTTGTTGCCGGCACGGCTCGCGCTGTATGGCCTGCGCGCCGGCGATGTGCTCGATGCGCTCGAGACGGCCTTCGCCGGCACGATCGTGAATCAGGTGTACGAGAGCAATCGCGCGATCAATATCGTCGCGCTGCTGCCCGCGGCGCTGCGCGCCGATCCGCAGGCGCTGCGCAGATTGCCGCTGCGCTCCGCGACCGGTCAGTTCATCAGCCTCGAGGACGTCGCGCAGATCTACATCGCCACCTCGCGCGCGGCGATCCGTCACGAGGGCGGCCAGCGCCTGGGCGTGATTACCTTCAACGCCGGCACTCGTGGCATTCAGCCGGTGACGCGCGACGTGCAGGCCATTCTCGCGCGCGACGCCGCGCAACACCGCGATACATGGACGGAGCTCGCTGGCGAAGCAGAGCAGCAGCAACAGACCCAGCGCGACCTCAGCGTGTTCTCGCTGATCGCCTTGGTGTTGATCGTGCTGGTGCTGAGCGCCGCATTCGAGCGGCGAGCTCTGGCCGTGGTCGTGCTCGCCAATGTTCCCTTCAGCCTGATCGGTGCGATTCTCGCGCTCGCCCTTACCCGTCAATCGCTGTCACTCGGTGCGCTGGTCGGCTTGGTCACCGTGTTCGGCATCAGTGCCCGCAACGCGATTCTCTTGCTCGCACACTGCGAGAAGCTCCTGGAGGAGTCCGCGCAGGGAGCCTGGACCGCGGAGCTCATCGATCGCGGCGCCGCCGAACGACTCCTGCCCGTGATCATGACTGCCGTGCTGACAGCGCTCGGACTGGTGCCGCTCGCGGCCAGTCTCGGGACGGCGGGCAACGAAATCGAAGGGCCGCTGGCGATCGTCGTGCTCGGCGGACTGCTGAGCTCAACCGTGCTGTGCCTCGTTGTCCTGCCAGCGCTCATGCATTGGCTCACGACTTCGCGATTCCGCTCGCTCGTGCACCTGCCGGCGCAGACCCTGTAAGGAGGCCGCGCCGCGACGGAAACCTCTGCCGCGCTACGTCTAACGCTAATGATCCGCCAATCGCACTGGCAAAGGCGGCGAAGCGCGAGGTAAGGATGTGGTGGATGAACGCGAGCTGGTCAGCCGGATGCGACGGGGCGATCAGCAGGCATTCAACGAGTTCTTCGATTCTTTCGCGCCCCGACTGAGCTCCTTTGCCGCGCGCCGCAGCTCACTCGACGCGGTGGCGATCGAGGATGTGGTGCAGATGACGATGATCAATGCCATGCGCAACTTGGGCTCCTACCGGGGCAGCGCTGCGCTGTTCACCTGGCTGTGCCGCATTTGCCGCAATCAACTGGCCGATGCGCGGCGCAGCGCGGCGCGCAGGCCATCCCTGCAGAGCGTCGAGGAGCTGGCAGCCGACCGGCCGCTCGCGACCGTCGCCGAGCTCACCGATTTTCGAGATCCGCTCGATGAATGTGAGACGGACTCCACCCGCGGCGCCGTGCGCCGCGTCATCAACGCGCTGCCCGCGCACTACGCACGCGTTCTCGAGCTGCGCTTCGGCGATGAGCTCTCCGGGCATGAGATCGCGCGCACCTTGCAGATGTCGGAGGACGCTGCCGAATCGCTCCTGACGCGCGCACGACAGGCGTTCAAGATCGCGTGGCAGGCGCAGGTCGAGAACAACCCGAGCGCGAGGGCTCCGGATGGCGGAGGTGCTTCGTGAGCGACAACCGCGACCATCTGCGCAACGGCGCTAGCGAGGAGGAGCGCGCGCTGCGCACGGGCTTCGAGGTGAGTCCGCTGTCGCCCGAAGCCATGTCGCGCATTCGTGCCGCGACCGAGGCCGAATGGCGGGCCAACATCGAGCGTGCGCCGCGCCGATGGCTGCGCTATGCCGCGGCTGCAAGTTTCCTCGTTGTGGCTGTGCTCGGCGGCTGGTATGCGTTGGGACCGGGCGACCGCCCCGAGCACGGTGAGCTGGCGGCCCGCCTGGTGCGCTTCGAGGCGCCGGGCGTCGTCGAGGAACATCTGCTGCGTGCCGGCACGGCGCTGAACGAAGGTTCGGTGCTGCGCTCGGGTCGGAGTTATGAAGTCAGCGGGCAGGCGCTCATCGATCTCGAGGGCGGCGGCAATCTGCGACTCGCGCCTGGGTCGGAGATCGAGATCCTCGCCAAGGACGATGTCCGGCTGGAAAAGGGTGAAATGTATGTCGACATCCCCGCGGAGACGGCCGCCAGCTCAGCGTTCATCGCACGCACCACGGCCGGCGAGTTTCATCACGTCGGCACGCAGTTCGCGCTCGCTGTCATCCAAAGCGGGACGCGGCTGCGGGTTCGTGAAGGCAGCGTTCACTGGTTGGTAGCGGGCGGCGAGTCCACGGTGAAGGCGGGCACCGAGGTCGTGTTCACGAACGGCGTGAAGGCTGCCGAACGGCCGCTCGCGCCGAGCGCCAAGGAATGGGACTGGACGGCACAGACGACGCCCGACTTCGAGATCGACAATCGTCCGCTCGAGGAATTCCTCAAGTGGGTGGCCCGCGAGTCGGGTCGCCGGCTCGTGCTGGCGGACGATCAGGCTCGCAAGCAGGCGGCCACGATCCGCATGCACGGTTCGGTCCATGGCCTCACTCCCATGCAGGCGCTGTCAGCGGTGATGGCGACTACGGAGCTGCGCTACGATCTACCTGATGGGCAGATACGAGTAAGCTTCGCGAGTGAAACGCCGCCGCGCAGGTAACCGCGCCCTCCCACTTCTGCTCATCCTGTCGAGTGTCTCGCCGGCGGCGCAGGCTGCGGCGACGACGCGCACGGTCGAGTCGTTGTTGCAGGACTTGCACGCGAGCGGCGTCGAGGTGATCTACAGCTCGGAGCTCGTGCCGCCCGATCTCACGGCCACGGTCGAAGATCCACCCGGCGATCCACTGCGCGCGGCGCAGTCGGCACTCAGGGCGCATGGCCTGGAATTGCGCGCAATTACACCGCGCCACTATGTCGTGACCCGGGCGCCGGTTGCGGCGCCGGTCGCGACACCGCAGCCCGAAGATCGCCTGCTCGGCGAGGTGTCCGTGTACGCAAGCCGGTACGCGATCGACGCCCGCTCGCTCGCCGAGCCCATGACCTTGAATGGCGCCGAGATCAATTTCGTGCCGGGCACTCAGGACGATGCACTGCGCGCCCTCAACGCGCTGCCCGGCATCGCGAGCAACCTGTCGGCGCGTCCATACATTCGTGGCTCCCTGAGCGCGGACGTGCTGGTGCGCTACGACGGCATCACGCTCCTCGATCCCTATCACCTGAAGAATTTCCAGAGCCTGGTGAGCGCCATCGATCCGGCGGCGATCGACGGCATCGAGGTGTTCAGCAGCGGCTTCCCCGTCCAGTATGGAACGCGCTCGGGCGGCGTGATCAATCTGACAGCGCCGTCGATGGCATCCGGCTACGAGAATCGCATCGGTGTCAGCGCCATCTCGGCCGGTGTTTCGACGCGCGGCCACACGGCTGCCCTGCCGCTCGAGTGGGTCGGTGCGATTCGGCAAAGCACGCTGGACAGGCTGGAGCCCGTCGAGGATGGCCTCGGTGAACCGCGCTTCTCCGACACGGTCGGACGCTTGCGCTGGCAAACCGAGCGGGGAGCGTGGACAGCCGGATGGCTCCTGCTCGATGACCGGCTGCAGCTCGGTGTGCAGGACGACGAGGAACGGGCGCACGCGCGTTATCGCGATGAATACTTCTGGCTCGCGCGGGATCATCGCTTCAACGAGGCGCTCGGCGTGCGCGCGACCGCCGTGCTCACGACGGCGGAGCGTGAGCGCGCCGGCACGCTGGACGCGCCGGGCGTCGCCGTCGGTTCTCTCAGCGAAACGCAGGAATTCGATCGCTTCGAGTTCGCCAATGCCTGGTGGTACGACGCCGGGGCTGGTTCCAGCTACAGCTTCGGCGCGGAGCTGTCGATCTCGCATTCCGACTACGAGTACGCGCGTCAAGTCGCCTTCAGTCCGGAAATCGCTGCTGCGTTTCATCGCGAAGCCGTCGACGCGTTGGCGACCTCGATCCGCCCACAGGCGACTACGTATGCTCTCTACGCGGCGAATCGACGCAAGTGGCGGGACTTCGAAGCCGAGTTCGGGCTGCGCCTGGATGCCCAGGATTTCGATGACATGGGGCGGCACGCCCAACTGAGCCCGCGCCTGAACCTGCGCTACGATTTCAATCGCCGCACCAGTCTGTACGCCTCGGCGGGCCGCTTCACACAGGCGCAACACATCGAAGAATGGCGGGTGGAGGAGGGGCAGACGCGCGCCGATCCCGCGCAGTCGTCCAGTCACTCGGTGCTCGGTCTCACTCATGAAACAGCGGGCCAGGCGCGCTGGTCGTTCGAGGCGTACAGCAAGCGCTGGAAGCGCATCTCGCCTTACTTCGACAACACTCTCAATCCGCTGTCGCTCCTGCCCGATCTCACGCCTGATCGTGTGCGGCTCGCACCGACGGCTTCCGAAGCCACCGGCCTCGAGATCAATGTGCGCACGCCGGTGTTCGAGAGCGCGACGGGCTGGGGCAGCCTGTCATGGTCGCGGGTCGCGGATGACTTCGCGGGCCACGATGTGTTGCGGAGTTGGGATCAATCTGTCGCGCTCAACACCGGGCTTGCCTGGGAAGGCGCACGCTGGAGTTTTTCAGCTGCCGGTGGCTGGCATCGTGGCTGGCCGCGCACCGACTACGTGCTGACCGCGCCGACCGGGACGACGCCGGGGTCGCTGCTGCTCGATGTGCGCAACGCCGATCGCTGGGGGGACTACTTCACGCTCGACCTGCGCGCGGGATGGACCTGGCAGCTCCCGCGGGGCGATCTGCTGGCGACCCTGGAGCTGACGAACGCGACGAACCGTGACAATCCCTGCTGCGCGAAGCTCGAGCAGGCGGATTCCGGGCAGGCTTTGACGGTGGAAACCGAGCACTGGCTGCCGACGATCGTGAATCTGGGGATCGCCTACCGCTGGCGCAACGAGTAGCGGGTGTGGCAACGGAAACCGCACTGAGGTGACGTCAAACCAAGGATGGTCGACGAAGGTTCCGCCACTCCCAAAAATGCCGACGACTCGCGTGCCGCCCGCCTGCACCCGACGCTGCGGGTGGAGACTCTGGTCCTCGTTGTTGTCACCTTCATGATCGCGACGGCGAACGGCCCGTGGTGGCAAGCGGTCATCGCGGGGCGCTCCTTCGCCCACCCCGGCACCTGGACGTTCGTCGCCGCCTGTTTCGTGGCGCTGGTGGCGTTGCACTTCGTGGCGCTTGCTGCGGTGGCGCACCGCTGGATCGTCAAGCCGCTCCTGAGCGCGCTCGTGGTCGCGACCGCAGGTGCGGCGTACTACATGCGCACCTTCGCGGTGATCCTGGATCCTTCGATGATCCAGAACGTGCTGCGGACGGATACGCGCGAAGCGGCTGAGCTGCTGTCGTGGAGCATGCTCGGCTGGGTCTTCGCATGGTCGGTGCTTCCGGTCGCCTTCATCTGGTGGGTTCGACTGGCGCAGTCGGGGCTCGTCCACGCTCTGGCAGTGCGCGTCGGCACAGTGCTCGGCGCGCTCGTGGCGGCGGTGCTCGCGGTGCTCGCCATGTCGCGCGACATCAGCTCCTTCATGCGCAATCAGCACGAAGCGCGGTACCTGATCACGCCCGGCAACTTCCTCTACGGCTTTGCCATGAATGCCATGCGTGGCGTGAGCAACGCGAGCGCGCCGCGGGAGATGATCGGTCAGGATGCACACGTAGTTCGAGTCGCCCTGACGGCGAAACCGCGAGTGCTGGTGCTGATCGTCGGTGAGACCGCTCGCGCCGAAAACTTCTCGCTGCTCGGTTACGCGCGACAGACCAACCCGGAGCTCGAGAAATTCGATGTCACGGCATTCAGCCAGGTGACTGCCTGCGGCACCTCGACCGAAGTGTCGGTCCCCTGCATGTTCTCGCAGCTCGGCCGCGCCGACTACGACCAGGGCCGCATTCGCAACTCAGAGGGCCTGCTCGATGTACTGGCGCGCGCCGGCTACCGGGTCAAATGGATCGACAATCAATCCGGATGCAAGGGCGTATGCGCCGGCCAGGGTATCGAGGTCTCGAAGATCGATGCGAGCACGACACCTGCTCTGTGCGACGGCACCGAATGCTATGACGGCGTCCTGGTCGGGCGCCTGCAAAGCGAGCTCGAGGCCATTCGCGGCGACACGGTGCTCGTCATGCACATGATGGGCAATCACGGGCCAGCGTACTTCAAGCGCTATCCGCCAGAGTTCCGGCGCTTCACGCCGGATTGCGCGACAGCACAGCTGCGCGATTGCTCGCGCGAGGAAGTGGTCAACGCCTACGACAACGCCATTCTCTACACCGATCACGTGCTCGCGCAGATCGTGTCGACGCTTGGGGGCGCAGCCGGACGGATCGCCGGCGCGATGCTGTACGTTTCCGATCATGGCGAGTCGCTCGGCGAAAAGGGTCTGTACTTGCACGGAATCCCGTATGCCATTGCACCCTCGCAGCAGACGCACGTCCCGATGTTGCTGTGGCTGTCTCCTGCATTGACTGCAACCGGCGATGTGAACGCGCGCTGTGTGCGTGACCGTGCGGATGAGCCGTACTCGCACGACAATCTGTTCCACTCCGTGCTGGGATTGCTCAATGTGCGCACGCGTGCCTATCGCCCGGATCGCGATATCTTCGCCGGTTGCCGCGGCCGGACGTATATGGTGCAAAGCGCCGCGAAGGACGATCGGGCAAAGCCGGATTAGCCGCAGCTCTGCTTCTACGTTGCGGGCGAACGCTCCGACGGGTTACGTCGAAAGCTGGCGTCTAACGTCCGGGCGACCTTACGTACGCGCATGCAATTCCTCTACATGCAAAGTGCAAGAGCTTTTTGTCCGCTGCTCGCGGTTTGTATGGGGGGGCTTTGCGCCGGCTGCGGAACTCTACCTTCGGGCCGCGGCTGGGGCGAAGACGCGACGATCAGCCCGGGCTGGGCGCGCACGAAGGCAGCGGCCGCGAGCGCAGCCAGGGATCCGTGGGTCTGGGGTCCACTTACAGCCGCAGCGGTGCTGCAGATCGATGGTTTCGACCGCCGCACATCCGACTGGGCGCGTGACCACACACCTGTTTTCGGCTCGCAGAGGTCTGCCGAAGATTGGAGTGACAACCTGCGATCGGCGTCTGTCGTCCTCGGAATGGTCTCGCTGCTGGCGACGCCGAGCGGCGATCGCCCCGGCGAATGGCTGATCAACAAGACGAAAGGTGCCGCTGTCGAAGCGGTGGCCATCAGTGCGACCAGTGCGGCGACAGTGGCCCTGAAAGATGCAACGCAACGAGAGCGCCCCAACGGCGCGGATCGCGAGAGCTTCCCGTCGGGTCATGCCTCCGCTGCGGCTGTTCACGGAGAGCTCGCGAAACGCAACCTCGAGGCCATCGACATGGCTCCGGCTGCGCGGTGCATGGCAGATATAGGAATCGACGTCGTCGTCGCTGGAACTGCGTGGGCGCGCGTCGAAGCCGGATGGCACTACCCGTCGGACACACTCGTGGGCATGGCACTCGGGACGTTTCTCGGATCGTTCCTTACGCGTGCCTTACTCCCGGACGCAGCAGGCAACTCGCTGACCGTCGCTGCGACAGATGGCGGCGCACTGCTGCAGTGGCGAGTCAGCTTCGAGTGAGGGTCCTGCTCGCCGCCTGCAACCTTTGTAACCGAACGCAGGTCAACAGTGTCCTTGGACCACGGGCGGCAGGGTTGCCGCCGGATGTGTCCGGGGAACGACCATGACGAGCGAAAGCGTTGTGCGCACGGGGGCGATGCTCGCGGTGCTGCTCATCGCCTCGGCGATGTCGGCGAGGGTTGGCATTGCCGATAGCGAGGCCGGCATCGCGGCGGTGTGGCAACCGCAAATCCTCCGGTTCGAGTATCGCGCCGACCGCAGCTTGTATACGTGCCGTAGCCTGCAAACCAAAGTGGAGCGCGTCCTCCGGCACGTCGGCGTCCGGGCGCGATTTCGCCGGTTCTACTGCGGAGAGCTGTCGCGCCTGGTGACCGCAGAAATCGTCCTGGCGATGCCCATCGAAGCAACCGACGAGAATCGCCGGCGCCTCACGGACTTCAACAGCAGCGAAATTCTCGTCGCACGCCTGCGCGGTCAGCGCCTGCCGACTGCTGCAGATCTGGAAGTGTTCCCGGCTGCATGGGAGACCGTCTCGCTCGCCGGCATGCAGTTCAGCAACGGCGACTGCCAGCTGCTGTGGCAATTGAGAAAGCAAGTGATGTCGAAGCTCTCCGTGCGAATCGTCAGCGACAACCTGCGGCAGTGCTCCACTTCAGGAGGTGGTGCGCCGCGATTGGTCGTGCAGGCGCTCGTTGCCGAGGCCGCCGCTCGCTCCGCCGACACGAGATAACCCAGTTCTCGAGCGCGTTCGCGCACATGATTGGAGCTATGATCGCCAAAGCGATCCACTGAAAATCCAAAGTTGCCACGAGGGGTAGTCGAGCAAGACGTTGTTATGCTGCTAATGCCCTCAATCGCGCTTGCGACATCCGTTGTCACCGCACTCGTGGTGTGGATGCTCGGAGTCCAGCGGGCCGTTCCGCTGCTTGTTGGTCTTCTCGTCCTGGCTGGAGTGGCGTTGGTCGCATACAAGGAAACGCGAGATGCATTCCTGCTGGCTGGAGCATTCGTATTGCCCTTCGTCATTGGGGGTGGCGCACTGGGAGTGCTTTCAGGGGCCCTCCTCAAGGCGCGAAGATTTGTTCTCGGCCTCTTGCCCCTGGCACCGGCGTTGCTGTTCCTCGTCCATACGCATTCCAGCCTGAAGAGCGAAGAGGAGGTCAAGCGGCGTGGCATGGAGTTCATCAGCACCGAGAAGCACATGCTCAAGTTGCTTGGCCAGCCCCTGCAGCCGAATGTGGCCTCTTTGAGCAAAGACCGGCATGGTTCGATTCGTCGAATCGAGTACTCATTCGCGGGGCACCCCTCAACCTATGCACTCGTCGATGTGACAGGCGACGAGTCCTCACTGTCGTTTCACGTCGCCTGTGTCACCTCCCTGGGCCTAGGACAGCGAGAAGTCGGGAAGGATGATTGCGCTCAAGCTCCAGTCGCATTGCCTGAGGTGCCCTAGTACCGACGCGTGGGTTACGTCTGCGCTCGCCACAGATCGATCGGTCTGGCTGCCGTCGTCGCGAACGGCAGGTGTACTTTGCGGCCGGTGCGCGCCGATTCGTATGCCGCAAAAATAACTTCGAGCACGGCGCGGCCGTCCTCGCCGGTGACGAGCGGCTTGCGATCGTTCTGCACACAGTCGATGAAGTGCGCCATTTCGGCGTGAAATCCGTAGTTCCATGCCTCCTCGTGCATCGGGAAGCTCCAGCCGACTGTCGAGCCGGCTTTTTCGACCGCGTAGCCGTAGCCGCTGCTGCTGTATGCCTGGATCGCGCTCCCATGAAGCAGATCCGCGTAGGCAACTCCCTTGGAGCCGTGCACCTCGGCCCGATCGTCCATGCCTCCAAGCTTGGTCCAGCTCTCCTCTGCGACTGCCGTGGTTCCGTCTGCAAACTCGAGCACCAGGATCGAATTGTCGTCACCCTGCGTTTTGTCTCCATGCACCAGAGTGCTCATGTGTGCATAGACCGATTTGATCGGAGGCCGCCCCAGCATCCAGCGGAAGAACTCGATGGCGTGACAGCCCATGTCCATCGTGACCCCGCCGCCGGAACGCGTGACGTCCCAGAAGTGGGCGGCGTGGGGACCATCATGCTTCTCGGATTGCTTGAGCAGGGTAGGGCGGCCTAGCGCCCCCTCATCCAGAAGCGCCTTGAGGCGCACGTACTTCGGTGCGAAGCACAGCTCCTCCGCATACATCAGTTTCACGTTCGCGCGCCGGCAGGCTTCGATCATGCGATCCGCCTCTGCCAGGTTGAGGCACAGCGGTTTCTCCATGACCACGTGCTTGCCGGCGGCGGCTGCATCGAGCGCAATCGAACAATGCAGATCGTTCGGAACGCCGACTACGACCATGTCCACTTCCGGCAGTGCGAGCAGCTGCTGATAGTCGTTGAAGTACTTCGGAATGCCATGACGCTGCGCGAACGCACGGGCATTCTCTGTAGTCCGTGAGGCCACTGCGCGGATGTCCGCCTGGCTGCACGCCCGCAACGCCTCCGCATGAATGGAGGCGATGAACTGCGAGCCGATCAATCCGACGCCGACCGGCTGCACGCGCTTGATCTCAGACACTGCGTTCTCCATTGCCGTAGCGACGGCGACGTGGTTCGTTGCCGGCCTCCAGCGCGCTCAGCGCGGCGCCGATCATGCCTGCCTTCGGTCCGAGCCGCGCTCTGCATACGCGCAGACGATGCGCGTACGGTCCCCACGCATAACGTGGGAACGCGGCACGAAAGCTCGCCCAATATCGCCCCGGCGCGCATCCCAGGCCACCGCCCAGGACGATGAGCGCGGGATCCAGCGCGTTCGCCACGATCGCGACATGAATGGCGAGTTCCGTGGCCGCCGCATCGACGACGTCCCGGGCGATTCCCGGTGCGGCGAGAGCCGCGCGGCACACGGCAATCGCGTCGGGCTCCTGCAAACCGAGAGACTGTGCCCGACGCAGGATGCCGGGTCCGGAGGCGCGCGCTTCGAGCGCCTCACTATTGCTCGTGCCATCGGCGCCGGCGGTCACGAACGTCGGCCCGCTTGCGAAGGAAATCGCGTGACCATGCGTGCCGGCATAAGGCTTGCCGTCGATGACCAGCGTGCAGCTGATTCCCGTACCCACACTGACGTACAGAAACGCCGGCTGTTCGCGGCCGGCGCCGAGACGCGCCTCGGCCAGGGCAGCGGCTCTGACGTCCGACGCGATCGTGACGCGGCCATGATTGCGAAGGCGGGCGCGCACGCTGTCCGCGCTCCAATCGAGAGAACAGCTACTCTCGATCTGCTCGGACATACCGACCAGCTCGGGAATTCCGATACCGACTCTGCCCGCGCGCAATCCTTCCGCCTCGCCCGCCGCGACGACCTCATGCGCCAACATCGCGACCCGGTCGAGGGAATGATCCCCGCCTTTCGCGGCCTCGGTACGGATTGCACGGATGCAGCGAATGGAGCCGGCCCGAGGGTTGAACAGGCCAGCGCGGATGTTCGTCCCACCCACATCGATGCCCAGGATGCAAAGCTCATTGCGTGCCGAGCGTTTGCCACGCTTGCGCGTGCCTCGCGTTCCCGTCATGTGCGAGATCCTGGACCGGCCATGCTCGCCTCATCGACAGCGACCTGCGGAGCATAGCGAAAACTTCCGACGACGATCCCGCGCAACTGAGCGAGGCGCATCGCGGCCACCTGCACCGGCACGATTTCCACCAGCGGAGCCAGCAGCTCCGAGCACGACGGCGTGTGGATCCAGTGCAGTCCCGCGCCGTCGGTGCCGCTTGGTCCGATCAAACGAACCTTGCCGCCGAATCTGACGATGTCCGCGGCCAGGCCCACGTTCAGATCGCGGGTTTTTCCGTGCGGCGCGAAGACCAGACCCCGGAAGCGCTGGTCGACCACCTCGATCGGCCCATGGCGAAAAGAAGCGACCGCCATGCCGACGGCCGGCGCCTTCGCCGTTTCGTTGAAGAGCAGCGCGCCCTCCAATGCCGACCCGAGCGACGGTCCGCGCCCGAGCGTGTAGATCGGCGCATCGCGCTCCAGGAACTCGTCCCAGGTGCGCGGCTCCGCCAGGTTGGCCGAGATCCAACCGGGGAAATTTTGCAGTAACGCTTCGACCTCCTGCTGTGCTTCGTCCAACCCCTGCGCGACGGCCATGCCCAGCAGGTACGAGGTCAACAGCGTTCCCGTATAGCTCTGGATCGCGACTATCTCATCGGGCAGGTTGTGCATTTCGAGCACGATGTCGGCCGCGCGCGCCAGCGTGCTGCGCGGCTCGCTGGTCACAGCGACAATTGCGGTTTGTCCCTGCAGTGCGGACAGCAACCGGGCGATCTCGATCGACTCGCCGGATCGCGACACCACGATGACCGCCGCACCTCGCCCGGCTTCCCGGCGGTAGTGCAGAAATTCACCGGCCTCGATGCAGCTCGCGTTGCGGCCCCGCGCGCACAGAAGATTCTCCAGCGCGAGCGAGGCATTCAGTGAAGCACCTACGCCGATCACCACGGATCTTGCGGACGAACGCAGCAGCGCCGCCGCTTCCAGCAGGGCCGCGCGACCTGCGCCGCAGTGTTGCTGCAACACGCGAGCCAAAGAGGCCGACTGGCCTTCGATATCGCTGGCCATTCGTGGCGCGCTCATCCGACCGACCTCCTGAACGCAGTGACCCTCATTCGACGTAAACCATTGCGGCCCTGTTGTTCGTGCACGACGCCGACTGATTGACACGTCTGGCCAGCGCTAGTAACTTCCGTCACCGGAGTGGGAAGGTTTCCACTCTAGGTCACTGGGGATCTGGACGCAAAGTACTTGTAGCGTTTTGGCACTCGAAAGCCGGATTGCGGATGTAGCCCCCGAATCAGCTCGAGCAGCGGGGGCGCTCGCATGTCCGAATACCGGCGCATCAGACGTCAGGGGGCAGGCGATGAAAATCCGTGCAGTACGCTGGGTCGGCGTTGAAGGGCATACCCGTGTTGCGGGTACGAATACGCTAGCGGCCGCGGTGGCCGCGATCCTGGCCGGCGCACCGGTCGCGGCCGGCGCGGAGCAGGCTCCAGCCGGTGCGGCGAGCGATCAGGTTCTCGACGAGGTCATCGTCACTGGCATCCGTCACTCGATCGAGACATCGATTGCCACCAAGAGGGACGCGACTTCCATCGTCGAGGTCGTCAGCGCCGAAGACATCGGCAAGTTGCCCGACACCAGCATCGCGGACTCCATCGCGCGGTTGCCGGGTCTGGCGGTGCAGCGCCGCGACGGCCGTCCGGCCGCGATCTCTATCCGCGGTCTGAGTGAAGACTACGCCGGTTCGCTGCTCAACGGGCGCCAAGTGGTGAGCTCCAGCGAAGGGCGCTCCGCCGAATACGACCAGTTCCCGTCGGAATTGGTGAATCAGGTCATCGTGTACAAGACGGTGGACGCCGGGGTTGTCGGCCAGGGCCTGTCGGGCACCATCGACATCCGGCCGCTGATGCCGCTTAGCCTCGATCAACGGCAAGTGAACCTCGGTGGGCGCGTCGAATACAACGACAACGGTAGCCTGTCGTCCACGGGCGAGGGCGACAAAGGTGCCCGCTACAGTGCCTCGTACGTGGACCAGTTTTTCGACCACACTCTCGGCCTGGCGCTGGGCTACGCGCACCTCGATTCGCCGGGGCAGGACAAGAAGTATGGCGCTTGGGCTTTCGGCGATTACAACGGCCAGTGGGGCGCGAGCGCCGGCGGCGTACCGCTCGCGGATGGCAGCGGAACCTGCGACGTGGTCAGCGACCCCCGCCCGGCGCAGGACTGCGCTGTGTTCCAGCAGGGTTTCGAGGCCAGCGTCACCTCCAGCAAGCAGGCGCGAGACGGCGCGATGGCCGTGGTGGAATTCAGGCCGAACGATCGCTTCAGCAGCGCTGTCGATCTTTACTACTCGAAGTTCGAGCAGGATCGCGTCGGGCACCACTGGGTGGGCGACATCGGCCTATGGAGCGGCGGCGCCGCGTTCACCGACGTCCATACCAGCGCGGTCAACGGCAATACCATCATCGACGGTGCGACGGTAGGCGGTGCCAAGAGCCTGGTGTACGACAAGAACTGGGACCGTACCGACAAGATCCGCTCGGCCGGCTGGCGGAACCAGCTGGAGCTCAGCGATTCGTGGACTGCTACGTTGGATCTGGGCTATTCGAAGGCCGACCGCGACGAGGTTTACATTCAGTCCGTGGCGGAGGCGAACGCACTCAGTTCGCTCATTTTCTCCAGAGTCGGCTCGAGCGACACCGCATCCTGGCGCAGCTCGCAGGACCTCACCGACCCGAATGCCGTGCCGCTTTCGGATGCCCGGGATTTTGCCGAGATGCGCACCCCGAAGTTCGAGGACCGGATCAAGTCGGCGCAGCTCTCGGCCAGCGGTCGCCTGGGCTGGGGCTGGTTCAATGGTGTCGATGTGGGCGTCGCCTACAACCAGCGCGACAAGGACGTATCGTCCGACGCCTTTCGCCTTCTGCTGACCGACGCAGACACGGCGGTGATCCCGGCGAGCGCGTTGCGGCGTCCGGTGACGATCGACGTCGGCGGCAGCCAACAGAGGGTGTTGACCTGGGACGTGCCCAGCATCATGGGTCTGTACACAGCCGAACTGAAGGACCCGTCGACGGCCCAGCTCACCAAATTCGACATCCACGAGAAGATCAAAACCGGTTTCCTGAAGTTCAACATCGAGGCCGACTGGGGCGTGCCGGTGCACGGCAATCTGGGCGTTCAAGTCGTGCGCTCGGACCAGGCCTCCGATGGCTTCGCCTTTACCCAGGATCCGGTGAACCCCCTGCAGCCACTCCACGGGGGCGCCACCTATACGGACGTGCTGCCCAGCCTCAACCTGGTGGCCGATCTGACAGACAACCTGATCTTGCGGTTCGGCGTGGGCAAGACAATGGCGCGGCCGCGCATGGACGACATGCGCGCCGGTATCGATCAGCCCTTTGTCGAACCGCTGTCGCAGGGCAATCCCATCGGCAAGTGGAGCGCAAACGGCGGCGGCAAGCCCGAGCTCAAGCCTTGGCGCGCGAAGGCGGTCGACCTTACGACGGAGTACTACTTCAACAAGCGCAGCTACTTCGCCGTCGCTGGGTTCTTCAAAAAGCTGGACAGCTTCATTTACGATCGCACCAGCGCGATGGATTTCAGCGGTTTCACCAACTTCGACCCGACCGTCACGCCCGGCTGCGCTCCGACGGAGCCAGATTGCGATCCGAACATCGGCACGTTCACCAGGAAGGACAATGGCGAGGGCGGCAAGGTTTATGGCGTCGAGGTGGCCGCCTCCCTGGACGGTAGTTTGATCACGCCCGCGCTGGACGGCTTTGGCCTGATCCTGAGTAATGCGAATACGCGCAACAGCCTGCCGGATGACGAGAACGGCAACCCGATCAACCTCGACGGCTTCTCCAGCACCGTCAACAGTGTCGCGTTGTACTTCGAAAGGGGCGGCTTCTCGGCCCGGGTCAGCCGGTATCACCGCTCGGCGTTTACGGCCACCACGCGCAGCGTGCTGCTGTTCACACAGCAAAGCACGAAGATCGACGAGTTGGTGGGGGTCGACGCGCAGATCAGCTACTCATTCGAGTCAGGCGCGCTCGACGGCCTGACGCTGCTGCTGCAAGGGAACAACCTCACCAATGACCCGACGGTTACAATGCAATCGCCAGAAACCGTGGGTTCTGCTGGCTCGCAGACGGGCTTGCTGCCCAGCATCGACGAAGACTTTGGGCGCGTGCTGCTGTTCGGCGCGTCGTACAAGTTTTGAGCTCAACCACGGGCGGGGGGGGGGGGGGGG
>DATBKP010000111.1:0-39407 GCA_036555785.1 Steroidobacteraceae bacterium
CGGCGGCGGAATTGTCCGTCGGCACGCAGCCGCAGGCGCAACGTCCATGAACGCGCTCACCAAAGTCATGCTCAAGAGGCTGAGCCGCGCGGCCCGGCCGTACTTGAAATCTTCCGGGCTGCTGCAGGTCTCCGGCGTCTACAACCGCTCAGCGCTGGTCTGGGAACCCGGTGCAGAACGCGTCGTCGTACTTGCGCCGCACATGGACGACGAAACGATCGGCTGCGGCGGCACGCTCGCCCTGCATGCGCAGCGTGGAGCGAAGGTCACAGTCGTGTTCATGACCGATGGCCGCAATGGCAGCAGCAAGCTCGCGACGCTGTCGCGCGAGCAGCGCGAACAAGCGCAGCGATCGCTGGTGGCTACGCGCAAGCAGGAAGCGCGCCAGGCGTTGGCTGAGCTCGGCATCGCGGACATGCTGTGCCTGGACGCGGAGGATGGCGCGCTGGCAACAAATGCGGGCGCTGCGCAGCAGCTGCGCTCGATTCTCGAGGATCGGCAACCGCACCTCGTCTACCTGCCCTTCTATCTCGAAGAGCACGCCGACCACCGCGCCGTCAGCCGAATCCTGTTGGAGGCCGCGGCAGGCACGCAGCTGCAATTCCAGTGCTTCGGTTACGAAGTCTGGACGCCGTTGTTTCCCAACTGCCTGGTGCGGATCGACCGGACGATGCCGCTCAAGCAGTCGGCACTGACGAAGTATGCGAGTCAGCTGGCGGAGGCGGACTACCTGCATGCCTGCGTCGGGCTGAATGCGCATCGCTCGGCCGGGCTGCTCGATTCGCGCAACGGCTATGCCGAGGCCTTCCACGTTTTGTCGCTTGCGGACTATCGCGAGCAGTACGCGCAGTTCTGCGCACCGAGGTAGCAGATGCGACTGGGCGTGATGCTGCGCCACTTCGATCAGCACGAAGGCGGCGTCAAGGTCTACACACGGGAGTTGATGAAGGCGATCGTCGCCAGCAACAGGCGCCACGAGATCGTCATGCTCTACCGCAATCGCAAGCGGCTCGGCATGTACAGCGGCGTGGAAGGCGTGAGCGAAGTGCTGCTGGAGGGCGGCCCGATCCTGTATTGGGATCAGGTCAAAGTGCCGGGCGCGGTGCGCCGCCTCGGCATCGACGTGCTGTTCAACCCGAAATACTCGATTCCGCTCACGGTCCGCTGCCGCACTGCCTGGGTGTGCCACGGTCTCGACTGGTACGTGATGCCGCAGGCCTCGCGCTGGATCGACCGGCTGAATCACCGCCTGCTGATTCCCCAGTACGCGGCGAAGAGCGACGCAGTGATCGCCGTTTCGCAGACCACGCGCGAGCACGTCATGAAATATCTGGACGTGCCGGGCGAGCGGGTACACACCGTCTACTCCGGATTGACCGGCGTCTTCCACGATCCGGTCGCGCCCGAGCGGCTCGCCGAGGCGCGACGGCGTTTCGATCTGCCGCCGCGCTTCCTGCTCTACTGCGGCGCCGTCTATCCGCCGAAGAACTTCACGCGCCTGATCCAGGCCTATGCCAAGGTCGGACCGGCGCGCGGCGTGCCGCTGGTGATCGCCGGCGGCAGCAACCGCTTCCTGTCCGAGCACGAATTGCTGGAGCCGCAGCGGCAGAACATCGCCGGCTGGGCGCGCTGGATCGGCTGGCTCGACAACGCCGACCTGCCCGCGATCTATCGGCTCGCCGAGGGGCTGTTGTTGCCTTCGTTGTACGAGTCGGTCGGCATGCCGGTGATGGAAGCGATGGCCTGCGGCTGTCCCACGCTCACTGCGAACCGTTACGGAACACGCGAGCTCGCTGAGGGCGCCGCACTGCTCGTCGATCCCGAGTCGGTCGACGACATCGCTGCGGGCATCGTGCGTCTGCTCGAAGATGAGCAGCTGCGCGCGGCGCTGCGCATCGCCGGCCTGGAGCGCGCCAAGAGCTTCACGTGGCAGCGCACGGCCGCGGAGATCATGGCAGTCCTCGAATCGCTGCCGGCACCGGCAGCGGCGTCGACGCCGCTAGAGATGAGGCAGCAATTGCGATGAGCGTTTAAGCTTGTCGAATGAAGTTCTGCCCCGCGTGTGGCCAGTCCGTCGAGCTGAAAGTACCTGAAGGCGATCACCTGCCGCGCTACGTCTGCACGGCGTGCGCGACCATTCACTACGAGAACCCGCGGATCATCGCGGGCTGCGTCATCGAGGTGGACGACGGCCGCATCCTCATGTGCAAGCGTGCTATCGAGCCGCGGCATGGCTTCTGGACGGTGCCGGCAGGCTTCATGGAGAACGGCGAGTCCGTGCAACAGGCCGCTGCGCGCGAGGCGATGGAGGAAGCGCTGGCGCACGTGCGGATCGGCTCGCTGCTCGCAGTCGTGAGCGTGCTGCGCGCTCACCAGGTCCACATCATGTTTCGCGCACGGCTGCAGCCGGACCGCCCCGACTTCGGCGTCGGGCCGGAAAGCCTGGAGACGCAGCTGTATGCGGAGGCCGAGATCCCCTGGCCGCAGGTCGCGTTCCTGAGCGTCGAGTTCGCGCTGCGCCGCTACCTGGAGGACCGCCGCAACGGCGTCGAGCGGCTGCATTTCCGCACGATCGACTGGCGCGACGGGAAACTGGTGACCACCGATGGCTGATGGCACAATGCACGCCCCCTTCCGGAGCGGCCGATGACCTTCGTCGTCACTGAAAACTGCATCAAGTGCAAATACACGGACTGCGTCGAGGTCTGTCCGGTCGATTGCTTCCACGAGGGTCCGAATTTCCTGGTGATCGATCCGGACGAGTGCATCGACTGCACGCTGTGCGAGCCGGAGTGCCCGGTCGAGGCGATCTTCTCCGAGGAGGAGCTGCCGGCCGGCCAGGAGCAGTTCCGTCAGCTCAACGCCGAGCTCGCCAAGTCGTGGCCGGTGATCACCGAAAAGAAGGCCGCGCCGCCCGACGCCAAGGAATGGGAAGGCAAGCCGGAAAAGGCGCAGCTGCTCGAGCGCTGACTACGAGCCCTGCTTCTCTGCCTTCGCTTCCGACTGTTCCAGCTGCTTGACCAGCTCGGTCGGCGGCAGATAGCCGCCGATGTAGTCGCCGTTGCGCGTGAAGATCGCGGGGGTGCCGCGCACGCCGAGGTCTTCGCCCATCTGGAATTGCTTGCCGACCGGCGTGGCGCCGCAGTTCTGCGCCTTCACTTCCTGGCCGAGCTTCGCCTGCGTGATCGCCGTCTGGCGATCCTTCGAGCACCACACCTGCTCCATCTTGCGCCAGTCGTCGGTACCCGGGCCCTGGCGCGGATACGCAGCGTAGCGGACCTTGATGCCCGCCTTCGTCAGCTGATCGATCTGGCTGTGGAGCTTGCGGCAGTAGCCGCATTCGACGTCGGTGAAGACGGTGATCGTGTGCTTCACGACCTGCGGTGCGAACACGATCATGTCGCGCTCGTCGAGCTTGCTGAGCAGCTTGGCGCGCGCCGCGGTGCGTCCCTGCTCGGTGAGGTTGGTGCGGGTGTCGATCTCGTACAGATCGCCGGCAATGATGTAGCGCCCGTCGGCGCTGACGTAGGCCATGTCGGCACCCATCGGCACCTGGTACACCCCGGGAATCGGCGAGGGCTGCACGTCCTCGACTTTGACTTCCGGGAACTTCTTGGCGATGACCGCGCGCGGATCGGACGCCTTGGGATCGGCGGGCTTGTCGGCCGCGAGCACCGAGCCGCAAAGGATTGCGGCAACCACACCCACCAGCGCGTTCACACAGAGCTTTTTCATGACGGCCTTTCGCTTGGGGCACTGCGCCCCTGCCTCGTTCGACGCTGCCGCCGAACAACGGTTCAGAAGTTTAGCGCAACTGCGGGGGCCGCCGTCGATTTCAGCCGCGAGGATGGTGCTGGGCGTGCAGCTCTTTCATGCGCTCGCGAGCGACGTGCGTATAAATCTGCGTCGTGGAAAGATCGCTGTGTCCCAGCAGCATCTGCACCACGCGCAGGTCGGCGCCGTGATTCAGCAGATGTGTGGCAAATGCATGACGCAGCGTATGCGGCGACAGCGCCTTCTGGACGCCGGCCTTCTGCGCATAGCGCTTGATGATGTGCCAGAAAGCCTGGCGCGTCATGCGATCGCCGCGCCGCGTCGGAAACAGGTACTCGGTCTGCCGCTCCAGCAGGATCTCCAGGCGCGGACCGTTCATGAACTTCTGCAGCCAGCCGACCGCTTCTTCGCCGAGCGGGATCAGGCGCTCGCGATCGCCCTTGCCGACGATGCGCAGCACGCCCTGGTTCATGTTCACCTGGCTCGACTTCAGGTTCACGAGCTCGGACACGCGCAGGCCCGTGGCGTACAGGACCTCGAGCATCGAGCGGTCGCGATTGCCGAGCGGATCGTCGATCTCCGGCGCATTCAGCAGCGCCTCGACTTCCTCTTCGGTGAGCGACTTCGGCAGCGAGCGGCCGATCTTCGGCATCGCGATCTGCGCGGTCGGATCTTCCTTGATCGCGCCCTCGCGGATCAGGTAACGGTAGTAGCGGCGGAAGCTCGACAGCTGCCGCGCGGTCGAGCGCGGGCGCGCACCTGCTTCGACGCGGTACGCGATGAATGCCAGGACGTCGGCGCGCTTGGCAGCGAGGCTCGAGCCGCCGCGGCCCTGCAGCCAGCGATCGAGTGCAGTCAGGTCGGCGCGGTAGGCCGACAGCGTGTTCGGCGACAGCCCCCGCTCCATCCAGACGGCATCGAGGAAACGGTCGATGGACGCCAGTGACGGCGTCTCAGGCGTGTCATCGCCGGTCCTCGAATAAACTGACGCTTTCGTAACGGTGCTCATCTCATTGAGACTAAACGGCGGGTCCAGCCCGCGCCGGCCCCGTTCCTGTGGTGCCTGCAGTATGCAAAGGGGGGTCTGGGCGGGGCGTGACAGTTATCACAGAACCCCGGTAGGGTTGACATAAAGAGAAGCAGTTCACAGAAACTGGCGTCTCGTTTTAGGCACACACCCGCACCCGACACACTCCCGATCCATGGCCTCACCCTTGAAGCGCGCCCTCCTCGGCCCGTTGGAGATCGCTTACGGTCTGTACGCAGTCGCGGCCTTTTTGGTTTGCGGGCTGCTCGCTTTCTTCCTGATGCTGCTGCCGCTGGGCATCACCGCCCGCCGCCACATGGCGCATTTCGCGGCGCAGGCGTTTTTCCGACTGGCCGGCATGCCCTTGCGCATGCTGGATGCCGGGCAGCTGCCGGCGGGCCCCTGCGTGGTCGTCGCCAATCACGCGAGTTATCTGGACGGCGTCGTGCTCAAGGCCGCCCTGCCTGCGCGCTTCTCGTTCGTCATCAAGAAGGAAGTCTCGCGGGTGCCGCTGGCCGGATTTCTGCTGCGGCGGATCGGCTCGGAATTCGTCGACCGCTTCAACCGCCACGCCGGCGGCATGGACGCCCGGCGCCTGATCAAGGCCGCCGACGCCGGGCAGGCGCTGGCGTTTTTTCCCGAGGGCACGTTCCTCGCGCAGCCGGGCCTCGGCAAGTTTCACACCGGCGCATTCGCGATTGCGGCGCGCGCGGAGCTGCCGATCGTGCCGATCGCGATTCGCGGTACGCGCCACATCCTGCCGAGCGGCCGTTTCCTGCCGCGCCCAGGGCGCATCCACATCCAGGTGCTGCCGGCGCTCGGCCCGCTGCCGGGCCTCGATTCCACTGCTGCCATCGCACAGACACGCGATCAGTCGCGCGCGCGCATCCTTGCGGCGCTGGACGAGCCCGACCTGTCGGAAAGCGACGGTGTCGCGGAGCTGCAGGCGCGCCGGCCCTGAGCGCCTGCGCGTCGTTGAATTGCGGCCGCCCGCCGCAACAATCCCTTGGTCGAGCCGCTCGACCCCTTGTAGGATCACCCCATGAGCGAAGACATCTACATCGTTGCCGCACGCCGCACACCTATTGGCGCCTTCCAGGGCGCGCTCAGCGCGTTGAGCGCTCCGCAACTCGGCGCCGCAGCAGCCCAGGCGGCGATCAAGGACAGCGGTATCGACTCCGCGCAGATCGACGAGACGATTTTCGGCTGCGTGCTCATGGCGGGCATCGGCCAGGCACCGGGACGCCAGGCGGCGCTGGCCTCCGGCGTACCGCAGAAGGTGCCGGCGACTACGGTGAACAAGATGTGCGGCTCGGGCCTCAAGGCAGTGATGCTGGCTGCGGATCAGATTGCGGCCGGCTCCGCGCAGATCGTACTGGCGGGCGGCATCGAGTCGATGTCCAACGCGCCGTACCTGCTGCCCAAGGCGCGCTCCGGCTTGCGCATGGGCCACGCGCAGCTCATCGATCACATGTTTTTCGACGGCCTGCAGAGCCCGTTCGACGGCAACATGATGGGCTACTTCGCCGATGCGACGTCGAAAAAGTACGGCTTCACGCGCGGCCAGCAGGACGAATACGCCGCAGAGTCGGTGCGCCGCGCGGTGAACGCGGTGGAGAAAGGTCACTTCGACGCCGAAGTGGCGGCAGTGACCGTGCAGGACCGCAAGGGCGAGCGGATCGTCGCGAAGGACGAGACGCCGTTCACCTGCGACATCGCGAAGATCCCAAGCCTGAAGCCCGCGTTCAACAAGGACGGCACGGTGACAGCGGCCAGCTCGTCGTCGATCTCGGACGGCGCCGCGGCACTGGTCGTCGTCGGCGGCGACGCAGCGCGCTCGCGCAATCTGAAGCCGCTCGCGCGCATCGTTGCTCATGCGAGCTATGCGCAGGCGCCCGAGTGGTTCACGACCGCACCGGTCGGCGCCATCCAGGCGGTGCTCGCCAAGACCGGCTGGAACGCGAATCAGGTGGACCTGTACGAGGTCAACGAAGCGTTCGCCTGCGTCGCGATGGCGGCGATCCACGATCTGAAGCTCGACCACGCCAAGGTCAACGTCAACGGCGGCGCGTGCGCGCTCGGCCATCCGATCGGCGCCACCGGCGCACGCATCCTGACCACGCTGGTACACGCGCTGAAGAAGCGCGGCGGCAAGCGCGGCATCGCGTCGCTGTGCATCGGCGGCGGCGAAGCCACGGCAATCGCGATCGAGCTGGCGTAGTCACACCGAGATCGGCGTCTCCGGGGAAATTCCCGCGAGCTCGTAACCGCGCTGGAAGTCGCGGACGTGCTTCGACATCCACTTGCGCGCCTCGTCCGCATTCTTGTCGCGCACGGCGGCGATGATCCGTCGCTGCGCATCCGCGATGCGCTGACGCGCTTGCGGCACGGTGTCGATCACTCGCGCCAGCGACGGAGCCAGTGCGTCCGTCAGCGACTGCTTCGCCAGCACCAATACCTGATTGCGCGAGGCCGCGCCCATCGCCTCGAAGAAGTCCGCAACGACATCGACCGCCTGCGTATCGTCCTTCGGCCACGCGCGGAATGCCTCGGCAGCCTGCGCCAGCGCCTCCAGGTCGGCCTGCGTGCGTCGCGTCGCCGCGAGCGCCGCCACTTCCGGCTCGATCACCATCATCGCCTCCCACACGTCGACGAACGTGACGTCGTGCAGGACCAGCGCGTGCCGCATGCCGGAGGAGACTTTCGCCGCGTGCGGCCGGCTCACGATCATCCGCTTCGCCCCCGGCGGGCGTAACACGAGACCGGCGCTCTCCAGTTGCCGCAACGCCTCGCGCACCGTCGAGCGATGGACGCGGAACTGCTGCGCCAGCTCGGTCTCGGCCGGCAACACGTCGCCGTCGCGCAGCGTGCGCGACAGGATCTTGGCCTCGATCGCCGCGGAGACGCGCGTATAGGCCGGCTCGCGCTCGACCGGGTCGAACAGCGGTGCCTCGGCCGCCGCGACACTGGCTGCGCTGCGACGCGGTCTGCTGGCAGGCTTCTTGTTCATTCGGTCGGATTGTCGGACAATAGGACAACAGGCACAAGCCCCTCCCCGGAGCGAAGGATATGCAGGATTTCGATTTCGGTCTCGGCGAAGACCTCGATACGTTGCGCGCCACCGTCGCGAAGTTCGCCGCCGAGCGCATCGCGCCGCTGGCCGAGGACATCGATCGCAGCAACCGCTTTCCGCGCGAGCTCTGGCCGCAGCTCGGCGACCTGGGCCTGCTCGGCATCACCGTCGAGGAGCAGTACGGCGGCACCGGTCTTGGCTATCTCGCGCACGTCGTGGCGATGGAGGAGATCAGCCGCGCGTCTGCCGCGGTTGGCCTGTCGTACGGCGCGCACTCCAACCTCTGCGTCAACCAGATGCGCCGCTGGGGCAACGCCGCGCAGAAGGAGAAGTACCTGCCGCAGCTCATCTCCGGCGAGCACGTCGGCGCGCTCGCGATGAGCGAACCGGGTGCGGGCTCCGACGTCATCGGCATGCGCACGCGCGCCGAGAAGCGCGGCGACGGCTATGTGCTCAACGGCAGCAAGATGTGGATCACCAACGGCCCTGAGGCGGACGTCGCGATCATCTACGCGACGCTGGATCCGCAGCTCGGCCCGAAGGGCGTAACGGCCTTCATCGTCGAGCGCGGCACGCCGGGCTTCAGCACCGCACAGAAGCTCGACAAGCTCGGCATGCGCGGCTCCGATACCTGCGAGCTGGTCTTTCGCGATTGCGCCATTCCGGCCGCGAACCTGGTGCACAAGGAAGGGCATGGCGCGCAGGTGCTGATGAGCGGCCTCGATTATGAGCGCGTGGTGCTGGCCGGCGGCTCGCTCGGCATCATGCGCGCTTGCCTCGACCTGGTGCTGCCGTACGTGCACGAGCGCCAGCAATTCGGCAAGCCGATCGGCACGTTCCAGCTGATGCAGGCCAAGATCGCCGACATGTACACGACGATGAACATGTGCCGGGCGTACGTGTACTCCGTCGCCGCAGCGTGCGACCGCGGCCAGGTGACGCGCTTCGACGCCGCTGGCTGTATCCTGCAGGCCTCCGAGCGCGCGACGCAGCTGGCGCTCGAGGCGATCCAGGCGCTCGGCGGCAACGGCTATATCAACGACTTCGCAGCCGGCCGGCTGCTGCGCGACGCCAAGCTGTACGAGATCGGCGCGGGCACCAGCGAAATCCGCCGCATGCTGATCGGACGGGAAATCTTCGAGGCGACTGCATGATTCCGACGCGGGTCGATACCAGCTCCGAGGCTTTTCACACGAATGCCTCCTACATGCGCGCGCTGGCGGACGAGCTCAAGCAGCGAGTCGCCATCGCGGCCGAAGGCGGCGGCGAAGATGCGCGGCGCAAGCACACTGAGCGCGGCAAGCTGCTGCCGCGCGACCGAGTCAGCGCCCTCCTCGATCCCGGTACTCCGTTCCTGGAATTCTCGCCGCTCGCTGCCGACGGCATGTACGACGGCGGCGCGCCGGCCGCGGGCGTGATCACCGGCATCGGCCGCGTGCACGGCTCCGAAGTCGTCGTCGTCGCCAACGACGCGACGGTCAAGGGCGGCACCTACTTCCCGATGACGGTGAAGAAGCACCTGCGCGCGCAGGAGATCGCGGCGGAGAATCACCTGCCGTGCGTGTACCTGGTCGATTCCGGCGGCGCGTTCCTGCCGCTGCAGGACGAAGTCTTCCCGGACCGCGAGCACTTCGGCCGCATCTTCTACAACCAGGCGCGCCTTTCGTCCGCGGGCATCACGCAGCTGGCCGTGGTCATGGGCTCGTGCACGGCCGGCGGCGCCTATGTGCCGGCGATGTGCGACGAGGCCATCATCGTCAAGAAGCAGGGCACGATCTTTCTCGGCGGCCCGCCGCTGGTGCGCGCCGCGACCGGCGAAGTCGTCGACGCGGAAACGCTTGGCGGCGGCGATGTGCACACGCGCATCTCCGGCGTTGCCGATCAGCTCGCCGACAACGACCAGCACGCGCTGGCGATGGCGCGCGACGCGGTGAAAAACCTCGCCCGCGAGCACAAGCCCTGGCTGCCGCAGCAGGAAGTGCGCGAGCCGGTCCACGCCGCCGAGGACATCTACGGCATCATCCCGCGCGACACGCGCTATCCATACGACGTGCGCGAGATCATCGCGCGCATCGTCGATGCGTCGGAGTTCCACGAGTTCAAGCCGCTCTACGGCAAGACCATCGTCTGCGGCTTCGCCCACCTGTACGGTTACCCGGTCGCGCTCGTCGCGAACAACGGCATCCTGTTCTCGGAAACCGCGCTCAAGGCCGCGCACTTCATCCAGCTGGCGAACCGCCGCGGCGTGCCGCTGATCTTCCTGCAGAACATCACCGGCTTCATGGTCGGCAAGAAGTTCGAGCACGGCGGCATCGCGAAGGACGGCGCCAAAATGGTGAACGCGGTCGCCTGTTCGCGCGTACCGAAGTACACCGTGATCATCGGCGGCTCGTTCGGCGCGGGTAACTACGCCATGTGCGGCCGCGCCTATTCGCCGCGCATGATCTGGACCTGGCCGAACGCGCGCATTTCGGTGATGGGCGGCGAGCAGGCGGCGCAGGTGCTCGCAACCGTGCGCAGCGACGGCTTGAAAGCGCGCAACAAGGAGTGGCCGGACGAGGAGCGCCAGACGTTCATGAGCGAGATCCGCGGTCAGTACGAGGCCCAGGGCAATCCCTACTACGCGACCGCGCGCCTCTGGGATGACGGCGTCATCGATCCGATCGATACACGCCGCGTGCTCGGCCAGGCGATCAGTGCCGCGATGCGCGGACCGAAGCCGGGCGTCGAGCGCTACGGTGTGTTCAGAATGTAGGTGGCGTCCATGTCACTCATCACGACGAATGTCGATGCGCGCGGCGTCGCGACTCTGACGCTGAATCGTCCGGACAAGCACAACGCGCTCGACGGCGCCACGATGCAGGAGCTGCACGCGGCACTCCTCGCGATTGCCGGCAACGCGCAGGTGCGTGTCGTGGTGCTGACCGGCGCGGGTGCAAGTTTCTGCGCCGGCGCCGACATCGCTCACATGCGCTCGATGATGGGCGCGACCGAGCAACAGAACGTCGACGACGCCCTGCTGCTGGTGCGCTGCCTGCGCACGCTCGACGAGCTCGACAAGCCGGTCATCGCCCGCGTCAACGGCAATGTGTTCGGCGGCGGGGTCGGCCTGGTTGCATGCGCCGACATCGCGATCGCCGTGGAGACCGCGAAGTTCGCGCTCACCGAAGTCCGGCTCGGAATCGTGCCAGCGGCCATCTCGCCGTATGTCATTGCGGCGATCGGCAACCGCAACGCCCGGCGCCTGTTCCTGACGGCCGCGCCGTTCGAAGCACCCGAAGCCCGCAGCATCGGACTTCTGCATTTCACGGCCAGCGCCGCGCAGCTCGACGCGGCAGTCGCCACGCAGGTGGACCATCTACTGCGTGGCGGGCCGGAGGCGCTGCGCGCCGCCAAGCAGCTGGTACGACGAGTGGCCGCGATGGGCGACCGCGAAGCGCTCGGTGAAGAAACTGCACGGCTGCTCGCACGCCTGCGCGTCAGCCCGGAAGGTCGCGAAGGGCTGTCGGCGTTCCTCGAGCGCCGCAAGCCGAATTGGCATCCGGAATGACGATTCCGACCTGCTAACATTCCTCACCTTTTTCGAGGCAGGCCATGCAGCTGGACGGAAAGCTCGTCGTCATCACAGGGGCCGGTCGCGGCATCGGCCGCGCCATGGCGCAGGCCTTCGCCGGCAAACGCTGCAATCTCGCCCTGCTCGATCTCAACCAGGCCGATCTCGACCGCACCCGCGATCTGTGCGAGGCCGAGTCCGTCGGTGCGCGCAGCTACGTCTGCAACGTGACACGCGAAGAAGACGTAGCGGCCACGCTCGACGCCGTCGTGCGGGATTTCGGGCGCCTCGACGTGATGATCAACAACGCCGGCATCACCAAGGACGCGCTGCTGGTCAAGGTGCAGGACGGCAAGGTCGTCGGCAAGATGTCGCTGGAGCAGTGGCGTGCGGTCATCGACGTCAACCTGACCGGTGTATTCCTCGGCGCGCGCGAAGCCGCGCAACGCATGATCGGGCTCGGCCAGGGCGGCGTGATCATCAGCACCTCGAGCATCTCGCGCGCCGGCAACATGGGACAATCGAACTACTCGGCGACCAAAGCCGGCGTCGTGGCCATGACCGTGGTGTGGGCGAAAGAGCTCGCGCGCTACGGCATCCGTGCCGGCGCGATCGCACCGGGCTTCACGCGCACGGAGATCCTCGATGCGATGAAGCCCGAGATGATCGAGCGCGCCGTCAGCGCAGTGCCGCTCAAGCGCATGGCGGAGCCGGCCGAGATGGCGCATGCGGCGCTGTTCATCGCGGAGAACGATTACTTTTCGGGCCGCGTCGTCGAAGTCGATGGCGGGCAGAGAATCTGAGGACAACAGATGAAACTGAATCAAATCCGCGCCGTAATCACCGGCGGTGCTTCCGGGCTGGGCAATGCGGTCGCGCAGCGGCTGGTCGCAGCCGGCGCGCAAGTCACGCTGATCGACGTCCAGGAAGCCGCCGGCCAGGCGGCTGCCAAGGCGCTCGGCGCCAGCGCACGCTTCCAGAAGGTCGACGTCACCAACGAAGCGGCTTTGGCCGCGGCGATGACGCAAGCGCAGAGCGACATGGGCGGACTGAATGTCGCGGTCAATTGCGCGGGCATCGGCTGGCCGCGGCGCATGGTCAACAAGGAGGGTCCGCTGCCCGGCGAGATCTTCCGCAAGGTCATCGAGGTCAACCTTGTCGGCACGTTGCTGGTGTCGAAATCGGCCGCTGGCGTGATGGTCAACAACACGCCGAACGAGGAAGGCGAGCGCGGCGTGATCGTCATGACGGCGTCGGTGGCAGCCTTCGACGGCCAGATCGGCCAGGTGCCCTACTCCGCTTCCAAGGGCGGCATCGTCGGCATGACGCTGCCGATGGCGCGCGACCTCGCGGGCAACGGTATTCGCGTGATGACGATCGCTCCCGGCGTGTTCAAGACGCCGATGGTGGCGGCGCTGTCGCAGGAAGTGCAGGACTCGCTCGGCAAGCAGGTGCCGTTCCCGTCGCGCCTCGGGCGGCCGGACGAGTACGCCGCGCTGGTGGCGCACATCTGCGAGAACACGATGCTGAACGGCGAGTGCATCCGCCTCGACGGCGCGATCCGCATGGCGCCGAAGTGAGGCAACGTGATGCAGGTGATGACGTGATGAAAGTGATGAGCATCCATCACGTTCATCACGTTCATCACGTTCATCACCCAGCATGAGCATTCACCATGACTGATCGCGAAGTAATGCAGTACGACGTCCTGATCGTCGGCGCCGGGCCGGCCGGGCTCGCCTGCGCGATCCGCCTCAAGCAGCTGCAGCCCGACAAGAACATCTGCGTGCTGGAGAAGGCGTCGTCGGTCGGCGCCCATTCGCTCTCGGGCGCGGTCCTCGAGCCCGCGGCGCTGGAAAAGCTGCTGCCGAACTGGCGCAGCGAGTACACCGGCATGAAAGTGCCGGCGGCGGAAGACGACGTGCGGCTGATGACGAAGACCGGCTCGTTCAAGCTGCCGGGATTCGCCATCAACCTTTCGCCGATGAACAATCACGGCAACTTCATCATCTCGCTCGGCCAGCTCACCCCGTGGCTGGCGCAGCAGGCCGAGAAGCTCGGCATCGATATCTTTCCGGGGTTCGCCGCGGCAGAGGCGCTGTTCGATGAGCAGGGCGCAGTCAAAGGCGTGCGCATCGGCGACATGGGCCTGAACAAGGACGGCACGCCCGGGCCGAACTACACGCCCGGCGTCGAGATCCACGCGGGCACGACGATCCTCGCCGAAGGCTCGCGCGGCTCCATCAGCAAACAGCTGATCGCGAACTTCAGGCTGCACGAGGGCCGCGATCCGCAGACGTATGGCCTCGGCTACAAGGAGCTGTGGCAGCTGCCGCCCGGCCGCGTCAAGCCCGGCCGCATCGAGCATGCTTTCGGCTGGCCGCTCGACACTGCTACTTACGGCGGCAGTTTTCTGTATCACCTCGACCAGGATCGCGTGTACGTCGGCTACGTCGTCGGCCTCAACTACAAGGATCCGCGGCTCAAGCCGTTCGAAGCGTTCCAGCAGTTCAAGCATCACCCGCGCATCAAGCCGCTGCTGGAAGGCGGCGAGATTCTCGCGGCCGGCGCGCGCACGATCGTCGCCGGCGGCTACCAGTCGTTGCCGAAGCTGGAAATGCCGGGCGCGATGCTCATCGGCGACGCCGGCGGCACGCTCAACGTTTTCAAGATCAAGGGCATTCACCAGGCGATCCGCTCCGGCGCGCTCGCGGCCGAGCATCTCGCGGAGACCGGCAAGAGCGCCGGCTTCGACGCACGCTGGCGCGCATCCGAAGGTCATCGCGAGCTGCGCTCGATCCGCAACTTCAAGCCGGCGTTCAAGCGCGGGCTGTATTTCGCGATGTTCAACGCCGGCATCGATTCGCTGCTGCGGGGACACGTGCCCTGGACGATGCACAACGCCGCCGACTGGTCGTCGCTCGAAAAGCTCGACGAGTACGCCTCGCCGGATCGCGGCTGGGTCGAGCGCTCGCTGCCGCCGCGCGACCGCCTCGCTTCGGTGTTCTTCGCCGGCAACGTGCACGACGAGGCGCAGCCCGTACACCTGAAGGTCCAGGACACTTCCATCTGCGTCAACCGCTGCACCCAGGAATACGGCAACCCCTGCGAGAACTTCTGCCCCGCCGGCGTCTACGAGATGGTGTCCGACGGCCAGGGCGGGCGCCGCCTGCAGATCAACGCCGCGAACTGCGTGCACTGTAAGGCCTGCGACATCAAGGATCCGTACGAGATCATCACCTGGACCACTCCCGAGGGCGGCTCCGGCCCGAACTATCAGAACCTGTAGTCCGTCATGGAGCCGATCTGGTCCCCTTCGCCCGAACGCATCGAGCGCGCCAACCTGACGCGCTTCATGCGCTTCGTGCGCGAGCGCTACCAGGCGCCGGTCCAGGACTACGCCGCGCTGCATCGCTGGTCGATCGAGTTCCCGGAGAACTTCTGGAGCGCCGTGTGGGATTTCTGCGAAGTTCGCGCGCAGACGCGCGCTACGCAGATCATCGAAGACGGCAACCGCATGCCCGGTGCGCGCTGGTTCATCGATGCGCGACTCAACTACGCGGAGAATCTCCTGCGTCGCGACGGCGACGCGCCCGCAATCCTCTTCAGCAACGAGCGCGGCCAGCGGCGCCAGCTGTCCTGGCGCGAACTGCGCAGCGAAACGGCACGCATCGCCGCCGGCCTGCGAGCCGCCGGCGTAAAACCGGGCGATCGCGTCGCCGGCTATCTGCCGAACATCCCGCAAACCGTCATCGCGATGCTCGCGACCACCAGCCTCGGCGCGATCTGGTCCTCGTGCTCGCCCGACTTCGGCGTGAGCGGAGTGCTCGACCGCTTCGGGCAGATCGCTCCCAAGGTGCTGTTCGCGGCCGACGGCTATCCCTACGCCGGCAAGACGCTCGACTGCATGCCGACGGTGCGCGCGGTCAAGGACAAGATCGCGAGCATCGAACGCGTCGTGCTCGTGCCGTACATGGACGCGCGGCCGGCGGTCGACACTATCGACGGCGCAGTCACGTTCGCAGACTTCGGCGAGCGCGCGGCGGCGCTCACGTTCGAGCAGCTGCCGTTCGATCATCCTGCTTTCATCCTCTACTCGTCCGGAACGACAGGCGTACCGAAGTGCATCGTGCACGGCGCGGGCGGCGCGTTGCTGCAGCAGCTGAAGGAAAACGTGCTGCATTCCGACATGGGCCCGGACGACCGCTACTTCTATTACACGACGTGCGGCTGGGTGATGTGGAATGCGCTCGCGAGCGGACTGGCGACCGGCGCAACGATCGTGCTGTACGACGGCGCGCCGCTGCAACCGGATCCGCGCGTGCTGTGGCGGCTCGCGCACGACGAGCGCATCACGATCTTCGGCACCAGCCCGCGCTTCCTGGTGAGCTGCGAGCAGGCCGGTATCCGGCCGCGCCGCGAGTTCGAGCTGGGCGCGCTGCGCACGGTCATCTCGACCGGCGCCCCGCTCAATCCGCCGAGCTATCGCTACGTCTATCGCGAAGTGAAGCCGGACGTGCTGCTCGCGTCGATCAGCGGCGGCACCGACCTGATGGCCTGCTTCGGCGGCGGTTGCCCGATCCAGCCGGTGTACGAAGGCGAGCTGCAGGCACTGTCGCTCGGCATGAAGACCGAGGTCTTCGACGACAACGGCAAGCCGCTGCAAGGCGAACAGGGCGAGCTGGTCTGCAGCGCGCCCTTCCCTTCCGTGCCGATCGGCTTCTGGGGCGACACCGATGGCTCGCGCTTTCGCGCCACGTATTTCGCGCGCTACCCGAACGTGTGGTGGCACGGCGATCTCGCGACGATCACGGCGCGCGGCGGTCTGATCGTGCATGGCCGCTCCGACGCGGTGCTGAACCCGGGCGGCGTGCGCATCGGCACCGCCGAGCTCTATCGCCAGATCGAGAAAGTCGAAGAGGTCGCCGAATCGATCGCGATCGCGCAGCAGTGGCAAGGTGATGTGCGCATCGTGCTGTTCGTGCGCTTGCGCGACGGCGTGACGCTCGACGACAACCTGTGCGACAAGATCCGCAACACGATTCGGGCGAATACGACGCCGCGTCACGTGCCGGCGCGCATCGTGCAGGCGCCGGACCTGCCCCGCACCCTCAACGGCAAACTCGTCGAGCTGGCGGTGCGCGAGACCGTGCACGGCCGCGCGGTGAAAAACCTGGACGCATTGGCGAATCCCCAGGCGCTCGACTTCTTCAAAGACCTGCCCGAGCTTGCGCAGTGAAGGTTGCGGAGCTTTATGAGCGCGAGTGCGCTCGCCTGAGCTATAAGCCCGACCCCTCGCAGCGGCAGGTCGTCGCGCTGCTCGACGATCTGCGCGAGCGCCTGATCGCCGCCAAGCCGAAACGCCTGCTCGGCAACAAGCTGCTGGGCGGCCTGCTCTCCGGCCGCAGATTGCACGCGTTGCAGCGCGGCCTGTACGTGTGGGGCGGCGTCGGCCGCGGCAAGACCTGGCTGATGGACCTGTTCTTCCACAGCCTGCCGTTTCGCGACAAGCAGCGCAGTCATTTCCATCGCTTCATGCAGTCCGTGCACGACGAGCTGAAGAAGCACAAGGATCAGACCAATCCGCTCGAGCAGGTCGCCGACCGCCTTGCGCACAAAGTCCGCGTGCTGTGTTTCGACGAGCTGTTCGTGACCGACATCGCCGACGCGATGCTGCTCGGCAACCTGTTTCGCGGGCTGTTCGAGCGCGGCGTCACGCTGGTCGCCACCTCCAACGTCAAGCCCGACGATCTTTACAAGGAAGGGCTGCAGCGCGCGCGCTTCGTGCCCGCCATCAGACTGCTGAAGGAACACACGCAGGTGATTCACATGGACGCCGGCGCCGACTATCGCCTGCGTCATCTCGAACGCGCGCGGACGTGGTTCGATGCGCGGGCAGCTGCGACGCCGGCTGCGCTCGAAAAGCTGTTCGACGCGATCGCCGCCGAGCCTGGCGCGACCGACGCGACGTTGATCCTCAATCATCGCCGCTTGCGCGCGCACCGCCACGCCGACGGCGCGATCTGGTTCGCGTTCAAAGAGCTGTGCGAGGGGCCGCGCGGCCAGGCGGACTACATCGAGATCGCGCGCTGTTACCACACGGTGTTCGTCACGGACGTTCCGGTGCTGGGGCCCGACGCCGAGAACGCCGCGCGGCGTTTCATCTCAGTGGTGGACGAGTTCTACGACCGGGCCGTGAAGCTGATCGTCTCCGCCGCCGCACCGGTCGCGCAGACCTATCGCGGCTCGAAGCTCACGTTCGAGTTCGAGCGCACCAAGAGCCGCCTGATCGAGATGCAGTCGCAGGAATACCTGTCGCGCCCGCATCAGGCGTAGGCGCGATGCACGCCGAACTGTGCCTTGCTGCGCGCTTCCGCACTCTCGAGTGCTTTGGCGGCGCCGGCACTGTCGCCGTTGAGATCCATCGCGCGCGCGGTCAATTGCCAATTGAACGGGCTCGACGGCTTGAGCTGCGTACGTTCCGCGGCTAACGCACGCGCCAGCCGCGGTTGCCGCGCGCGCAACGCGGCCTCGACCAGCGTGAGATGAATGAGATCGCGCTGCGCGTGACTGCCGCCGAAGCGGCTGGCGATCGTGCGTATCGGCTGCAGCAGCGCGACTGCGTCGGCATAGCGGCCGGCAGCAAACGCCATGACGCCGCGCGCCAGCGGCAGACCGACGTCGCGCGTCATCATCGCGTTGGTATCCGACTCGCCTGCCTTGCGCTCCATCGCCGCGATCGTACGCTGCGCGAGATCCGCGCGGCCCGCAGCAACGAAAGCCATCACTGCGTGCGCGTCGTTGAACGCGTAGTACGAGTGCTCTGCGAATGGCTCCCAGGACGCTGCCAGCTTCTGCCAGCGATCGCCGACGTTCGCCGAGCGCAACTCCATGCGCCACAGCAGCGCCGTCGCGTCGATCATCTCGAGCGGGGCTTCCGACTGCGTCGGACGGACCCGCTGGTCGTACAGCTCGAGCACGCGGCTGAAGTTGCCGGCTTCGAGATGGAAGAGCGTCAGGTGCCACCAGTTGTGAAACGCGAAGCCGTTGTTCACCGACCAGTCGTTCTCGCGCGAGGCAAGCCAGTCGATGCCGTCGCGCAAGCGGCCCTGCATCTCCATCACGTGCGTCACCGCGTGCACTGCCCAGGCGTCGCGACGATTGATGTCGAGCGCGCGGCGTCCGATGTCCTCGGCGCGCGAATACAGTGCGGTCTCTTCCAGCCCGAACGCGTACATGCCGAGCACGTAACCATAACCCGGCGTGCTGGTATCCCAGGTCGGCAGCACCTGCGCGAGCCGGTCGCGCAGCATGGAGGAAGAGCCGAGGAAGAAGTCGCCGACGTGAGCGACCTGCAAAGCCAGCAGGTCGTGCGGGTGATCGAGCAGGATCTCGCCATAACGCTGGATGGAGCCGGCGAAGTCGCCTGCCATCCAGGCGCGGGCGGCCGCTGCATGCGCGCGCTCGCGCTCATGGGCGCGCCGGCCCTGCGACTCGATGGCCGTGACGCTCTCGGTGAGCATCGGCAGCGTCGCGCGGTCGGTCGCCATGATCGCCAGCCCGGCCCGCAGGCAATGCCCCAGCGCGAAAGCGGGATCGACTTCGAGGGCCTTCTGGATCGTCGCCAGCGGGTCGAGCTCGTAACTGGCCGACAGGTCCAGTGCCCGCTCGAATTGTTGCAGGGAAGCACTGCTGGTGGCCGAAGTGGGACAGCCGCGGGCGTCGGTGAGCATGAAACCTCCGTGAGTTTGCCGGTCGGGGGCAACTGTACGGAGGGGCCGTGAGGCGTCAGTCTCGACAGTCGTGAAAAATACGTGAAAATGGGCACCCAAGAACGACCCCCGGACCGGGGCGCGGGGATCTCTTTGACCGAACTCAATCTGCAGGTGCTCGGCGCTTTCCGCGTGCAAGACTCCGCGGGCGCGGAGATTCGCATCGCGTCCCGCAAGGGCCGCGCGCTGCTCGCGTATCTCGCCCTGCGACCCGGCGAATCGCACAGTCGCGATCGGCTCGCGACGCTGCTGTGGGAAGACGCTGACGAAGAGCTCGCACGCACCAGCCTGCGGCAGGCGCTCGCAGCGCTGCGCAAGTCGTTACCCGCCGAAACGCACAAGGCGCTGCTCGCGGACACCGAATCCGTCGGCATCGATCCGGCGATCGTGCGCAGCGACCTGCATGCATTCCGGCGCGCGCTCGATGCCGGCACGCGCACCTCGCTGCAGGAAGCGATGTCGCACTATCGCGGCGATCTGCTCGACGGCTTCGATGCGCGCTCGACTGCTTTCGACGAATGGCTGACGAGCGAGCGCCTCACGTTGCGCAAGCAGCTGAGCGATGCGCTGAACAAGCTCGGCGAGCTGTGCGTCGCGAACGGCGACGGCGAAGGCGCGCTCGCCGCGGCCACCAAGCTGGTCGCGCTCGAACCGCTCAATGAGGCGGCGCATCGCATGGTCATGGAGCAACACGCCAAGCGCAACGCCTATGCGGAAGCGCTGCGCCAGTATCGCGTGTGTCGCGATGTCCTGCGGCGCGAGCTCGACGTGGCACCGGAGCCTGCGACCGAGCAGCTCTATCGCGACCTGATGCGCCGGCGGCGCGCCGCTCTCGGACCGGGCGAAGGCGACGACGCCGCACTCGACGACACTGCCATCCATGAGGCTCCGCGCATCGCCGAGCCGGCTGCAGCGCTCGAAGTACGGCCGCAACTCATCGACGCCACGATCCTGGTGGCGCGACTCGAAGGGCTGCTGGAACTGGAAGCGCAGCTCGATCCCGAGGAGTCGCACGCGCTGGCGACGCAGTTTCATCGCCGCGTCACCGAAGCGGTCACGGAGTTCGGCGGACGCACCGATCGACGCGTGGGCAGCAACGTACTCGCGGTGTTCGGCATCCCGACTGCGTACGGCAACGAGCCGGAGCGCGCCGCGCAGGCCGCCCTCACTTTGCAGAGCATGATCGCCAGCACACCCTGGCCCGTCTCGGGCGCACTCGCCCTGCGCATCGGCATCGCGCAGGGTCAGGTACTGTGCGGCAGCGCCGAGATCTTTCCGCTGACCGGCAGACCGACGCACGTGGCACACACGCTCGCGGCGCGCGCTGCCGACGGCGAGATTCTCATCTCCGAAGAGCTGCGGGCATCGCTCGGCGAGCGTACCAGCGGCGGTCGCGCAGCGAGCCCGCAGCCGGGCCACGCGGAGCCTGTCGCTGCGTGGCGGTTGGAAGGGTTGCGCAGCGAGATCGGTCCTGGCGCGCAGCCTTTCGTCGGTCGCCGGCCCGAGCTGGCGATGATCATCGCGGCTCTCGATCGCTGCACGAACAGCCGCCATGGCCGGGCAATCGTGGTGCGTGGCGAAGCCGGCATCGGCAAGACATCCCTCGTCAACGCCGTCCGCGCCGCGGCCCGTGAGCGCAACGTCGGTGTGCACTCCGCGCAGGTCTTCGACTTCGGACAATCGCCCGGCCGCCGGCCGATCACCGCCCTCGCGCTCAGCCTGCTCGGCCTGGGTGCCGATGCGCCGCCGAACGAGCGCGCCGCGGCGGTCCGGCGCGCACTGTCGGGGCGCAACGCAGTCGATCAGACCATTTTCCTGAGCGATCTCATCGATGCGCCGATCGATGCCGAGCTCGCGGCGCTGGAAAAGGCCATGGAGATCGCGACGCGCCAGCGCGGCCGCGCGCTCGCCCTGGCGCAACTGATCGAGTCGGCCGTGCAGCGCGGGCCGCAACTGCTGGTCGTCGAGGACGTGCACTGGGCGGACACCGATGAGCTGGCGCGCTTCGGCGAGATCGCCGCCGTGGTCGTGAACTGCCAGATCCTGTTCATCATGACAACGCGTCCCGAAGGCGATCCGATCAACGCCAGCTGGCGCGCACGCGCACGCGGCTGCCCCGTGACCACCGTCGATCTCGCCCCGCTCGCGGAGGATGAAGCCCAGGAGCTCGCCGCGCATTTTCCGGAGCTGCCGCAGGACATGATCCATGCCTGCATTCAACGCGCCGAAGGCCATCCGCTATTTCTCGATCAGCTGTTGCGAGCTGCGCGCGCCGGTCATGAGCTGCTTCCGGGATCGGTGCGCTCCGTCGTGCTCGCGCGCGCGGCGCGGCTGTCGGCCAGAGATCACGCCGCCTTGCAGGTCGCTGCTGTCCTCGGCCATCGCGCGTCGCTCGCGGCTCTGCGCCGCATCCTCGGCGATGACGACTACGATCCGACCGCGCTGACGGAAACGCACCTGGCCCGCTTCAACGGCACCGAGCTGGAGTTCGTGCATGCGCTGTTCCGCGATGCCATCTACGAGTCGACTCTGAAGTCACAGCGTCGCGAGCTGCACCGCACCGCCGCGGACTGGTACGCAAGCGGCGATCCTGCATTGCGCGCCGATCATCTCGCCGCCGCGGAAGACGAACGCGCCACGGCCGCATACATCGACGCATCGCTGGCCGAACAGGCCGCATTGCGCTTCGAGCGCGCGCTGGGTCTCGTCAACAAGGCGAGCGCCCTCGCACGTGAGCCGCTCCTGCTGCACCGGAGCAGCATGCTGCTCGGCGAGTTGCTGTTGCAGCTGGGCCGGACGCACGACGCGCTCACGGCCTATCGCGAAGCGCTCGATTTCGCGATCGACCAGAGCGGCCACGGTCATGCGTGGATCGGCGTCGCCTCGGCGCTGCGCATCATGGATCGGCACGAGGAAGCGCTCGAAGCGCTGGAGCACGCCGAGAGCGCGCTCGGCGACTCGGCCGACTTCGGCACGCGCGCCCGCATGTACACGCTGCGCGGCAACTTGTGCTTCCCGCTCGGCCGGCTCGACGCCTGCATGCAGGCGCACGAGCAGGCCCATCGCTTCGCGCTCGAGGCGCAGTCGCATCTGGAGATTGCGCGGGCGCTCAGCGGGCTTGGCGACGCGTACTACCAGCGCGGCCGGATCGTGACCGCCCGCGAGCGTTTCGCGCGCTGCGTCCAGGAAGCTCGCGATCACGACCTGGTCAGCGTGCTGCTCTCCAATCTGCCGATGATGGCCGTCACGCACATGTATTGCGGCGATGCCGCCGCGAGCCGCGAGAGCTGTCGCGAAGGTCTCGAGCTCGCACGCCGCGTCGGCGACCTGCGCGGCGAGCTGCTCGTGCATCTGACGCTCGCGAGCGGCCTGCTGATCCAGGCACAGCTCGACGACAGCCGGCGCCACGCTCGCCAGGTGCTACAGCTCGCCAAGCAGCTCGGCGCGCGACGCTTCGAAGCGGAGTCGCTCGGCATCCTGGCCGCGACGCTGATCGCCGAAGACCCGGCGCAGGCCTTGCAGCTATCGAAAGACGCGCTGGCCATCGGACGCGAGACCGGCATGTCGTATTGCGGCCCGATGCTGCTGAGCATGGTCGCGCGCCTGACGTCGAGTCCGGCGGAACGCGCGAGCGCGCTCGCCGAAGGCGGCGAGCTGCTCGCCGCCGGTTGCGTCAGCCACAGCTACTTCGAGTTCTACAGCAACGCGATCGAGGCCGGCCTGCAGGAACGCGACTGGGCGTCCGTCCGGCGCTACGCCGACAAGCTGGAAGCGTATACGTCGGCCGAGCCGCTGCCGTGGACCAACATGCTGATCAAGCGCGCTCGCGTACTCGCCGATGCCGGCTCGAACGGCATGAGCAGCGCGACGCGCGCGAGCCTGGAAGCGCTGCGCACGGAGTGCCAGCGCATGGAGACACGCACGGCACTGATGGCAGTCGAAAAGGCGTTGTCTACAACGTGAGGATCTGCCGCACCGTCTTGCCGTCGGCGAGGCGGTCGAAGCCCTCGTTCAGCTGCTCCAGCCCAAGGCGCTCGCTGAGCAGCCGATCGATCGGCAGCCGCCCCGCCCGATACATCTCGATGTAGCGCGGGATATCGCGAGCCGGATCGCAGCTGCCGAGATAGCTGCCCTTGATCGTGCGTTCCTCCGCGACGATGCCGACGTGCGGGATCGAGAACAGGTGCTTCGGGTTCGAGAGGCCGGCGGTCACTGTCGTGCCGCCCCGACGTGTTGCACTGTACGCGAGCTCCATCGCCTTGACCGAGCCCGCCATCTCGAACGCGTAGTGTACCCCGCCGCGCGTCAGGTCCTTGATCCGTTCGATCGCCTTGGGATCGGCGGCATCGACCGTGTGCGTGGCGCCCATGCGCCGCGCCAGCGCCAGTTTCTCCGCGCTCAGGTCACATGCGATGACGATCGCGGCGTCGAGTAACTGTGTTCCGAGCAGCGCCGCCAGCCCGACGCCGCCAAGGCCGATCACCGCGATGCTCGAACCGGGCCGCGGCTGCACCGTGTTCGTGACCGCGCCGACGCCAGTCATGACGGCGCAACCGAACACCGCCGCTTCATCGAAGGGCAGATCCGCATCCACCTTGATCAGCGACTGGCGCACCATGATCGCGTGCTCGGCGAAAGCCGAAACGCCGAGATGATGATTGACGATGGCGCCGCCGCGGCGCATGCGCTGACCGCCGCCGAGCAGCGTGCCGGTCGAGTTCGCTTTGAAGCCCGGCTCGCACAGCGCGGGGCGACCGGTGGTGCACGGCTCGCAACTGCCGCAGCAGGGAACGAATGCGGCGACGACGTGATCGCCGGGCCGCAGATCGCGCACGCCCGCACCGACCTCGGCGACTTCGCCGGCGCCTTCGTGACCGATGATCATCGGCATCTGCCGCGGGCGGTCGCCGTTGATCACGGACAGATCGGAATGACACAGCCCGGCGGCGCGCATGCGCACGATGACCTCGCCCGGGCCGGGCGGATCGATCTCGACTTCTTCGATCGTGAGCGGGCGCGTCTGCGAGTAGGGGCGCGGCCGACCCATCTCGCTCAGGACCGCGGCGCGCGTTTTCACAGGAACTTCGCCGGCGTCTTGCTCTTGACCTCGTCCGCTGTGACGCCCGGCGCGCGCTCGATTAGCTGGAACGGCGACTTGCGGTCGGGTCGCGAGAACACCGCGAGATCGGTGATCAGCAGGTCGACCACGTTGGCGCCCGTCAGCGGCAGCTCGCAGCGCGGCTTGAACTTCGGCGCGCCGTCCCTGGAGGTGTGCTCCATCACGACGACGACGCGCTTGACGCCCGCGACCAGGTCCATGGCGCCGCCCATGCCCTTGACCATCTTGCCCGGCACCATCCAGTTGGCGAGATCGCCCGCCTCCGAGACTTCCATGCCGCCGAGGATCGACAGGTCGATGTGGCCGCCGCGGATCATGCCGAAGCTGTCGGCGGAGGAGAAATACGAGGAGATCGGCAGCTCGGTGATCGTCTGCTTGCCGGCGTTGATCAGGTCCGGATCCTCCTCGCCCTCGTACGGGAACGGACCCATGCCGAGCATGCCGTTCTCCGACTGCAGCACCACTTTCATGCCGGCGGGGATGTAGTTCGCCACCAGCGTCGGAATGCCGATGCCGAGATTGACGTAGTAGCCGTCGTGCAGCTCGCGCGCGGCGCGCTCGGCCAGTTGCTCGCGGGTCCAGGGCATGATCGGGGTCCTCGAATTCAGGAGCGCTTGCGCACGGTGCGATGCTCGATCGATTTCAGGTAGCTCGCACCCTGCACGATCCGTTGCACGAAGATGCCGGGAGTGTGGATGGCGTTCGCATCCAGCTCGCCGGCTTCGACCAGATGCTCGACCTCCGCGACCGTGACGTGGCCGGCGGTCGCCATCATCGGATTGAAGTTGCGCGCGGTCTTGCGATAGACGAGGTTGCCTTCGGTGTCGCCTTTCCACGCTTTGACCAGCGACAGGTCCGCGGTCAGTCCCTTTTCGAGCACGTAGGTCTCGCCGTCGACGACGCGCGTTTCCTTGCCCTCCGCCACCAGCGTGCCGGCGCCGGTCTTCGTATAGAAACCGTAGATGCCGGCGCCGCCGGCGCGAATGCGCTCGGCGAGCGTGCCCTGCGGGTTGAATTCCAGCTGCAGCTCGCCCGCCAGGTACTGGCGCTCGAACTCCTTGTTCTCGCCGACGTAGGAGGAAATCATCTTGGCGATCTGCCGCGTCTTGAGCAGCTTGCCGAGGCCGAACTGGTCGACGCCGGCGTTGTTCGAGACCACCGTGAGCCCGCGCACGCCGGACTCGCACAAAGCGAGGATCAGGTTCTCGGGAATGCCGCACAGGCCGAAGCCGCCGCACATCACCGTCATCCCGTCGCGCACCACGTCGGCGAGCGCGGCCTGCGCGCTCGGATAGACCTTGCTGATCGTCATGCGTGGATTGTAACCGGACCCGCCGTTGACAGGTGTCTGCGGCGAAGACCCGGCGCAGGAAATACTCGCGCAAAGGCGCAAAGACGCAAAGGAAGAAAGAGGAATTCGAGAATTCGAATCCTGAACTCGGAATTTCTCACTCTTCTTTGCGCCTTTGCGTCTTTGCGAGAGTTATTCCGGCTCCGGCTCCCTGCCGGCGCCTCAGGCGGCGTCGGCGTCCGAATCGGAGTCGTAGCCGAGGTTCGGGGACAGCCAGCGCTGCGCCTCCTCCAGCGGGATCTTCTTGCGCGCGGCGTAGTTCTGCACCTGGTCGAGGTCGATCTTGCCGACCGCGAAATAGCGCGAGCCGGGGTGCGAGAAGTACCAGCCGCTGACCGCCGCGGTCGGATACATCGCGTAGGACTCGGTGAGCTGGATACCCGCGTTGGCGGTCGGGTCCAGCAGCTTCCACAGCGTCGCCTTCTCGGTGTGATCCGGGCACGCCGGGTAACCGGGCGCGGGCCGGATGCCGCGATAGCCTTCTTTGATCAGCTGCTCGTTGCTCAACCGCTCCTCGGGAGCGTAGCCCCAGAATTCGCGGCGCACCCGCTCGTGCAGCCGTTCGGCGAACGCCTCGGCGAGGCGATCGGCCAGCGCTTTGAGCATGATGCTCGAGTAATCGTCGTGGGCCTGCTCGAAGCGCTGCAGGTGCGGCTCGATGCCGATGCCAGCCGTCACCGCGAATGCGCCGATGTAATCCCGCCGTCCGGAGCTCTTCGGCGCGATGAAGTCGGCGAGCGCATCGTGCGACTGGCCTGCCGGTTTGCCCTTCTGCTGACGCAGGAAATGCAGCCGGGCGAGCACGCGCGTGCGCGACTCGTCGGTGTACACCTCGACGTCGTCGTCATCGACGCTGTTCGCCGGGAACAGTCCGGTGACGCCGCGCGCGATCAGCCAGCGCTCGCGAATGATCTGCTTGAGCATGCGCCGCGCGTCCGCGTACAGGTTGCTCGCCTGCTCGCCGATCTTCGGGTCGGTGAGAATGTCCGGGAACTTGCCGCCGAATTCCCAGGCGTTGAAGAACGGCATCCAGTCGACGTAGCGCGTCAGGTCTTCGAGCGAGTAGTCCTCGAAGACGCGCACGCCGAGGAAGCGCGGCACCGGCGGCGCGTACGTATCCCAGCCGCCGTTGAAGCGATTGGCGCGCGCCTGCGCGATCGTCAGCTGCGGACTCTTGATCTTCTTGCCGTGATGCTGCTCGCGACGCGTAGCGTGCTCGCTCTTGATGCGCGCGACGTACTCCCCGCGCTCGGTCGCCACGAGCTGCTGACAGATGCCGACGGAGCGCGACGCGTCTTTCACGTAGACGACGGGACCTTCGTACTGCGGATCGATTTTGACCGAGGTATGCGCCGGCGAGGTCGTCGCGCCGCCGATCAGCAGCGGCAGCTCGAAGCCCTGACGCTTCATTTCCTTCGCGACGTGCACCATCTCGTCGAGCGACGGCGTGATCAGGCCCGACAGCCCGATCATGTCCGCACCCTCGCGGCGCGCCGTCTCCAGGATGCGCTCGCACGGCACCATCACGCCGAGATCGATGACCTCGAAGTTGTTGCACTGGAGCACGACGCCGACGATGTTCTTGCCGATGTCGTGCACGTCGCCCTTGACCGTCGCCATGATGATCTTGCCGTTCGAGCGCGCCGCTCCGCCGGCAGCCTTCTGCTGCTCGATGAACGGAATGAGATGCGCCACCGCCTTCTTCATCACGCGCGCGGACTTCACCACCTGCGGCAGGAACATCTTGCCGGAGCCGAACAGGTCGCCGACCACGTTCATGCCGTCCATCAGCGGTCCTTCGATCACCTGCAGCGGGCGCTCGAACTGTTGCCGCGCCTCTTCGGTGTCCTCGACGATGAACGCGTCGATACCCTTGACGAGCGCGTGCTCCAGGCGCTTCACGACCGGCCAGCTGCGCCACGCCAGATCTTCCGCCTTGCGTTCCGCTGCCTCGCCCTTGAAGCGCGCCGCGATCTCCAGCAGGCGTTCCGTAGCGTCCGGGCGGCGGTTCAGGATCACGTCCTCGACCCGCTCGCGCAGCTCACGGTCGATGTCCTCGTAGATCGCGAGCTGGCCCGCATTGACGATACCCATCGTCATGCCGGCCTTGATCGCGTGGTAGAGGAACACCGAGTGCATGGCCTCGCGCACCGGGTCGTTGCCGCGGAACGAGAACGACACGTTGCTGACGCCGCCGCTGACGTGCGCGTGCGGGCAGGCCTTCTTGATTGCAGCTGTCGCCTCGATGAAATCGCGCGCGTAGTTGTTGTGCTCCTCGATGCCGGTGGCCACGGCGAAGATGTTCGGATCGAAGATGATGTCCTGCGGCTCGAGTCCCGCCTGCTGCGTGAGCAGCCGGTACGAGCGCTCGCAGATCTGGATCTTGCGCGCAACGGTATCGGCCTGGCCTTTCTCGTCGAACGCCATGACCACGACCGCAGCACCGTACGCGCGAACCTTGCGGGCGTGCTCCAGGAACTGCTCCTCGCCTTCCTTCAGGCTGATGGAGTTGACGATGCCTTTGCCCTGGATGCGCTTCAGGCCCGCCTCGATCACCGACCACTTCGACGAATCGATCATGATCGGCACGCGCGCGATGTCCGGCTCGGCCGCGATCAGGTTCAGGAAGCGCACCATCGCCGCTTCCGAGTCCAGCATGCCCTCGTCCATGTTGATGTCGATGGCCTGCGCGCCGCTCGCGACCTGCTGGCGCGCGACGTCAAGCGCTGCGTTGTAGTCGTCCGCTTCGATCAGCCGGCGGAACTTCGCCGAGCCGGTGACATTGGTGCGCTCGCCGACGTTGAGGAACAGGCTGTCGGCGCCGATGTTCAGCGGCTCCAGCCCCGCCAGGCGCAGGCGCGGCTCGACCTGCGGCGGCGTGCGCGGCGGCAGCCCGGCGACGGCTTCCTTGATGTGACGGATGTGCTCCGGCGTCGTGCCGCAGCAGCCGCCGACGATGTTGACGAAGCCGCTGCTCGCGAAGTCGCGGATCAGCTCGGCGGTCTCGCAGGCCGCTTCGTCGTACTCGCCGAACGCATTCGGCAAGCCGGCGTTCGGGTAAGCACTGACGTACACGTCCGCGATGCGCGCCATCTCTTCGATGTACGGACGCAGCTGTTTCGCGCCGAGCGCGCAATTCAGTCCCACTGCGAGCGGCCGCGCATGCCGCACCGAATTCCAGAACGCCTCGGTCGTCTGTCCCGACAACGTGCGGCCGGACGCGTCGGTGATCGTGCCCGAGATGACGATCGGAATGTCGATGCCGGCCTCGTCGATCGCCTGGCGCGCGGCAAAGATCGCAGCCTTGGCATTCAGCGTGTCGAAGATGGTCTCGATCAGCAGCAGGTCGACACCGCCTTCGATCAGCGCACGCGACGCGATCAGATAGGTCGCTGCCAGCTGGTCGAATTCGATGTTGCGATACGCGGGGTCGTTGACGTTCGGCGACAGCGACGCCGTGCGATTGGTCGGACCGAGCGCGCCGGCCACGAACTTCACTTGCCCGGTCTGCGCCGCGTACTCGTCCGCGCTGCGCCGTGCGATCTGCGCAGCCGCGAGGTTGATGTCGCGGACGCACTCCTCAGCGCGGTAGTCGGCCTGCGACGAGTAATTCGCCGTGAAGGTGTTCGTCTCGATGATGTCCGCACCCGCCTCGAGGTACGCGCGGTGAATCTCCGCGACGATCTGCGGCTGCGTCAGCGACAGGATGTCGTTGTTGCCTTTCAGGTCGCACGGCCACGACTTGAAGCGCTCGCCGCGGTAATCGCTCTCCGCGAGACGATAGCCCTGGATCATCGTGCCCATCGCGCCGTCGATCACGAGGATGCGCTGCGTGAGCGCCTCGCGCAGCGCGTTGAGCCGTTCGGTTCGGGTGCTCATGAGGTTCTCAGCCTGCCGCCGCCTGCACCGCCGGCGTGCGAACGTTGAGCGCGTGACAGATCGCGTACGTCAGCTCCGAGCGGTTGAGTGTGTAGAAATGGAATTCTTCGACGCCGTGCTGCTGCAAGGCCTGCACCTGCTCGATCGCGACCGCCGCGGCAATCATGCGTCGCGTATCGGGATCGTCGTCGAGGCCCGCGAAGCGATGCACCAGCGAGTCCGGCACGCTGGCGCCGCAGCGCTGCGCCATGCGGATCATCTGCGGGAACCGGGTGATCGGCAGGATCCCCGGCACGATGCTCGCGCCGATGCCGGCCGCGGCGCAGCGGTCGCGGAAGCGCAGGAACAGCTCCGGATCGAAGAAGAACTGCGTGATCGCGCGGGCCGCGCCGGCATCGAGCTTCGCCTTGAGGTTGTCCAGCTCGAACGCGGCGTGCGGCGCCTCGGGATGCGGCTCGGGGTAAGTGGCCACCGAGATCTCGAAGTCGCCGACCGACTTCAATCCCCTGACGAGGTCGACTGCGTAAGCGTAGCCCGCGGGGTGCGGCACGTACTTGCCCCCGCCCTGCGGCGGATCGCCGCGCAAGGCGACGATGTGGCGGATGCCGTGCTGCCAGTAGGTGCGCGCGATATCCAGAATTTCCTCGCGCGGCGCGCCGATGCAAGTCAGATGCGGTGCAGCTGTCAGCGACGTGGACTGCTGAATGCGCGTGACGATGTTGTGAGTGCGCGTGCGCGTCGAGCCGTCCGCGCCGTAGGTCACCGAAACGAAGCGCGGCTGCAGCGGTGTCAGTCGCTGCACCGACTCCCACAGTGTCTGCTCCATCTGCTCGTCCTTCGGCGGAAAGAACTCGAACGACACCGTGGGCCGGCCGCGCAGGCGGCTTGCAGCGTTGCCGATACGGTCCTTCAGTTGATCGACGGGCATGCTCGGCTCCTCAGGCAGCGACTGTCGTCTGTGCTGGACGCCGCGCCAGCGCGACCAGCAGGTGTGAGTCTTCGGTGTCGACGGGATGCACGCGTTGACATTCCAGGCCCGCGCGCGCGAACCACTCGCGCAACGTCGCGATCGGATTCGCGGTGCCGGCGCCGCTCAGGGTGTCGAAGTCTTCGATGACCACCGCGCGGCCGCCCTCCTTCAGGGTGCGCGCGATCTCGCTGAGCGCGGCCGCCGGGCGTTGCGCCGTTGCGAGGACGCGATCTGCCGTTACCGTATCGAACAGCGGCCCGGCGAACGGCAGGTCGTACATGTCGCCGCGCTGCAACTCGCAGTGACTGAGTCCCGCACCGTGCACGTTGGTGCGCGCGAGCCTCAGCGCATTGCTGGAGATGTCGATGCCGACTGCGCGCGTCGCATTCGCGGCCAGCAGCCCCAGCAGATGACCCGAACCGGTGCCGACGTCGAGCAGCACGCCGATCGGCGCATCGGCCAGTTCGCTCAGCACGATCGAGTCGACGGCCTCGGAAGCCGCACTGCGCGAGGTCTGTGGCAACTGATCGGCAGCGCGGCGCGCGCGCTCGCGAATGACGGCTTCCATGCGCTTGCGGTCGCGTCGCAACAGGTCGTCATCGTCGCGGACGAGCGCCAGCAATTGCTGGACCGTGCCGCGCTCGGAGCCGGACGCCGGTGCGCGGTAGTAGACCCAATGCTGCTCGCGAAAGCGGTCCAGCAGACCGGCGTCGCAGAGGAGCTTCAAATGCCGCGAGACGCGCGGCTGACTCTGGCCGATGACCTCGCAGATCTCCCCGACCGTGAGCTCAGCGCGCGCGAGCAGCGCCAGCAGTCGCAGCCGGGTCGGTTCGGCGGCGGCACGGAGCGCGGAAACGGCGGGCAGGAACGCGGTCGGCATTCAGGGCTCTAGTTCAGGATATAAGGATGTCCTTATATTCGACGCGACAGTAAGCCGCAAGCCGCCCAAAAGGTTCCCGTGGCCGGGCCCCGCCCTGGATCAGAACCAACCCTTTGATTTTAGTGACGGGTCTCGCTGCCGTCGGCGGCCGGCGTGGCGGCGAACACCTGCTCGACGTCGACCGGATCGAACCGGTAGGCGCGATTGCAGAAGTCGCAGCGGACCTCGACCTCGCCCCGCTCGGCGAGCACCGAGCGGATCTCCGCGGCTCCCAGGCTGCGCAGCATGCCGACCACCCGCTCGCGCGAGCACCGGCAGCGGAAGTACACCGGGGCGGATTCGAACAGGCGCACGTCGTCTTCGGCGAACAGCCGGCGCAGGATGTCGCGGTCGCTCAGCGCCTGCAGTTCTTCGCCGCGCAACGTATCGCCGAGCAGCTGGACGCGACGCCATGCGTCCTCGATCTCGTCACGCTCCGGCAGTTCCCGTCCCTTATCGACGGAGCTGCGAGCCTGCACGCTGTCGTCCGACAGACGCTGCAGCAGCAATCCAGAGGCGCCCTTCTCCGTCGCGTGCAGCCACAACCTCGTCGGCAGCTGCTCGGAAGATTCGAAGTATTCGCGCAGGCAATCCGCCAGACGCTTGCCGGTCAGCGGCACGATGCCCTGATAGCGCTGCGACAGGTCGTCGTTCTCCAGCGTGACCGTGAGATTGCCCTCGCCCGACAGCGCGGCGAGATCGCGTCCTTCGTGCGCTTCGCGATAGCGCGCGACAGCGCGCACGCCGAGCTCGCTCGAGCACTGCGCGAGCATGAGATGCATCGGCCCCTGGCCCTGCAGCTGCAAGCTCAGCGTGCCATCGAACTTGAGCGTTGCGGCGAGCAGCACCGACGCCGCCACCGCTTCGCCGAGCGTGTCGCGGATCGACGGCGGATAGTCGCGATGCTCGAGCAGCGCGCGCCACGAGGCGTCGAGGTGCACGATGTGCCCCCGGATCGGGTAATGCTCGAACAGGAAGCGATGGAGACAATCGCGATCGTGCATCAGCCACTCAACTTCTTCTTCAGCAGATCGTTCACCTGCGCGGGGTTCGCCTTGCCGCCGGTCACCTTCATCACCTGCCCGACGAAGAAGCCGAACAGCTTGTCCTTGCCCGAGCGGTAGTCCGCCAGCTGTCGGGGATTCGCCGCCATCACTTCGTCGATGATCTGCTCGATGGCCGACGTGTCGGTGATCTGCCGCAGCCCCTTGGCCTCGATGATCGTGTCGGCATCCTGGCGTTCGAGCCACATCTGCTCGAACACTTCCTTGGCGATCTTGCCGGAGATCGTCGCATCTGCGATGCGCGCGAGCAGGCCGGCGAGCCGCGCCGCATCGATGCGGGAGTGCGTGACTTCGACGCCGTCTTTGTTGAGCGCCGCTGAAAGCTCACCCATCACCCAGTTGGCGGCGAGCTTCTCGTGACCCGCGGCCTGGGCGATGACGGCCTCGTAGTAGTCGCCCATCTCGCGGCTGGCGGTGAGCACGCCGGCGTCGTACGGCGACAGGCCGAACTTCTCCATGTAGCGTGCCGCCTTCTCGTCGGGCAGCTCCGGCAGGGTCGTGCGCACGGACTCGATGAAGGCGTCATCGAGCGCGACCGGCAACAGGTCCGGGTCGGGAAAGTAGCGATAGTCGTTTGCCTCCTCCTTGGAGCGCAGCGCGCGCGTCTCGCCTTTGTCGGGATCGTACAGGCGCGTTTCCTGGCGCACGGTGCCGCCGCCTTCGAGGAGCTCGATCTGACGCGCGACCTCGTAGTTGATCGCCTTCTCGATGAAGCGGAACGAGTTGAGATTCTTGATCTCGCAGCGCGTGCCGAGCTTGGCGGCGCCCGCCGGCCGCACCGAGACGTTGGCGTCGCAGCGGAACGAGCCTTCCTGCATGTTGCCGTCGCAGATCTCCAGGTAGCGCACCAGGGTGTGCACCTTCTTCAGGTACGCGACGGCTTCTTTTGCCGAGCGCATGTCAGGCTCGGAGACGATCTCCAGCAGCGGGGTCCCCGCCCGATTCAGGTCGATGCCCGACTGACCCTGAAAATCCTCGTGCAGCGACTTGCCCGCGTCCTCTTCGAGATGCGCGCGCGTAATGCCGACCGTCTTGCGCGCGCCGTCGTCGAGCACGATCTCGAGTTGGCCGCGCTCCACGATAGGCTGCTCGTACTGGCTGATCTGGTAGCCCTTCGGCAGGTCCGGATAGAAGTAGTTCTTGCGCGCGAACACCGAGCGGCGCGCAACGGTCGCGCCGACCGCGAGCCCGAACTTCACCGCCATGCGCACCGCCTCGCGGTTGAGCACGGGCAGCACCCCGGGATAGCCGAGGTCGACCAGGTTCGCCTGCGTGTTCGGCGCCGCTCCGTAGGCGGTGGGCGCGCTCGAGAAAATCTTGCTGCGCGTCGCCAGCTGCGCGTGGATCTCCAAACCGATGACTGTTTGCCAATTCATACGTTCATTCGTAGCCGCGCGGGATGCGCTTGTGCCATTCGGTCTCGCGCTGATACCAGTGCGCCACGTTCAGCAGCTTCGCCTCCGCGAAGTGCGGACCGATGATCTGCAACCCGACCGGCAGCCCGCCCGACTGACCGCACGGCACCGAGACGCCGGGCAGGCCCGCGAGATTCGCGCCGATCGTGTAGATGTCGTTGAGGTACATCGTGACCGGATCGTCCACCTTGGCGCCGATGTCGAACGCGGGCGTCGGCGACGTCGGGCCCATCAGCACATCGACCTGCCGGAAGGCGCGCGCGAAGTCGTCCGTGATCAGCCGCCGCACTTTCTGTGCCCGCAGGTAGTACGCGTCGTAGTAGCCCGCCGACAGCACATACGTGCCGGTCATGATGCGTCGCTTGACCTCCTCGCCGAAGCCTTCGCCTCGTGAGCGCTTGTACAGATCCATCAGGTCCTGCGGGTTCTCGCAGCGGTAGCCGAAGCGCGTGGCGTCGAACCGCGACAGGTTCGACGAGCACTCCGCGGGCGCGACGACGTAGTACGTGGGCACGGACAGCGGCAGGTTCGGCAGACTCACTTCGACGAGCCGGGCGCCCAGCTTCTCGTACAGCCGCAGCGCCTCACGGATCAGCCTGGCGCTCTCCTCTTCGAGACCCTTCTCGAAGAACTCCTTCAGCAGGCCGACCTTGAGCCCCGCCAGCGGCTGCTCCAGTCCGCCGACGTAGTCGGGCACGGGCGTGTCGACGCTGGTCGAGTCGCGCGGATCGAAGCCCGCCATCTGTGCCAGCAGCATCGCCGCGTCCCGCACGGTGAGCGTCAGCACGCCGGCCTGGTCGAGGCTCGAGGCGAACGCGATCATCCCGTAGCGCGACACGCGGCCGTACGTCGGCTTGAAGCCGGTGATGCCGCTAAGCGCTCCAGGCTGGCGAATCGAACCGCCGGTGTCGGTGCCGGTCGCGGCGGGCGCAATGCGTGCCGCGACCGCAGCTGCCGAGCCACCCGACGAGCCGCCGGGCACCTTCTTCAGGTCCCAGGGGTTGTGGACCGGCCCGAACCAGCTGTTCTCGTTCGAGGAGCCCATCGCGAACTCGTCCATGTTGGTCTTGCCGAGCATCACCATGCCGGCCCGCGCCAGCCGCTCGACCACCGTCGCGTCGTAGGGCGCGACGAAGTTCGACAGCATCTTCGACCCGCAGGTCGTGAGAACGCCGTCCGTGCAGAAGATGTCCTTGTGGACCAGCGGCAGGCCCGCGAGCGGCGGCGCCTCGCCGGCGGCGATGGATTCGTCGGCCTTTTGCGCAGCCGCGAGCGCCTGCTCGCCGGTGACGGTGATGAAGGCGTTCAGCGCCGGATTGAAGCGCTCGATCCGCGCCAGGAAGTGCCGCACGAGCTCGACGCTCGAGAAGCGCCGTGCGCGCAGCCCCTCGTTGAGCTCCGTGAGCGTCAGACGGTGGAAGTCGCTCATCAAAGCGTTACCCGCGTCTCATTCGATCACTTTGGGCACGAGGTAAAGTCCGGCTGCAACGCTCGGCGCGTTGCGCTGGTACTTCTCGTGCCGGTCGGTATCGATCACCTCGTCCGGACGCATGCGCTGCACCTGCTCGGCGAGCGGGTGCGCCATCGGCTCGACCGCAGCCGTGTCGGCTGCGTTGAGTTGTTCGACGAAGCTCAGGATCTTCGACAGGCTGTCGACGTAGACGGGCAGCTGCTGCTCGCTGATCGCGAGGCGGGCGAGATGTGCGATGTTCTCGACATCGTGGCGGGTGAGACTCATGAGACTGCAGATGCGCGACGCAAAAAACCCAAGAAAAAAACGTGAAAAAAGCCTGAAAAAACCCTCGGCAATCATACACCTTCTGCTTGTGCTGCGGGCGACCCGTTGTTAGAGTACCGCAACTTTTTTGCCCCCCTTTTTCCTTCGCTCGCACCTTCGCTCGACCGACAAGAACCATGTTCAAGAACCTGCGCGGCTATTTCTCGAACGACCTGTCGATCGATCTGGGCACTGCCAACACTCTCATCTACGTCCGCGGCAAGGGCATCGTGCTCAACGAGCCCTCGGTCGTCGCGATCCGCGAGGAGCCCGGCCGCGCCGGCAAGAAAATCGAAGCGGTCGGCCAGGAAGCGAAGAACATGCTGGGCCGCACGCCCGGCCACATCACTGCCATCCGTCCGATGAAGGACGGCGTCATCGCCGACTTCACCGTCACGGAGAAGATGCTGCAGTACTTCATCGAGAAGGTGCACGGCAATCGCCTGATGCGTCCGAGCCCGCGCGTGCTCGTGTGCGTGCCCTACGGGTCGACGCAAGTGGAGCGCCGTGCGATTCAGGAGTCGGCGGAAGGCGCCGGCGCGCGCTGGGTGCGTCTCATCGAAGAGCCGATGGCGGCTGCGGTCGGCGCCGGCCTGCCGGTGCACGAAGCACGCGGCTCGATGGTGCTCGACATCGGCGGCGGCACTTCCGAGGTCGCGGTGATCTCGCTCAACGGCATCGTGTACGCCTCGTCGGTGCGCATCGGCGGCGATCGCTTCGACGACGCCATCATCAATTACGTGCGCCGCAACTACGGCATCCTGATCGGCGAGTCGACCGCCGAGAAGATCAAGATCGAGATCGGCTCCGCCTATCCCGGCCAGCAGGTCAACGAAATCTCGGTGAAGGGCCGCAACCTCTCCGAGGGCGTGCCGCGCAGCTTCACGCTGAACTCCAACGAGATTCTCGAAGCGCTGCAGGAGCCGCTCGCCGGCATCGTCGGCGCGGTCAAAGTGGCGCTCGAGCAAACGCCGCCCGAGCTCGGCGCGGACGTGGCGGAGCGCGGCATCGTACTCACCGGCGGCGGCGCGCTGCTGCGCGACATCGACAAGCTGTTGATGGAAGAGACCGGGCTGCCGGTCGTGGTCGCCGAGGATCCGCTCACGTGTGTAGCACGCGGCGGCGGGCGTATGCTCGAGCTGATCGATGAGCACGGTCCCGCCCTCTTCAACCTGGAATAACGTAGCCCTCCACACCCGGTCGTCGTGGTCACCCTAAGCTCCGACAGCCGCCCGATCATAGGTCGAGGGCCGCCGCTCGGCGCAGGCCTGTTCTTTCTCGGCGTCGTCTCGGTGATCGTGATGGTGCTCGATCATCGCGGCGGTTACCTGGACACGGCGCGCGTGTGGATGAGCGCCGCGGCCAATCCCATCTACACCGTCGTGCAGACGCCCTACCAGCTGTGGAGCTGGCTCACCGGCAGCTTCGCCGACCGCTCGCGTCTGCGCACGGAGAATGCGCAGCTCACCGAGCAGTTGCGCGTCGCGCGGACGCAGCTGCTGCGATTCGAGTCGCTGACCGAGGAGAACCGCCGGCTGCGCGAGATCCGCGAGGCGTCCAAGGGCGTCAGCGAGCGCACGCTCATCGCCGAGATCATCAACGTTTCGGTGCAGCCGTTCCGGCACATGGTCGTCATCAACAAGGGCGTGGACGACGGCGTGTTCCGCGGCCAGCCCGTGCTCGATGCGTTCGGCGTGGTCGGCCAGGTGATGCAGGTCGGCAAAACGACCGCGACGCTGATCCTGATCACCGACGCCGAGCACGCGGTGCCGATCCAGGTCAACCGCAACGGCATCCGCTCGATCGCGGTCGGGACCGGCGAGGACGCGAAGCTGAGCCTGCCCTACATGACCGTCGAGTCCGACGTGCGCCGCGGCGACCTGCTGGTGAGCTCGGGCCTCGACGAAATCTTCCCGGCCGGCTACCCGGTCGCGACCGTGACCAAGGTCGAGCGCAACGCCAACGACACGTTCGCGGTGGTCGAAGCGCGCCCGCTGGCGCAGCTCGACCGCGATCGCGAAGTGCTGCTGCTGTGGACGGACAAGCCGAAAGTACCGGCGCCGGAAACGGCCATCGAGCCGGCGAAGCCCGCGAGCGAGGCGGTCAAGCAATGAGCGTCTCCGACGGACGCATCAGTCGCCTGCGCGTCACCGCGACGGTGGTCATCGCGCTGCTACTCGCCGTGCTGCCGCTGCCTCACTGGATGGATATCGCGCGGCCGTACCTGCTGCTGCTGCTGGTGATCTACTGGTCGCTGAGCGCACCGCGCATCGCCGGCCTGATGTTCGCGTGGCTGTGCGGCATGGCGATCGATCTGCTGAAAGGCACGACGCTCGGCCAGCACGCGCTCGCCTTCCTGCTGGTGAGCTTCCTGACGCACAAGTTCCAGCTGCGCATTCGCATCTTCCCGCTGTCGCAGCAGACGCTGACGGTGTTGTTCCTGGTGTTCCTCTACGAGTTCCTCGTCTGGTACACGGACGGCGTGCTCGGCCATCCCGTGACGACCTGGGCACGCTGGCTCCCGGTGCTGACCAGCGCGCTGCTGTGGCCCGTGGTCGTCGGCATCCTCGACACCTGGAACCGGCGCAGCCGATGAGCCGCTCCGTCCGCATCAAGGACCATCACGCCGAACAGCAGCTGTTCGAAGGCCGCGCGATCGCGGCTGCCGTGATCATGGTGATCGCGCTCGGCTCGGTGATCGCGCGGCTCATCTGGCTGCAGGTGGTGCAGTACGACTACTTCGCCGACCTGTCGCAAGGCAACCGCATCAAGATCGAGCCGATCCCGCCGAACCGCGGGCTGATCCTCGATCGCAACGGCCTGCCGCTCGCGACCAACGCGCCCTCGTATCAGCTGGAGCTGACGCGTGAGCAGGTCACCGACATCGACGCGACGCTGGTCGGCCTGGCCAAGCTCGGGCTGCTCGACAACGCGGACTTCCCGAGCCTGAAGAAGGACATTCGCAGCCGGCGCGTCTTCGAGGCCGTGCCGGTCAAGCTGCAGCTCACGGACCAGGAGCTGGCTCGCTTCGCCGCGCGCCGTTACCAGTTCCCGGGCGTCGAGATCCGGCCGCGCCTGACGCGGTACTACCCGTTGGGCGCCAGCAGCGTTCACGCCATCGGTTACGTCGGCGCCATCAGCGAAGAAGACGAGAAGACGCTCGACATCAACGAATACGCCGGCACGACGCTGACGGGCAAGAGCGGCGTCGAGAAAGCCTATGAGAGCGAGTTGCATGGACGCGCCGGCGTGCAGCAGCTGCTCGTCAATGCGCAAGGCCGCACGGTCGAGCGCATCGGCAAGGATGCGGTCAAGCTCGATCGACGCGAGCCGATTGCCGGCAACGACCTGTTCCTGACCATCGACCTGCGCGTGCAGCAGGTGGCGGAAGAAGCACTGCGCGGCCAACGTGCCGCAGCCGTCGCGATCGATCCCACGAACGGCGACATCATCGCCTTCGTCAGCACGCCCGCCTTCGATCCGAACCTGTTCGCTCGCGGTCTGAGCCGCCCGCAGTACCTGGCGCTCACGGAAGATCCCGACCGCCCGATGTATGACCGCGCACTGCGCGGCGTGTATCCGCCGGGCTCGACCGTGAAGCCACTATTCGCGCTCGCAGCGTTGGAGTCGGGCGTGGTTTCGCCGCACGACACGCGCTTCTGCCGCGGCATGTGGTCGGCTCCCGGTTACGGTCGCGCACGCCGCGACTGGAAG
>DATBKP010000112.1:0-1784 GCA_036555785.1 Steroidobacteraceae bacterium
TCGGCATCCTCCCAGTACATGAAGTACCGCTCGTCGAACCCGTGCACGGCCTCGAACGCCGAGCGGCGCACCAGCATGCAGGCGCCCGAAACCCAGTCGACAACCACACTCGGAGTGCCGTTGCCGATTGCGGCATCGGTCACCACATTGCGGCGAGCGGCAGGCAGCAACCGAAACCAGTCGCGCAGTAGACTCGTCCGCCCGAACAGCCCCGTCAGCATGTCGGGATCGCCACGCGCGCTGCCCTGCACCGCTCCATCAGGATCGAGCACACGCGGACCGACCACCGCGCAGGCGTCGTGGGCATCGAGCTGAGCCCGAAGCGTGGCCACCGCTCCGGCGTGCACGCGGCAATCGGGATTCATGATCAGCACCAACGGCGCGGTGCTCGCCGCGACGCCCTGATTCACGGCCCGCCCGAACCCGACGTTGGTCGAGTTGCGTATCAGCCTCACGCGCGGCGCGAACGCATCTGTAAAAGTGTCGCTGCCATCAGTCGATGCGTTATCGATGACGACAGCTTCCCATTCACGCCCAGCCAGATCGGTCACCAGCGACTGCAGCGCCAGCACCAGCTCGGAGCCGGCGTTGTAGTTCACGATCACCGCCGCGATCTCGGCGCTCACCGGCCCGGTCCGCCCTCGGCGAGACCGACGTCGAAACGCTTCTCCTTCAGCTTCGTCGACAGCCACGCCCGGTCGAGATGCGCGGCAATCGCATCGGCATCGACACATCGTGTGCGCTGCACCTCGGCCCGCTGACGGAGCACCCGTGGGATGCCGGCCATGGCCGCGAGCTTGGCGCGTATGAACGTGCCAAGCAGACCCACGCGGGTGAAGTGCGCCGCGGCGGCAGCCACGTAGACCAGATGGCCGGGCAGCGTGCGCAGCAAGAGCGACGTCGGTGTGTTCTTCAGATACACCCACTCGAGATTGCGCTGTCCGTGAAACACCGCGAAGCGGCTGGCGCGACCAAGCGTGGAGCTGCCGTGATGTGCGACCACGGCATCGGCCACGTAACGGCATCGATAGCCGCGCAGCCGCGCGCGATACGAGAGATCGACGTCTTCGTGCGACACGAAGAGGTGCTCGTCGAAACCGCCAAGCTCGTCGAACACGCGGCGAGCGATCAGGCAGGCGGCACCACACACGCCGAACACGTCCTTCGACTCCATCACCGCATCAACGCTGTCGCCGTGATGCCGCTTGAACGCTCCGCCCCAGCGCAGCACGCCATCGCCCGCGCTGTCGATCACCCGCCGGTCGTGCATGTAGACGATGCGCGAGGTGGCGAGCACGCGCTCATCACCGCCGACGCCAGCGAGCAGCGCTTTGAGCCAGCCGGCATCGGCCGCCGTGTCGTTGTTCAACAGCGCCACGAAACGTCCCCGCGCCTCGCGAACGCCGGCGTTGTTGCCTCCTGCAAATCCACGATTCTCGTTGAGAGAGACGAGGCGCACCCATGGATACCGCTCGGCGACGTAGGCCGTGCTCCCATCGGTCGATCCGTTGTCGACGAGAATCGTCTCGGCACTCACGCCTTCCTGGGCCGCGACTGCGTCGAGACACGCGTCGAGGTACCGGCGGCCGTTCCAGTTGACGATGATGATCGACACGTCGGGCGTGGTCATACGCCCGATGGTGAAACGACGCGACGGTACGCGTCGAGCGTGAGCCGCGCCGTGCGCGGCCAGGTGAATTCGGCGGCGCGCTCGAGGCCGGTCTGGCGCATACGCTCGTGGAGCGCGGCATCGGTGATCACACGGGCGATCGCCCGTCCCCACC
>DATBKP010000113.1:0-35593 GCA_036555785.1 Steroidobacteraceae bacterium
AAGTTGACGACGGCCTTCTCATCCTGCTGGCCGTTCAGACCAGAGTCCGATAGAGGCAGCTGGGCCGACGCACGCAGCACCCAACCATTGCCCACGTCGAACAGCAGGCGCGGCGTGAGATACGTGATCGATCCGCCCGTATTCGGATCCAGGGTGCCTGCGCCGTCGACCTGATCGTGCTGGGCCGTGCGGTAGTTCGCCTCCAGCACGGCGTCCCAGCGCGTGCCGATCTTGTGCTCGTAGGCCACATTGAACAGCTGGATGCGCCCGTACTGATAGCCGACATCATTACGACCCGTGTGCCGATACTGAGCCGAAGCAAACAGCGCCGAGCGCCGATCGATCTGGTACGAGCCCGACAGGCCGCCGAACCAATCCGTCGAGCCGGTGCCGGCCTGGACGTGCTCGTCCAGCCGTTCGCCGTCGCTAGTCGCATCGTTCTCGCCCCAATCTGTCTTCACGCCGGCGACGGCAAAGAGCGACGAGCGCACACCGACTTGCGCGTCGAACGCGGAATGCCAGAGCTGTACCTGCCCGTAGACTTCCGGGTCGGCCAAGCCTGAATGACGCGTGTGCTCGCTCTCGCCGTCCTCCGTCTCCGTCAGCTCGCGCGTGCTGTAGGGAATGCGCGCGAAGACGCTGACCCGGTCCGAAATGCCGTAGGCCGCGAGCAGCGTGATGCGCTGCTCGCGCAACTTGTCGAAATCCTCGTCCGGCGAGCCCTGCGTTTTCTCGACCTGGTCCCAATCGAACGCGAGGCGCAATCCGGTCAGCGAGACTCCTTCCTTGCCCAGCGCATTGAAGGTCGGATCGCCGCAGCGACAGATCGAGCACGCTCCGGCCGGAGTGCTCAGGATGGCGCCGAGCGCGACGGCGCCGAATGCAGGCAGCAGTTTCATGATCTCTCTCCCTCTCAATGACAAGCGTGGACAAGCCGCATCAGCTGTGGGTTGTCCAGGAGGGAGGCGCACGCTGCGATTGCGTGCGCAGAACGCTCGGAATGTTGACCAGCTCTTGCTCGCCGGTCAGCTCGATGAAGGAGCCAATCTGGGTAAAGACATGTAAAGGGACTGCGGCAGCTAGCGGAACGCCGCCAGCAACCGCAAACGGGCATGCGAGTCGATGTCCGTTGGACTCGTCGGATCGCCCCTCGTCGCGGGAATGTCGATGCGCGTCGTGTCCGTGCACGGTGCCGCTGCAGAATTGCAGCGACAACCGGCCGGACGAATCCGCACCCAGCATGAACCCGGACGGGATCATGGCGCGACTGACGACGAGCAGCAGCAACAGCGCGGTCAGCGCAAATCGGTTTCGACGCTTCAGGAAATGACCTGACATGGCCGCTACTCTACACACCGGATGAGCTGGGAGCGACTCGCGACCGGTCGGTCGTCGAAGAGATCGCCGGGGATAGTGTAAGGCTCTCTGTCCACGAAACCACCGGCCGCGAGTCACTGTTCCGCTGCGTGCGCGTCGAGCGCAGCGAGCAGGTTGTCCGGCGACAGGTAACCGCCCAGCGAAGTCCCATCGCTCAGGACGATCATTGGTGTGCCGGGAATGCCGAGCTGCTGGCCGAGGGCGTAGTGCTTCGCGATGACGGCATCGCTGCACTTGCCCGCCGCGCTCACGGCGTCGCCACGTGTCGCGCGCGTCAGTGCACCGCGTCGGTCGCTCGAACACCAGACCGCGGTCATCGTGCGCCACGCCTGCGTATTCGGGCCCGAGCGCGGGAACGCCATGTACCGAACCGCGATCCCGCGCGCCTGCAACTGCGCGAGCTCGCCGTGCAACTTGCGGCAATACGGGCAATCGACGTCAGTGAAAACCATCACCGTGTACTTCGGTTTCGCCGGCGCGAACAGGATCGCCTCGTCCGGCTCGATCTTCTGCAACAACGAGCGCCGCTGCGCCTGCCGCTGCTGCTCCGTCACGTTGACGTGCGAGGCGAGATCGAGCATGTCGCCGACGATGAAGTACCGGCCATCCGCACTGACGTAGCCCGAAACCCCATCGATGCTCGTCTGATACATGCCATCGACGGGCGACTGCGCCGGCGCGGCGACTCGTGCAGCGGGATCGTGCGCCTGGATCGCCTTGCGCAGCGCACGCGTGTCATCTGGCGACAGGGCGACAGCCATCGCCTGCATCGCCATCACCAACATCAAGCCACAGAGCCATGAGCGGACCATGACTACATGATCTGCCGGGACAGCGCCGGGCGAATGGGCAGCCACTACCCATTTTTCAACGCGCGACTACCTATCTTGCGCTCCCGCGGCAGACGCAGGACCGGCCCATACAGCTCGCCCTGCCCCAGCTGGCAGCCCATCTCCTGCAGCGCCAGCGCCTGGCTGCCCGTCGCGATTCCCTGCGCAATGACGCTCAGGCCTATCCGCTGGCAGACCTCCAGCACCGCCTGGCACATGGCCTCGGTGCGCGCCGCATCGACACCCGCACCGGTGATCCGCGCATCGAGCTTGATCAGGTCGATCGGCAATCCTTGCAGCTGCGTCATGATGTCGTAGCCCGAGCCGAAATCGTCGATGCCCACCCGCACGCCGCGATCGCGGATGCGCTGGATCGCCTTGGCCGCGCCACCCGTGTCTTCGATGCGATTCGTATGCGCGACTTCGATCACCAGCCGGCTCGCGCCGAGCTTGTAGCGCCCGAGCGCCCAATCGATCGCGGCGTAGAGGTCCGGCCGCGTCAGCCGGCGCGCAGCGACGTTGACATGAATCGGCACGTCGAGACCGTAGGCCGCGGTCAGCGCGTCCGCGTCCGCACACGCCTGGTTGAGCACGAAGTCCTCGAGCACTCCGGTCAGGCCGGTGCGCTCCGCTGCCGCCATGAACTGCGATGGTTCGACGATCCCGGCCGCGGGATGTGACCAGCCGGCGAGCGCTTCGACGGCAACGATCCCCCGGCCGGCGATGCGAACGATCGGCTGATAGTGCACTTCGAATCCGCCGGCGGCCGGATCGCCGGCCAGCACTTCGGCGAGCAGCTCGTGCAGCGGAACCGATTCGATCTCGAGCGCTTTGCTTTGCATCTCCCTCTCCCCAGTGTCTTCGCCGGAACGGGCAAGGGTGACTCGTGACCGGTCGACGGCCGGCCGGCTATGGCCCGGGGATAGGAACGCCTTTCGTCGAACGTACGCCGCCAGCCACGAGTCACTGTTCGAAATGCAGTGGATCTGCCTGACAATCGTTTTTGAGCGGCGGAAAAAGACACGGCGGGCAGAGGCCCGCCGTGGGGAGGGAGTCGGGCTGAAGCCCGACCTACGGGTTTTCAGAAGTCCGCTGTCAGTCCAAGGAAGATGAATCTGCCGAGCGTGTCGTACACCTGTGGGAAGGTATTGCCGTTGCAGAGCACGTTTGGGCAACTATCCTGGCCGATCAGGGGCGGATCCTTGTCGAGCAGATTGTTGATGCCGAGCCGGCCGGTGACGTTGCTGAAGATTCCTGCATCGCTCAGCGTGTACGCGGCCACCAGGTCGAAGTAGCTGCGCGACGCGAGTTTCCGATCGCTGAACGGCACGGCGTTCGACAGCTGCGGATTGCTGCTGGTCGCGTCGAGCTCGACGCTGTCGATGAAGCGCCAGGTCAGCGTCAGATCGACGCCGAGCGGCGTCTGCCAGTTCGCGCGCAGCTTGTGCCGCCACTCCGGAGTCGGAGTGCCACACACGGTGCCGTACAGTCCTGCGCAGTCGTACTTCACTGCGCCGTCGAGCGGTTCCGTAACGAACTCCTCGACCCACGAGCCGACCGCGTTCAAACCGAGGCTGCCGGCGCGGCCGAGCTCGAAGCGATAGTTCGCCTCGACGTCGACGCCCTTCGCCTGCGACGAGCCGGTGTTGATGATCGGGTCCTCGATGAATCCGGTCTCGCCGAGCCACAGCGAGCCGTTGGCGTCACGATGGACCTTGTCGCAGAACGTCGCATCGCCGGTCGCGAGGCAGCTGTTGAGAATGAAGTCGCCGCCGATCGAGCCGATCAGCTTCTCGACCTTGACGTCGAAATAGTCCACCGTCAGCGACAGGCTCGGCAACACGCGCGGCGTCAGCACGAAGCCGAACGAGTACGTGTCGGACTTCTCCGGATCGAGATCCGGATTGCCGCCGACCAGGCCGTTGTACTGCGAGGCCGGGTTCGACAGGATGTGGCCGTACTGCTCCGGCGTCACGCCCGAGCGAATGCACTCTTCGAGCGACGCATCCGGCGTATCGCCGGGTGCGTTCGCGCACGGATCGCCGTTGCTATTGAGCTGCACGCGCGGCTTCAGGAACAACTCCTGGATGTTCGGCGAGCGCACGGCGCGCTGATAGCTGCCGCGCAAGCGGACATCTTCGATCGGCGCCCAGTCGAGGCCGAGCTTGTACGTGTCGGTGTTGAAGCCGAGGTTGTAGTCCGAATAGCGGTAGCCGGCCTCGAGCGCCAGTCGCTGCGCGAACGGCTTATCCTGGATCAGCGGCACACGAACCTCGGTGAACAGCTCCTTCACGTCGAAGAAGCCGGTCGTGTTGAGCGTCGGCGCGCCCTGCCCGGCCAGGTCGCCGGTCTGAAACGCGCGATCGGCGCGCAGGTCCGAGTTTTCCGAGCGGTACTCCGCACCGAATGCAACGCCCACCCCGTCCGTTGCGGTCGGCAGCTTCAGGCCATACTGACCGAGGTCTGCCGAAACGGAGCCGCTCAGTACCTGCTCGACGGTCTCGCCCTCCTGCAGACCTGGCACCTGCAGATACGCGAGCTGCTCCGGTGTCACGCCGCCCGCGGCCTGGAAGATGTTGTACGGCACGCACCTGGGATCGTCGTTGCTGAGATCGGCATCGGCATTGACGCGGCAGATGATCTGCCCTTGCGTCGGCGAGCCCACGCGATGGTCGACCACGGCGTTCAGCGCCTTGCCGAGCCGCTCCCGCGAAAAATCGTTCTCGAAGTTGCTCGCCAGCACCGACGTGCCGTACAGCCCGTATACGTCATAGCTCCAACCGTCAGCGATGTCGCCGCGCAGGCCGACGACACCGCGGAACGACGTGTGCCGCAGGTCGCTGATTCGGCCGCCGCCTTCGACATTGCGCCGCGCGATGTTGATCAGCACGTCGCCGGCGCCGGTATCGCCGCCGCAGAACTGCTGCACCATGTCCGCCGACAGGAACGGGTTGTCGCAGTTGATCGGGCGACTGCCGAAGAACGGTGGCGTGCCCGGGCCGCCGCCGAGAAACGCGCCGCTCGCAGCGACCTGCGAGACGGTGTGGTCGTCCATGAACATGAACTCGGTATAGACGCTCGCCTTGTCGCTGAAGTCGTAGTGCGCGAACAGGCCGGCGGTGCGGCGCTCGTCCGGCCGCTGGTAGTAGTTGTCCGGCGCGAAGTTGAACTGGTCGGTCGGCGCGAACGGACGCAGCGAGCCATCCGCATTGACCGTGAGATCGCGCCCATCGGCCAAACGGAAGCGCGTGACCGCCGGCGTTCCGGACCCGCCGCAACCGAACGGGCTTGGTGCGACATCCGACGATGCGAGGGTGCACGCGCTGAAGTCGCGCGCATCCTGGCGAATCGCATCGAGCTGACGGTAGCCGAGATACACGGTCGCATTGCCACGGCCGTCTTCGCTGTTGATGCCCGCGACGAAGGTGAAGTCGCGCGTCTCGCCGTCGGTGATGTTGCTGTCCGGCAAGTTGAAGTTGCGCCCGCGCACGATGTCAGCGACGTTGCTGTCGTTCTTGTGCTGGTACAGGCTGTACTGCGCGTCGAGCCGCACGCCCTCGAACTTGTCGTTCATGATGAAGTTGACGACGCCGGCGACGGCGTCAGCGCCGTACACAGCCGACGCGCCGCCCGAGAGCACTTCGACGCGCTCGATCAGCGAGGCCGGAATCTGGTTCAGATCCGGCGAGGCCGCGCCGTTCTGCGTCGGATCGCCCGGCATCAGGCGCCGGCTGTTCACCAGCACCAGCGTGCGTTGCGAACCGAGATTGCGCAGATTCACGGTCGCCGTGCCGGTCGAGCCGTTCGAGAGATTGCCGCCGAGGTCCGCGAAGGCCTGCGGCAGATTGTTGATCAGATCCTCGACGCGCGTGACGCCTTCGATCTTGACCGTCTCCGCGCCGATCGAGGTGACCGGACTGATGCTCGTCAGGTTCGGTTGCGGAATGCGCGAGCCGGTGACCACGATCTCCTGGATCGTCTGGTCCTGCGCATGCGACTGCGTGGCCGCGGCAATTGCCACTGCGCCCGCTGCGCTGGTAAGTGCGTGCCGGATGGCGCGCTGGATGTATCGACTCCTCGTCACTTGCTTCATTGACCGGTCTCCACGGGAAATTGCGAAGACGGTAACAACGCGTTCGCTCGCGCATGACGCCGCGGTTGCGATTCGGCCCGTTGAGGATTGCCAATGCGCTGTGGGTATCGCGCCACGCAGTGGCGCAACGCGCGGAATCAGGCAGCGCGTCCCGGCACGACGCGCGCGCGAATCTGCCGCGGCGTCAGGTTCGTCCAGCGTCGCATCTGTCGCACCAGCGTCGATTCTTCCGCGAAGCCGACACTCGCGGAGACCTCACTCATCGTCATGCGCGTCGACTCGAGTAGCCGGATCGCCACGCTGATGCGCTTGCGTTGCAGATAGTTGCGTGGCGTGAGTCCGTGCACGAGCGTGAACAGGCGCAGGAAGTGATACTTCGACAGGTATGCCATCTTCGCCAGCGTGCTCAGGTCGACGTCCTGCGCGTAGTGCGTGTGCAGGAAATCAGTTGCCAGCGAAATCCGCCGGTACACTTCGCGGCGCGTCGCCGGCCGGATCAGCGCGATGCGATCGACCTGCTCCAGCAGGCGCTGGTGGTGACACTGCATGCGCGCGAGCAGGAACACGAGTTGCTCGTCGTACCAGGACTCTTCGACGACGCCGCGGCTGAGGTGTGCGCGGATGAAGCGCAGCACTGGACTGACCGTGTTGTCGTGCGGATGCAGGTTCTCCATGAAATCCGGCGTGCGCTCCGCCGGCGCGTCGCCGCGTGCGAGCGCTTGCTCGATCGACGCGGACGCTTCGCCGTAGGCCTGCTCGGCCAGTTCCGGCTTGAAGCAGATCGCGAGCGTCTCGACCGGCTGCACCGCGCGGATACTGGTGCTGTAGATCTGGCCGTGATTCAGGATCAGGAAGTTGTCGTCGTCGACGGCGAGCGTGCGGCCGTTGACGTAGCAGTGCTCCACGCCGCCCCAGGCGGCGCGGATCGACAGCGTGTGTGTGCACGGGCCGAACTCGGCCAGGCGCGTGCGCCCCCAGATGATGCAATTCTCGCGGCCCCACTTCGAGTGGAACCAGGTTTGAAACTCGGGGTTGCTCTGGGCAAGGTCCGGCAGTGAACGTAATAGCATCTCATCCAACTACATCGAATATCGCGGGCCCGACCTGACATCGAGGCGCTCAGGAAAGCGACGGCGGACACGCGGCGAGCGAGCGTTGCGACGTCACTTCGCTGGCACTGGGCAGCGTGCCGCAGACCGACATGCGCTCGAACAACCGGCGCATCAGCCCGGAGAGCGGCGAATCGGGCGATGACTCCGACAGGCCGATCGCCAGCTTCTGGCGCGCGCGTACCGGCTGGTTCTCGGCGATCGCAATCATTGCTTCCGAGTAGGCACGCAGCGCGCGGTTCTCGCTGCTACAGAGGCGCTCCAGGTAATTCTTGGCCTCAGCGGGCTCGTTCTTGTCGAACATCAGCAGCAGGCCGAGCTGGAAGCGCGCGATCTCGAGATCCGGATCGATCGCCAGCGCCGACTTGATGCCGGTGATGGCGCGCTGAGTCAGGCCGAGCTCGGCGTGCTGGACGGCGAGCAGATAGATGGCGCGTGCGTTGCGCGGCTCACGCTGCAATACCTCTTCAATATAGGTCATGCATGCGTGATGGTCGCCCGCCGCGCTCGCGTGCAGGGCCAGATGAAAGTATTCCTCGGCGTCGAGCATGGCAGTAGTTCCCGGTGTGAGCGGATGACGCTTGATCGCCGCGGCTTGTGCGTTCCGGCGCAAGGCCAGGCGGCGCAGCAGCGGTCCCTCTGCGAAGTTGCAAGCAAACAGAACGCCGGCGATGGCGAGCACCAGCAGCGCGCTCACGATTGCCGGCAAGGCGACGGCTGAATTGCCCTCCACGACCTTTGGTCCCATTGCTTTCTTGCTTCCTTCAATCGCAATCGGCTCGCCGTTTACGCCATCGCTGCGGCCACTGCCTATGGCGGGCGCCCGATATCGCAATCCGCGCATGAATCCCGACACGCGCCCGCACGAATAAACTTCGGCAAGCGCCGCACGCGTCCGCTTAAACTGAAGCGGGTATGAGCTTGCCGTCCCTCGATCCATCGCTGTGGCAAGAGCTCAGCGGTTACCTGGATCGGGCGCTCGATCTGCCGTCCGAGGCGCGGGAGCGCTGGCTGGCCGGGCTCGCCGCTACGCAGCCGCTGATCGCAGCAGCACTGCAAGACCTGCTCGCCGAGCGCGATGCACTGAACGCCTGCGGGTTCCTGCAGAATCCACCGCGCGCCGTCGCCGAGCTGCGCAAACGCCATTCGCTCGCCGGCAAACAGATCGGTGCGTATACACTCGATCGCCTGATTGGCCGTGGCGGCATGGGCGAAGTCTGGTTGGCATCGCGCAGCGACGGCCGCTTCGAAGGCCACTGCGCGATCAAGTTTCTCGATCGGCTCGGGGCCCGGCCGAAGGTGGCGGAACGATTCCGCCACGAGGGTCGCCTGCTCGGCCGGCTCGGTCATCCCAACATCGCTCGCCTGCTCGATGCCGGCTCCACAGACGACGGCCATCCGTTCCTGGTGCTGGAATACGTCGACGGCGAGCACATCGACCACTATTGCACGGCGCACGCTCTCGACGTCGATGCACGCGTCCGCCTGTTTCTCGACGCGGTCGCTGCCGTCGCGCACGCGCACAGCCAGCTGATCGTGCATCGCGACCTGAAGCCGTCCAACGTGCTCGTCACGCGCGATGGCATGGTCAAGCTGCTCGACTTCGGGATCGCGAAGCTCCTGAACCCCGAGCGGACGCTGGATGACGCTGCGACGACGCGCGCGGAAGAAATCGTGCTCACGCCGGAATACGCCGCGCCGGAGCAACTGCTGGGTGACGTGCCTTCGACGGCCACGGACGTCTATCAACTCGGCATGCTCCTGTACGTGCTACTGGCCGGCGGACATCCGCTGCATCGCGCCGGGACCCGCGTCGAGCGCGTCAAGGCCGCGCTCGACGGGAACCTGCCGCGAGCCTCGCAGTTCGTCGCGAACGAGCCATTGCAACGGAAGCTGCGCGGCGATCTGGACGCGATTCTTGCGCGTGCCATGAGCGTCAATCCGCGTGAGCGCTATCAGACGGCGGCGGCACTGCGCGAAGAGCTGGTTCGCTATCTCGAACAAGAGCCCGTCGATGCACGCAGTGGCGTCGCGTTCTATCAGACGCGCCGTTTCATCCGTCGCCACCTGTTTTCGGTCGTGGGCTCGGCGACCGCCATTGCCGCGCTTTGCGCAACGCTGGTGTTTGCTCTGACTCAGGCGCGCGCCGCGGCAACGGAACGCGACCGCGCCTTTGCGCTCGCGACACGCAACACGGCAGTGACCGACTTTCTCGGCATGCTGATCACCGAGGCAGCGGAGGCCGGAACGCCAGTCACGGTGAGCGACATGCTCGCGCGCAGCGAGCGCCTGGCTCTCGCCGACACGAGCGGCAGTCCGGAGAACCGCGCCGCCGTGCTCGGCATGATCGCGACTCGCTACGGCTCATTGGGCGATGACGCCAAGGCCGCGCGCCTGCTCGAGAGCGGACTGGCCTTGATCACCGCCTCGCCGGACGCAGCGCTGCGCTCCCGGCTCACGTGCGCACATGCGCTGTCGATTGCGAGCCTCGGTCAGGCGAGCAAGGGTGTCTCGGCAATCGCGCACGAGCTGAACCAGCTGCGATCGGATCCGGAAAGCGCTGCGTACTGCCTGCTGTATCGCGCCTTCATCGCCGACAGCGACGGCGACGCGCCGAATGCATTGAGCTACGCGACGCAGGCGCTCGACGCATTTCGCGCGGCGCCGCGCAGAACTGCGGTCGACGAAGGATTGTTCCTGGGCGCGGTCGGCTTCGGCTATCACCTCAATCAACGCAATCGCGAAGCCGACGAGTACTACCGCCGCGCAGTGGAGAAGTACACGGAGCTGCATCGTGAAGGCGGGCCCGACGCCATCGCCGTTCGCAATAACTGGGCGGTCGTGTTCGACGATGCCGGCGTGCCGAGGCGCGCGCTGGAAATCTATGACGAGACCTTGCGCGCCTTCATCGCCCGCAACCCGGACGGTCTGCCGCCCGCGTATCTGATCGGCAATCGCGCGCGGGCGTTGGAGCGCGTCGGCCGGCGCCCCGAAGCAGCAGCGGCATATCAGCGTGCGTTCGATCTCGCAGGTCAGCAGGGGAATACACCGGGTCAGCTCTACTGCCTGCTCGGCCTCGCGGCCACCGCGCAGGAGTCGAATGACCTGGCAGCAGCGGCAGCCTATCTCGACCGCGCCGGCAGCCTGATGGATCCGGGCCTGCGGCAGAATCCGCCGCGCATGTCGCGGGCCCTGGTCCTCTCGCGCTTGCCGGCGCAAGCGACCGTCGCACTCATCCAGGGTCGGCTCGACGTGCTCGCCGGGCGCTACGGCGCGGCGCGTATTCAGCTCGGCCGCGCCATTGCCGACGGCAACCCCGCCGTGATCACCTCAGCGAGGTGGGCAATCTCCGAAGTCCAGGTGCGGACTGGCGATGCGCGCGGTGCCGCCGAGAGTGCGCGGCAGGCGCTCGCCAGCTCCATCGAGATGCAAGGCGGTTTGCCGCACTCGATCAACACCGGCCATTCCTACCTCAGGCTGGCGCGAGCGCTGCAGCAGCTCGAGGAGCCGGAGCAGGCGCGCGCCGCCCTGGCCAGCGCGCTCGATCACCTCTCGAGCACCGTGGACGAGGATCACCCTCTCCTCGTCCAGGCGCGCCAGCTCGCCGCTCAGAACTTGTAGCTCATCCTGCCGTACACGAACCGTCCCGAGCGGCCGAACGGCGAGTAGTTGCTGAACGACTGCGTGCCGGTCGGATTCGCGTTCGGCGTATTCGGGTCCGGGTATTCGTCGAGCAGGTTCTCTGCGCCGAGCGCCACGCCGATCTTGTCCGTGAGGTCGAAGCGGCCTTCGAGATCCAGCAGCGTCTTCGCGCCGAGCTCGATGTCGTTCGGCCGCGTACCGGCAGCGACGCTGGCGAACGTCGCGGCGGTGTCGGGCGACAGCACTTTGCCGTAACGCGTCGCGCGCAGGGTCGCGCCCCAACGCTCGACGTTCCAGTTCACCTGCGCGCTGAACTTGTTGTCGGGCGTTCCTTCCTCGAACGTCAGGATGTTGAAGCGATCGAACAGCACCGGCGCCGGGTTCAGCGCGGCGAGCTGCGGCGTCTCCGGCACCCGGGTGACGTCCGTATCGTTGTAGTTCGCCGTGAGCGTGAAGTCGAAGCGTCCGGCGCCGGTTTCCAGCGGCCAGTTCACGACCAGGTCGACGCCTCGCGTCGTGGTGTCGACGCCGTTGATGAAGAAGCGGCCGCCGCCCACGCCGATGAAGCCCTGCTGCGTGAGAAAGTTGCGCACGGCTGCAGACGTCAGGTTCTCCGATAGCACGATGCGGTCGTCGATGTCGATGCGATAGGCATCGATCGTGATGTCGAGCTGCGCCAGACGGAACACCGCGCCGATCGAGTAGTTGAGCGACTCTTCGGCGTCCAGCTTCTTCGCGCCCAGGGCGCGGGCGATCGGATCGGTCGCCGGGAACGTGGTGACGTCGAACGGGATGCCGCCAATGAAGTTCGTCGACGTCGTCTGGAAGAACTGCTGCTGCAGCGAGGGCGCGCGGAAACCGTTCTGCACCGAGCCGCGCAGCGCAAAGCTGGGCGTGAAGTCGTAACGCAGGGCGAGCTTGCCCGAAAGGTTCTCGCCGAAGTCCGAATAGTGCTCGCCGCGTACGGCGACCGACGCCAGGAATTTTTCGGTGACATTCGCTTCCAGGTCGACGTAGGCGCCGACGGCGCTGCGGTCCTCGCTGCCGGCGTTCGAGGGGCGAAACCCCGCGAACACCTGCGCTCCGGGCGCGGTCGGCTGGTCGTTGAACAGCACGCCGCCGTTGCGGTACGAGTCCGGCTCGCCGGCGAAGATCGAATACTCCTCGCGCCGGGCTTCGATGCCGAGGGCGACGTTGAGCGGGGACGAGAAGGCGCCGACTGCGAAGCCGCGCACGCCGGAGAGGTTCAGTACGAACTGATCGTAGTCGAACCCGCCCGCGTCGAACGTCGTCGGGCTCGCCGTGCCGAGCGAGCGGTTCAGCGTGTTCTCGATGGTGAACTCCATCTTGTTCTTGCCGTAGTCGAGCGAGGAATCCATCTCCCACTCGCCGAGCTGCCAGCGCACACCGTAGGCCGCAGACATGTCGGTAATTTCAGGCGCGATGAACGGCAGGAATCCGTCCGGGTAGATCTCGATGACGTTGCGGTTCGACGGATCGTCGGCGAGACGATAGAAGCCCGGCGCCTTGGCGTCGCGATCCTGATAGCTCGCCCAGCCGTACATGTGCGCGCCGCCGGCCAGGTCGTAGCCGGCGTTGACGAACACGGTTTTCTGCTTCAGCTCCGGCTCGCCATACCACGAGTTGAAGCGGTCGAAGGTCGCTTCGCGCGGATCGAAGACGTTACCGGGCAACAGCGGATACTGCCGGCGCGCATCCCAACCGCCGCGCTCGGTGTGCTCCTGGTCCTTGTATTCGGCGGCGATCGTGACGAAACCGGATTCGCCGAGCGGCAGCCCTTTCCAGGCTGACGCCGTCAACGTCTCGCCGTCGGAGACGCTGCGCGAGAGCACCGGCGGCGCGGACCAGGTCGGCTGCAGCACCGCACCCGGGAAGCGATCGTCGGGCGTGGCCGTGGGCGTGTCGTATGTGGAGTCGCGCCAGCCGTAGCTCACGCTCACATCGCCACCTTCGGCCGCTTCGCGCAGCCGCAGATTCAGCACACCTGCGATGGCGTCGGAGCCGTACTGCGCCGAGGCGCCATCGCGTAGCACTTCGATCGATTGCACGATCGCGCGCGGGATCGTGTTGAGATCCGGCGCCGATGCGCCGCGCCCGATCGTCGTGTTCACGTTGACCAGCGCCGCGGAGTGCAGGCGCTTGCCATTCAGCAGGATCAGCGTCTGGTCGGGCGACAGGCCGCGCAGCGCCGCGGGGCGCACCGAATCGGTGCCGTCCGACAGACCGGGCCGCGGAAAATTGAACGACGGCAGCGCGACCGACAGCGCCTGGTTGATCTCGGTGACGCCGACGTTCTGCAGCTGCTCGCTGGAAACGACGTCGACGGCGACAGCCGTGTCCAGTGCCGAGCGATTCGCGACGCGTGTGCCGGTCACGATGACCTGCTCCAGCCCCGTGTCCGGGCCTTCATCGGCCGCGCTCGAGGTGTGAGCTGCGAAAATTCCAAGGGACGATGCCGCTGCCAGGATCGCGGTTCGCATGGTGACTCCTATCGTTTGGGCCAGTTACACGACGGTTCCGTGCACCGGGCCAATCGAAATCGCCCCCCGCAATCCCGACACGCTCGCGAACTCCCTACGACTTTGGTCGGCGCCGACCCCGACCGTGTCGTGATCGCTGCGGTGTTTCCGATAGACCTTGCGAAGGCCACTCGACACGAACTTCGCAATGCCGGCGCTGCTGAACACTCACACCGAATCCCGCCTCCTGCGTGGCATCAGCCGCTGGGCCCTGGTCGCCTTCGCCATCAATGGCACGATCGGCGCGGGCATCCTGGGCCTGCCTGGCCGGATCCAGGCGCTGGTCGGCAACTACAGCATTCCCGTCATCGTCGCGTGCGGCCTGCTGATCGCGCTCATCGGGCTGTGCTTCGCCGAAGTCGCCAGCCGGTTCGACAGCTCGGGCGGCCCGCAGCTCTACGCTTCGGTCGCGATGGGACCGGTGGCGGGATTCACCGTGGGCTGGCTGCTGTGCGTCGCGCGCATCGGCGCGGGTGCCGCCGTCGCAAATCTACTGGTCGACTACGCGATGGTGGTGTGGCCGCCGCTCGGCGCACCGCTCGGTCGCGTGTTGACTATCGGGGCTCTGACGCTCGGCTACATCTGGATCAACGTTCGGGGCATCCGCCAGACCGCGGCCGTCAGCACGATATTCACCGCTTGCAAGGTGCTGCCGCTGCTCGCGCTCGTCGCGGTGGGCCTGTTCTCCGTCGATCCGCAGGTGTTCCGCCCCGGCCCGCTGCCGACAGTGGGCGATCTCTCGAACGCGATGCTGCTGGCCGCATTCGCCTTCTTCGGCTTCGACTCGACGGCGGTGGTCGCCGGCGAAGTGCGCGACCCGGCACGCTCCGTGCCCTTCGCGATCATCGTCTCGATCGGCGCGGTGCTGGTGCTCTACTCGCTGCTGCAGATCGTCTGCGCCGGCACGTTGCCGGATCTCGCGACATCGCAACGCCCGCTCGCTGACGCCGCCGTCGCCTTGGTCGGCCCCGTCGGCGCGATCGTGATCGCCGTGACCGCGATCATCGCGTGTGCCGGCGTGTACGGCGCCTCCTTCACGACCAGCAGCCGCCTGCTGTTTGCGATGTCCGAGCGACGGCAGCTGCCAAGTCTGTTCGGCGCAGTCCACTCGCGCTATCGCACGCCGGTGAACGCGATCGTTGCCACTGCAGTAGTGGTGCTCGTCCTCGCGCTGTCGGGGTCGTTCATCTATATCGTCAAGATAACGCTGATCGCTCGGATCAGTGTCTATGCTCTGACCTGCGTAACCTTGCCGTTGCTGAGGCGACGCAAGGATGTTCCGCGAGCGCTCCTCGTGCTGCGCGCGGGACCTGCCCTCGCATGCGTGGCAATCGCATGCTGCCTGCTGTGCCTGGTGAACAGCTCGATGCGCGAGATGCTTGATGTCGCAGCTGCTGCTGTGTTCGGTCTCATTCTGCTGGCCGCGAGCCGGATTGGCCGGCGCACGCCGCCGGTCAATGCATCGCAGCCCCTGCCGTGATCAAGACACTGTCACCCCGTGAGCTCGAGGCGGCGCTGCCGACTCTCGTCGAGTTGCTGCAGGAGTGCATCAACCTCGGCGGCGCCCTCGGCTTCCACGCGCCGCTCGCGGCGCGCGACGCGCTCGACTACTGGCAATCCGTGCGCCGGGAGCTGGAGTCCGGCTCGCGAGTGATGCTGGCGGCCTATGAGCAGGGGCAGATCGTCGGCTCCGGTCAGCTCGCCCTCGCTCCGTGGGTCAACGCCAGGCATCGCGCGACCATCGAGAAGGTTTTCGTCGGCGCCGCTCTGCGCGGGCGTGGCATCGCGAAAGCCCTGATCGGCGGGCTGGAGGACGCTGCGCGCTTGCGCGGGCGCTCACTATTGCTGATCGCCGCCCGTCGCGGTGAAGCGGCCGAGCAGCTGTACAAGCGCCTGGGCTATCGTGAGGTCGGCGTGATTCCGGGCTATGCCCGCGGCCCGAAAGGCGAAAGCTACGACAGCGTATCCATGTATCGCGAGCTGCCGTTGTCATGACATCACGACAGTGCACCGTTGTGTCAGGCACGCACGCAATGCTCTTCACAATCCTACACGCAGCGGGATTAAACCAAGTCCATACTCGAAGGCACTTACGCGCATCGATATTCAGGCCGCGCGCTTAGGAGCCCCGCTGTTGCGGGAGAGAGCGCAGCCGAACTCCGAACCGGGTCCTGGCAGTAGACAAGGGTTGGAACAATGACGGAAAGCGGGCTCATGGCAATCATGCATGCGGCGGGCACGGGCGACCTGGAAGCGCGCGATCGCTTGTTCGCAATGCTGTACGAAGAGCTGCATCGGATGGCGCAACGGGAATTGCGGCGCGGCGCCGCGGTCACGCTGAGTCCGACGACGCTGCTGCACGAAACCTTCCTCAACATCTCGCATCGCGAGTCGCTGGCGTTCGGCGACTGCGGCCAGTTCATGTCGTATGCAGCGCGCGCGATGCGCGGCCTGATCGTGGACTACCTGCGCAGCCGGCACGCGCAGAAGCGCGGCGGCGACTTCGAGATCACCTCGCTGCCGACCGAGCTGCCGCATGCGCTGCAGGAAGACCGGCAGTCGCTGGAGATCGAGAAGCTCAACGAAGCGCTCGAGTCGCTGGCGAAGATCGACGCGCGGCTCGCCGAGTGCGTGGATCTCAAGTTCTTCTGCGGATTCTCGTTCAACGAGATCGCGCAGCTGCGCGACGTGTCCGAGCGCACCGTGCAGCGCGACTGGGACAAGGCGCGCCTGCTCCTGAATCGTTTCATCAACGAGCAAGAGGGGCAGTGGCAGTCTGCCTGATGAGCCTCGCGAGCGGCGACCCCGCTCTGTGGCGGCAACTCAGCGGTTACCTCGATCATGCGCTGGACCTGAAGGCGCGCGAGCGCGAGGACTGGCTCGCGGAGCTGGCTGCCAGCAAGCCGGCAATCGCCGCGACGCTGCGCGAGTTGCTGTCGGAGCGCGAAGCGCTGCACGCGAGCGAGTTCCTCGAACGATCGCCGCTGGCCTCGGCCGCACGCAAAGCGGTGTTGCGATCGCCGGGCAGCAGCAGACCGCTCAACGCCTACACGCTCGACCGCTTGCTGACGCATTGCCTCGAGCACAGACTTTCCGTCCGTCGACGCGTGAAGCTGTTCATCGGCGCTGTCGGCAGCGGTTGGCAACCGGCGCAGCACCTGCCGCGCCCCTCGGCGCTGCCGGAGTACGTGGCCCCCGAGAGATTGCTAGGGGAAGGCGCGACGGGCGCCACCGATGTCTATCAGTTGGGGATGCTGTTGTATGTCCTGCTGACCGGCGCTCACCCGTTGCAACTCGCCGGGAGCCGTACCGATCGCATGAAGGCCGCTCTCGCGGGGCGCATTCCGCCGGCATCGCAGTTCGCGTGGGGCGTGGCGCGCTGGCAGCTACGCGGCGATCTCGATGCCATTCTCGCCCGAGCGCTGCATACGAATCGGCATGAGCGCTACGCGACAGCGGCGGAGCTGCGTGCGGAGCTGGAGAGATACCTCGAGCGCAAGCCAGTCGAAGCGCGACCGCGCACGCTTGCCTATCGCGGCCACAAATTCCTCGCCCGTCATCGCCTGGTTGCGCTCTGCCTGGTTGCGACCGTCGGCGCCGTGTGCGCAGCGCTGCTGCTCGCGCACGAAAATGCCTAGCGCCTGAAACCGTAAGCGCGCTCGACTTTCGCGACCCGCAATTCGTACTGCGCATACCAGTTCTTGCGTCCTTGCTCGCGCACCATCGTGTGCTCGGCGTTGCGGCGCCACGCCGCGATCGCTGCCTCGCTCGACCAATACGAAACCGTGATGCCGATGCCGGCCGCATCGCGCACGCTGTCCACGCCCAGGTAGCCCGGCTGATCGCTCGCCAGCTGCATCATCCGATCCGCCGCCGAGCCATAGCCCTGATCGTCCTGCTCGGTGCGAATCGACGCGAAGATCACCGCGTAGTACGGCGGCTGCGGTGTCGTCGCCAGGTTAGTTTCGCTCACGGTTCACCTTTCTGGCCGCAGCGGGCCGGGCCTTGTGCATTGCTGCCTGCGCAGCGTCGAGATGCTCGATCAGGACTGCCGAAGCGCGCCGTGCGTCGCCCCGCTCGCACAAGGCCGCCAGCTTGCGATGCTCGGCGCTTGCCGCCTTGCGCAAGGCGCTGCCGGTCGGCTTCAGCTCGTAGACGCGCTTCAGCGAGCGCCGCAGCTGCTCGATCAGCCGCAACAGCGTCGTGTTGTCACAGCAGGAGTAGAGCGCTTCGTGAAATGCCACGTCCGCGCTCTCCAGCTCAGCCGGCGTGTCCGCCGCTTCGTATTCGGCCAGCGCGAAGTTCATCCGGCGCACCATTGCCGGAGTCGCGCGCGCGACGGACGCGGCCAGCGCGACCGGCTCGAGCAAGCGGCGCACTGCGAAGATCTCGTCGACTTCCGTCAGCGCCAGTTGTCGCACCAGCAGACGGCGGTTCGGCAGGCTCTCGATCCATCCTTCGGCGATCAGCAGCGGCAACGCCTGCCGCACCGGCTGCCGGCTGACGCCGAGCTGATCGGCCAGCTGCTGCTGACCAATTGCAGTGCCCGCCGGCAGCGCGCCGCTTTCGATGGCGCCTTTGATGCGCTCTACGATCGAGTGAGTGAGCATGGCGGGGGAGTATGGATTATTGGATCCAATTATTCAAATCAGCTCGACGCGACGGCGCGCGTCTGCAGCGGCGGCCTATTTCTGCAATGCCTGCAGGAACTGCTGGATGGGCGGCGCCATGAAGTTGCGGCGCCGGCGATAGACGAAGAAACGTCGCAGCATCACCAGCTCCTCGCACCGCACCGGGCGGATCAGCCCGGCCGCCTGCTCCGCCGCGAACAACGGCTCGGGTAGCCAGCCGAGAAAGCGCGTCTGCGCCACGACCGCCTTGATCGTGCTCGGCGAGCGCGTCTCGAGCGCGACGCGCGGCGGCTTGCCGCCTAGCCGCTGCACCAGCGCATCGAAGCGCTTGCGCGGCTCCGCGTCGCTGGACGGCATCGCCCACGGCATTTCGAGCAGCTCGGCAAGCGGCACTTTGCGCCGCTCGTGCAACGGATTGGTTGCTGACGCGATCACGACCGAGCGATCGTTAAAGCGATGCTCACAGACCTGCACGATCTCTTCCGTTTCCGGAATCGCGCCGGACAGTACGACGTCGACGTCGTTGTTGACGAGCGCCGCGGCGAGCTTGTCCTCGACTGCCTCGGTGATCAGCACTTGCAGATTCGGCCACTGCCGGTGAAAGCGATCGAGCAACGCCGGCAGCACTACGGTCGCAGCGCTTGCGACCGTGCCGACCCGCACCGTGCCGCGGCCCAGGCCGAGCCGAACGTTGATCTCCTCGATCGCGAGATCCGCCTCTTCCGTGAGATGCGTGGCGTACGGCAGCAGCGCCTTGCCGAACGTCGTGAGCTCCATGCCCGTGGTGCGACGTTCGAACAACTGCACCCGCAGCTGACCCTCCATCTGCTTCACGACGCGGCTGAGCGCCGGTTGCGTCAGGTGCAACGACTGCGCCGCGCGACCGAGGCTGCCGGTGTTCACTATCGCGAGAAAAGCCCGTAGTTGCCGCGGTTCCAAGGCCATGCACGGATGTTATGCCCTCGACCAATTTTGGCAATAGGCAGGCGGAAGGCCCCCGCACAGACTCGCGCCATGCAACGCCAGACGACGGTCCGCGAGGCAGTGTTCGAGCTGTTGCGCAGCTTCGGCATGACTACCGTGTTCGGCAATCCAGGCTCGACGGAGCTGCCGATGTTCCGCGACTTCCCCGCGGACTTCCGCTACACGCTCGCCTTGCAGGAATCGATCGCGGTCGGCATGGCCGACGGCTATGCGCAGGTTACACGCAACGCTGCGCTGGTCAGCCTGCATTCCGCTGCCGGGCTCGGCCACGCACTCGGCAATGTATTCACCGCGTACCGGAATCAGACGCCGCTGGTCATCGTCGCCGGTCAGCAGGCGCGCTCCATCCTGCCGTTCGAGCCATTCCTGTATGCGAAGGAAGCGGCGGAGTTTCCCAAGCCGTACGTGAAATGGAGCTGCGAGCCCGCGCGGGCCGAGGACGTTCCCGCCGCGATCGCTCGCGCCTACTACGTCGCGATGCAGGCGCCGTGCGGGCCTACTTTTGTCTCAGTGCCCGTCGACGATTGGGATCGCGCCTGCGAGCCCGTCGCGGCACGCACGGTGAGCAGATCGATCCGTGGCGAGCCCGCGTTACTACGTGAGTGCGCGGCGGCGCTGAATCGCGCGGCAAATCCTGTGATCGTCGTGGGCGCAGCGGCAGCACGCGACGATGCGTGGAAGGAAACGATCGCTCTGTCCGAACGGCATCGCGCGCCGGTGTGGGTCAGCCCGATGTCGAGCCGCAACAGTTTCCCGGAGAATCATCCGCTGTTCGCGGGATTCCTGCCGGCGGACCGCGCCCGCATCGTCGCTCACCTCACCGGTCATGACCTGGTGCTCGTTCTAGGCGCGCCGGTGTTCACGTATCACGTCGAAGGCAGCGGTCCGCACGTTCCGCCCGGCGCGACGTTATTCCAGCTGACCGACGATCCGTCGATTGCGGCGTGGTCGCCCATCGGCACGTCGATCGTCACCGGCTTGAAGTCCGGCGTCGCGGAGCTCCTCGAGCACGCGCAGCCCCGTGAGCGTCCTGCACCGAAGCTGCCGCCTCGTCCACAGCGACTCTCGCGTGCGCGACTGACCGATGCCTACCTGATGCAGCAGATCGCTGCGCATCGACCTGCCGACAGCATCGTCGTCGAGGAGGCGCCGAGTACGCGCCCGCCGATGCACGACCACTTGCCGATCCTCGCGCCGGATACCTTCTACACCTGCGCCAGCGGCGGACTCGGTCATGGCCTGCCGGCCGCGGTCGGCGTCGCGATGGGCCGGCCGGGCAGGAAAGTGATCGCGGTGCTCGGCGATGGCTCCAGCATGTATTCGATCCAGGGCCTGTGGTCCGCGGCACGCAACGCGCTGCCGATCGCGTTCGTCATCGTCAAGAACGGCACGTACGAGGCGCTCAACGAATTCGGCCGGCATTTCCGCTTGGGGCAACTGCAGGGTATCGAGCTGCCGCAGCTGGATTTCTGCGGACTGGCGCGCAGCCAAGGCGTGCATGCGGTGAGCGTCACGAGCGTCGAGCAGCTCGATGACGCGTTGCTGGCCGCGTTCCGGTCCGCTGCGCCGATGCTGGTCGAAGTCGCGGTGAAGGCGTCATGAACATCAAGCTGCTGATCAACAACGAAGACGTGAATGCCGCGCGTGGCGCGACTTTCGATCGCGTCAACCCCCTGACGGGCGAGGTCGCGACACGCGCAGCAGCGGCGACGATCGCGGACGCCTACGCGGCAGCGAACGCGGCCCAAGTCGCCTTTCCCGCCTGGTCGGAAACCGGGCCGACGCAGCGGCGCACATTACTATTGCGTGCGGCGGAAGTGCTCCGCGAACGCGCCCCACTGTTCGCGGATGCGATGTTGAATGAGACGGGCGCGACCGGCGCATGGGCCGGATTCAACGTCATGCTTGCGGCGAACATGCTGCAGGAAGCAGCGGCTCTGACAACTCGCGTCTGCGGCCAGGTGATTCCGTCCGATCGGCCGGGATCGCTCGCGATGTCGGTGCGTCGGCCGGCGGGCGTCGTGCTCGGCATCGCGCCGTGGAACGCGCCGGTGATCCTCGGCGTTCGCGCGATCGCGACGCCGCTGGCGTGCGGCAACACCGTGGTGCTCAAGGCTTCGGAGTTGTGCCCCGCCACCCATCGGCTCATCGGCGAGGCCCTGCGCGACGCGGGATTTCCCGCCGGCGTCGTCAACGTCGTGACCAACGCGCCGCAGGACGCCGGCCCAGTGGTCGAGTCGCTGATCGAGCATCGCGCCGTTCGACGCATCAACTTCACGGGCTCGACGCGTGTCGGCCGCATCGTCGCCGCCGCAGCCGCCCGCCATCTCAAACCTGTATTGCTCGAGCTCGGCGGCAAAGCGCCGCTGGTCGTTCTGGACGACGCGGACGTAGGTGCGGCAGTCGATGCCGCAGTCTTCGGTGCGTTCGCGAACCAGGGACAGATCTGCATGTCGACGGAGCGCATCGTCGTTCAGCAGTCGATCGCAGATCAGTTCGTCTCCAAGCTCGCCGCACGCGCGGCGGCGTTGCCCGCCGGTGATCCGCGCTCCGGCCAGGTTGTGCTCGGATCGCTCATCGGTCCGGAAGTCGCCCAGCGATTGCAGGAACTGATCGCGGACGCCGCGAGCAAGGGCGCAACGGTCACCGTTCGCGGAACTGCCAAGGGAACGGTCATGACGGCCACTGTGCTCGACCGTGTGACGCGCGATATGCGCATCTACAGCGAAGAGTCGTTCGGGCCCGTCGTGTGCGTCGTGCGGGTCGCCGACGATGCCGAAGCGATCACCGTCGCGAACGACACCGAGTACGGATTGAGCTCCGCCGTGTTCAGTCGCGACATTCCGCGCGCGGTGAATATCGCGAGCCGCATCGATGCCGGCATGTGTCACATCAATGGTCCTACCGTGCACGACGAGGCGCAGATGCCGTTCGGCGGCATGAAAGCGTCGGGCTACGGCCGCTTCGGCGGCGAAGCGGGCATCGCGGAGTTCACCGATCTGCGCTGGATCACCATCGCCACCACGCCGGTGCACTACCCGTTCTGAGAACCACGATGGGCCAGCTGCAAGACAAGGTGTGCATCGTGACAGGCGGAGCCGGCAGCATCGGGCTCGCAAGCGCTCGTCGCTTCGTCGCCGAGGGCGCGAAGATCATGCTGGTCGACTTGCAGGAACAGCAGTTGCGCTCGGCGGCGGCGGAATTTCCTGCAGCACAGGTCGCGTTCAAATCCGGCGACGTCGGCCGCGCGCAGGACGTGCGCGCGTATGTCGATGCGACGGTGGAGCGATGGGGAGCGCTCGATGTCCTGTTCAGCAATGCAGGCAATGCCGGCGTGATCGCGCCGCTCGCGGAGTACCCAGAAGACGTCTTCGACGACGTCTGGCGCGTACACGTCAAAGGCGCGTTCCTCGCATGCAAGTACGGCATCCCCAGGATGCGCGAAGGCGGCAGCGTCATCATCACATCGAGTGTCGCCGGTCTGCGCGGCGATCCGGGCGTCTACGGTTACATCACCGCGAAGCACGCGCAGATCGGACTGATGCGTTGCGCGGCCAAGGAAGCGGCAGCGCGGCGCATTCGCGTCAATACGATTCATCCGGGGCCGACGCGCAACGAGTTCCAGGCACGCATCGAAGGCGCGCTCGGCGCCGTGCTCGGCCGCGACGCCGGCGAGTTCTTCGACGAGCTCATCCCGCTGCGACGACATGCGGCGCCGGACGAGATCGCGGCGGCAGTGCTGTTCCTGGCATCCGGACAAAGCAGTTTCATCACCGGCAGCACGCTGGTCGTCGACGGCGGAATGAGTGCATGAGCAGGCGCATGTAGCGAATCACTGTCTCGTAAACAGGGGGATCATCATGAAGAGCTCAACTCTGGCGAAGGTTCTGGCTTCAGGTGCAGGCCTGCTCGCGACGGTGTCCACCCAGGCGCAGACCGAACAACCCGGCGGTCGCGCCCAGCTCGAAGAAGTCATCGTGACCGCGCAGAAGCGCGCCGAGAACGTGCAGAGCGTGCCGATCGCGATGCAGGCGTACACGGCGGACCAGCTGCAGAAGGCGCGCGTCTCGCAGCTCACGGACATCACGCAGATGGCGCCGAATCTCAACGTCGTCGTGCAGAACTCGCTGAGCCAGCACATCGTGATCCGCGGCGTCGGCACCAACGAGTTCTTCGGCAATGCGCCCTCCTCCGTCGGCATGTACATGGACGAGGTGACGATGAACTCTTCGTACATGAGCACGCTCGGTCTGTTCGACATGGAACGCATCGAAGTGCTGCGCGGCCCGCAGAACAGCTTGTTCGGCCGCAACACCACCGGCGGCGCGGTCAACTACATCACGCATCAGCCCGAGGTCGGCCAGCCGACCGAAGGCTACGCCCTGGTCACTTACGGGCGGCACAACCTGATCGAAACCGAGGGCGGCGTGAGCGTGCCGGTCGGCAGCCAGGCCGCGCTGCGCGTCGCGGGCATTTATCACTCGCGCGACGGCATCTGGCACAACCTCGACGATAACGACGACAATTACGGCGACGAAGATCGCTACTCGTTGCGCGCCACGCTGGCGTGGGAGCCATCCGACCATACGACAGTCACGTTCAGCGCTCACCACGCACGTGCACGCGATGAGGCTCAGCCGCAGAAAGTCGCAGGCGCGCTGACGAACAACCCGCCGCTGCGTATCAACGACATCGCGCCGATCAGCGGCAACATCGACTGGGAGCATCCGACGAACGCTGCCGGGCTGGTGAACATCGAAGGCTTCGATCATCACACGGATCGGTGGAACGACATCTACGCCGGCGGCTCGCATCGCGGCGACCTGAACGTCGACGGCGGCTACGTGAAGCTGCAGCACGATTTCGGCACGGCCACGCTGACTTCGATCACCTCTTACGACAAGACGCACGCCTGGTACGAGGAGGAGAACACTGGCAACGGCAACATCGTCGGCGGCGTGAACCATGACGTGCTGATCATCGACATGGATCAGGAGTATGAGCAGGCCTCGCAGGAGGTGCGGCTCGCTTCAAACGATGTCGATGCGGCCTTCCGCTGGATCGCCGGCGTGTACTATTTCCGCGAGGACGCGAACCTCGCGCAGGACATCCGGTTCGGCGCCAACGGCTTCCCGGGCGCACATCCCTCGGCTGTCGGCATCACGCCGCCGAGCTTGTTCGACGTCATACCGAATCCGTATGGGAACACCGTCTCGTTCAGCATTGCGGACCTGGAGGATCGCAGCTACTCGGCCTACGGCCAGACCGATTGGGAGTTCACCGAGAAGACGACGCTGACGGTGGGCTTGCGCTACACGCACGACAACAAGGGCAACCCGTCGTACTACGCCGGTGGGTTCGACAAGACCGGCCGCGACCCGGCCACGTACTACGACGAGGCGCTGGTCCGGCAACTGGCTGCGGGACTGCCCGCGTGCGTGCCCAAGACCAGTCCGACGTATATCCCGTTCGTGCATTGCGCGGACGTGAACACGAGCCGCCAGGATCTCGACACCGACCAGGTCGGCGGCAAGATCGGCTTGCAGTATCACCTCTCGCCGGACTTCATGCTCTACGGCAGCTACTCGCGCGGCTTCAAGTCCGGCAAGTTCGACGTCGAGTTCCTGCACACCGACGACACGCCGTTCCCGCAGCGGCCGCTGGACCCGGAGATCCTCAACGTGTTCGAGGTCGGCTTCAAGTCGACGCTCAACGACGCGCTGCTGGTGAACGCCGCGGTGTTCTACAACATCTGGAAGGACCAGCAGGTGTTCAACGTCGGCGTCAACGGGCCGGAGTTCTTCAATCTGCCGGAGTCGAAGATCTATGGCGCCGAGCTCGAGATGGAGTGGGTGCCGGCGGCCGATTGGCTGCTGACCGGCAGCGTCGGCCTGCTGCACACGGAGATCACCGATGCGACCGGCATCAACTTCGACCTGCACCAGGGCGACTTCCAGGAAGGGCATGAGCTGCCGCTCGCGCCGAAGATGACCGCGAATGGCGCGATCGAGAAGCGCATTGCGCTCGGCACGAACGCGCTGACGCTGAGCGCGGATGCGCGCTATCAGAGCGCGTCGAAGGTGAAATACAGCCCGCAGCGGCCGATCGACGAGTACGACTCGCGCTTCGAAGTCGACGCACGCGCCACCTACGCGTTCGGCGAGAACGAGCGGCACGAGGTCTCGCTGTTCGGCCGCAACCTGACGAGCGAGAAGTACTGCGTCGAGATCCAGGATCTGCGCGGCGTCTCGGGCTCGTTCTACTGCGTACCGAACGAAGGGGAGGCGCAGTACGGGCTGCAGGCGAAGTTCCGCTTCTGATGAACGGCTCGCGTTACCAGGGGCTGCTGGTCGGGCTGCTGTGCCTGAACTTCGGCATCCTGTTCTTCGATCGCAACGCGCTGAACTTCCTGATGCCGTTCGTGCAGCCCGACCTGCGATTGTCGAACACGCAGGTCGGGTTGCTGGCTTCGGCGTTCTCGCTGACCTGGGCGATCGCCGGCATCGTGGTCGGCAATCTTTCGGATCGCACCGGCTCGCGCAAGCCGATTCTGATCGGCGCCACGCTGGTGTTTGCGGTGTGCTCTGGATTGTCGGGTGTCGTCGGCTCGTTCGTCGCGCTGTTCTGCGTGCGACTGCTGATGGGGATTGCGGAAGGCGGCGTGCTGCCGGTGAGCCAGGCGCTGACGGTGATGGAGATTGCGCCTCAGCGGCGCGGGCTCGCGATGGGATTCATGCAGAACTTCGGCTCGAACCTGCTCGGGTCGACAGCTGCGTCGTTGATCCTGCTGCCGTTCGCTGCGCACTTTGGGTGGCGCAAGGCGTTCTTCCTTGCGGCGGTGCCGGGTTTGTTGAGTGCATTGTTGATCGCGTGGCTGATTCGCGAGCCGGCGCTTGGTGCGGCGGGTAGTGCGCGGGCGGAGCGAATGTCGTTCGGGCAAGCGCTCGCGCAACGAAACATTCTGCTGTGCGTGCTGATCTCGATCGTGATGGTCTCGCACCTGGTGATCTGCTTCGCGTTCCTGCCGCTGTTCCTCGCGCAGGTGCGGCAGCTCGATGGATCGACGCTCGGCGTGCTGCTCGGCACGCTGGGAGTGTCCGCGGCGGTTGCCGGTTTCGTGGCGCCGGGCATTTCCGACTTTGTCGGACGCAAGCCGACGATGATCGTCCTGCCGCTGTTCGGCGTGATCCTGCCGTTGGGGGCGCTGTTCTACGCGGGGCCGGTGTGGTCGCTCGCTGCGATTTTCTTCGTCGGCTGGACGGTCATCGGCACTTTCCCGCTATTCATGGCGACGATCCCCTCGGAGACTGTCGACCCGAGGCTGACCGCGACGGCGCTTGGTTTGATCATGGGCGCGGGGGAAGGCGTCGGCGGCGTGATCTCGCCCGCCCTCGCCGGCTACGCTGCCGATGTGTTCGGCTTGCGCGCGCCGTTGTGGATCATGTTCGTTCTGCCCATCCTCGCCAGCCTGCTCGCGCTCGGCCTGCAGGAAACCGCACCGGGCAGAGCGGCCGCTCGCGCGCCCTTGCGCACGATGCAGACGCCATCCTGAATTGGGAGAGCCCCATGCCCGAAGCACCCGGCACCGAGTTCTGGCGGACGATCAAGCCGATCGCGAATGTGTTTCGATCGGGTGCGTTGCCGGAAGTGTATCTGTCGAAGGTGGCCGAAGGCGACGAGCGCTACTTCGTGCCGTTCAGCGAGACGGTTTCGTCGAAGCCGTTGTGGATCTCGACCCAGCGCAACATGTGGGCCGATGTGTTGATGTCGAAAGCGGCTGGTCTCGTGAACCGCCACTATCACCCGCACCACGTATTCGCGTACACGATCTCAGGCAAGTGGGGGTACCTCGAGCACGAGTGGACAGCGACGGCCGGCGACTTCATTTATGAGCCGCCGGGCGAGAGTCATACGCTCGTTGCATACGACAGCGGCGAGCCGATGCGCGTGTTCTTCGTCGTGCACGGGCCGTTGATTTGGTTGGATGAGAGTGGGAATGCGGTGGGTCAGTACGATGTGTTCGACTACATCGCGGCGGCGCGGGCGCACTATGAGAAGGTGGGGATTGGGGCGGAGTATGTGGAGTCGTTGGTAAGATAGAGCGCGTTTCAGCTGAAACGCTTCTATGGCTCACGCCGTACGTCGGGGGCTTTTGTCAGCACGCAAACCCAAGAAGGCCGAATGGGGCGACCGACCTTCGGCAGTCCATTCAACAAGCCGAACCTAAGACCAAGTCCGCGGTGCTCATCCTGCGTGTCCGCTCTTGGACGTTGCTACGCCAACCTAGCCGGTCGGTGATTTATCCGATTGCGCGCTGCTCTGACGCGCTTCACCGCCGCCGCCTTCGAGCAGCAACGTATTCAGTTTTTGTCGCTGGCCAATCGTCGTGTAGAACTTCGCAACGCGCTCACGTGCAAGTTGCTTAGTCTCGTCATCGGCACCAGGATCGGCTTTGAGCTCGCGATAGCTGTCCACCAAATACTCTTCCGCTTCGTCGTTCCTTCCCTGTCCTTGCAACGCTTCTCCCAGCGCACTCGCTGACCGCGCGGAACGCCAAGCAGGTGCACCGCTCCGCTTCCACCGCTCAGTGGCAGCGAGTAGCACGACCTCTGCTTCCCGGAATTTGCCCTGCGCGAGCAGCGACTCGCCGAGGTAGTGCTCCGCGGAAGCTACGTACTGGTGGTCGGCCGGCAAATGCTTGCCAAATAGACCGAGTGTGTCGCGCAGCACCTGCTCCGCTTCACTGAACTTGCGTTGTCGCATCTCGACCGTCGCGAGCATTGTCTGCAGGTAGCCAATCTGCACGTACGCAGTACTTTCTGACTTGATATGCACTGCGAGGGCTTCCTGGATCATGTGCTCGGCTTCGCGAAAGTTGTCCTGCGCCACGCGTACCTTCGCGAGAGAGGCCAGCGTATCCGCCACTCGGCGACTATCCGCACCATAAAGCTGCTTCTGCTTGTCCAGCACGCTCCCGAGAAGCTTTGACGCTGCGTCCACATGTCCGCGATAGAGGAGAATGTCCCCCAAGTAGAACTCGGCCATGACACGATCAGGATGCAAAGGCGGCACTGACGAGTAGATGGCTACTGCTTCTCGTGCCGCTGTTTCTGCACCCGCCAGATCGTCCGACCATACCTTCGTGTTTGATATCTCGGCCAGGATCGCGCCAACCTCGATGTCTGTCGGGCTCTTGAGCTTTCGCATGAGCTGGAGTGCTTGCTCCAGATGCTCGAGCGCAGCGCGCGGATTGGTCCGCATCTTCTCGATGCGCCCCAGGTCAACGATGAGCTTGGCGTGGGCCACGGAGTTCTGGCTATTCGGCTGCCGCGCGATCGTCAGCGCCTGATTGAAGTAGCCGTCTGACTCGTCGATGCGGCCCTGGTCGAGCAGTGCAATCGCTACTTCGGCAACGATCAGACCGATATTCGACTCATCGTCCTGAGGTAATTGCTGTTGAATCCGGAGCGATTCCTGGAGATAGGGAACCGCGCGCTCCGCCAGACCCATGCGACGGTACGAACGCCCGATTGCCTCGAGCAGTCGGGCACGCACTTCCGGCTGGCGACTCAGGTCGCTCTGAATATTGCGCGCGGCCCGATCGAGAAGAAGGCGTGCAGTCGGCTCCTTACCGAAGTTCGTAAACGGATCTGCCGCACTGAATACGCCCAGCATGAATTGAGCGACTTCCTCTGCACTCTCTCTTTCGTGCGTCGCGCGTTCGAGCGCTGCGGCGATGCTCTGTCGCTGAATCGACATCACGATGGCGACGGCGACCACGAAAATCAGGAAGCCCGCGCTGGCCACCACCGCCGTCGTATGCCGACGCACAAAGCGTTGCGTGTAGTAGATCCAGTTACCTTGCCGCGCTTGGACCGGCTCGTTGTCCAGGTAGTGCCGAATGTCTGCAACCAGACGTTCGACCGAGCTATATCGATGCTGCGGCTCCTTGCGCAGAGCGCGCATGATGATCGCATCGATATCACCGCTCAGGCGACGCCGCAGTCGCTCCGGCGAGACGGTTCGCGCGTGCGCCAATGCGGCGATCGGTTGTTCGCCCTGCGCCGGCGGCGACTCCATCGCGCGCGATACGTTGACGCTTGGGCGCGGCGGATCGGCGATGCAGATCGCGCGCTCCATCTCTAGCTGGCTCGTTGCACCGGAGAGATCGTAGGGACGCAGACCGCTCAGCAGCCGGTACAGAACGATGCCAAGCGAGTACACGTCGCTGGCCGTGGTCACTGCACCGCCGATGATCTGCTCAGGGCTGGCGTACTCCGGCGTCAGCAGCCGCTCGTTCATCCGAGTGAGCTCTGAAGCTGTGTTGCCGCTGTTGCCGCGGTTGAGGAGCTTCGCGATGCCGAAGTCGAGCAGCTTCGCAGTCCCGTCTGCGGTGACGAGAATGTTCTGTGGCTTCAGGTCACGGTGAATGATCAGGTTCTGGTGTGCATACTGAACGGCAGCGCAGATGTCGATGAAAAGCTTGAGCCGCTTGCGCAGATCGAGTCTGTTCTCGTCGCAGTATTGGTCGAGCGGCTTCCCCTCGACGTACTCCATGACCAGATACGGCTGGCCGTCGTCCGTCTCGCCTGCATCGATCAATCGCGCAATATTCGGATGATTGAGGCTCGCGAGAATCTGCCTCTCGGCGCGGAAGCGCATGCCGAGGTCAGCAGCAGCGCCGCGATCAACGACCTTGACTGCAACCTTGCCTGAGAACTGCTTGTCGGCACGCTCGCCAAGGAAGACTGTGCCGGCGCCGCCGCGACCAAGGATGGAGACCAGCTGATACTTTGCGATGACACGGCCAACGAGTGAGCGCTCTTCACGTTGAGCCAGCGCGGCCCCGCCGCCCAGCGTCCGTGTCATCGAGCCGGCCCTTCGCTCATCGCCTCGCTCTAGCAATGAGAGCAACTCGCGCTCGAGTTCCGGCTCGCCTTGGGTCTCGCGCGCGATGAAAGCCTGGCGCTCGGCGCCTTGTAGCCGGGCAGCCTGGAAAAACAGCTCGTTGAGCCGCTGCCACCGCGGATGCATTTTTGCGGGAAAGGGGATGGGCCCGGTCACAGTAACCCGCCCAGGCAGCCGGGTACGAGGCGCCACCCAGGCGCCAGTCCCCATAGCCGCCCCTTCGCGGCCAGGCCCGTATTAATAGGTGACGGTTTCTGCATCCCCAGCCGGCTCCTTCGGCCGCCTGTTGTTAACCGGAAAAAGTCCCGGGATTCCCACCAATTACCCTAATTCTGCCCCGCCTTCCGAGATTCACCTGAGACCCAACCTGCAGTCTCAGTAAACAACTGCCTGTATTACGTCAAATTTTGCCCTCGGCAGCGGCCTGAGCCAACACTTGAGCAATCCCCTGATTTTGCATTGATTGGGCAACATAAGTTGTTGCTTGTGAACTGCGTCACATGTAGCGTGGCTTATGTCAACGACGAAGTAAGACCAAGGAGGGCCTTCTATCACTTTTATGCGGGGAGAAAGTTGTCATGCGTACCAAAATCGTCGCTTCAGCGACGGCCGCCAGCGTTTTGCTGATGAATCTGGCCGCCGCAAGTCAGGTGCAGAGTTCCGAGGAAGCTACGGTGACACCAGCCACTGTCGCGGACATCGCCATGAGCGCTAAGCGTCCGATGCTCACTGATATCGCCATGAGCGCCAAGCGCCCGATGTTCGTCTAACGGAGACACGATCATGAAAAAGCAACTGGCAATCGCGGCGTCTGTACTCCTCACCCTTAGCACCGCAGTGGCGACCACGTTGAACGATGGCTCGGCAGCCAAACCCGCTGCGACTATCGAAGTGGCCACTCAAGTCGTTTCTAAGGAAAGCGCGCAGGCCGTTCTGCTTGTCAAGGCGCACGCGAGTTCGTCGGGCTCCGTTCCGCTGGCTCGTCCGCTCTGAGCAGAAACCTCTGCAGACAGCTCTCTCTATCCCTCTCGCTGCATGAAGTAGCGAATTTGTCGCTGTGGTAGCAGCTGGCAGCGGCAATTGGCCGCTGCCACCCCCCAAACAAGTTGGCATCAGATCTTCGACATAGCAAACTGGACGCGTCCGGTAGCTAGACGAGAGGTCGTCTCCCCCGCTAAGCGCAGCTCGGGAGATCTAGAGTGTGCCGACGGAACTTGGTACCCAAATCGAAGAAGAAGACCTGTTTGCTGCTGCGCTGGCTCTGCCGGTGGCGGAACGGGGTCCATATCTCACACGCGCGTGTAGCACCAATCCGGCTCTGCTCGCGCGCCTCACCAAGTTGATCGAGGGCTTCAGCCAGGCCGGGTCCTTCTTCAACGAAGGACCGACACGCGCATGGGACAGCGCCGATCGCATCGGACCATACCTTTTGGTTCGCGAACTTGGCGAGGGAGGGTGTGGTGTCGCATACCTCGCTGAGCAAACTGCTCCGGTCAAACGCGAGGTCGCGATAAAGGTCATCAAACTAGGGATGGACACGAAGGCAGTGATTGCTCGCTTTGAGGCCGAGCGCCAGGCACTCGCGCTCATGGATCACCCGAATGTGGCACGAGTCTTCGACGCGGGAGCGACAAGCGAAGGACGCCCGTACTTCGTAATGGAGTTGGTCCGTGGCATCCGGATTACGGATTATTGCAATCAGAGTCGTTTGCCGGTAGCCGAGCGTCTCTACCTCTTCATCCAGGTATGCCAGGCAATCCAGCATGCACATCAGAAGGGAATCATTCATCGTGACATCAAGCCATCGAACGTTCTCGTCACGATGAACGACGGTCTGCCCGCCGCCAAGGTCATCGACTTTGGAATTGCCAAGGCGACACAAGGCCGACTGATCGATCACACACTTCACACTGAGGTCGATCAGATAATGGGGACGCCGGCGTACATAAGTCCCGAGCAGGTTGAGCCGGGACAGGCTGGAGTCGAGACACGCAGCGACATTTACAGTCTTGGCGTTCTACTCTATGAATTGTTGACTGGCCGAACGCCATTCGATGCACACGAACTAGCTCAGGCGGGTATTGATCGTCTCCGAGAACGGCTCCGCACAGAAGAGCCGCTTCGTCCATCGCGATGCCTGAACTCGCTGGATGATGAGCAGCTTAGACGAATCTCAGAAAGCAACGGCACTACCGCGACAAAACTAGTGAAGCAGGTTCGGGACGATCTCGATTGGATCGTCATGCAATGCCTCGAGAAGGAGCCGGCCCGGCGTTACCAGACTGTTCGCGAACTCATGGCGGACATCGAACGCTATCTGCGGCATGACCCCGTCCTCGCACGACCACCGACTATGGGTTATGCGTTGCGCAAGCTGGTGCGCCGAAATCGAATTGCGCTTGCCGGGATAGTCGCGTCGCTAGCGTTCGTGGCCTTCATCATCGCTTTCGCAGTCCTGTCGGCACTTCACGCTCGGCAGATTGCCGCGGAGCGAGATCACGCCGAAAAGGAACGGCAGAACGCGCAGAAGGTATCGAACGTCACGATGAACGTCTTTGCGATCGCGGATCCGTTTCAGACGTTCGCGAACGGAGTGAGCGGATCCGCGTTGCTGGATCAAGCGGCCAGAAGCATTGAGCGTGAGCTGCGAGATCAACCGGCACCGCGCGCCCGCCTACTAGTCGCGCTCGGTCGAGCATACTCCCGAAGGGGCGAATTCAGGCCAGCTATCGGCTACCTCACGGAGGCAACGCAAATACTCAGCCGCATGCCGGGAGCCGAAAAGGAGGCACTGGCAGCTATGATCAATCTCTCCCTACCTCTTCGGACCAGCGGTGACCTACAGGGCGCACGAGAGACATTGGTTCAGGCGGAACAGCTCGCACGCCGCTACGAGTTCCAGCAAACGCGAGATTATGCGGATCTTCTTCTGAACAGGGCACGTCTCAGCATGTTCGAGGGTCAAATTCCCGCAGCTCGGACGGATCTGGAGAGGAGCCTGCATCTATATCGAACTCTGGTCGGACCGCGAGCGATCGAGGTTGCGCAGGTGTTGACTGAGCAGTCACAGACGTTCGTATGGATGGACGAACTTGTTCAAGCCGAAGGGGCTGCACGCGAGGCGATCGCAATCTATGAAGAGACTACCCCGGCGATGTATCCCGACCGTATCACCTGCGAGACGACGCTGGCGGAAGTGCTCTACCTTCAGGGTCGACTCGATAAATCGGTGCCGATGCTTCAAGATGTGTTGCGAAAGAAGGTCGCGCTATTCGGCCCAAATAATGGTGACGTCGTCAATGTGCTCGACGAGCTAGCTGTAGCCAGCTATTCCCAGGGCAACCTTGACAAAGCCGAGCGGTATTCTCGCGATGCCATTGCCAAATCTGTCATCGTCTTTGGCGAAATCCACTCCACTACTGCCAATGTCAGCACGACTCTCGGCAGAACCCTCCTTACACGCGGCGAGTACGAAGAGGCCGAAACGACATTGCGACAGACTCTTGGGGTTTTCGCGAAGACCCTGCCTCCCGATCATCAGTACATCGCCTCCACCGAATACCTGCTCGGCGAGCTCCTCCTCATCACCAATCGCCCAAAGGAAGCGGAAATTGTCCTGACTGCATCAATGAACCGCTGGAAGCGCGGTGACGCGCCACCGTGGCGAGCGATGCGATCGGCGAACGCCCTTGGCGAGGCGCTTTACCGCGAGGGCCGCATCACCGAGGCAACGAAGTACCTCTCCGAAAGCCTTCGCGAGCTCTCAGCCGATCCCAAGGCCGATCGCGAAGCCAAGGATAAGGCCCGTGCTCGTGCCAAACGCTACCTGCGGACATAGCTCAGCGCGACAACGGCTGCCTCTGGAACACAAACCTTTTACGTAGCAAACTGCTCACCGTCGACCATCAAGAAAACACGCCTTTCTCCTGGCAGCGAAAGCGGCGCGATACGGAGATCCCTGAGTTATGTCGAGACCCGATCACGCAATCGGCGAAGAAGATCTCTTTGCCGCCGCGCTGGCTCTGCCGGTGGCGGAACGAGGTCCGTATCTGCGGCGTGCCTGCAGTACCAACCCGGACCTGCTCGACCGACTGACGGGTCTGATCGAGGGCTTCAGCAAGGCGGGCACGTTCTTCAACGAGGGTCCGATCCGCGCATGGGACAGCGCCGATCGCGTCGGCCCCTATCGACTGCTACGCGAGCTCGGAGAGGGAGGCTGCGGCATCGCCTATCTCGCCGAGCAAACCACTCCGGTCAAACGCGAAGTCGCCATCAAGGTCATCAAGCCTGGCATGGACACGAAGGCCGTGATTGCCCGCTTCGAAGCGGAGCGGCAAGCACTCGCGCTGATGGACCACCCGAATGTCGCGAAGGTCTTCGACGCAGGCACGACAGCTGAGGGGCGTCCCTACTTCGTCATGGAGCTGGTCCGTGGCATCAAGATCACGGAGTACTGCGCCCAGAGCAGCCTGACGATTCCCGAGCGCTTGTCCCTCTTCGTTCAAGTCTGCCAGGCCATTCAGCATGCCCATCAGAAAGGCATCATTCATCGCGACATCAAGCCCTCGAACGTTCTGGTCACGATGCATGACGGCATGCCGCTGGCGAAGGTCATCGACTTCGGCATCGCGAAGGCGACCCAAGGGCGACTCACTGATCGGACTCTCCACACCGAGGTCGATCACATCATCGGCACTCCGGCGTACATTAGTCCGGAGCAGGCAGAGCCCACCCAGGCCGCCGTCGACACTCGTAGCGACATCTACAGCCTCGGTGTCTTGCTGTACGAGCTGTTGACTGGCCACACGCCGTTCGATGCCCATGAGCTCGCACAAGACAGCGTCGGTCGTTTGCGCGAGCGGCTTCGCAGTGAAGAACCGCTTCGTCCATCGCGCCGCTTGAGTTCGCTCGATGGCGAGCAGCTCACTTGGCCGTCGAACAGTAACGCCACGAGTAGCGCAAGGCTCGTCAAGCAAGTACGCGGCGATCTGGATTGGATCGTCATGCAGTGCCTGGAGAAGGCGCCCTCTCGACGATACCAAGCTGTCAACGAGCTGATCGCCGACATCGACCACTATCTTCGTCAGGAACCGATCCGCGCGCGCCCACCGAGCTTGACGTACACACTCTGGAAGCTGGCCCGCCGCAATCGGATCGCGTTTGCCGCGGCACTCGCATTCGTTCTTTTCATCAGCGTTCTGGCGGTCACGATGACCATCCAGGCTCAGCGGATCGCATTGGAGCGCGACAATGTAGAGCAGCAGCGACAGCGCGCCGAGAAGGTATCCAAAGTCATGCTGAGTGTCTTTGCCGCCGCTGACCCGTTTCAGAGTGCCGGCAACCCGACGGGCACGGGACTTCTCGAGCAGGCGGCAAGCAGCATCAGGCGGGAATTGGCCGATCAGCCCGGCCCGCGCGGCAGGTTGTTGCAGCAGGTAGCCCACGCGTATGTCCGCGCGGGCGACAGCAAGAAATCGAT
>DATBKP010000114.1:0-21618 GCA_036555785.1 Steroidobacteraceae bacterium
GCCGCGGCCCACCTCCACCACGATGCCGGCGCCTTCGTGACCGAAGATCACCGGGAACAGCCCTTCGGGATCCGCGCCCGAGCGCGTGAACTCATCGGTGTGGCACACACCGCTCGCCTTGATCTCCACCAGCACCTCGCCGTCCTTCGGACCTTCCAGATCCACCGTGGCGATCTCCAGTGGTTTGCCGGCGGCATAGGCGATGGCGGCGCGAGTTTTCATTGGTTTGGTCTCACGGACGGAGCGAACGAGGAGGCGCATTTTGCGCCCTTCCCCGCGGCGTCCGCTACTGCTACTCGTGGCGGAGGGCTTCGATCGGGTCGAGCTGCGCCGCCCGGCGCGCCGGGAAGAATCCGAACGCGATACCGATGGCCGCGGAGAACGCGAACGACAGGATCACGATCCCCGGATTGAAGACGAACGGCACCTTGAACGCGCTGGTGGCGAGCAGCGCTGCGCTCAGGCCGAGCGCGATGCCGATGAGGCCGCCGAACGCGGCGAGCGTCACGGCTTCGACCAGGAACTGCAGCAACACGTCCCGCGCCATCGCGCCGACGGCGAGGCGGGTGCCGATCTCGCGCGTCCGCTCGGTCACCGACACGAGCATGATGTTCATGATGCCGACGCCACCGACGACCAGGCTCACCGCCGCGACTGCGCCGAGCAGCGCCGTCAGCACGCGCGAGGAGTTCGTGAACGCACTGGTGATCTCCTTCAGATCGCGCACGTTGAAGTCGTCCTCGGCGCCGTTGCGGATCTTGCGCCGCTCGCGCAGCAGACGTTCGAGGTCGTCCTGGACTTTTTCGGTCGAGACGCCGTCGCGCGCCGAGACCATGATCGCGTTGACGTCGGAGTTGCCGGCCATGCGCCGCTGCAGCATGCGCAGCGGCACCACCACGAGGTCGTCCTGGTTCTGACCGAAGCCCGATTGTCCCTTGACCGACAGCAGGCCGATCACCTGGCACGACAGCTTGCCGAGCCGGATCGAGACGCCGATCGGATCCTGGTCGCCCATCAGCTCCTGCTTGACGGTATCCCCGAGCAGACACACCGAGGCGCCCGCGCGCAGCTCGCTCTCGGAGAAGTTGCGCCCGGAAACGAGCGGCCAGTCGCGCACCTCCAGGTACTTGTCGGTCGTGCCGGTGACCTGCGTCGACCAGTTGGAATTGCCGTAGATCGCCTGGGTCGAGGTATTCGAGGTGGGCGCCACTGCGCGGATGCCGGTGATGTCGCTCTCGATCGCGCGCACGTCGTCCATCGTGAACGGCGGCGACGAAGACCGCGAGCCGCCGCCGCCGCCGAAACCCTGGCCGCGGAACACTTGCAGCAGGTTCGTGCCGAGCTTCTGGATGTCGGCCTGCACCTGCGCTGTCGCACCCTGGCCGATCGTCACCATCGTGATGACTGCCGCGACCCCGATGACGATGCCGAGAATCGTGAGCGAGGAGCGCAGCACGTTGCGGCGGATTTCGCGCAGCGCCAGCAGCAGTGCGTTGAGGAACATCATGCGCCTCGCACGGGAATGTTAGCTTCGTCGCTCTCGATCGCGCCGTCCCGGAAGCGCACGATCCGGCGCGTCCACGCCGCGATGTCCGGCTCGTGCGTCACCATGACGATCGTGATGCCGCGCTGCTCGTTCAGGCCGGCGAGCACTTTCATGATCTCGTTGCTCGTGGTCGTATCGAGATTGCCGGTCGGCTCGTCCGCGAACAGCACTTGCGGCTGAGCGACAATGGCGCGCGCGATGGCGACGCGCTGCTGCTGACCACCGGATAGCTGACTTGGGACGTGCGTCTCGCGGCCGTTGAGGCCGACTTCGTGCAGCGCCTTGCGGGCCCGCGCGTGGCGCTCCTCGGCGGGCAGGTGCCGATAGATCAGCGGCAGCTCGACATTCTCGAGCGCGGTCGTGCGGCTCAGCAGGTTGAAACCCTGGAACACGAAGCCGAGATGATTCCGGCGCAGCAGCGCGCGCTGGTCAGCAGTCATCGTGCCGACCGGCACGCCGAGAAAGCGGTAGACGCCGGAGGTCGGCGTGTCGAGACAGCCGAGAATGTTCATGCAGGTGGATTTGCCGGAGCCGCTCGGGCCCATGACCGCGACGAATTCGCCCGGCGCGATCGCGAGATCGATGCCGCGCAGCGCGCGCACCTCGGCTTCGCCCTCGCCGTACACCTTCGTGACCTGCGACAGCTCGATCACGCGGCTCGGAGGTGTCGGCATGCCGGTCATTTCTTCGGCGCTTCCGCGTCGACGATGACCTGCATGCCGGGCTCCAGCTTGCGCTCCAGCGCCGCCTTGAGGTCCGGATTGTTCGCAACCATCTGCGCAAACCGCCCATTGGCCGGCGCCTCGCCGCGCGGCAGCACCTGCGTGACGCGGCCGTCGGTCGGGCCGGGCTTGAACATCGCCGCCACGGGCTTGCCGTTCTCGAGGATCCAGACGCGTCCCATGTTGCCGCCGCCACGTTGCTGCTGCCCGAACATGCGTCGCGGCATCGACGGCATCAGGGCCGACAGCGCGCCGCGCGACTGCTGCGCGTTCTGCGGTTGACCCGGCACGGCAACGCCCTCCGGCGTGAAGCGCAGCGCCGCGTTCGGCACCAGTATCGCGTCGTTGATGCTGGTGGTCGTGATCTCGGCCGTCGCCGTCATGCCCGGCCGCAGTGCCAGGTCGGAGTTGTCCACTTCGAGGACGGTTTCATAAGTGACCACGCCGGTGGACGTCGCGCTGCTCGCGCTGCCCGAAGAGCTGGAGCTGGAGCTCGAGCTCTTCTGCGTGTTGTTCGAAGCGTAGTCGACGCGCGTGATCTTCGCGCGGAACTGGCGATTCGGGAACGCGTCGACAGTGAACGTCGCCGCCTGCCCCATCTGCACCGCGCCGATGTCGGCTTCGTCGACGGCGACGTGCAACTCCATCTTCTTGAGATCTTCGGCGAGCGTGAACAACACCGGCGCCTGCAGCGAGGATGCGACTGTCTGGCCGGGCTCGACCGAGCGCACCAGCACCACGCCGTTGATCGGCGATTTGATGTCGGTCTTGCTCAGATCGGTCTTCACGGCGTCGAGGTTGGCCTGTGCCTGCTCGACCGACGCATGCGCCGCCGCCTCCTGACCTTCGCCCTGCGCCACCGCCGATTCGGCGACGTCCATATCCTGCTGCGAAGGCAGCTTGTTGCCGCTCAGCTCGCGTACCTTCTGCAGGCGCGCGAGATTGGCGCGGGCTTCCTTGAGCCCGGCCACTGCCTGCACGACGCTGGCTTTGGCCGACGCCAGCGAGCTCTGCGCCTGCAACACCTGCGCTTCGAGCCGCGTAGTGTCCAGCTTCGTCAGCACCTGGCCCGCTTTCACCTCGTCGTTCACGTCGACGGCGACGCTGCGGATCGTGCCCGACAGCTCGCTGCCGATATCCACCTGGTTGCGCGGCTCGAGGTTGCCCGTGGCCGTCACCTTGACGGTGAGGTTGCCGCGAGTCACTTCCTGGGTCACGTACTGCGCGCCGGCGTCGCCGCCGCGGCCGAAGATCACATAGCCGGCGACGATCACGATGAGCGCCGCCACGCCCCAGCCGGCCCAGCGCCTCCACGGCGCCGGCGCGGGCGCTGCGTAGTCGAGCGTCGGGGTGACGTCGGGAGACGTCGAAGGATTCGTTTCGGTGTCCACGGTCAAATGATTCCTTGGGCTCATTCCTTCGGGAAGGCGGACCAGCCGCCGCCGAGCGCCTTGTAGAGACGGACCAGGTTCGCCGTCATCTCGCCGTCGCTCACCGCCAGCGAATCCTCCAGTGCCAGCAGCTGGCGGTCAGCGTCGAGCACGGTCTGGAAATCCACGAGTCCGGAGTTGTATTGCGTCAGAGCGAGCTCCGAGGCGCGGCGCGCACTTTCCACGCCCTGCCGCAACGCTTCATGACGCGAGTTCTCATTGCTCGACGCCGTGAGCGCGTTCTCCACTTCTTCGTAAGCGGACAGCACGGTCTCCTCGTAGGAGGCGAGCGCCTGATCGACGAGCGCGTTCTGCGCCTTGACGTTCTGCCGCAGCGCGCCGCCGCGGAACAGCGGCATCGCGAGCGACAGACCGAGGCGATCGGTGCGAAAACCGTCGAGCACGTCGCTGGCGGTCAGCGACTGCAAGGTGATCGATCCGCTCAACGACAGACTCGGATAGAGCGCGGCGGTTGCGACGCCGACCTCGGCCGTTTGCGCGGCGAGGCGACGCTCTGCACTGCGAATGTCCGGACGGCGCCGCAGGACATCGACCGGCACGCCGGCGGCGATTTCCAGGGACGCGACCGGGATCGGCTTGCGCTCGGCGAGCACGGTCGCCAGCGATCCGGGCGGCTCGCCGGTGAGCACTGCGAGCCGGTTCATCGATTGCACCAGCGAGGTTTGCAGCGAAGGAATCGCGGCGCGCGTCTGCTGATAGTTGCTTTGCGCCTGCTCGACGTCGAGCGAAGTTGCAAGGCCCGCAGCAGCGCGCCATTGCGTGATGTCGAGCACGCCGCGCTGCGCTTCGAGATTCTTTTCGGCGAACGTAAGTCGCGACTGCGCAGTGCGCATGTCGACGTAGCTCAAAGCGACGTCGCCCAGCAGCGTCACGAGCACGTCGCGCAGGTCTGCTTCGCTGGCGCCCAGCTGCGCGTTGGCCGCTTCGAATGCGCGGCGCTTGCCGCCGAACAGGTCGAGCTCCCAACCGGAATCCAGGCCGGCGCTGTAGATCTCGTCCGTGCCGCCCGACAGGCCGATGTCGGGATCGCTGGTGCGGGAATCGGAGGTCGTGCGATTGCCGCCCGCCGCAGCAGTCAGCGTCGGCCAGAAATCGCCGGCAGCGATGCCACGTCGCGCGCGCGATTCGACTACTCGCGCATAGGCCTGCTTCGCCGTCTTGTTATTGGCGAGAGCCTGCTCGACCAGCTGGTTCAGCGTCGGATCGTCGAGCGTCTTCCACCAGTCCGCGAGCGCCGCGGGGTCGCCGATGGCGTTATGTACCGAATGCCACTCGTCAGGCGTCGCGGTCTGCGGCTGACGGTAGTCCGGGCCGACGGCGCAGCCTGCGCACGCCAGCGCGACCAGGGCGGAAGTGAATGCGGCGGGTGTCCTCAAAACGCTCGGCTCCGGCAATCTCGGGCTTGGGCCTTCAGGTTAAGTCACGTTCCATTAGACTGAAGTTCCTTGCCGGTGGCGGCAAAGAAGTGTAATCCAATGTAACTTTATGTATCTGAAATTCCGGTAATTTCCCTGGGCCTTGCTTATACTCTGCCGCTCTTCGATTCGACCCTTGTGGAACCACGCGGCGGCCCGTCCGCTTTTGACTGGCAACGATGATCCGACTGACTCACCTGCAACGGCTCGAAGCCGAGAGCATCCACATCCTTAGAGAGGTCGTCGCCGAGTGCGAACGGCCGGTCATGCTCTACTCCATCGGCAAGGACAGCTCGGTGCTGCTGCACCTGGCGATGAAAGCTTTTCATCCCGCGAAGCCGCCGTTCCCGCTGCTGCACGTGGACACGACCTGGAAGTTCCGCGAAATGATCGCGTTCCGCGACGCCATCACCGCGCAGCTGGGGCTGAAGCTGCTGGTGCACATCAACCAGGACGGGCTGGCGCGCGGCATCGGTCCGTTCACGCACGGCTCGGCCGTGCACACCGACGTCATGAAGACGCAGGCACTCAAGCAGGCTCTCGATCAGTACGGCTTCGACGCGGCGTTCGGCGGCGCGCGCCGCGACGAAGAGAAGTCGCGCGCGAAGGAGCGCGTGGTGTCGTTCCGCTCCGCGCAGCATCGCTGGGATCCGAAGCGCCAGCGCCCGGAGCTCTGGCGGTTGTACAACACGCGCAAGGGCAAGGGCGAAAGCCTGCGGGTGTTTCCGTTGTCGAACTGGACCGAGCTCGACATCTGGCAGTACATCTACATGGAGAACATTCCGATCGTGCCGCTGTACTTCTCCAAGGAGCGCCCGGTCGTGCAGCGCGACGGCACGCTCATCATGGTGGACGACGAGCGCATGCCGCTGCACGACGGCGAGCGGCCGCAGCTGCGCTGGGTGCGCTTCCGCACGCTCGGTTGCTATCCGCTGACCGGCGCGGTCGAGAGCCGCGCCGCGACGCTCCCCGAAATCATCCAGGAAATGCTGCTCACCACCAGTTCCGAGCGACAGGGCCGCGTGATCGATCACGACAGCGCCGCGTCGATGGAGAAGAAGAAGCAGGAAGGGTATTTCTGAGCGATGGCCCACAAGTCCGACCTGATCGCCGAGGACATCCTCGCTTACCTCAAGGCGCACGAGCACAAGGGACTGCTGCGATTCATCACCTGCGGCAGCGTCGATGACGGCAAGTCGACGCTGATCGGCCGGCTGCTGTACGAGTCGAAGCTGATCTTCGAGGATCAGCTGGCCGCGCTCGAAGCAGATTCGAAGAAAGTCGGCACGCAGGGCGGCGAGCTGGACTTCGCATTGCTCGTCGACGGCCTGGCGGCCGAGCGCGAACAGGGCATCACGATCGACGTGGCCTACCGGTTCTTCTCGACCGACCGCCGCAAGTTCATCGTCGCGGACACTCCCGGTCACGAGCAGTACACGCGGAACATGGTCACGGGCGCGTCCACTGCCGACGTCGCAGTGATTCTCATCGATGCGCGCAAGGGTGTGCTGACGCAGACGCGACGGCATAGCTACATCGTCTCGCTGCTCGGCATTCGCCACGTGGTGCTCGCCATCAACAAGATGGACCTGATGGAGTACTCGCAGCAGACGTTCGATGAGATCGTCGCTGCATACCGCGAGTTCGCGCAGCAGATCGGGCTGACCGACATCACGCCGATCCCGTTGTCCGCGCTGCGCGGCGACAACATGCTCGAGCGCAGCGCGCGCATGCCCTGGTACCAGGGACCGACGTTGATGAGCTACCTCGAAACGGTCGAGATCGAGGACGATCTGCAGACGCGGCCGTTCCGGCTGCCCGTGCAGTGGGTCAACCGGCCGAACCAGGATTTCCGCGGTTTCGCAGGCACGATCGCCAGCGGCGCAGTGCGCCGCGGCGATAACGTGCGCGCGCTGCCCTCCGGGCGGCAAAGTCGCGTCACACGCATCGTCAGCTACGACGCCGACCTGGAGACGGCCGTCGCCGGCCAATCGGTGACGCTGACGCTCGCGGACGAGATCGACGTGAGCCGTGGCGACGTGCTCGCTGCCGCGGATGCGCCGCCGGCGGTCGCCGATCAGTTCCAGGCGACGATCATCTGGATGCACGAGGAACCGATGCTGCGCGGGCGTCCGTACCTCATCAAGCTCGGCACGCGCACGCTCACCGGCAGCATCACGACGCCGAAGTACAAGGTGAACGTCAACACGCTGGAACGGCTGGCGGCGAAGCAGCTGGAGCTGAACGAGATCGGCGTCTGCAACCTGAGCTTCGATCGCGCGATCCCGTTCGATCCGTACGCCGAGAACCGCGAGACCGGCGGCTTCATCGTGGTGGACAAGCTGTCGAACGACACCGTCGGCGCGGGCCTGCTGAACTTCGCGCTGCGTCGCGCCGAGAACATTCACTGGCAGGCGCTGGACGTCAACAAGGGCGCGCGCGCGTCACTGAAAGGTCAGCGTGCCTGTGTGTTGTGGTTCACCGGTCTGTCGGGCGCCGGCAAGTCGACGATTGCGAACCTGGTGGAAAAGCGCCTGCATGCGCTCGGCCGCCATACTTACACGCTGGACGGCGACAACGTGCGTCACGGTCTCAACAAGGATCTCGGCTTCACCGACGCCGACCGCGTCGAGAACATCCGGCGCGTCGCCGAAGTGTCGAAGCTGATGGTCGACGCCGGCTTGATCGTGCTGGTGTCGTTCATCTCGCCGTTCCGCTCGGAGCGGCGGCTGGCGCGCGAGCTGATGCAGCCGGGCGAGTTCCTGGAGGTGTTCGTCGATACGCCGCTCGCGGAAGCGGAGAAGCGCGACGTGAAGGGGTTGTACCGCAAGGCGCGCCGCGGCGAGCTGAAGAATTTCACGGGCATCGACTCGCCGTACGAGGCGCCCGAGCATCCCGAGATCCACCTGCAGACAGTGCTGGCCTCGCCGGAACAGGCGGCGGAGCAGATCCTCCAGACGCTGCGCGACGGCGGGCTGCTGCAGGCCCCGGACGAAGGAGCTTCGTTTGACTACTGATGCGCAGCTGCTGGGCGGCGTCGTGACGCTCGCGCGCCACGCCGGCGATGCGATCCTCGGCGTCTACGGTCAACAGTTCGAAGTGACGAACAAGGCGGACCAGTCGCCGCTGACGCTCGCGGATACGAAATCGCACGAGGTGATCGTGCAGGGTCTGCGCGCGCTGACGCCCGACATGCCGGTGCTCTCCGAAGAGGCCAGCGATATTTCCTATAGCGAGCGGCAGCAGTGGCGCCGCTACTGGCTGGTCGACCCGCTGGACGGCACGAAGGAATTCGTCTCGCGCAACGGCGAGTTCACCGTGAACATTGCGCTCATCGACGGCCACGATCCGGTGCTCGGCGTGGTGCACGTCCCGGTGAGCAACACGACTTACACGGGCGTCCGTGGAGTGGGCGCGACGCGGCAGACGGCCGGCGAGACTGCGATCCCGATCCGCACGACCGTACCGGCGCCGACACCGCTGCGCATCGTCGGCAGCCGCTCGCATCGCGATGCCGTGCTCGATCGCTATCTGCCGCGCCTCGAGCCTTATCAGCTCGTGGCGGTCGGCAGCTCGATCAAGTTCTGCCTGGTCGCGGAAGGCAGCGCGGATTTTTATCCGCGCTTCGGACCGACCAGCGAGTGGGATACGGCCGCCGCGCAGGCAGTAGTCGAAGCGGCCGGCGGCCGCGTCATCCAGACCGACGGCCAGAAGCTCCGCTACAACGCCAAGGCGGAGTTGCTGAACCCGCACTTCCTGGTGTCGGGTGACCCGAACCGCGACTGGATCGCGGACCTCGGGCTCTAGTGCACGACCTTAGCGGCCGGCTCCAGCATGGCCAGCAAAGGCACGACCATGACGAGCGTGGTCGCGACCAGCAAAGCGCCATCGAATGCGCCAATCAAACGGCTGAGAAACTTCATGTGTGCTGCTCCAGAGTTGCGGAAATCGTGCAGACCGCGAACACCAGATAGCTGCTACACCCTCGAACATCCCGCCGATGGCTCTGAGCTCCTGTTGCTGTCTGCTTGTCATGGTGCTTACTTTGCCGGTCGTACGTGACAACCTAGTGAGCGCAGCTGTGAAAACGGCGTGAATCCGACCATGACCGCATCCGTGACCCTTACGCCCGCGACTGCAACCGACGTAGCTGCAATTGCCCTGCTCCATGCGCAGAGCTGGCGGATTGCCTATAGGGGCCTGCTCACGGACGACTACCTGGACGATCGCGTGCTGGAGGACCGCACTGCCTTCTGGACCCGGCGCTTCAATGCCCCCCAGCCGGAACGCCGCCGCGTGCTGCAGGCGCTGGGCGAATCGGCTTTGCTGGGATTCGTTTGCGTGTTGCTGGACGAGGAGCCGGCCTGGGGCGCGCGACTCGACAACCTGCATGTGAATCCGCAGCACAAAGGCACGGGCATAGGCTTCGTGCTGTTTCAGGCCGCGCGCGAATGGACAGCGCAAATGATGCCCGACGCGCCCATGCACCTGTGGTGCGTGGAGCGGAACCTGGTCGCCCGCCGCTTTTACGACCGACAAGGCGGCCGCGTCGTGGAGAGCGCCACGCGGCCGATCGCACAAGGACTGCAGCTCCCGGAGTTGCGCTATCTGTGGCCTGCGTTGCGCCGACCTACATGACGCGCAGGAAGATCTGAGCGCCGCGCAGCGTGTCGTCGGCCGCGGGCACCTTGCTGGTGAAGCGGATCGGATACTCGCCCTTGCGCGCCGGGCGCATGCAGATGCCCTTCGTGTGCGTGATCTGCAGCTGCGGCTTCTGATCCTGGCGCACTGACATCTCCAGCGGCACGAATGCGATCTGACGTCCGTCCGCGCCGAAGGCCTGCACCCGCAGCTCGCCGATGCAGACCTGCTTGCCGCTCACGAGCTGGAGGATCTCCGGCTGCACGTCGACGCGCGCGACCTTCGCGCCGGGCTGCATCTTTGCGTCCCCGGCGGCGGCCGCCGACAGCGCTACACCGATCGTTGTCCAGGCAACCTTGAAATCGGCGACCTGCGCCGCGCACTGGATTGGGGCAAGCAGGCACAGCAGGGTGGCGGCGAGGGAGCAAAGACTGGATTCCATGCGCGTAGCTTGCCTCGGGCGGCGGCCTGCTGCTAGATTCCGGCCATGCGCACGATTCAGCAACAGTCCGCTCTGCCCCTCCGAGGCAGTGAGCTGCTGCGTGCGCGCCTGCACCTGCGTCGCTAAGACGCAAACCTTCCAAGCATCGCCAGGGACTGGCGCCAACAATTCGCTCGAATCCGTCTGCCCTGGCTTACCGGGGTCGTCCCAGCACAGGAATGGCTACGATGTTGCAGGATCCAACCGATAAGTACCGCTCGTTCGCGCCGATCGACCTGGCAGCGCGCACCTGGCCCGACAAAGTCATCGCCGCGCCGCCGCTGTGGTGCAGCGTCGACCTGCGCGACGGCAACCAGGCGCTCATCGAGCCGATGGATGCGGCGCGCAAGCGCCGGATGTTCGACCTGCTGGTGCGCACCGGCTTCAAGGAAATCGAGATCGGCTTTCCCGCGGCGTCGCAAACCGACTTCGATTTCGTGCGCGAGCTGATCGAGCGCAACCTCATCCCCGACGACGTCATCGTGCAAGTGCTGACGCAGGCCCGGCCGGAGCTGATCGAGCGCACGTTCGAGTCGCTGCGCGGCGCCAGGCGCGCGATCGTGCACTTGTACAACTCTACGTCCACAGTGCAGCGGCGCGTGGTGTTCGGCCTGGACCGGCCCGGCATCGTCAACATCGCGGTGCAGGCAGCACGCTGCGTGCGCGATCTCGCGGCGGCGCAGCCCGGCACCGACTGGCGCTTCGAGTACAGCCCGGAAAGCTTCACCGGCACGGAGCTCGACTTCGCGGTCGAGATCTGCGACGCCGTCAACGACGTCTGGCAGCCGACACCCGAGCGCAAGGTGATCCTCAACCTGCCGGCGACGGTCGAGATGGCGACGCCGAACATCTACGCGGATCAGATCGAATGGTTCGGCCGCCACATTGCGAAGCGCGATTCGATCGTGCTGTCCGTCCATCCGCACAACGATCGTGGCACCGCCGTTGCGGCGGCGGAGCTTGCGGTCATGGCGGGCGCCGAGCGCGTGGAAGGCACGCTGTTCGGCAACGGCGAGCGCACCGGCAACGTCGACATCGTGACGCTCGCGCTCAACCTCTACAGCCAGGGCGTGCATCCGGGCCTGGATTTCTCGAACATCAACGAAGCCGCGCGCAGCGTGGAGTACTGTAACCAGCTGCCGATCCATCCGCGCCATCCTTATGTCGGCGACCTGGTCTTCACCGCGTTCTCCGGCTCGCACCAGGATGCCATCAAGAAAGGTTTCGCCGCGCGGCGCGACGGCGACATCTGGGAAGTGCCCTATCTGCCGATCGATCCGCGCGACCTCGGCCGCACCTACGAGTCCGTCATCCGCGTCAACAGCCAATCCGGCAAGGGCGGCATCGCCTACCTGCTGGAGCGCGACTACGGCCTGACGATGCCGCGGCGCTTGCAGATCGAGTTCAGCCAGGTCGTGCAGTCGGTCACCGACGCAACCGGCAAGGAGCTGACCTCGGAACAGATCTGGTTGCTGTTCGAGCGCGAGTATCTTGGCGAGAACGGCGCGTATGTGTACGGGGCCCATCAGCTGTCGCCGCTGCGCGAGCATCAGAGCATCGAGCGGCTCACGCTCAAGTTGAAGTGCCACGGCCAGGGCGCGCTGCTGCACGGCGAAGGCAACGGACCGATCGACGCGATCGTCGACGCGCTCGGACTGCGCTTCGACGTGCTGTCGTACGAGGAGCACTCGATGGGATCGGGGAGCGATGCGCGCGCGGTGGCCTTCGTCGAGATCACCACACCGGCGCGCGCCACGCTGTTCGGCGTCGGTCTGCACGAGAACATCGTGACGGCATCGCTGATGGCTGTGTTGAGCGCGGTCAACCGCGCCTTGCAGCGCGGTCTGCTGGACGACTCGATGCCGGCCGCGACGGCGGGTTAGCCTGCTATGTAGCGCTCGAGCTGAGTGATCGTCTGCTGCTGTTCTTCGATCACGGCCTTGACCAGGTCGCCGATCGAGATGATGCCGACCAGCTTGCCCTTCTCGACGACGGGCAGGTGCCGGATGCGCCGCTCGGTCATGATCTCCATGCAGCGGTGCACCAGGTCGTCCGGCGACACGGTCACGACCTCGGAGGTCATGATCTGCCAGACCGGCGTATCGGAGCTGGAGCGGCCGAGCAGGATGATTTTGCGGGCGTAATCGCGCTCGGAGACGATGCCCACCAGCTCGTCGTCGCGCACCACGGGCAGCGCGCCGATGTGCTTGTCTGCCATGACCTGGATCGCCTCGAGGACCGGCGCTTCGGGGCCGATGGTCCAGACGCTCTTGGGCTTGAAAGCCAGAAGATAGCTGACGCGTTGCATCTCGGTACCCTCCTTGCGAGGTTGATACCGCTAGCGCACCGAACAGGCAATAGGCACTGATTCTTCAGTGGTCGTGCTGCCCGCCCGGCCCGTGCACGTGGCCGTGCGCCAGCTCTTCCTCGGTCGCGGCGCGGACTTCGGCGATCTCGACGTCGAAGTTCAGGTTCTGCCCGGCGAGCGGGTGATTGGCGTCGATCGTGACCATGTCGCCCGCGATCTGCGTCACCGTGACCGCACGCACACCGTGCGCCGACTGCGTGTGCAGCTGCATGCCGACGCGAAGATTGCCGACACCTTTGAGCGCGCGCCGCGGCACCCGCTGGACCAATGACTTGTCGTACTCGCCGTAGGCGTCGGCCGCGGCGATCTTCACGCTCAGCTTGTCGCCGGCAGACTTGCCTTCGAGCTCGCGCTCCAGCCCGGGAATCAGGTTGCCGTTGCCGTGCAGGTACGCGAGCGGCGTGCCGTCCGAGGCATCGAGCTTCTCGCCCTTATCGTCGGTGAGGGTGTAGTGAATGAGAACGACGGCGTTCGGGGCGACTTGCATGGGACAGCATTATGGCCGATTGCCAGGCGCTGCGGAGAAAACTCCGCCGTAGTCTATTCGAGCACGCTCAGGTAGTACTCCGCGACCGGATCGGAGATCGCATCGAGCCGGCTCAGCAGAAACTTGCTGCTGCCGTCCGATTTGTAGAACACGAACAGGCCGCGCTGCGAGTAAACCTGTCCGTCCACCGTGAGCGGGGCGAGGGCATGCAGGGCGTGCCGCGTGAAGTCGTTGCTGTCCAGGATGCCGAGCCGGTGGTAGCAGGCGACGCCGAAGACCGGCATGCCGCACCAGCTGGCATTGGCTTCGATCAGTGCGATCTCATGGCGCGGCTCGAACTGATCCATCCAGGCGATCGTGTAGTGATCCTGGGTCAATTCGGGCCCTGAGAGCACCAGCCTGCCTAGTTGCGACAACTGCGTGTTCGGCGGCGCATCGGGACTGAAAACAGGACCGCATTGCGAATAGACGTGCGAACCCGACTCGTTGAACCAGACGTTGCCGCAGGCGCCGATGTAGGCCATATCGAAACTGGCTTCGGTCACGTAGGTCGCGGCGGGACCCGTGACATCCCACTTGCCTATGTTGGACGGGCTCAGCAGCGGGTCGCCGATGAACATGAAGTTTCCGGACGGGTGCAGTCGTCCGTACGTCCGTCCGAACAGATTCGAGGCCAGGTTGCTGAGCTGTTCGCTGCCGGTTGCGATGTCAATCGTGTGGACCTCGGTCCGCTGATCGCTGTCCGCAATGTCTGGAATCACATGGGCACGCCCACGTCCGTCCAGGACGATATCGAAGACCTTCGCCGATACGTTGAACTGAGTGGGCGCCGGTGCGCTCGCCTGCCCGACCTGCGTGAGATCGACGATGCTGATGAGCTCGTCGTGTCCGACCGCTGCAGTAAGTCCATCGGGCGAGATCGAGACAGCGGTGGGCGTCTTCGTCAGCGCCACTGATTGCTCCGTGCCGGTTGCGACGTCGTAGACGTAGAGCGCATTCGCCGGGTACGCCGCCGCCATCACGATGCGATCGAGGCTGCGGCTGTATTCCGCGTCGCGCACATCGTGGGTCAGGGCGACCTGGCTCTGCACAGTCAGCGCCGTGGCGTCCGGATCGGCAGGCGGGCCGGTTAGACCGGTGGCCGGATCCGTCCCGGTGATCGTGTAGGTGAGGGTGATCGAAAGCGGGCTGCCCTCGAGCGGCCGGTTGCATGCTTGATCCTGACAGACGTGCAACGTGAGGTGGTCCGTGTACGTGCCATTGAACAGCGTCTTCATCGGTCGATGACCGATCCGCAGCGGTATCGTCGTGGGGTCGTTCAGATCGAACGCGATATCCGAGACCGCTCGCTGGGTGTAATCGCCAAATAGAACCAGGCCGGCGGTAGTCGTGTTGTGCACGGTCAGGTTCACGGTCGCCGAAAAAAGCGGCGCGCCCCGATCCGAAGTGAAACTCGTCGTGGCCGGGTCGAAGCTGACGGAGGGAGGCGGTGCAGGTTGCTGAGGCGGAGGCCCTCCCGAACCGGAGCCGCCGCCGCACGCGGCCAGGCCGAGGCATAGTGAGAGGAGCCCGAAGCAACCGAGGATGGATCTACGCATGTTCAATCCGTGACAACCGCGCCGCTGAATTTGCGCGCGGCAAGATTATTCGTTTATTGCAGTCCGTGGCGGACTATTTGTCAGAAGCAGGACTTCGAGCAAGTTTCAGCGCGGCCTCGAGCGCCTGGTCGGCAGCCACTCTTACGTCCGGCGCGAGGCCCGTGCCTTCCCAGTCCGTCCGGGTGATCGGGCGTCCACTCGGAACCCGCATCGAGAAGTGATCGTCGATGCGCACCACGTCCACCATGTGAGATCCGCCACCCGTCGTTTCGCCGACCAGGGTGGCCCGCTCGAGATTTCTGAGAACGTTGGCCAGGTACTCCGCGGCCGAAAAAGTCCGGTTCGACGTGAGCACGAACACCGGCTTGCCGAGGAACTTCTTGCCCGGCACGTCGGGCGACGTCCAGGTTTCATCGGTCGCGTTCTGCGTGCGACTGTAAGTGGAGTCCAGCTGGGTCCGTGCGGCGAACAGGTAACTGACGAGGTACTCGACCATGCCGCCGCCGCCACCGTGGTTGTCGCGCAGATCGAGAATCAGGGCATCGCTGTCCGCCACGAAATTCATCGCGGCGCTCGCCGTACGCCCGCAGATTTTCGTGTCCGCGAACACGTCCAGCTTCAGGTAGCCGACGTTCGGCCACAGGTGCTCCGCCTTCGCGAAGCCGCAGTTGGCGGCGGCGAGTTGCTTCGCCTCTTCCTCGGGGTTGCTCCGGGTGAGATCAGTCGGCAGCACTACGTAGCTGAAACGTATGTCCAGGTGCTTGTCGTGGCTGACTTCCCGCAGATCCGCAGTGAGCTGCCGCGCAAACTCTCTGCCGTCGCGAATGGAGCGGTACTCGCGACTGTTCTTGCGCTTGCGCAGTACCGCGGCCATTTTCTCCGCGGTTTCCGGGAAGACGTAGGAGTCGTTGAGCACTCGGGTGACGCGATCGATCACCCCGGCGCGCGTGGCGTCGTCGAACCTGACCTCTTCGAACCTGGCGCCGGGCGGAACCCGGAACGTCTCCAGTTCCATAAGGGCGCGCGGCTCGGTGGCACTCACCTGCATCGTGCCGATCTCCTCGCCGCCGTTCACTCTCGGCTTCAAGCGAAACAGGATGTGCGTCTGATCGTTGGTGTAGACGTCGAGCAACTCGTAGCCGCCGACTTCCGCGGTCCAGCGCATGACATAGTCGAGGTCTGCTTGCCACGAATGAGTCCTGATGAACTCCTCTGCGCGCGTGCGGTCGCCGCTGTTGAAAGCGTCGAGCCAAGCGGTCAGCGTGCGCCCGACCGGCGTATCCGGAATGTTCGGCGCCGTTGAGTCGGCATGAGTATGACTCGCCACAACGCAGATCAGCGCTGCAAGAACGGAGCGCGCATGCATGATCGAATTACCGCGACGTAGCCGTGACGGCCGGTCCGGTCATGCCGAGGACGCCCCCGACGTTCATGCTGTCCACCATCGACGAGGGAATCAGGATCGTGGCGCCGCGCTCCTTGGTCGTCTCATAGATGATGTTCATGGCGCGCAGCTGCAGCGCTACCGGATTGTGGCCGTAGGTATCTGCGGCATTCAGGAATTTCTGCGCGATCTCCTCTTCCGCCGCGCCCAGGATCACTCGGGCCGCCTTCTCGCGCTCCGCCTGGGCCTGCCGGCTCATCGCGTCCTGCAACTCCGCGGGAATGGCGACGTCCCGGATCTCGACCGACACGGCCGACACGCCCCATTCGGCCGTTTTGCGACCGATCTCCTCCTTGAGCTGCAGATCCGCCGCCTTGCGCTCCGAGAGCAGTGCGCTGAGCGGCGAAGACCCGATCATCTCGCGCAGCGAGGTCTGCGCGACGCGCAGAATGGCCTGACGATAGTCCGCGATCTCCAGCGCCGCACGCTGCGCATCGTGCACTTGCCAGAAGAGGATCGCGTCGATGTTGGCCGGTACGGTGTCGCGAGTCAGCGCCTGCTCGGCATTGAATTCCGTCGTCTGGATGCGCTGATCGATCCAGGCCACGACTGTGTCGATGAAAGGCACGATCACGAACAGACCGGGTCCTCGTATGGCGTGCAGTTTCCCGAACCGCAGCACGACTGCCTTCTGCCATTGCTTGGCTATCAGCAGCGAAAGCGGCAGCAACACGGCCGCCAGTGCGAGCAGCAACGACGCGATGGCCGCCGGCAGCCCGATGTCAGGGAACCCAAGGAGCGCGCAGAGCACCGCACCGAGCGCGAAGAGCGCGGCCACTACAGTGGCGGGCGCATTCTGACCGTATGGAATGGTCCGTTCGTTGCTGCTCATCGTTTACTCCTACGTTGCTTCGCGATCTTCAGGAGCTCGTTCGCGACATCGACAGGATCGATACCGGAAGAGGTCGCCATGGCGATGACCTTGTGCGCAAAGGACTGAACTTTGCGCGTTTGCTGCGCGCTGTCGACCGGCGGCGGTTGCTCCGCCACGTACGTGCCGCGCGCACGCAAGATGACGATGACTCCGCTGCGCTCGAGTTCGTCGTACGCGTGGCGAACTGTGTTCAGATCGACCTTCAACTCGACTGCCAACTCGCGCATCGTCGGTAGCTGCTCGCCCGGGCGCAGGGTCCCGCTGCCGATCGCGCGCTGCATCTGCTCGCGGATCTGCACGTAGATCGGTACCCCACTGCGCTCGATGTGAAAGTCCAGCACGGTTGCAGCTACTGTATGATAGTATGCATACAGTCTACCAAGAAGCCGCCGTTGTCAACGGGCGCAGTGCAGCCACGCGACGTGCGCGACGCCGCGTTCGCTCTCGAGGATTGTCTTACTCGACGGTGACGGACTTGGCGAGATTGCGCGGCTGATCGACGTCGGTGCCCCGCAGGATCGCGCAGTGATACGCGAGCAGCTGCAGCGGCACGGTGTAGACCGCCGACGCCTGGAAGTGACTCACGTGCTTCGGCATCGTGATCACGGTGACACCCTCGGAGGGTTGAATCCCGGACTCGGGGTCGGCGAACACATACAGCTCGCCGCCGCGCGCGCGCACTTCCTGCAGGTTCGACTTCAGCTTCTCCAGCAGATCGTTGTTCGGCGCCACGGTCACGACCGGCATGTCCGAGTCCACCAGCGCCAGCGGCCCGTGCTTGAGCTCGCCCGCCGGATACGCCTCGGCGTGGATGTACGAGATCTCCTTGAGCTTGAGCGCGCCTTCCATCGCGATCGGATGCATCTGGCCGCGACCGAGGAACAGCGCGTGATGCTTGTCCGCGAAGCGCTTGGCCAGCTCGCGGATCTGGCCGTCGAGATGCAGCGTCTTCTCGATCAGCCCCGGAATCTCGATCAGCCGCTGCACCAGGCCGCGCTCGCGTTCGGCATCGGTGCCGTTGAACTTCGCCAGCGCGACGACCAGCATGCCGAGCGCGGCGAGCTGCGTCGTGAAGGCTTTGGTCGAAGCAACCCCGATCTCCGGGCCGGCGCGCGTCAGCAGCACCAGCTCCGACTCGCGCACCAGCGAGCTCTCCGGCACGTTGCAGATGGACAAGCTCGAGAGATAGCCGGACTGCTTCGCCATGCGCAACGCGGCGAGCGTGTCCGCTGTTTCACCGGACTGCGAGATCGAGACGAACAGCGTGTTCTTGGGCACGACGGGATTGCGATAGCGATACTCGCTGGCGATCTCGACCCAGCACGGCAGGCGCGCGATCTGCTCGATGTAGTACTTCGCGACGGCGCCCGCGTGATAGCTCGTGCCGCACGCGACGATCTGCACGGCCTCCGTGCGCCGGAATACTTCGGTCGCCAGCGGCCCGAACGCGGCCTCGAGCAACTTGCCGCCGGCGACGCGCTCTTCGAGCGTCTGCGCGATGGCGCGCGGCTGCTCGTGAATCTCCTTGAGCATGTAGTGAGCGTAGTCGCCCTTCTCGGCCGCATCGGCCGACAGCGAGCTCTGCTTCACCGGGCGCTGCGCGGTGTTGCCTTCGCTATCGAGGATCCGCACGCTTTGCCGACGGATCTCGGCGACGTCGCCTTCGTCGAGGAAAATGAACTGGCGCGTGACCGGCAGCAACGCCGCGACGTCCGAAGCGACGAAGTTCTCGTTGTTGCCGATGCCGATCACCACCGGGCAGCCGGCGCGCGCGAGCACGATCGTCTCGGGCGAATCCTGGGACAGCACCGCGAGCGCGTATGCGCCTTCGAGCTCCGCGACCGTGGCACGCACTGCGCGGAACAGATCGCCGAGCTTCTGCTTGTGATAGTGGATGCGATGCGCGATCACCTCGGTATCGGTTTCGGAGGTGAAGCTGTAGCCGAGCTTCGCGAGCTCCTCGCGCAGCTCCTCGTGGTTCTCGATGATGCCGTTGTGAACGATCGCGATGCCGTCGCGGGAGATGTGCGGATGCGCGTTGCGCTCGGAGGGCACGCCGTGCGTCGCCCAGCGCGTGTGCGCGATGCCGAGATGGCCGGCGACCGGCGCGTCGTTCAGCGCGTCCTGCAGCATCTTCACTTTGCCGACCGTGCGCAGACGGCGCACCTCGCCGCTGCCGTTGAGGATGGCGACCCCCGCCGAGTCGTAACCGCGGTATTCGAGGCGGCGCAGGCCTTCGATCAGGATGGGAACGATGTCTCGATCAGCGATCGCGCCGACGATTCCGCACATGCAAGACCCCTGGGCCGTCTATTTTCAGGTGCGCATTGTACCGCTGCAGGCGTGGTAAAAATTGCAGCGGATCACGGTCTTAAGGGCAGAGTCGGGCTGAAGCCCGACCTACCGCTTTTTTTCCGGCCGTTTCCAGCCATCGATCGTGACCTGCTTGGAGCGGGCCAGGGTCAGCTTGCCCTCGGGGGCGTCCTTGGTCAGGGTCGAGCCCGCGCCGGTATTGGCGCCCGCGCCGATCTTGATCGGCGCCACCAGCATCGAGCCCGAGCCGATGAACGCGTTGTCGCCGATCTCGGTGCGCCACTTGTTCGCGCCGTCATAGTTCACAGTGACGGAGCCCGCGCCGACGTTGACCTTGCTGCCGACGGTTGCGTCGCCAAGATAGGTGAGGTGGTTCGCCTTGCTGCCGGCGCCGATCTCGCTGTTCTTCACTTCGACGAAATTGCCGATGTGCACGTGGTCGTGCAGCACGCTCTCGGGGCGGAAGCGCGCGAACGGGCCGATCGAGCACTGCGCGCCGATGGTGGTGCGGTCGACTACGCAGTTCGGATGCAGCTCGGTGTCCGCACCGATGCTGCAGTCCTTCAGATAACAGTTGGGCCCGATCCGGGCGCGATCGCCGAGCTGCACCTTGCCGACCAGCACGACGTTGACGTCGATGAACACGTCGCGCCCGACACTCACTTCGCCGCGGATGTCGACGCGCGTCGGATCGGCGAGCGTGACGCCTTCGAGCATCAGCGCGTTGGCGCGCTCGGCGCGCAACGCAGCTTCGAGTCGAGCCAGCTGCACTTTGTCGTTCACGCCCAGTACCTCCGCCTCGGTCGGGGAAATCACCGCGTTCACTTTCAGATCGGCGCGCCGCGCCATGACGATCACGTCGGTCAGGTAATACTCGCCCTGCGCATTGTCGTTGCGCAGCGCGGCCAGCCAGCTGCGCAGCTCACGCGCCGGCGCGATCATCAGCCCGGTGTTGATCTCGCGGATCGCGCGCTCCTTGGTGTTCGCGTCCTTCTCTTCGACGATGCGCACCACGGTGCCGGCGTTGTCGCGCACGATGCGGCCGTAGCCGCTCGGATCGTCGAGCAGTACCGTGAGCACGCCGATCGCGCGCGGCCCAGCGCTCGCAATGAGTTGCTGCAGCGTGGCCGCGCGCACCAGCGGCACGTCGCCGAACAGGATCAGCACCTGGTGATCGTCGGGAATCGCCGGGATCGCCTGCGCCAGCGCATGGCCGGTGCCGAGTTGCTCGGCCTGCAGCACCCAGTTCACCGGCTCGCCGGCGAGCGCCTGCTTGACCTGCTCGCCGCCATGCCCGTGCACGATGTGGATCGCGTCGGCACGCAGCGCCTTGGCGGTTGCGACGACGTGGGAGAGCAACGGCCTGCCGGCCAAAGGCTGTAACACCTTCGGCAGGTCCGATTTCATGCGCTTGCCCTGACCAGCAGCCAGGATGACGATGGAAAGAGGCATGGGCGTAGTGTACGCCCCGCCTTATTGCTTGAGCTTGCGCAGCTTCTCGATCGCGCGGATCTGTGCCGCCGCCTGCGCCAGCTCGGCCTGCAGCTTGGCGGTGTCCATCTTGTCGTCGCGGTTGCGCAGCGCTTCTTCCGCTCGCTGCTTCGCCTGCAGCGCCGCGGCTTCATCCAGGTCGTGGGCGCGCAGCGCCGTGTCCGCCAGCACGGTGACGACGTGCGGCTGGATCTCGATGGCGCCGCCCGAAACGTAGAAGAACTGCTCGTCGCCTTCCGGCGTCTGCACCCGCACTTCGCCCGGCTTGAGCGTCGTCAGCAGCGGCGCGTGGCGCGGAGCGATGCCGATGTCGCCCATGATCGCCGGCACGAACACCATCGAGGCTTCGCCCGAGAAGATCTCGCCTTCGGCACTCACGATATCGACGTGGATGGTGGCCATGATTGATTACTGCAGCGTCTTCGCCTTCGCGACGGCTTCCTCGATGTTGCCGACCATGTAGAACGCCTGCTCCGGCAGGTGATCGTAGTCGCCGGCGAGAATGCCCTTGAAGCCCGCGATCGTCTCCTTGAGCGGCACGATCTTGCCGTCCTGGCCGGTGAACACCTTCGCAACGTTGAACGGCTGCGACAGGAAGCGCTGGATCTTGCGCGCGCGCGACACGGTGCGCTTGTCTTCTTCCGAGAGCTCGTCCATGCCGAGGATCGCGATGATGTCCTGCAGCTCCTTGTACCGCTGCAGCACCGCCTGCACGCCGCGCGCCGTGTTGTAGTGCTCTTCGCCGATCACCAGCGGATCGAGCTGGCGGCTGGTCGAGTCGAGCGGG
>DATBKP010000115.1:0-22761 GCA_036555785.1 Steroidobacteraceae bacterium
GGAGCCGCCGTCGCGCTCGCGCTGGCGCAGCTCGTGATGGATGCGAAGCTGCCGATCCGTCTGCGGCTGTTGTTGCCGGCTGTGGAGAACGCGATCTCCGCGAACGCCTATCGGCCGGGCGACGTGCTCGGTACGCGCAAAGGCCTGACAGTGGAAATCGGCAACACGGACGCGGAAGGACGCGTGATTCTTTGCGATGCGCTCGCATTGGCCGACGAGGAGAAGCCGGAGCTGCTCATCGATATGGCCACGCTGACCGGCGCGGCGCGTGTTGCACTCGGTCCGGAGCTGCCCGCTCTGTTCACCGCCGACGATGCGCTCGCGCGCGAGCTGGTCGACATCGCCGCACAGCAGGGCGATCCGGTCTGGCGCATGCCGTTGTGGAGTGCGTACGACGACGAGTTGACGAGCAAGATTGCCGACGTCAACAACGTATCGAGCTCGTCATTTTCCGGAGCTATCTTCGGCGCGTTGTTCCTGCAGAGATTCGTGACCGAAGCGCGCAGTTGGGCGCACCTCGATCTGTACGCGTGGAACGGCAAGGAGCGACCGGGACGTCCGGTCGGCGCGGAGCCGCAGACGGTTCGTGCGCTCTACGCTTTCCTGAAACATCGTTACGCGCGCTGACTTTCTCGCATGTCCGTGACTTCCTCGAGCGTCGGCGAGTCTACTTCGCTGGCCGGCCGCGACCTGGCGTTGTTGGTCGGGATGAACCTCATCTGGGGCCTCAACCTGATCGCCTCGAAAATAGGCGTCGGCCAGTTCCCGCCAATCTTCTTCACCGCGATGCGCTTCGGCTCGCTGGCGCTGTTCCTGCTGCCGATGCTGAAGATTCATCGCGGGCAGATGACCAATCTGTTCGCCGCAGCGATGCTCACCGGACCGGCGGCCTTCGCGCTGCTGTTTGCGGGTATCTATCTGGCGGAGGACGCGGCGACGGTGGCCGTCGCAAGTCAGATGAGCGTGCCGTTCTCGACGCTCATGTCCATTTGGTTTCTCGGCGAGACGATCCGCTGGCGGCGCACGCTCGGCATCGCGCTGGCGTTCGCGGGCATCATGATCATCAGCTTCGATCCGCGCGTTTTCGCGTATTGGGAGGGCTTGGCGCTGGTCGTGTGCTCCTGCTTCGTCAGCTCGCTCGGCCTGATCTTTCTCAAGCGCCTGAAAGGCATCCGGCCGCTGGAGCTGCAGTCGTGGATCGCGCTCGCCGGCGGCTTGATCCTGCTGGTGCTGAGCCTGAGCCTCGAAGGAGGGCAGATGTCGGCGATCCGTCACGCCACCTGGGAAGGCTGGGGAGCGCTGCTCTTCACGACGGTCATGTCGAGCCTCATCGCGCACACAGCGTGGTATCACCTCGTCGGACGCTATCCCGTGACGAGCCTTTCGCCGCTCACGCTGTTGTCGCCGTTGTTCGGCATCTTCTTCGGCGTGACATTGCTGCATGACCAGCTGACAGCACGGATGCTGGTCGGCGGCGCAGTCACGCTCATCGGCGTCCTCATCGTCGTGCTGCGCGAGAAGCGGATCGCGGATACTGGCACGTAACCTCGCGAGCGGCGCCGGGTAGCAGGCCTTCGAGTGTCCATTCACTTATCGACCAGCGAATGAGCCTCAGCGTCGGATGGCCGACAGCCGCCGTCATGCGGCGCACCTGCCGGTTGCGTCCTTCGCGGATCGTGAGCTCGATCCAGCTCGTCGGGATCGCCTTGCGAACGCGGATCGGCGGATCGCGCGGCCACAGCCATGCGGGTTCTTCGACGCGGCGCGCCGAGGCGGGCAACGTCTTGCCGTCATTCAGCGCGACTCCACGACGCAACTTCACGAGCGCAGCTTCATCCGGCTCGCCTTCGACCTGCACGAAGTAGGTCTTCGCAGTCTTCCAACGCGGATCGGCCAGGCGTGCCTGCAGCTTGCCGTCACTCGTCAGCAGCACCAGGCCTTCGCTGTCATAGTCGAGACGGCCGGCCGGACGCATCCCCGGTGCGCGGATGAAATCCCGCAAGGTTGCCTTGCCGTCCGTGCTCGTGAACTGCGTGAGCACCTGGAACGGCTTGTTGAACAACAGCACGACTGCCATCAGCGCGGCTCGCTGTCGGCGTCGATGTGCTCCGCTGTCGTCTGCACCAGGTCGATGAAGCGCTGCACCGAGGCCGCGTTCTCCCCGCGCCGGCAGGCGAGAATCAGCGGCGCGGTGAGCTGGGCGTTGTCGGCCAGCTTGCGATAGACCACGCCGTCCATCTGCAGCCGGCGCAGCGATTCCGGCACGAGCGAGACTCCGAGACCGGCCGCGACCAGATTGAGCGTCGAGATGATGCGCGGCGCTTCCTGTCCGACGTGCGGGCTGAACCCGGCGCCGCGACAGGCCGTGATGATGGTGTCATAGAGGCCGGGACCGCCCGGCCGCTTGTACAGAATGAAGGTCTCTGCGGCGAGATCTGCGAGCGGCAGCGGCGCCGTGCGATTCTGCGCCGACTTTTTCTTGCGGCTGCCGCTCGCCAGCGGATGACCCTTGGGCAGCGCGACGACCATCTTCTCCTGCAGCAGCGGCCGCACCGTGAGCCCGACCACGTCTGCGACCGGCGAGCGTATGAACGCCGCATCGATCTCTTCGTTGTGGAGTCCTTGTACCAGCTCGCTGCTGCCGCTCTCTTCGAGCACGAGCGAGACCAGCGGCGACATCTCGCGGAACGCGCGAATCACGCGCGGCACGAAAGGGTGGAAGGGCGCTGAGCTCGTGAAACCGACGACCACGCGTCCTTGCTCACCGCGCGCGGTGCGACGAGTGGTGGCCAGCGCACGCTCGACCTGGTCGAGGATGACGCGCGCGCGGTCGAGAAAAGCGACCCCGGCGTCCGTCAGCTCGACCCCGCGGGGCTGGCGCCGGAACAGCTGGACGTCGAGCTCCTGCTCGAGCGCCCGGATCTGCATGCTGAGCGGCGGCTGCTGGATTCCCAGGCGCTCCGCCGCCCGGGTCATGTGCTTTTCCTCGGCGACAGCGATGAAATAACGCAGGTGGCGCAGCTCCATGTGCCATATGTATCAGATATCAATTTCTAACTCATCATATATTTTACCCGCACTCGGGAAAAAGCTATCGTGCTGCCCGCTGGACCCGCACGCCGGGATTCCGCGTTGAGCGAGCACGCCATCGACACGGCGGGCACAGGGGAGCGCAGCAACGATGCCGACTCAGAATCAGCCGGAGATCCGCGGGCCGATGCAGCCGGGCTATGAGACCGTGCTGACGCCGGCCGCCCTGGCATTCGTCGCTGATCTCACCAGACGTTTCGGCGATCGTGTTGCGGAGCTGCTGGCCGCGCGTGCGACGCTGCAGAAGCGCCTGGACGACGGCGTGCTGCCGGACTTCCTCGCGCAGACCGCCGACGTACGCAAAGCGCAATGGCGGGTCACGAGCATTCCCGCGGATCTGCAGGACCGGCGCGTCGAAATCACCGGGCCGACCGATCGCAAGATGGTGATCAACGCGCTCAACTCCGGCGCCAAGGTCTTCATGGCGGATTGCGAGGACTCGCTCACGCCGACCTGGGACAACGTCGTGCAGGGGCAGATCAATCTGCGCGATGCGGTGCGCCGCGAGATCTCTTTCCAGAATCCCGACGGCAAGCAGTATCGCCTCAACCCGCAGATCGCGACGCTGCTGGTGCGGCCGCGCGGCTGGCATCTCTATGAGAAGCACCTCGCGGTGGACGGCAAGCCGGTGCCCGGCGCGTTCGTCGACTTCGGCCTGTACCTGTTCCACAACCACGCAGCGCTCAAGGCGCGGGGCACCGGGCCGTACTTCTATCTGCCGAAGCTGGAGAATCATCGCGAAGCACGGTTGTGGGCCGACGTGCTGAAGCACTCCGAAGCCACGCTCGGCATCGAGCCGCAGACGATCAAGGTGACCGTGCTGATCGAGACGATCCTGGCGGCGTTCGAGATGGATGAGATCCTGCACGAGCTCAAGGACTATATCGTCGGCCTGAATTGCGGCCGCTGGGACTACATCTTCAGCTTCATCAAGAAATTCAGCCGGCGGCCGGAGTTCGTGCTGCCGGACCGCCAGCAGGTGACGATGACGACGCACTTCCTGCGCTCGTACTCGAAGCTGCTGATCAAGACCTGCCACCGCCGCGGCGCGTTCGCGATGGGCGGCATGGCGCCGCAGATTCCGATCAAGAACGACCCGAAGGCGAACGACGAAGCGCTCGCCAAAGTGCGGGCCGACAAGGAGCGCGAGGCGGGCGACGGCCACGACGGCACGTGGGTCGCGCATCCCGGCCTGGTGCCGATCGCGATGGAGGTCTTCGACCGCCTGATGCCGACGCCGAACCAGCTGCATAAGATCCCGGATGTCGAGCTCGGGGCGCAGGACCTGCTGCAGATCCCGAAGGGCACGATTACCGAGGCCGGCCTGCGCAACAACGTCAGCGTCTCCGTCCAGTACATCGCCGCGTGGCTCGGCGGCCTCGGCTGCGTGCCGATCAACAACCTGATGGAAGATGCGGCGACCGCCGAGATCTCGCGTGCGCAGATCTGGCAGTGGATCAAGCATCCCGCCGGCAAGCTCGACGACGGCCGCAAGGTCACGGTCGAGTTGTTCCGCAGCATCGTGCGTGAAGAGCTGAACAAGCTCTCAGCCGCCGTCGGCGCGCAAGCCTACGCTGCCGGTCACTACGAGCGCGCCGCCACGCTCATAGACCGTATCACCACCGCGCCGGATTTCGGAACGTTCATCACGTTGCCGGCCTACCAGGAAATCAACTGAAGCGAGAACCTGCAATGACGCATCTCTCCGCCGAACAGCTCCGCAAAGAATGGCAAACCAACCCCCGCTGGCAGGCAGTGGAGCGCGCCTACCAGGCCGAAGACGTCGTGCGCCTACGGGGCACGGTCCACGTCGAGCACTCGCTGGCGCGGCTGGGCGCCGAGAAGCTGTGGCGCTTCATGCACGAGAAGCCGTTCGTCAACGCACTCGGCGCCTTGACGGGCAACCAGGCGATGCAGCAGGTGAAGGCCGGTCTCGATGCGATCTACCTCTCGGGCTGGCAGGTCGCCGGTGACGCGAACCTCTCCGGCGAGATGTACCCGGACCAGTCGCTGTATCCCGCGAACTCGGTGCCGGCGGTCGTCCGCCGCATCAACAACACGCTGCTGCGCGCGGATCAGATTCATCATGCCGAGGGCAACGATTCGATCGACTGGCTCAAGCCGATCGTGGCGGACGCCGAAGCCGGCTTCGGCGGCGTGCTCAACGCATTCGAGCTGATGAAGGGCATGATCGAAGCCGGCGCGGCCGGCGTGCACTTCGAAGATCAGCTGTCGTCGGCGAAGAAGTGCGGTCACATGGGCGGCAAGGTGCTCGTGCCGACTGCCGAGGCGATCGCCAAGCTCACCGCCGCGCGTCTCGCCGCCGATACCTGCGGCGTGCCCACCGTGCTCGTCGCGCGTACCGATGCGGAGTCGGCGAACCTGCTGACCTCCGACGTCGATGAGCGCGACCGGCCGTTCATCAAGTCGAAGGATCGCACCAGCGAAGGCTTCTTCTACGTGGACGCGGGATTGAACCAGGCGATCGCGCGCGGCCTCGCTTACGCGCCGCACGCGGATCTGATCTGGTGCGAAACCGGTCATCCGGATCTGCAGGAAGCGAAGCAGTTCGCCGAAGGCATCCACAAGAAGTTCCCGGACAAGATGCTGGCGTACAACTGCTCGCCGTCGTTCAACTGGAAGAAGAAGCTCGACGACGCCACGATCGCAAAATTCCAGCGCGAGCTGGGCGCGATGGGCTACAAGTTCCAGTTCATCACACTGGCCGGCTTCCACGCGCTCAACTACTCGATGTTCCAGCTGGCGCGCGGCTACAAGGCGTCGCAGATGGCGGCCTACGTGCAGCTGCAGGAACAGGAGTTCGCGGCGGAGAAGGACGGCTACTCGGCGACGAAGCACCAGCGCGAAGTCGGCGCCGGCTACTTCGACGACGTGACCCAGACGGTCACGGCGGGGCAGTCGTCGGTCACCGCGATGAAGGGCTCGACCGAGGAAGCGCAGTTCCAGAAGGCTCGCGCCTGAGGCTGCTAAACTGAGCTGGTGACTCACCAGCTCTGGCCCTCCGACGGCGTCATCTTCGATCGGACCTGCACCGACTGCCCGCGTCTCGCACAGTTCCTGGCCGAGGGACGGGAGCAGTACCCCGACTACTACTGCGCGCCGGTCGCGCCGTTCGGCGACCCCAAGGCGCGGCTGATCCTCGTCGGGCTCGCGCCCGGATTTCACGGCGCGAATGCCACCGGCCGGCCCTTTACGGGCGACCATGCCGGCCTGCTTCTGTATCGCACGCTGCATCGCTTCGGATTCGCGAGCCGGCCGGAGTCGAAGTCGCGCGACGACGGTCTGAAGCTGCTCGGCTGCCGCATCACGAACTCGGTCAAGTGCGTGCCGCCCGAGAACAAGCCCACGCCCGCCGAGATTCGCACCTGCAATCGCTTCCTGGCCGCCGATCTGGCGCGCGTGAGCACGAGGGCCGTGCTGCTCGCATTGGGCTCGATTGCTCACAACGCCGCGCTGCGCGCGCTGGCCCTCAAGCCTTCCGAGTACAAGTTTGCACATGCCGCGGAGTACGAGCTGCCGACCGGGCACCTGCTGCTCGATTCGTATCATTGCAGCCGCTACAACACGCAGACCGGACGCCTGACCGAGAAGATGTTCGTCGAGGTGTTCGCGCGCGCCCGTAAGCTGGTGGACGGGCGCTAGACTAGCGCACCCATGAGCGCCTTCGACCCGAAGCCCTTCCTGGCGAACCTGAGCCAGCGGCCCGGCGTGTATCGCATGCTCGCCGCGAACGGCGAGGTGCTGTACGTCGGCAAGGCGCGCAACCTGAAGAATCGCGTCAGCACGTACTTCACCGGCAGCAAGGCGCACGCCGCGAAGACCATGGCGATGGTCTCGCAGATCGCGAGCATCGAAGTGACGGCCACAGCCTCGGAAACGGAAGCGTTGCTGCTCGAGTACAACCTGATCAAGCGCCATCGTCCGCGCTACAACGTCACGCTGCGCGACGACAAGAGCTTTCCGTACCTGTACATCACGACCGAGCAGGACTATCCGCGCATCAGCTTCTACCGCGGCAGCCGCAAACTGCCTGGTCGCTTCTTCGGGCCGTACCCGAACGCGCGCGCCACGCGCGAAACGGTGCTGCTGCTGCAGAAGTTGTTCCTGCTGCGCCCGTGCAGCGACACGTTCTTCGCGAATCGCTCCCGTCCGTGCCTGCAGTACCAGATCAAGCGCTGCTCCGGACCGTGCGTCGGCCTGATCTCCGTCGAGAATTACAAGCAGGACGTGGAAGATGCGATGAAAGTGCTGGAAGGCCGGGGCGGCGAGCTGATCGACGATCTCGCGCAGCGCATGGAGGACGCGGCGCAGAAGCTCGAGTTCGAGCGCGCGGCGCGGCTGCGCGACCAGATCAACGGCATCAAGGCGATTCATTCGACGCAGTCGGTGACGCGCAACGTCACCGAGGACATCGACGCCGTGGCGCTCGTCTCGCACGGCGGCGACCACTGCGTCTCGATCGTGTTCGTGCGCGGCGGCCGCAATCTCGGCAGCTCGAATTTCTTTCCGCGCGCCGGACTGGCGGAGGCGGGCGAGCTGCTCTCGGGATTCCTCGCGCAGTATTACCTGGGTCGCGACGCGCCGGGCGAGATCCTCATCAGTCAGCCGATCGAGGATGCTGACTTGCTGGAAGCGACGCTGTCGGAGCGCCTGGAACGCTCGGTGCGCATTCGGTCGGGCGTCCGCGGCGTGCGCGCGCGTTGGTTGGAAATGGCGCGCACCAACGCCGAGATCGGGCTCAACATGCGCCGGGCGACAGAAGCCACCACGACAGAACAGTTGCAATCGGTGGCCGAAGTATTCGGTTTGAGCGCGCCGCCGAAACGCATGGAATGCTTCGACGTGAGCCACACGATGGGCGAGCGGACGGTCGCGTCGTGTGTCGTGTTCGGCCCCGAGGGGCCGCTCAAGAGCGACTATCGGCGCTTCAATATCGAAGGGCTGGAGCCGGGCGATGACTACGGGGCAATGCGCCAGGCGCTGTCGCGCCGTTACGCACGCATCAAGAAAGGCGAGGCGCCTTTGCCCGACCTCCTGCTGATCGACGGCGGTCCGGGACAGCTCGCGGAGGCGGTCGCAGTCCTGAAGGAGCTCGCGATCGACGGCGTCTGCATAGCCGGTGTCGCCAAGGGCGCCGATCGCCGGCCGGGGCAGGAGCGCCTGTTCCTCGCCGGCGAGGACTCACCGCGCGTCCTGCCTCCGGATTCGCCGGCGCTGCACCTCATCCAGCGCATTCGGGACGAGGCGCATCGCTTTGCCATCACCGGTCACCGGCAGCGCCGCGCCAAGGCGCGCACGCATTCGGTGCTGGAGACGGTCCCGGGACTCGGGCCGCGCAAGCGCCGGGAGCTGCTGCGGCAGTTCGGCGGGCTGCAGGGCGTCGCACGCGCCGGCGTCGACGACCTGGCAAAGGTGCACGGCATCGGCCGCAAGCTGGCGCAATCGATCTACGACACTTTGCACGCGAGCGGCTGAAAATTTACTTACAATCGGCGCCAGTGAGTTTTCCGATCGCGAATTACCTGACGGTGGCGCGGATCGTCATGATCCCGCTGGTCGTCGTCCTGTTCTACGCACCGTATTCGTGGGCCAATCCGGCTGCCGCGATCGTGTTCATCCTGGCCGCCGTCACCGATTCGCTGGACGGCTACCTGGCGCGCCGCCTCGGCCAGACTTCGGCGCTCGGCGCGTTCCTCGATCCGGTCGCCGACAAGCTGATGGTCGCCGTCGCGCTGGTGCTGCTCGTCAGCCACGATCCGCCGGAGCTCAAGTTCATCAAGTTCAATCCGCAGACGCTGATCACGCTGACGGCGGCCGTGATCGTGGGCCGCGAGATCACGATCTCGGCGCTGCGCGAGTGGATGGCGGAAATGGGCGCGCGCGGCAAAGTCGCGGTGTCCGCGGTCGGCAAGCTCAAGACGATTTTCCAGATGACCGGCCTGTCGATGATGCTGTTCCGGAGCGACGTCTGGATCATTCCGGCGTTCGAGTTGGGCGTGTACTGCCTGGTCGCTGCGGCGGCGCTGACGCTGTGGTCGATGGTCGTGTACTTGCGCGCCGCGTGGCCGGACCTGATGCGCGCGGGAAACGGCTGACTTCCTTGACACAGGGTCGGTCAGCCCTAGAATATCGCCCGTTCGTCCCGGACCCCTGCGTCCGGCTACGTAAGCGGGAATAGCTCAGTTGGTAGAGCGTAACCTTGCCAAGGTTAAGGTCGCGAGTTCGAGCCTCGTTTCCCGCTCCAGCTCTCGAGTAAAACCCCGGGCCGACCCCGGGGTTTTGCGCTTCACGGGTGCAGCAACTGCGCCCGCGCACGCCAACCTGGCTAGGTGGCAGAGTGGTCATGCAGCGGCCTGCAAAGCCGTCTACGCCGGTTCGATTCCGACCCTAGCCTCCACTGCTTGCGCGGTTCCTCGCACCGTCGGCGAACCGCAATCGCAACGTTACGAGCGAATGCAGTTCGACGCTGGCACGCTCACTTTGCCCTTCGACCGCCACACGATGCCAAAGCCCTGCATTGTGCCGTCAGGCATCCAGCGCACATCAGCACAACCGGTGTAGACGTTCGGTGTCGTGCCGCGCCCGCCGCTGGAGCAGCGCGTGTAGCGCCATACGCGGCCAACGGAGATCCCGTCATCGCTCGTGCTCGTGATGACGAACTGCGTCTGGTAAGGCTGCGCTGCGCCGCAGGAGGCGCCGGTGACCTCCAGCATCGAAGGCAGTTGATATGCATCGGCAGCCCAAGCGGTAGTCAACAACAGCAGGCCGAGGATGAGCGCTTGCGTTTTCATACGTCCTCCGGTTACGAGTTGATAGTTCAATCGCCGGTCGCCAGGGCTTGCCCGATTGCCAGTGCACTCTCACGTGCGAGACACGGCCGCTGTTCCGGATACCAGCGGTTTTGCACTCGGAACACGATCCGCCGATTGTTTTTCAACCTCCGCCGTGTACGCCTTCCACAAGTTTGTCGATAGCGGACAGCGTCGCCTGCAACGTATCCTCCGTCTCTCCACTTGGAGACTACGGACATGACTGCAAATTCTTCGCGTGCGCGGCGCTCTTTCCTCGTTGCTCTGCTCCCGGCACTCTTCGCGACATTGTCGCCATTCGCAGCCACCGCTGAAAAACCTGCAACTCCCTCCGCCGCGGAACGCATGCAGCAACCCGGCTACGAAGAGGAGCAGCTCCAGCAACGCACCGGCACGTGGACGGTGAAGATGACGTTCCGGCCGACGCCGGACGCGAAGCCGATCGTCACCGAGCAGCTGGTTGCCGAGCGCAGGATGGTCGGGCTCTACATGGAGGAGACGATGCATCCGGACGCCGCTGCGGATCTGCCGGACTTCAAGCGTCTCGCGTATCAGTACTACAGCCGCGTCGAAGGGCGCTGGCAGTACGTCTCGATGGATACGCGCTTTCCCGTCGGCATCATGCCGGCGTACAGCTTCGCCAACGAAGACAACGGCAAGCTCACCATGATCTTCGAAAGCCTCGCGTTCGTCGGCCTCGGCAAGGAGGTCGAGGGCCGCATGATCCGCTCGAACCTGGAGATCTCGCGCGCGAGCAACGATCACGAGTTCGTGCGGCAGTTCTGGGTGCAAGCCGATGGCACTGCGCGTCAATGGCCGGCGGTCGAGTACGAGTACACGCGCCGCCGCTGAAGTGCATTACTCGGCTTCGGGGTTGAGCCGGAACAGTTCCTTGCACTCGGCCCGGCAACCGAACAGCGCTACACGATCCGCGGGCGTCCCATGAATGACGCCGAACGAGCCCGCGTTGATGGAGAAGTTATAGGTCTCACCGTTGATCGAGATCGTTCCCGAGTACTGACAGGGCACGACTGCATACGTCGTGTGCAGTTCCTCCGGCAGGATCGCGGTCGAGTGCGCGAAGAAATTCAGCACCTGCGCGCCGGTCAGGTTCCAGTTTTCGCAGGCGCGCGCGAACGGGCCGTCGGGCACCTTGGGCGGGCCCAGATGCCGCTCGAGGCTGATGACCTTGACCGCACCCTTCGCCAGCGCGGCCTTCATCCCGTCCTCGTCGATGGGCGGCGTCGCGCCGCTCGCGACAGTCCCGGCGAACGCTGCAATTGCGACTAAACCTCGCTTCATCTACTTCGCCTTCGGCTTCAGCTGGTGCAGCAGGATCGAGTTGCCTTCGGAATCCAAGCATACGGCCATGCGGCACACCGGGCTGTGAATGATGTCGCTCTTGAACGTCACGCCCTTCGATTTGAGGTCCGCCATCAGCTTCTCGATATCCTCGACCTCCAGCGCGATCGTGCCGCCGGCAGCATCGCTCGGCTTGTCGGGAATGAAGTTGGTGAGCGCCAGGCAGCCGCCCGCGGGCAGGTCGTACTCGATCCAGTACTGCTCGCCCTGGTTGCCCATCGAGCCGCGTTTCAGGCCGAGCGTTTCCTCGTAGAATCGGCGGGCACGGGCCACGTCCGTGATCGGATACATCGTGAACGCTATCTTCCTGAACATGAGGTACCTCCAATGACGTCCGGTGGACTCATCGACCGTCTGTTCCTGGCGCACCCCCGCAGCGCCGGGCAGGGCTATTTCGAGCACATGCGTTTCGCATGGAGCTTCGGCGCGACGCTGGCCGTCGGAACCGTCGCTGCGCTGGTGCACGGCCTGCTGCCGTTCCTGTGTCAGACAGCGGCGGGCGACAGAGTTCGCATGCTGCACGCACGTCTTTCGAATCGCGAGCCCGGAAGCGCCGGCTAGGCAGCCGCGCGGCGCGCTTTACGCACGGAGAAGAACAGCTGGCGATTCTCGCCGGCCTTCTGAATGGAAGCCTGGTTCAACGCCACCATCACGTAGAGAATATTCAGCGCCTGCAGCCGGCCGGTAATGTGCTTGGTGCGACGCCCGGCCTGCACGACGTCCTTCGCAGTGACGCCGCTGTGTCCGCCCATGCGGCCCTGCACGTAATCCACGGCAGCTTCGTCGATGAGATTGAAATAGCCCGAGCCTTTACGGTCTCTGGCGCGTGCGAAGGACAGCACCAGAAACGAGCCCTTCGCCTGGAAGACGTGATAGGTCTGGCGCACCGCCTCGACCCGGCCGCAGTAATCGAGCCCTTGCTGAAGCTGCTTGATGTTCACGTGACCCCCGCAACGCTCAGGCGTCTTTAGGGGGCTCATTCTCGACCGAATGCACCTTGGACGCCAGTGGCGCCGCCATGTCGCTCTCGGCTTTGCCGGGCGCCGGGAGACTGAAGTAGAACGTCGCTCCTTCGTTCAGCGCCGACTCCGCCCAGGTCCGGCCGCCGTGTCGCTGCACGATGCGACGGACGTTCGCCAGGCCGACGCCGGTCCCTTCGAAGTCGGTGGCGCTGTGCAAGCGCTGGAACACGCCGAACAGCTTGTCGCTGTACGCCGGATCGAAGCCGACGCCGTTGTCCTTGACGCCGACGATGATCTCGTCGTCCTGTTCGACCGCGAACACCTGGATGCGCGCTTCCGCACGGGTCCGCGTGTACTTCACTGCGTTCGCGAGCAGATTGAGGAACACCTGATGCAGCAGGGCGCGGTCGCCGCTGATGTACGGCAACTGCTGCAGCGTCCATTCGACCTTGCGAGTCTTGAGCTCGGGCTGCAGCTCCGCGATGACCGCCTGGACGAGCGCGTTGAGATCGACGGGAGCTTTGCGCATCGCCGTGCGACCGATGCGCGAGAACGCGAGCAGATCGTCGATGAGCTGGCTCATGCGCTGCGCCGCTTCGCGTACGCCCTGCAGACGCCGCTGCTCGTCCGGACTCAGCTTGGAAAGCGCGGACTCCTCGATCATGCTCACGTAGGCCTGGATGTGCCGCAGCGGCATGCGCAGGTCGTGCGAGACCGAATGGCTGAACGCTTCGAGGTCGCTGTTCGCCGCAGTGAGATCCTCGTTGCGCTGTTCGAGCACCATGTTCAGCCGCGCCATTTCGCCGCCGATGCGCGTGCGCTCGGCAATCTCCTGGTGCAGCGACTGGCGCACCTGCGCCAGCTCGACGAAGACTTCCACCTTCGCGCGCAGCACGCCCGAGATGACAGGCTTCATCAGATAGTCGACCGCGCCGGCCGAGTAGCCCTTGAACATCATCTCCGCGGTTTTCACGACGCCGGTGAGGAAGATGATCGGCGTGGTCTTGGAGCGTTCGCGCTCGCGGATCATCGCGGCCGTTTCGATGCCGCTCATGTCCGGCATCTGCACGTCGAGCAGGATGACCGCAAAGTCGTGCTCCAGCACCTGGCGCAGCGCCTGCGTGCCGGACGACGCGACAATCAGGTTCTGCTCGAGCGGTTCGAGCACGGCCTGCAGAGCGTGCAGGTTCGCCGGCTCATCGTCGACCAGCAGGATGTTGACTCGTGGATCGGCTTGCATCAGGAACTCCATTCGGGCTCTTGCGCGCCAACTCGCACAGCGCTGTCGCTATCTGCGGGAGCGGCAGACTCATGGATGCGGCAGTCGCGGCCAGCGCCGCGGCTGGCAGGTCCGGTCGCAGGGCGGTTGCGGGACTTTCGATCAGAACTGTGCCGGCGCATTCGTGGATCGCAGCAGCGCCACGAGCGCCGTCGACGCCGGCGCCGCTGAGAATGACGCCGATCGCACGACCGCCGTACACCAGCGCCGCAGACTCGAACAGCACGTCTATCGAAGGGCGCGCGTAATTGACGCGCTCGTCGACGGACAGGCTCAGGCAATCGGGCTCGAGCAGCACGTGGTAGTCCGGCGGTGCGACGTAGACACGGCCGGTCTCGATCGGCTCCTTGTCGACGACCTCGCTGACTTGCAGCGCGCAGCCTCGTTGCAGCAGCGGCGTCAACATGTCCTCGTCGTCTGGCGGACGATGCAGCGCGACGACGATCGGCATCGCGAATGCCGCAGGCAGCGCCTGCAGGATCGTCTGCGCGGACTGCATCCCGCCGAGCGAGCCGCCCATGACGATCATAGAATCTTCCTGTACAGACGCTCGCGCTCGCTCACCGCCTCGTAGCGATGCTCGTGCTGCGAGAAGCGCACGGACTCGCTGCGGCCGAGCCCGAGATAGCCCCACAGCGCCAGGCTGTCGTAGAGCAGCTCGTGCACGTGCCGCTGCAACGTGCGGTTGAAGTAGATCATCACGTTGCGGCAGAAGATCAGCTGGAACTCATTGAACGAGCGATCGCTCACCAGGTTGTGAAGGGCGAACACGATGTTCCGGCGCAAGTGCGGCCGCACGATTGCCGAGGAAGCATCGGCAGAGTAGTAATCGGAGAAGTCCGCCGTGCCACCCGCTTCCTGGTAGTTCCGCGTGTACTCCTGCATCGTCGCCAGCGGATAGACGCCGCTCGTGGCTTGCTCGAGCGGCGCGGGTTGCAGCTCGGTTGCGTAGATGCGCGAGCGCTCGTACAGCCCTTCCTCGTGCAGCACGATCGCGAGCGAATACACCTCCTGTCCGGTGGAGCATCCGGCCACCCACAGCCGCAGGAACGGATGCGTCCGCAGCAGCGGTGCGACCCGCGCGCGGAACTCGCGAAAGAACGCCGGATCGCGAAACATCGAAGTGACCGGCACTGTGAGCGCCTCGGCGAGGCGTCCGAGCGCCGCCGGCTCGGCTTTGATCAGCTGGTGCAATGCCGTTATCGATGCGACGCGCTCGCCGGCGACGCGACGCTGCACCCGGCGATGCAGGGAGGAGGGGGCGTAGTCGCGGAAGTCGAGCCCGGTGCGCTCGTTGACCGTTTCCAGCAGCGCGACTATCTCAGGGTCCACGGCGCGCTCAGCGGTACAGCCAGACTCGCAACAGCGAGCGCAGCTGATCCATGTCCACGGGCTTGGTGATGTAGTCCGACGCGCCCGCCTGCAGGCACTTCTCGCGATCGCCGCGCATCGCTTTGGCGGTGACCATGATGATCGGCAGCTTCGCATAGGCCGGCATGGCGCGAATGCGCCGTGTGGTTTCGTAGCCGTCCATCTCCGGCATCATCACGTCCATCAGGATCGCATTGAAGCCGTCTTCCTGTTGCAGCTTCTCCAGCGCCTCGCGCCCGCCCTCGGCGTACGACACGCTCATCTTGTAGTTCTCGAGTGCGCTGGAGATGGCGAAGATGTTGCGCAGGTCGTCGTCGACGATCAGCACCTTGCGGCCGGACAGCAATGCATCGTCGCGCTGCACGCGCTCCAGCATGCGGCGCTTCGCGTCCGGGAGCTTCGCCTGCACGCGATGCAGGAACAGGGCGGTCTCGTCCAGCAGGCGCTCGGGCGAGCGCACGTCCTTGACGATGATCGCTTCGGACAAGCCGCGCAGCTCGGTTTCCTCGCGGCGGGTGAGCGCCTTGGCGGTATAGACGATGACGGGCGGCGAGCGCAGGCCGTGCCGGCGATGAATCTCCCGGATGAGATCGATGCCGCTCTGGTCCGGCAAGCCGAGATCGAGCACCAGGCAATCGAAACGCGTCTGGTCGAGTGCTTTGAGAGCCGCAGCGGCGGTGCCGGCAATCGTGCTCTCGACGTCGCCGTTGCCGATGACGTCGCGGATCTGCTGTTGCTGCACCGGATCGTCTTCGACGATCAGCAGCCGGCGGATGCGGGAAGGCGCAAAGTCCGCGGCGAGGCTGAGTGCCTTGTCGAGCGCTTCGCGCGTCACCGGCTTCTGCAGGAACGAGACTGCGCCCTGATGCAGGCTGCGTTCGCCCTCCGGGGCAACCGAAATCACGTGCACCGGAATGTGCCGGGTGCCGGGATCGTGCTTGAGCAGGTCGAGAACGACGCGGCCATCGCTGTCGGGCAGATGCAGGTCGAGCGTGATGGCGGATGGCTTGAGGCGCCGGGCGAGCGCGATGCCGGCCGCCGCTGTCCCCGCAACGACGGCCTTGAACTTCCTTTCGCGCGCGCAATCGGCGAGCACGTAGGCGAAGTTGCGATCGTCTTCGATGATCAGCAGCACCGCGTCGCCTTCGGCGATGCTCGTGCGGTCGTCCGGCATCAGGTCCGGCTCCATTTCAATCGCGGCGGCTTCGATGGGCTCGACCGCCACAGCTGCGGCCTGCTGCAGCCGCGGCGCGTTCGGGTCGATGCTGTCGGGGATGAAAAGCGTGAACGTGCTGCCGCTGCCGGGAGTGCTCTGCAAAGTGATGGCCCCCTTCAGCAAGCTTGCGAGTTCGCGGCTGATCGACAGGCCGAGCCCGGTGCCGCCGTACTTGCGCGCAGTGCCGGCATCGGCCTGCTGGAAGGCTTCGAAGATGAGCTTCTGCCGATCCTCGGGGATACCGATGCCGGAATCCTTCACTGCGAACGCGATGACTCGCTTCGCTTGCGAAAGGGCGGCGGCAGACCTGTCCCAGTCGCCGGTGACAGGATAGATCGACAGCTCGACGGAACCGCGCTGTGTGAACTTGAAAGCGTTGGCCAGCAGATTCTTCAGCACCTGTTGCAGGCGATGCACGTCGCTGCACAGCGTGGCCGGCAGGTCGGGACCCAGCGTCACCATGAACTCCAGCCCGCGGCTCTGCGCGATCGGCCGGAACATGGCTTCGATCGACTCCGTCAGCGAGCGCACCGGGAACTCCGCCAGCTCCAGCTCGATCGCGCCGGCCTCGACCTTCGACAGGTCGAGGATGTCGTCGATCAGGCGCAGCAGGTCGTTGCCGGAGTTCCAGATCGTGCGTGCGTGCTGGATCTGCTTGTCGCTGAGCGTGCCCTCCGTGTTGTCGGCCAGCAGCTTCGACAGGATCAGCAGGCTGTTGAGCGGCGTGCGCAGCTCGTGCGACATGTTCGCCAGGAACTCGGATTTGTACTTCGAGGTGAGCGCGAGCTGCTTCGATTTCTCCTCGAGCGCCGCGCGCGCCGTCTCGGTCTGCAGGTTGCTCTGTTCCAGCAGCCGCTTCTGCTCGGCGAGCAGCCGCGAGCGCTGATCCATCTCGTCGTTCGTCTGTCGCAGCTCTTCGTTGGTCTGTTCGAGCTCCTCGTTCGCCTGCTTCAGCTCTTCCTGCTGCTGCTGCAGCTCCTCTTCCGAGGCGCGCAGGCGCTGGCTCTGCGCTTCGAGCTCGTCATTGCGCTCGGCCAGCTCGTTGGCGGCGATCACCGTATGCAGCACGTGGGCCAGGCTATCGGAGAATTGCTCGAGCAGGCGCAGCTGCAGCTCGGTGAACGGCTGGAAGCTGGCCAGCTCGAGCACCGCGCTGACTGCGCCATGCAGGATGATCGGGAACACGAGCAAGTGACGAGGCAGGGCACTGCCGAGCGCGGAGCCAATCCGCACGTAATAGTTGTCGGGCAGGGCGTCCACCTGCAGCCGGCGGCGTTCGCTGAAAGCTTGACCGACCAGTCCGGCGCCGGCGTTAATCGAGGCCGGCGCGTCGGTGGCCGCATAGGTCCCATGCAACAGCAATCGCCTGCGGTCCCCCTCGATCGCCGGCAGATAGACAGCTCCGTGCTGAATGTCGAGCAATTGCGCAAGCTCGCTCAGAACGGCGTCGCACAGCGGGCGCAGCTCGCGTTGACCTTCGAGGACGCGCGACAGCCGGGCCTGACTGTTCTTGACCCAGGCCTCGGCGGCGAGCGCGACCTGGCGCTGCTCGACTTGCGCTGCCATTTCGTTGAACGCGGCCGCGAGGTCGCCGATCTCGTCGTGCGAAGCATGTGAGACCCGATGCGCATAGTCGCCACGCGCAAGCTGTCCGGCACCGGAGACCAACGATCGCAGCGGTCCACGCATGCTGCTGACGAGCCATACGACGATCGCGAGCATGAGCGTCAACGCTATGGTCGAGCCGTAGAGCAGCGTCGCACTGGTACGGCGCGCGGCACTTTGCGCGGTGGCGGTGCGCTCTGCGAGTAGCTGGTGCTCGTGCTGCTCGATCTCCGCTGCAAGGTCGCCGAGCGAGCGACCTACGTCGTAGCCCTCGCGCACGATTTGCTGCATCCGGGGCTCGCCCGGACCCACGCCCTCCGTACGCAGTTGCACCAGCTGTTCGATGAGCGCGCGTCGCGCGGCAAGCAATTCGCCGAGTCGCGTGATACGGGCCTGTTGCGCGGGATTGTCCGCGGTCAGCTCGAGGAGCTTGCGCTGAATGTCGCCAAGCTCGGCGCCGCCGGCCAGGGCCTGCTCGCGAAAGAATGAATCGCCAGCGATGACATAGCCGCGCGCCCCGGCCTCCATCTCCGCGCGGCTGCGCTTCAAGGCCTCTTTGGCCTGCAGTACTTCAAAAGTGTGCGTGACCCATTCGGTGTCGCGGTTCATGGCCGCGACGTTGCGGTAGGAAATCGTGGCGAGCGCTACCAGGGAGACCAGAGAAACGACGAACGCAGCTGCAATTCTTGTAGTAAGAGAGAACCGCATCCGCTCGCGCAGCTCCGTTATCCGTTCCCCGCAGTTCGGCAGCGAGCTTGTAACGGAATTTGCGACACGCCTCAACTTGGTATTAATGCAGGGGCTGGTCGCGGATAGTCCTACTGCATGACTTGCAGTTCTGGCGTGCGCGAACTCACCACAGACACGCGCGCAGCGCCCGAAATATCGGCGTCAGTGCCGCATTTCCTACGAACCCGCAATTCAACCGCCGCTAGAGTGCACGGGCCGCACACAACGAGCCGAACAATGCGGAGGCGACAACTGCAAAAACGCTCATGACTGGAGGGAAGGCAGATGATTCGTGGAGTTCACCGTTTTCTGGGTGGCGTGGCGCTCGCGTCCGCAACTGCAGCCGTCCTGGCCGCAACGCCCCCGCAGCAGCAGACTCAAGCGCAGCAGGCATTCGCAAACTACGCACGATCGATGAAGGCAGGCGCATCCGCCAAGCTCGGCGGCCACCTGCAATCGCTCGCGCGCGCCGCCGAATCGCGAGCGCAACTGAGCGCGCGTAGCCAGACATCGCGGTCGAGCAGCAGATTGCCCGGATTGACGATCCGCGACCGCTACGTGGGAGTCAGTGCGTACGCTGATGGCGATGCCAATGCGCTGCGCACCGAGTTGGTGGCGAAGGGCATGCTCAATGCAGCCGTGCACGGCCGCGCTGTCACGGGCCGCGTTCCGATCGACGCGTTGTCCGACATGAGCACGATCCCGACGCTGCGCTTCATGCGGCCTGCGATGGCAAAGACACAAGTGGGCCTGACGACGACGCAAGGCGATCATTCGCAGCGCAGCGACGTGGCGCGCCAGCGGTTTCACGTCGACGGCCGGGGAGTCCGCGTCGGCGTGATGTCCGACAGCTACAACTGCTCGGAAGGCGCGCTCGTCGCCGGCGAGCCGTTCACGACAGCGCCGCAGGACAAGGCGAGCCACGACCTGCCGCAAAACGTGCTGGTGTTGAAGGACCTGTCGCCGACGCCGTCGTCCGACTGCAGCGACGAAGGGCGCGGCATGATGCAACTGATCCACGACGTTGCACCGTCTTCGACGCTCGCGTTCTACACGGCATTCGAGAGCGCCGAAGACTTCGCCGCGGGCATTGGTGCGCTCGCCAACGCGGGCGCAAATGTCATCGTCGACGACGTGATCTACTTCGCCGAGCCGATGTTCCTGGACGGGCCGATTGCGCAGGCCGCTGACCGCGTGAAAGCGCGTGGCGTGGCGTACTTTTCGTCCGCCGGCAACCAGGCGCGGCAGTCCTATGAGTCGGCCTTCCGCAGGTCCGGAAGAGAAGGCGCAGGCGGCGGCCCGCTGCACGACTTCAACGGCGGCAAAGGAGTCGATGTCCTGCAGGGCATTACCGCGGGCGCCGGCAGCACATCGCTGCTGTCGTTCCAGTGGGATCAACCCTGGTTCTCCGTGAATGGCCGCGGCTCCGCGAGCGACGTCGACATCTACTTCGTCGACGACCGCGGCAACCCGATCACGCTGTGCGACGACGATCCCGATGCGCTGGTGTGCCAGTTCCCGGGTGTGGATCGCAACGAGGGCGCGGATGCCGTCGAGGTTCCCGTACTGATCAACGACAGCGACAAGGACGTGCACGCGAATATTGCGATCGAGCTGTTCTCAGGCCCCGCGCCGCATCGCATGAAATACGTGTGGTTCGACCTGGGCAACGGCCTGTTGACTGTCGAGGAGCACAACACGCAGAGCGGGACTCTGTACGGTCATGCGAACGCAGCCGGTGCGGAAGCAGTCGGTGCGGCGCCCTGGTACAACACTGCAGCCTTCGGGCCGCAGAACAAACCGGAGTGCGCACCGGCGTGCCTCGAGCTGTTCTCGTCGGCGGGCGGCGTGCCGATCCTTTTCGATCGCAACGGGCGGCGCTTCCCGTTCCCGCTGGTACGCATCAAGCCCGGGCTGACCGGTCCGGACGGCGGCAACACCACGTTCTTCGTCGCGGACATTGCAGCGCCGATTCCGGGCAGCACCGAGCCGGACGGGTTCCCGAATTTCTTCGGTACGTCCGCTTCGGCGCCGCATGTGGCAGCAATCGCGGCGCTCATGCTGGATCAACGCAAGCGTGATATCGCCGCAGGCAAACGCTTCATCGGCTCGCAGCAACTGCGTCCGGAGGTGATGTACATCGCGCTGCGTCTGTCGGCCGCTCGACAGGACATCCGGCAGCGCGCCGGCCGCGTCACCGGGCCGATCGCGATTCCGCATTCGAAAGGATTCGACTTCGATTCGGGGTTCGGCTTCGTCGACGCGTCGGTGGCGTTGCGCTTGACGGCAGGATTCTGAGATTCGCCGCGGGCAGGCCGGCATGACAGTCGGCCTGCTCTTTTCGGAACTGAACCGCACCCCGGGCCGCGAGCGCACGCGTCACTACCGGGAGGGGTGCCCGCGACTTTGCGACACGGGGCGCGGTCCGTAGCCAGAATGCCTACCGCAGCGCAGCCGGCGAACTGGTCCGTGGGACTAGGGACAACCCCTATGCCGTAGGACCGATCGCTATCCGCGTCGCGCTGCTTCGATCTTGGCGATGTCGATCTTCTGCATCGTCATCATCGCGTCGAACGCGCGCTTCGCAGCCTTGCGATCGGGATCGGTCGTCGCCTCGATCAGCGCGCGAGGCGTGATCTGCCACGACAAGCCCCACTTGTCCTTGCACCACCCGCACTCGCTCTCCTTGCCGCCGTTGCCGACGATGGCGTTCCAGTAGCGATCGGTCTCGGCCTGGTCCTCGGTGATGATCTGAAACGAGAAGGCTTCGCTGTGCTTGAAGGCCGGGCCGCCGTTCAGACCGAGGCACGGCACGCCGAGCACCGTGAAATCGACGGTGAGGACCTGCCCCTGCTTGCCATCGGGATAGTCGCCAGGTGCCTGGTGAACCGCTTTCACCGCGCTGTTCGGGAAAGTCTTCGCGTAGAACTTCGCAGCTTCTTCCGCCGCGCCGTCGTACCAGAGACAAATTACGTTCTTCGCCATTGTCCGCCTCCATTGGGTCGTCAGTTGCGCGAGATCGTCATGACCAAGGACGAACCGGCGCTATGGAAACCGACAGCCGGTGGAAGGGTTCCGCGCGCTCCTCACTGCTCGACGGTGAACCGGCCGTCGATCGTGTTCCAGGAGTCGTTGGTGCGCACGCCGGAGAAGGTGAGGGTGAAGTCGCGCCCGCCGTTGCGGAACCACTTCGGCGCGAAACTCCACTGGAAGACGCTCTGCTCGATCTGCGGGAAGAACACGTCCTTGTAGAAGACCGTCCAGGGTCCCCACGGCTGCGGCGCTTCCGCCATCGTCAGCCGCGACTTGTAACCGGTGATCGTACCCACGATCGCGTCGTCGCCATGCTGGTTCGTGTACACCAGGCGTTCGAGGCCCGGTACGAAAGTCATCTGGGGATACGGACCGACACCCTTGAGGTCTTCGTAGATTGGCGTCTTGTCTGCCGCGTCCGTCGACCACTTCGGTTGTCCGCTGTCGTCCAGGCCCGCATAGAACTCGTAAGCACCGCGATCTTCGATCGTGAGCCTGGGCACGCGCAGCAGGATGATTCTGCCGGGGCGCTGCACGATGTTGAGCTGCAGCTCACTCGTCACCTCGACAGCGACAGTGTAAACGTAAGCATCGCGAGCGAGTGCGTGGTCTTTGCCGAATTGCACGAAGCTCCCGAACGCAACGCCGTCCTGCTCGCGTGTGAACGCCGCGTCGAGCAGTGTCCAGGTACAACCCTTGTCGTTACTTCGAAAGAGGATGAAGGTGTCGAAGCCCATGGTGCTCGCGCTCGGCGTGAACCACGCATAGAGCACTCCGCCGATACTCAGCGGGGCGCCGTGCCCTTTGCCGCGGATGCCGCCCGGGCACTCGCCATCCTTGCCGCCAAAGCGGTTGAAGCCTTCGTAGTTGTCGTGATCACCGGTCACACGCGCGACTCCGTACTCGACGCGGCCATCGAGATTGTCGCCACCGAATCCGCCCCCGTCACCCCAGAGTGCGTACTGGTTACCGTCGTTCGACCAGGTGAGCGGCCAGTTGTCGCTGCCCAATGCCAGCCGACGATGTGAGCTCACGTCGAACGTGACGCCAGTGATGACCGTTGATGCTGGCGGTGGCGGGGGCGGCGGTTCCGGCGGTGGAGGTGGCGGCTCCGGTGGAGGTGGCGGCGGCGGAGGCTGCGGAGGCGGAGGCTGCGGAGGCGGAGGCTGCGGAGGCGGCGGTTGTGGAGGCGGCGGTTGTGGAGGCGGCGGCTGTGGCGGAGGCGGTGCAGGAGGTGGCGGCGTCGTTGGCGGATCGGCACCCGCACTCGGCGGTGCTTTGGAA
>DATBKP010000116.1:0-7183 GCA_036555785.1 Steroidobacteraceae bacterium
GCTGAGGCTGCGTGCAAGGCGGCGAAGGATCGTGGACGCGGCCGGGTCGAGTTGTACGAGGAAGCAGATCGCAGCATCGTGCGTCGCTACGAAGACGTCGCGATCATCGGCGACCTGCGCGAGGCGATTTCCAACGATCGCTTCCGCATGGACGCGCAGCCGATCGTCGAGCTTGCTCACGCCGGCGGCGCCCGTCGCTTCGAGCTGTTGCTGCGAATGATCGACCCTTCGGGCGAGATCGTCGCCCCCGACAAGTTCCTCACGGCTGCCGAGCGCTACCAGCTCGCGACCGACATCGATCGCTGGGTCGTGCAATACGCGCTGGAGATCCTGTCGTCGGCCGCGCCGCGCCTCGCGAGCATGGACGCGCACTTCGCGATCAACATTTCCGGCCAGTCGCTCGGCGACGAGCAGTTCCCGGCGTATCTCGAGCACAAGCTGCGCGAGTACGACCTGCCGCCGGGGATGCTGTCGTTCGAGATCACCGAGACGGCGGCCGTCGCGAACATCGTGCGCGCCGAGACGCTGATCCGCCGGCTGCAGGACCTGGGCCACGCGATCGCGCTCGACGATTTCGGCCGCGGCCTGTCTTCGCTCACGTATCTGAAATCGCTGCCGGTGTCGCACCTGAAGATCGACGGCGGACTGATCCGCGATCTCGCCGGCAACGCCCGCTCGCGCGCGATGGTCACTGCGATCGTGCAGCTGTCGCAGTCGATGAAGCTGCAGACCACGGCGGAGTGCGTCGAGACCGAATCGATCCTGAGCGCGGTCGGCCAGCTCGGCGTGACTTACGGGCAGGGCTTTGCGATCGGCCGGCCGCGGCCGCTGGAGATCGTGCTGCAGGAGCTGCTGCGCTCGGGCCCGGCGCCGCGCAGCGGCTCGACGCGGCCTTCGCGCATCGGACTTTAGTGCGCCCCGAGATGAAGTAGCGAACGCATGACGGAGTCAGGGATTTGCTGAATCTTCCGTCGCATTGGCCGAGCAATGTCCGTGTACTATGCTTCTCAAGCCCCCTTCCAACGTCCAGAACTTCTCAGCAATGGCTCGCACGCTGTCCCGGCTGGGCACCCCGGTCCGCTTCGCTCTGGTCCTGACGATCGGCATCGTCGCCGGCTTCGGGTTGTCCGTCGGCCGTACGGTGCAAGCCGAGCGCAGCGCCCCACCGCCCGCGCCAGTCGCACAACGCGATGACGCTGCGAGCGCGCCGGTGCCGTGGCAGGACGCGCGGCTGCTCGCCGAAGTGCTCGAGCACGTGCGTCGCGAATACGTCGAGCGCATCTCCGACCAGGAGCTGATCGAAGCGGCGATCCGCGGCCTGATGGCCGACCTGGATCCGCATTCCGCGTATCTCGATCCGCAGCAGTTCGACGAGATCCGCATCAGCACCACCGGCGAATACTCCGGCGTCGGCATCGAGGTCGCGCTCGAGAACGGCGTCGTCAAGGTCGTCAACCCGATCGAGGACACGCCCGCGTACAAGGCCGGCGTGCTCGCCGGAGATCGCATCCTCGCCGTCGACGACGTGCCCGTCGACGTGCAGAACCTCAACGATACGATCGACCGCATGCGCGGCCGCGTCGGCACGCCGGTGAAGATCACGATCGCGCGCGGCCCGGAGCCGAAGCCGATGGAGTTCACTCTGTCGCGCGCCAGCGTCCAGGTGCACAGCGTCAGCCAGGAGCTGCTCGAGCCCGGCTTCGGCTACGTCAAGATCACGCACTTCAGCGAGACCACCACGCCCGACCTGGAGACGGCGATCGCCAGGCTGAAGAAGTCGAGCGGCGGCGCGCTGCGCGGCCTCGTGCTCGACCTGCGCGACAACCCGGGTGGCGTGCTCGAAGCTGCGGTCGGCGTCTCGGATGTATTTCTCGACGGCGGCGTGATCGTCACGGCGAACGGCCGCGCCGAGGACGCGAAGTTTGCGATGGATGCGCGTCCCGGCGACGACCTCGACGGCGCGCCGCTGATCGTGCTCGTCAACGGCGGCTCGGCGTCGGCTTCGGAAATCGTCGCGGGCGCGTTGCAGGATCATCATCGGGCGCGGCTGGTCGGCAGCCAGACGTACGGCAAGGGCTCGGTGCAGACCGTCATGCCGCTGTCCGACGGACATGCGATCAAGCTGACTACTTCGCGGTACTTCACGCCCTCGGGCGTCTCGATCAACAAGCGCGGCATCACGCCGGATGTCGCGATCGAAGATAAGAAAGATGGCGACGATCGCGCGCTGCACGTCGCATTGGATCTGCTCAAGGATCCGGGCAAGATCCGTCAGAGCAGCGCCCACTGAGCACGCATGCGAGCCGAGCAGCCGGCCAGCGACAATCGAAATTTCGCGGCGGCAGTGCTGCTGTGGCTGCATCTGCTGATTCTCACTGCCGGCGCGCTGCAGTTCGTTTTCGTACCCCAGAACGTGCTCGAGCCTTTGCTCGCGGTGAGCGCGCTCGCCTTGCTCACGCTCAGCATGCTGATCACGCGCTCGATCCCAGCCTTGCAACGGCAAGTCGCGCGTCAACACTGGATCGATGTCGCTGCGACGACGATCAGCGTCGCACTGCTGTGCGCTGCGACCGGCGCGGCGCGTAGCTCGCTGCTGCCGCTGTTCTCGATTCCGCTCACCGGCATTGCCGTGGCGTTCGGCAGTTGGTGGCTGGTCCTGCTGCTGGCCATAGTCATCGGCGCGCTCGGGCTCGTGCTGGGCTCGCTCACGCCGCAGACCTACATCGGCGATCCGGAATTCCTCGGGCTGCTCTTCAATATGTTCGCGCCGGGAACCGCGGTGGCGCTGGTCGTCGCCGCGCTCATCGGCCGGATGCACAGCGCCGTGCAGCGGATCAGCGATCTGTCATCGACCGATTCGCTCACCGGACTGCTGAACCTGCGAGCGTTCGAGGAAGTGCTGCAGCAGGAGCATCGCAAGGCGGAGCGCTTCAATCGGCCTTACACGCTGGCCGTCATCGACGTCGACAATCTGGCGCAGGTGAACGAGATGCTCGGGCACGACGCCGGCAGCCAGGTGCTCGGCACGGTGGCGAGCGCGATCACACGGTCGATTCGTGGCTCGGACGTCGCGGCGCGGCTCGGCGGCGACGAGTTCATCGTGCTGTTCGTCGAAGCCGACGCGGAAACGGGCACGGCGATCGGACAACGGATCCGCAACAACGTGTATGCCGGCACCGTGTCCGTCGCCAACCGGCTGATCCGCGCCAACGTCAACGTCGGGATCGCAAACTTCCCCGACGATCACCTGTATCCCAAAGAGCTGATGATCCTCGCCGATCAGCGCATGCAGCAGGACCGCATGCTGCGCCGTCCGCCTGCTGCGTAGTTACACGGCGGGCGACCTCACCAGCGCCCACACTGCCCAGATCAGGATCCCCAGCAGCAGCAGCAGGTTCGGAATCGCCGTCAGCGCGAAACCGATCGAGCGGCTCTTCGGATCCTTCACGTACGTGACCGCATACACGGCGCGGCCGACGATGAAGATCGCGCCGAGCACCGCCGCCCACAGCGGGCTGATGAAGCTGGCGAAGATCCATAGAGAGGGCAGGAACACCAGCAGCTGCTCCTGGGTGTTCATCTGCACCCGGAAGGTCCGCTCGAAGACGTCGTTGCCGCTGATGGCCGGCGCCGGGATGTTGTATCTCGTGCGCGCTACGCCCACTTGCCAGCCGAACCAGAAGAACTGCAGCAACGCCACGGCGGTGACGATCGCAACGTATTGCATATTGATTCTCCGCTGAGGAACCCGATCTTGTTATAAAGAGTCGGGGCGCGAGCCCCGACCTACAGCGACCCGAACACTAGCGGAAGTTTGGAGACTAGACCATGACTGGATTTCTGCTGCGCGTGGCAATCGTAGCCCTCGGGCTGTGGCTCGCCATGCAGATTCTTCCGGGTCTTTCCTTCGATCGGCCGATCACGCTGCTGGCTGCCGCGCTGCTGCTCGGCATCGTCAACGCAATCGTCCGGCCGATCGCCGTCGTGCTGACGCTGCCGCTGACGCTGCTGACGCTTGGCCTGTTCCTGCTCGTGGTGAATGCCGCGATGATCGGGCTCGTCGCGCTGTTGCTGTCGGGCTTTCACATCAGCGGCTTCTGGACCGCCGTCGGCGCCGCGCTGATCGTCAGTCTCACCGGCTGGATCGCCTCGGGCCTGATCGGCAACAACGGTAAAGTCGAAGTGATGAAGGGCCGCCGCTAGTCGCCCTTGCAGACTCGCCTCGCACCCTCGACTGCCGTCCGATACAGCAGGTAGCCCAGTACCGCGAACACGAGCAGGCCGGCCCATTCGCCGAAGCGGAAACGCTCCGACAACGCGAGCACGTCGGGGTTGTTGAACTTCCACACGAAGAACGCAACGGCGATACCCATCAGGGCCTCGCCCGTGATCAGGCCGGACGAGAACAACACGCCGTCCTGGTGCATGCGCTCGTGATCGTTGGGATTCGCCGGTTTGCCGGCGGCGCGCTCGACGAAGTGCGCGAGGATGCCGCCGAGGAAAATCGGCATGGTGACGTCGAGCGGCAGATAAATGCCGACTGCTGCCGCGAGCACCGGGACCCGGAAGCTCGAACCGCGCCTCTTCTGCATGCTGTCGATCGCGATGATGATTGCGCCGACCACTGCGCCGATCCAGACCATGGTCCAGGGCAGCTCGCCGCCGAACATCGCACGCGAGACGGCCGCCATCAGCGTTGCCTGCGGCGCGGCCAGCGGATTCGGATGCTCGGGCGTCGGATCGCCGATGCCGCGTGTCTCGTTGAGCAGGTCGAGCACCGGTCCCACCACGATCGCGCAGGAGATCGCGCCGATCGCCAGCATCACCTGCTGCCGCCACGGAGTGGCGCCGATCAGGTAGCCGCACTTCAGATCCTGCAGGTTGTCGCCGGCGACGGCGGCTGCGCAACAAACCACGGCGCCGATCATGATCGCTGCGACCGGGCCCAGCTTCGAGCTGCTGCCGAGTAGCACGATCAGCATCAGCGACGCGAACAGGATCGTCGCGATCGTGATGCCGGAGACGGGATTGTTCGACGAGCCGACCAGGCCGGCCAGGTAAGCGGACACCGAGGAGAACAGGAAGCCGGCAATGATCATGACGATCGTCATCGGGATGGAAACGGCGACGCTGCCGACGATCGCCTGGTACAGCACAGCCAGCGGCAGCGTGAACACGACCAGTCCCAGCAGGACCGCCTTCATCGGCAGATCCTTTTCGGTCTCCGCGACTATCCTGGCGCTGCCGGCGCGCGCCGCAGCCAGACCGCTGCGCACGCCCGAGAGCAACGAGGCGCGCAGCGAGAACAACGTCCAGACGCCGCCGACGAGCATCGCGCCGACGCCCAGATAGCGGATCTGCGTGGCCCAGATGGTCCGTGCGACGGCTTCCGCATCGCCGTTCGCGACGGTGTCCATGAAGTAACTGGTGTAGATCGGAATCGCGATGTCCCAGGACAGCACACCGCCGGCGACGATCACGATCGAGATGTTCAGGCCTACGATGTAGCCGACGCCCAGCAGCGCCGGCGACAGATTCGTGCCGACGTACGCGAAGGCCTTGCCGATCGAGCCTGCAGTGGCCGCGACATCAGGCAGCACTTTCATGCCGCTCTCTGCCAGCAGCTTGGCGAATCCGCCGAGGAAAGCGGAGATTGCGAGGATCTTGATGCCGCGTCCGGGATTCTCGCCCGCCTTGAGCACTTCCGCCGCTGCCTTGCCTTCCGGGAAGGCCAGGTTCTGCTCGACGATCAGCGCGCGCCGCAGCGGCACCGAGAACAGCACGCCGAGCACGCCGCCGAGTCCCGCGATCGCCAGCACCCATGAGTACTTGAAGCTGTCCCAATAGCCGATGATGACCAGCGCCGGCAGCGTGAAGATGACGCCTGCGGAGATCGATGCGCCGGCGGACGCGCCGGTCTGCACGATGTTGTTCTCGAGGATGTGTCCGCCCCCGAGCAGTCGCAACACTGCCATCGAGACCACGGCAGCGGGGATCGCCGTCGCTACTGTCAGGCCGGCGAACAATCCGAGGTAAGTGTTCGCGGCGGCGAGCACCATCGCGAGCACGACCGAGAGAATGATCGCGCGCGCCGACAGTTGCGGCGCAGTCCGGGCAGTGGTGGTGTTCATGTGTTATTCCCAGCCGCAGGTCTGACCCTTGTTCTTGTCTGCGAGCCATTGCTGCAGCGGGGCGAAGTAGTCGAGGATCGCCGAGGCATCCATCTGGCGCGTGCCCGTCAGCTTCTCGAGCGTGTCCTGCCATGGCTGGCTCTGGCCGAGCGCGAGCATTTCGCGGAAGCGCTTGCCGGCTTCGGTGTTGCCGTACACCGAGCACTCGTGCAGCGGACCCTTGAAGCCGGCCGCTTCGCACAGCGCCTTGTGGAACTGGAACTGCAGGATGTACGACAGGAAGTAGCGCGTGTACGGCGTGTTCGCCGGAATGTGGTACTTCGCGCCCGGATCGAAATCCTCTTCGCTGCGCGCCACCGGCGGGGCGACGCCCTGGTACTGCTCGCGCAGCTGCCACCACGCGGCGTTGTAGCTCTCCGGCTTCACTTCGCCGTCGAACACTTTCCAGCGCCACTCGTCGATCATCTTGCCGAACGGCAGGAACGCGACCTTGTCGAGCGCGAGCTTCATCTGCTGGTTGATGGTCGCTTCCGGGCTCTGCTTCACCGCGCCGGTCAGCCCGATCTTGTTCAGGTACGCCGGCGTCATCGACAGGTTCACCGTGTCGCCGATCGCTTCATGGAAGCCGTCGTGCGCGCCGTTCTGGAACATGTACGGCTGCTGCTTGTACGAGAGGTCGTAAAAGACGTGGCCGAGCTCGTGATAGACCGTCATCAGGTCGTCCTGGGTCGGCTTGATGCACATCTTGATGCGCACGTCCTCCTTGGCGTCCATGTGCCACGCGCTGGCGTGACACTGCACGTCGCGATCGGCCGGCTGCGTCAGCAGCGAGCGTTCCCAGAACGTCTGCGGCAGTTTCGGGAAGCCGAGCGAGACGTAGAACGCTTCGGCTGATTGCGTGATGCGCACTGCGTCGTACTTCTGACGCTCGAGCGCCTTGGTGACGTCGAGGTCATTCACGCCCGGATACGGCTCGACCAGCGGATAAATCTCGGCCCACTGCTGTGCCCACATGTTGCCGAGCAGCTGCGCAGGAATCGGCTTGCCGCCGG
>DATBKP010000117.1:0-15950 GCA_036555785.1 Steroidobacteraceae bacterium
GGGCGATCATCGCGGCCGGAAAATTCCACGGAGTGATGGCGGCGGTGACACCAATCGGCTGCTTGAGCACGACGATGCGTTTGTCGGTGCCGTGCGAAGGAATGACGTCGCCATAGGCGCGTTTGCCTTCTTCGCCGAACCATTCGATGAACGACGCGGCATAGGCGATCTCGCCACGACTTTCGAACAGAGGTTTGCCTTGCTCGACGGTCATCAGAATGGCGAGGTCTTCCTGATTGGCCATCATCAGGTCGAACCACTTGCGCAGGATCTGTGCGCGCTCTTTGGCCGTGCGCGCGCGCCACTCGGGCAGTGCCTTGTCGGCCGCTTCGATCGCACGGCGCGTTTCGGCGGCGCCCATGTTGGGCACAGTGCCGAGCAATTGGCCGGTGGCCGGATTGAGGACCTGTTTCACCTGGCCGTTGGCGGCGCTTTCCCAACGCCCGGCGACGAACGCCTGCTCGCGGAACAGCGCCATGTCGCGCAACGAAAAAGAGGATTGAGGTACGGCGGCCATATTGAAATCTCTCTGAAGAAAGGCTGTGGGCTGTAGGCTGTAGCCAGAAAGAGCCTCTTCATTCCGGCTCTGGCTACAGCCCACAGCCTACAGCCTACAGCCTCTACTACTCACATCAGTTGTTCAGTCGTCCTGGAGGTCTTGCCCTGGGAACAGCGTCTCGTTGAAGCCGAAGTTCCTCAAGTCGCGGATGCGCATCGGATACAGGATGCCGTTCAGATGATCGACCTCGTGCTGGACGACGCGCGCGTGGAAACCGCTCACGGTCCGGTCCAGCGGCTTGCCGAACTGGTCGAAGCCCCGATAGCGCAGCTGCGTGTAGCGCGGCACGAGGCCCCGCATGCCCGGCACCGACAGGCAGCCCTCCCAGCCTTCCTCCATTTCCTGCGTCACCGGCTCCAGTTGCGGATTGATCAGCACCGTGTACGGCACTTCCTCGGCCTGGGGATACCGGGGAATGCGCGCGACCCCGAAAATGACCACCTGCTGCGAGACGCCGATCTGCGGCGCCGCCAGGCCGGCGCCGTTCTGCGCCTCCATGGTCTCGTGCATATCGTTGAGCAGCGTGGCCAGCTCGACGGTGTCGAACCGCTGCACGGGCCGGGCGACCTGCAACAGCAGGGGATCACCCATTCTAAGGACTGGACGGATCATCGGCTCGCGGGTGTGAGGGAACGGAAGGGTTTGAGGTCACTATACTATTGGGGTTCCGGGAGAATTCGAAAGCCTGCCCAACGTACTGGTTTTGACCGCCTCATGTCTGCGCATGTGCTCGTCCTCGCCGCCGGCGCTTCCACCCGCCTGGGCCAGCCGAAGCAGCTGGTGAAGCTGGGGGGCCGGCCGGCTTTGCACATCGTCGTGTCCAATGCCGTCGCGTTGGCCGGCAATGCGGTGACGGTGGTAGTCGGTGCGCACGCGCGCGAGATGACGCACCTGCTGGCGCACTCGCCCGCTTCGGTGATCGTGAACCGCTTCTGGGAGGAGGGCCTGAGTGCGTCGCTGCGCTTCGGGGTCGCATCGCTGCCGCCCGGCTGCGATGCCGTACTGGTGCTGCTCGGCGATCAGGTCGGCGTGAATGCGGACGATCTCAAGCGCCTGGCCGGGGCCTGGAAGGGCGAGCAGAGCCTGATTGCGGCGAGTGTTTACGATCAGCACCTCGGCGTGCCCGCCATCTTTCCGCGGTTGTTTTTCTCGGAGCTTGCCGGGTTGCGCGGCGATCAAGGCGCGCGCGCGGTGCTCGAGCGCAACAGCTATCGCCTGGTGCGGGTGCCGATGTCGAACGCCGCGATCGATCTCGATACGCCCGAAGATCTCGCGGCGCTGACCGAACGCTTCAAGACGCCGCCGCAGGAATGATCCGATGCGCGTAGCAATGCTGCTGCTGGTCGTCGCCATCGTGGTCGTCGTCATCTGGATGAGAGCGCGGCGCAAGCGCGGAGAATAAGTAACAGCACAACGGGGGATCCCATGCGCATGGCTCGCCGGCTGAGTCCGTGGTTTGCGGCTTTCGCCTTCTGCTGCTGGCATGCGGCGCCTGCGCAGCCGACGAGCGAGCGCTACACGCTCGACCGCCTGGTACCCGGTTCGGAATTTCACGGCATCCATGGCCTCGCGTTCGATGCGCACGACCGGCTCTACGCCGGCAGCGTCGTCGGGCACAGCATCTACTCGGTCGACACTGCAGGCGGCAGCGTCAGGACTTTCGTCGGCCCGCCCGAAGGCATGGCCGACGACCTGGTTTTTCTCGCCGACGGCACGGTGGCCTGGACCTCGATCCAGCACGGCGTCGTGCGCGCGCGCAAGGGCAACGGTGCGGTGCGCAAGCTCGCCGAGCTCGTCAGCGTCAACTCCATCAACGTGCGCCCGGACGGGCGGCTGTTCGCCGCACAGGTGTTCGGCGGCGACGGACTGTGGGAGATCGATCCCGCCGGCAGCTCGCCGCCGCGTCTCATCCTGAAGGACCTCGGCGGCTTCAACGGTTTCGACGTCGGGCCCGACGGGATGTTGTACGGACCGCTGTGGTTCAAGCACCAGGTCGTGCGCATCGATCCGGACACCGGCGCGCTCAGCGTCATCGCCGATGGCTTCGACACGCCCGCGGCGGCGGATTTCGATTCGAAGTGGAATCTGTACGTGCTCGACACCGCGCGCGGCGAAGTCGTGCGCGTGGATATCCGCAGCGGTCGCAAGCAAGTGCTCGCTCGCCTCGCGCCCTCGCTCGACAATCTCGCGATCGATTCGCACGATCGCCTGTTCGTCTCGAACATGGCGGACAACGGCATTCAGGAAGTCGACGTGCGCAGCGGCGCCGTGCGCCAGGTGATCAAAGGCACGCTCGCGATCCCGCTCGGTATCGCTGCCGTCAGCGACACAGGACGGGACACGCTCTACGTTGCCGACGTATTCGCGCTGCGCAGCGTCGATGCAAGCCAGGGAAAGGTCACCGACATCGCGCGCTCGCACGCCGCCGGTACGCCGATCGGCTACCCGGTTGCAATCGCCGCGAATCAGCGGCACGTCATCGTCACGAACAACGAAGGTCCGGTGCAGCGCTACGAGCGCGGCACGATGCGACTCGTGCAGAGCTGGAACGACACGCACGCGGGCAACGCACTCGAGCTGTCGTCGGGCGCGCTGGTGGTCGCCGAGACGACGCACGGCAAGCTGAGCAGGATCGAAGGCGCGCAGCGCACCCAGATCGCCGGCGACTTCGCCGCGCCGCTCGGCTTGGCGATCGCCGGCGCGAACGCCGTGTACGTGAGCGAGATGGCGAACGGCCAGCTGTCGTGGGTCGATCTCGACAGCGGTGCGCGTCGCGTGATCGCGAAAGATCTGGCTCGCCCGCAAGGGATCGCTATGGACGGCTCCGACGTGCTCGTCGTCGAAGCCGGCAACGGCCAGCTGGTGCGGGTCGAGCCGCAGAGCGGTGCCGTCGAAGTCATCGCGCGCGGTCTGCCGGTTGGCCTGCCCGATGTGCCGATCACGCTCGCGGCGGTCGCCGTCGGCGCCGGCGGCACGATCTATGTGACCTCGGACGTCGAGAATTCGATCTGGCGCCTGAAGAAGAAGTGAAACATCCCCCGGCTCTCGGCCGTTGCTTGCCCATGAGCGAGTTCTATCGTCAATTCCTGGTCGGGGGACTGATATTCATCGCGCTCGCGCTGGCGTTGACCTTCGTGGTCTTTCGCAAGCGCTGGTTCGATCGCGGCTACCGCAAGGGCGAAGCGAAGGATCCGGCGGAGGTCAAGCGCGAGAATCCACCCGACGAGTGGAGCCGTTCGCACTGACGAGCTGCTTCAGCCCGCCGTAACGCCCACGGCAGCGAGCGCGTCGAGCAGCAGCGAGGCTGTGTACGGCTTCACCAGGATCGTCACCCGTTGATTTCCTGCGAAGCGCTCGCGCAGCTCGCGGCCGCTGCGCCCGCTCGCGATGACGATGGGCAGATCGGCACGCATCGCCTGAATGTCGCCCGCCAGCTCATCGCCGGGGCGGTCGGGCAATCCGATATCGACCAGCGCCGCCCGCACGTCCGGCGAACCTTGTAATGCCTGCAGCGCCTCTGCGGCCGTCCCGGCCTGGAGCACGCGGAAGCCGGCATCCTCGAGCGCGTCCACAGCGAACATGCGCACCAGGAGCTCGTCTTCGACCACCAGGATTGCGGCAATCGGTGCGTCGTTGGGGCTCATTCGCTCGAGTCTACTCGGAACCTTCCAGGCGTGCCGCGCATTGAGCCCGTTACGCCGAAGACTAGCGGCGTGGAAGTGGGGCGTCGGGGGAGGAGCGATGACACCGCGCATCGCACACACGGTATGACAGTCGAGCCGTCCACCATTGCGGCCCCCGAGCGGGCCTTGCGCGTCCTCATCGTCGAGGACGAGTCGCTCGTGAGCCTGTTTCTGCAGGGCGTGCTGCAGGATCTCGGGCACAGCGTCTGCGGCGTCGCGCCCTCGCTGCGCACCGCGCTCGCGATCGCCGCCGGCACGCCCAGCGATCTGGCGATCGTCGACATCGGCTTGGCCGGCGACGGCGGCGATGGCATCGACGCGGCAATCGCTCTGCGCAATCGCTACGGCATTCCCACCCTGCTGATGACGGGCGCTTCCTTCGACGACGTCGGTCCGCGCCTGCAGGACGCGCAGCCGGTCGGTTTCCTGAGCAAACCCTATACAGAGAGCGACGTAGCCAAGGCGCTGCAAGCGGCGCTGGAGCGGATGTCAGCGGCGTGAGCGGCGAATATCGCGACTTTCGGGGGATCGGGACCATGGGGAGCGCAGCCATCGAGACTGCCGCGAGCGCCGACGGGGTACGGGTCGGCACGCCGGATGAGCTGGAGCGCCGCGAGATCCTCAGGGCGCTGCGCCTGCTGCGCCGTGGAGATTTTTCAGTGCGGCTGCCGGCGGATCTGAGCGGCATCGACGGCGAGATCGCCTGCGCCTTCAACGAAGTCGTGGAGCTCAACGACGCCATGACCCGCGATTTCGAGCGGGTCAGCGTCATGGTCGGGCGCGAAGGCATGCTCGCCGAGCGCGCGCACGTCCACGGAGCGACCGGCTCATGGGCGCACTGCGTAGACTCGATCAACCGGCTGGTCGGCGATATGTCGTATCCGGTTTCGGAAGTGGCGCGCGTCATCGGTGCAGTGGCGCGCGGCAACCTGTCGCAGTCGATGAATGCCGAGGTCGACGGGCGGCCGGTGCGCGGCGAGTACCTGCGAATCAGCGCTGTCGTCAACACGATGGTCGATCAGCTCGCCCTGTTCGCCGCCGAGGTGACGCGCGTCGCGCGCGAGGTCGGCACCGAGGGCAAGCTCGGCGGCCAGGCGTACGTGCGCGACGTCGCGGGCATCTGGAAGGACCTGACCGACTCGGTCAATCACATGGCCGCGAACCTGACCGGCCAGGTGCGCAACATCGCCGAAGTCTCCACCGCGATCGCGCGCGGCAATCTCTCGAAGAAGATCACGGTGGATGTCAAAGGAGAGATGCAGGAGCTGAAGGACACCATCAACACGATGGTGGACCAGCTCAACAGCTTCGCGTCCGAAGTCACGCGCGTCGCGCGCGAAGTGGGCACCGAGGGCGAGCTCGGCGGCCAGGCGCGCGTCGAGGGTGTCGCCGGCACCTGGAAAGACCTGACCGACAATGTGAATCACATGGCCGCCAACCTCACCGGCCAGGTGCGCAACATCGCCGAAGTCACGACGGCCGTCGCCAGCGGCAACCTCTCGAAGAAGATCACGGTCGACGTCAAGGGCGAGATCCTGGAGCTGAAGAACACCGTCAATACGATGGTCGACCAGCTCAACAGCTTCGCCTCGGAGGTGACGCGCGTCGCGCGCGAGGTGGGCACCGAAGGCAAGCTCGGCGGCCAGGCGAAAGTCGAAGGGGTCGCCGGCACCTGGAAGGACCTGACCGACAACGTCAACCACATGGCCGCCAATCTCACCGGCCAGGTGCGCAACATCGCCGAGGTCGTCACCAGCGTCGCCAACGGCGATCTCAAGAGCAAGCTGATCGTGGAAGCGAAGGGCGAGATCGCGGCGCTCGCGAACACCATCAACGGCATGATCGAGACGCTCGCGACGTTCGCGGCGCAGGTGACCAACGTCGCGCGCGAGGTCGGCACGGCGGGCAAGCTCGGCGGCCAGGCAAGCGTGCCGGGCGCCGCCGGCCTGTGGCGCGATCTCACCGACAACGTCAATCAGCTCGCTGCGAATCTCACGACGCAGGTGCGCGCCATCGCCGAAGTGGCGACGGCGGTCACGAAGGGCGACCTGACGCGCTTCATCACGGTGGCAGCCTCGGGCGAGGTGGCATCGCTCAAGGACAACATCAACGAGATGATCCGCAACCTCAAGGACACGACCCGGAAGAACAACGAGCAGGACTGGCTCAAGACCAACATCGCCTTCTTCAACCGCCTGCTGCAGGGCCAGCGCAACATCCGCCACGTCTCGAACCTGGTGCTGTCGCAGCTCGTGCCGCTGGTGAATGCGCACCAGGCGCTGTTCTACGTCACGCGCCAGCACGAAGGCGAGAACGTCCTGGAACTGGCCGCGAGCTATGCGGCGCCGAATCGCCGCCGCCCGCCGCAGCGATTGCGGCTCGGCGACGGCCTGATCGGCCAGTGCGCCGTGGACAAGCGCGTCATGCTGCTGCAGGACGCGCCCCACGACTACATGCGCATCAGCTCCGGCCTCGGCGAGGCGCGCGCTTCGACGATCATCATTCTGCCGGCGCTGTTCGAAGGCGAGGTCAAGGCGGTGCTGGAGCTCGCGTCGTTCGAGCGCTTCAGTGCGGTCCACACGCTGTTCCTCGACCAGCTGATGGAGAGCATCGGCATCGTGCTGAACACGCTCGCCGCGAACATGCAGACCGAGGCGCTGCTCGCACAGTCGCAGCTGCTGACCGCGGAGCTGCAGAGCCAGCAGGGCGAGCTGAAGAACACCAACGACCGGCTGGAACAGCAGGCAGCGACGCTGCAGCGATCGGAGGATCTGCTGCGAACCCAGCAGGAGCAGCTGCGCGCGAAGAACGAGGAGCTGGTCGAGAAGGCGAACCTGCTGTCGTGGCAGAACAAGCAGGTCGAAGCGAAGAACCAGGAAGTCGAGCGCGCCAAGAAGCTGCTGGAGGAAAAGGCCGAGCAGCTGGCGCTGATCTCCAAGTACAAGTCCGAGTTCCTGGCGAACATGTCGCACGAGCTGCGCACGCCGCTCAACAGCCTGCTGATCCTCTCGAAGCTGCTGGCGGACAACGCCGACGCGAACCTGAGCTCGCGGCAGATCGAGTTCGCGCAGACGATCCATCGCGCCGGCAGCGAGCTGCTGGCGTTGATCAACGACATTCTCGACCTGTCGAAGATCGAGTCCGGCATGGTCACGCTCGACGTCGGCACGGTGCAGTTCGCCGAGGTCGCCGCGAACCTGCAGCGCGGCTTTGACCAGATCGCGAGCGACAAGAACCTGAGTCTCGCGGTCCGGCTGGATCCGCAGCTGCCGCGCGCAACAGTCAGCGACGAGAAGCGGTTGCTGCAGATCCTCAAGAATCTGCTGTCGAACGCGTTCAAGTTCACGCACCAGGGCGGCGTAGAGCTGGCGATCGAACGCGCCACCAGCGGCTGGAGTCCGGGACACCACGCGCTCAACACCGCAACCACGGTGGTTGCCTACTCGGTCGCCGATACCGGCATCGGCATTCCGGCCGACAAATTGCGTGTCATCTTCGAAGCTTTCCAGCAAGCCGACGGCACGACCAGCCGCAAGTACGGCGGCACCGGCCTCGGCCTGTCGATCAGTCGCGAGATCTGTCGCCTGCTCGGCGGCGAGATCGCGGTGCAGAGCGCGCCGGGAAAGGGCAGCCGCTTCACGCTGTACTTACCGATAACCTACGACTTCGGCGCGAGAAATGGGGACATTCCCCATTTCGCGGCGACGTCTGCGAGTAGGGCGAAGGGGTTCGAGCGAAATGAGGAATGTCCCCATTTCGCGCAAGTGACGGTTGGCCGCGAGGCGACGCCGCTGCTCGTGCCCGCGGAGATCACCGACGACCGGCAGAACGTCCAGCCCGGCGAGGCGGTGCTGCTGATCATCGAGGACGACGCGAAGTTCGGCCGCATCCTGCTCGACCTCGCGCACGATCGCGGCTTCAAGGCAGTCGTGTCCGCGACCGGCAGCGGCGCGTTGCCGCTGGTGCGCCGTTTCAATCCCGCGCTCATCACGCTCGATATCAATCTCCCCGACATGGACGGCTGGCGGCTGCTGGACATCCTCAAGCGCAGCCCCGACACGCGTCACATCCCTATCCACATCATCTCGGTCGAGGATCCGCGTGAGCGCGGCTTGCAGATGGGCGCGTTCTCGGTGCTCGAGAAGCCCGTCGATCACGCGACGCTGCAGCAGGCGCTGGCACGCACCGAGGAGTTCATCGCGCGGCCGGTCAAGGAACTGTTGCTCGTGGAAGACGACGAGCTGCAATGCGCGGAGATCGTCAGGACGATCGGCAACGGCGACGTCGTCGTCACGCAGGTGAGCACGGGCGAGGAAGCGCTGCAGGTGCTGCGCGAACGCTCGTTCGACTGTGCAGTGCTCGACCTGGTGCTGCCGGACATGGACGGGCTGCGACTGGTGGAGACGATTCGCCGCAACAGCTCGCGGCGCCTGCCGATCATCGTGCACACAGCGAAGGACGTCAGCTCGGCCGACGAGGCCAAGCTGCGCAACCTGGTCGAGTCGTTCATCCTCAAGGGACCGGAATCGCACCAGCAGCTGTTCGACGAGACGGCGTTGTTCATGCACCGGCACGTCGCCGGCATGAGCGAGGACAAGCGCCGCATCATCGACCTGGCGCGGCGGCGCGAAGCGGGACTGACCGGCCGTCGCGTGCTGATCGTCGACGACGACATCCGCAACATCTTCTCGCTCACCGGCGTGCTCGAGCAGCACCAGGTGCAGGTGGTGCATGCGGAGAGCGGTCGCAAAGGCATCGAGCAGCTGATAACCGCGCCGGACATCGACATGGTGCTGATGGACGTGATGATGCCGGACATGGACGGCTACGAGACCATGCGGCAGATCCGCGGCGACGACCGCTTCCGCAAGCTGCCGATCATTGCGATCACCGCGAAGGCGATGAAAGGCGACCGCGAAAAATGCATTGCCGCGGGCGCGTCGGAGTACATCTCCAAACCGGTCGACACCGAGCAGCTGGTGTCGATGATGCGCGTGTGGCTCGGTCGGGTGTAAGGCGGGCGGCGACGTGAGCGCAATCGAGCCCAAAGCCACGATCCTCATCGTCGACGACGAGCCGGACAATCGCTTCGCCCTTTCGCACGTGCTCGCCGACCTCGAGCAGCGCATCGTCGAAGCCGGTTCCGGCGAGGACGCGCTGCGATTCCTGCTGCGCGAGGAATGCGCCGTCATCCTGCTCGACGCCAACATGCCCGGGCTGGACGGCTACGCGACCGCGGAGCTGATCCGCCGCCGCGAGCGCTCGCGCCACATCCCGATCATTTTCGTCAGCGCCATCGACAAGGACGACGAGCACATCGCGCGCGCCTATGCGATGGGTGCGGTCGACTACGTCTTCAAGCCCGTCGACCCGGTGATCCTGCGCTCCAAGATCGCGGTGCTGGTGGACCTGTACCTGAAGAACGAGGAGGTGCGGCGGCAGGCGCAGCTCGAGCGCATGCTGCAGGAGGAGAACCTGCGCATCCGCCAGGAGAAGCTGGAGGCCGAGCGTCAGCTGCGGCAGATCGAGGAGCGCCAGACTGCGATCGTGCGATCGCTGCCGATCGCGCTGTACAGCGCGAAACTGAAGGGCCGGTTCTCCGGGCCGCGCTTCGTCAGCGAAGGCATTGCGCAGGCGATCGGCTTCCCGGCGGCGCGCTTCGTCGAAGATCCGGACCTGTGGGCCGAGCGTATCCACCCCGACGATCGCGAACGCGTGCTCGCCGACGTCGCCTCCATCCAGTCGAGCGGCGGCATGTCGACGGAATATCGCTGGCTCTGCGCCGACGGCTCGCCGCGCTGGTTCCTCGACAGTGCCGTGCTGATCCGCGATCACCACGGGCAACCGCAGGAGATCTTCGGCAGTTGCCTCGACATGACCGATCGCAAGCGCATCGAGCAGCAGCTGTTCCAGGCGCAGAAGATGGAAGCTGTCGGTCAGCTGACCGGCGGCATCGCGCACGACTTCAACAACATGCTGACCGTCGTGATCGGCAACCTCGACTCGCTCGCTCGCGCCCTGCGCGGCACCGGTCGCAACTTCGGACGCGCGGAGATGGCGCTGACCGGCGCGCTCAGCTGTGCCGAGCTGACGCGACGACTGCTGGCCTTCGCACGCCGCCAGCCGCTGCAACCGAGTCCCGTGCATCTGGGACAGATGTGCCGCAATGTCGCCAAGCTGCTCGGCCGCACGCTGGGCGAGCGCATCCGCATCGAGATCAAAGGCGGCGACAGCAACCTGTGGTACGTGCTCGCAGATCCGGCGCAGGTCGAATCCTCGCTGATCAATCTCGCGGTGAACGCGCGCGACGCGATGACGGAAGGCGGCAAGCTGACGATCGAGACCGGCAACGTCAGCTCGCGCGGCGAGGATGCCGACATGCCGCCCGGCGACTTCGTGCTGCTCTCGGTCACCGACACCGGCGTCGGCATGACCGCCGATGTGCTGGAGCGCGCGGTCGAGCCGTTCTTCACGACCAAGAACCTCGGTCACGGCACCGGGCTCGGGCTCAGCATGGTGTACGGCTTCGTCAAGCAGTCGGGCGGGCACGTCAAGATCGAAAGCGCGCCGAACCGGGGGACGCGCGTGAAGCTGTATCTGCCGCGCAGCGAAGCGGCGGTGCAGCTCGCGGAAGCTGCGAGCGAGGGCGAGCGTACCGACGTTTCCGGTCGCGATCGCACCATCCTGCTGGTCGAGGACGATGCAGGCGTACGTGCCGTAACGGCTGCAATGCTCAAGGAGCTGCAGTTCACAGTGATCGAAGCGGACAACGGCTCGCTCGCGCTCGACATCGTCGATCAGCAGCCGGACATCGATCTGCTGTTCACGGATATCGTCATGCCGGGCATGAACGGATTCGAGCTCGGGCGTCTCGCCCGCGAGCGCCGCCCGCATCTGCCGGTGCTCTATGCAACGGGCTATGCGGCGTCGTACACGGCGCCCGAGAAGGGCGCCGATGTGCTCGCGAAGCCTTATCGCGAGGCGGATCTGCTGACGAAGCTGCGAGTGCTGCTTACAGCCTCTTCGAGCGCGGCGCCGCCGCCATCGGCACACCACCTGGGCCACTAGCGAACGTCCGCCACGGCGTCGAGCGCTGCATGGCTACGCCCGGCTTGCTCCAGTCGCACACACCGCCTGCGAACACTTTGCTCAGGCGCGCCCACTGCGCATCGCTGAAAGTCGTCGTGTAGTCGCTGCGCTTCAGCGGCTTGAGCTGGCACTTGAGCACGTCTTCGGCGAGCGGGCCGCCGGCGACCTGGCGCGGCGAGGCGAAGTAGCGCAGCACCGGGTCGGCATCGCACTTCGCCCAGTCGGTCACTTTGGTCGTGTAGTCGTTGCCGATGTAGCAGAAGTCGAACGCTTCGGCCGGCTTGTTCTTCACCACTTTCTGTTCCAGCGGCGCATCGCTGGTGTCGGCTTTGATTGCCGCGACCCACTTGTCGATCGTCACCAGCGAATCGACCATCAGCTGCGGCGGCGGCAGCAGGCCCGGGCCGTAGCGCCAGATCACCTGGTTGCCGTGACCGCCATTGACCCGATCGAGGCGATCGCGCACCGCGAACGCGCGCCAGTTCATGTGAATGTTGGAGTTGTCGTTGCCGCGCCAATCGATCATCGGCACCTTCGCCCACTGCTTCGCGTCGCCGATGATGCCGTCCTGGTAGGCGATGCGCAGCGCCTCGGGGTCCGCAACCATGCGGCCCGCAGTCATCTTCATGTCGTTGTCGCTGCCGCCGATCTTCTCGTTGAGCGCAACGAACTCCTCGGCGGAGATCTGTGCGGCGGCGAGCGCCTTCAGTCCGTACTGGATGCCCACGTTGTCGTTGGTGCGGTTCGCGACGCGCGGGTGCTGCGGCTCGGCGCCCCAGATCGCCATCGCGTACTCGGGAATCGTGCAACGTACGCCGCCCGGATTCTTCGCCGCGTCGTAGACCTGGTCGTCCGGCAACAGGCAGTTGTTCATCGGCTTCTTCGTGCGCGGGTTCGTGTACACACCCGGCTCGTTCGAGCTGCCGAACGACAGTGCCCAGGCCGGGCACGCCTTGTCGTCCATGTGACCGGCGATCGCCGCCTTCTTCGCCGCGACCTGCTGCGGTGTCAGCTCCTGGGTCAGCGCGGCGAATTCGGGCGACGCGAAGTAGTTGCCGAGCAGCACGCAGTCGCTCACTTCCATGCCCGTGGAATACGAATCCGGATACGTGCACGAAGGCTGGATGCCGTCGAGCAGACCCGGGTACATCGACGCGAGCTGCAGCTGCATGATCGAGCCACCGGAGCAGCCCACGCCGATCGTGTACTTGATCTCGCCGTAGCGCTCGATGATCTGCTCCTTGCCCATCATCACAGTCTCGGCTGCAACTACGTGATTCGAGTTGAGTTGCTGGTCGGTATGCGAGCTGAGTGCGACCAGATAGCCGCGCGCGAGCGCATAGTCGAGTTGCTGCCAGCTGCTGTTCGGCGGCAGCTGCCGGTACGGTGTGCCGCTGCCGCCGCCGAACGACCACAGCAGCTTGTGATTCCAGGCGTCGAAGGCAGCGGTTCGCCCCGCCATGCCTGGATCGAACAGCACCGCGAAATCGTAGATCGCCCGGTTCATCACGCCGCGGTCGACCCTGACGATGTACGGCACGTTCGTGCCTTGCTCGGTCGTGGTCCTGGCCAGATCGGCAGGCAATCCCATGCTGGGATCGTACGGCTTGAAGCACGGAGTATCGCCGCTGCGCTGTGAGCACTGCGCGGTCGTGCGATAGAACAGATGGCCCATGTGCCCGGCATTGCACTGAGCGTCGCTTGTTGCATGGAACAGGTTGGCCGAGTTCGGGTCCGCACACACCCACGGCTGCACCTGCGGCCCGGAGAAGATCGGACCGCCGATCGGATGGTTGGTGATCGTCAGCCGCGCGCCAGCCTTGCCGAGATGCGCGGTGACTACGTTCGCGCCGTCCTTGAGGCCGGTCACGAGCCCGACGATGCGTGAATCTGCGCGCGGCTGCTGGAACACGCTGCTGACATCGCGGCCGTCGACGTCGACGCGCAGATCTTCAGGTGTTGCGGCCTTCGGCAGCACGATTTCGACGAGCGCATCGCCGCCGCTGACCAGATCGGCTCGGTTCGACAGAACTTTGATCTCGAGTGCCTGGCCCGGCCCCGCGCCGGGACCGCCGACGCATCCGGCCAGCCATCCCGTGACACAGACCAGCATTCCCCATCGAGCGAGCTGCATGGACGATCCCCCGTCGTTGTTCTCTGCTTACTGTAGCGATTCCAGCGCAAAGATTTGTGGTCGGCGGCGTTTACCTGTACAGTGCCGGCCGCTTACAAGCTGCCGTCCGGTCAGCTCGTCAACTTCTCGCGGTTTTCCCACCTCGAAACGATCTCCGCCTCGACTGGACCTTGCGACGAAGTCGCACGCGGGCTGGTAGAGGACTCTTGCTCAATGCCATTTGCTGCTCTCGGGCTCATGCCCGAACTTACGCGCGCGCTCGCCGAGCGCGGCTATTCCGAACCCACGCCCGTGCAGACGCGCGTGATCCCCGAAATCCTGGCGGGCCGCGACCTGCTGGCCGGCGCCCAGACCGGCACCGGCAAGACTGCCGGCTTCACGCTGCCGATCCTGCAACTGCTGAACGGCAACGCTCATCCGCCGAAAGCGCCGCGCGCACTGGTACTCGTGCCGACGCGCGAGCTCGCGGCCCAGGTCAACGAAAGCGTGCGTGCCTACGGCAAGCACCTGCGTCTGCGCACGCAGGTCATCTTCGGCGGCGTCGGCATCAATCCGCAGATCGACGGCCTGCGCCGCGGCACCGACATCCTGGTCGCGACGCCCGGCCGGCTGCTCGATCATGCCCAGCAGCGCACGGTCGACCTGTCGCACGTGCAGATCCTGGTGCTCGACGAAGCGGACCGCATGCTCGACATGGGTTTCATCGCGGACATCCGGCGCGTCATCAAGCTGCTGCCGAAGCAGCGGCAGAATCTGCTGTTCTCTGCGACTTACTCCGACGACATCCGGCGGCTCGCGCAGAGCCTGCTGCATCAACCGGTCGAGGTCGAAGTCGCGCGCCGTAACGCCGCGGTCGATAGCGTCGAGCAGCGCGCGTACATGGTGCCGAAGGATCAGAAGCGCGCGTTGCTGTCGCACCTGATTCACGATGGCGATTGGTCGCAGGTGCTCGTATTCACCCGCACCAAGCACGGCGCGAACCGCCTGACGAAGCAGCTGCAGGACGACGGCATCGAGGCCGCCGCCATTCACGGCAACAAGAGCCAGTCGGCGCGGACGCAGGCACTCGCGAACTTCAAGAAGTTCGACGTGCGCGCGCTGGTCGCGACCGAAGTCGCGTCGCGCGGACTGGACATCAAGGAGCTGCCGCACGTGGTGAACTACGAGCTGCCGAACGTGCCGGAAGACTACGTGCATCGCATCGGCCGCACGGGCCGGGCCGGTGCAACCGGCATCGCGGTGTCGCTGGTCGCACCGGACGAGATCGGGTTGCTGAAGGACATCGAGAAGGTGTTGCGCAAGCCGATTCCGCAGCTGCCGTTGCCGCACTTCAAGCGCGCGCAACCGCAACCGCAGAGACAATCGCAGCAGCCTGCGCAGCAGCAGAACCAAAGGCACGCAGCGCCGGCGAAGCACTCGCAACCGAGACACCAGCAGCAGCAGCAGCCGCACGGGCAGCGGAACAATCGCCGCCGCCGCTGGAAGAATCGCTCGCGCCCTCAGGCTTCCGCGCACTGAAGAGCGGTCAGCTCACTTCGGCATGTCGGGGCAGGTCCACGGATCGGTCATCGCGACGTAGGTCTGGTCGCGGTCGCGGCCCGGGATGCGCAGCGTCAGCTCGCTCGGGCTCGGCATGAGCACTTCCGCCTCGATCGGAATCGTGTCCTCGAGCCAGCGGATGCGATCGCCGGCGACGCCCCACTTGGAGACGCGGAACGTCTCGAAGCACGAATCCATCAGCAGCGTGCGGTCCGGCAGGAAGATCAGGATCGTGCCGAGCGGATTGCCGGGCGTCGACGAGCGCCAGATGTGGCCGATGAAGCCTGGATTGGCGGGTTCGTCGTTGCCGGGCGCCGCGCCCGTTGGTGATCGCGGCGCCGGGGCGGGTGGTTGCGGTGGCGCTTTCGACCCGCCGCACGCGCCCAGTGCGAGCAGCGCCAGTGACGCAAGCTGCAGCTTCACCAGATGTGTCGCGCGCATCGTTTCACTCTCCACGTTTCGCGGCCGGCAGCGCCAATGCGACCAGCCGTCCGGGCGTTCCCGCGCCGCCGGTTGCCACGACGATGTACTGGCGACCGCGGTGCTGATACGTCATCGGCGTGCCGAACGGCGGCTCCGTCATGCGATGTTCCCACACCACGGCGCCGGTTTTCTTGTCGAATGCGCGCAGGAAGTATTCCGTCGTCGAGACCGACAGGTCGGGGTTGGTCTGCACCTGGTTGATGAACAGCAGCGTCTTCGTCACCAGCGGCCCGCCGCTCGACAGGAAGGTATGGCTCGAAGCGCCGAGCGGCGGCAGGTTCAGCGCTTTCAGGTCAGGATGATTGCGCGGCCCGTCGCCGTGAGCGACCTGCCAGGCGATGTCGCCCTTGTTGAGATCGATGGCGGTCACGACGCCGTAGGGCGGTTTGATGAGCGGTAAGCCGCGCGGACCCGGCGGCCCGGCGGCGCCGCGAATCGTGTATGCGGACTGCTGCGCTCCGTC
>DATBKP010000118.1:0-19608 GCA_036555785.1 Steroidobacteraceae bacterium
ACCCGCAAGCAGCGCTGCTTCCCGACCAAGCAGGATTTCGAAAGCGGCCTGGATGCCAACGACAAGCAGAAGCTCGAGCAGGGGAAGGTCATCGATGTGACCAGCTCGTACTTCCGCGCGACGATCTGGGTCACTATTGGCACTACCCAGTACACGCTGTACAGTCTCTTGTATCGCAGCGGCAACAACGGTCTCGTGCGTCCTATCCTGAGAAGCCACGGAACGCCCTGACATGCCGGAATTTCTAGTCGTACGTTTACCCGCCGCGGCCGCCGACACCATCGGTGCCGCCGCCGAGTGGATCGTCGTGGACGGCACCGGCGCACGTCGCGGCAATGTGCAATCCGGCCCGCTCGATCTCGCCGCTGCCTCCGCAGCCAATCGCAAGATCGTAGTGCTCGTGCCCGGCACCGACGCGCTGCTCGCCGAGCCCGTGCTGCCGGTGAAGAGCGGCGCGAAGCTGGCGCAGGTCGTGCCGTTCGCACTCGAAGAACATCTCGCGACCGACGTCGAGGATCTGCACTTCGCAGTCGGCAAGCGCGAGACGCGTCCGGGCACCCCGGTCGCTGTCGTCTCGCGCCAGCGCATGGAAGCCTGGCAGGCGCTGCTGGCGGATGCAGGGCTCGCGCCCGATGCGATCTATCCCGAAACGGCAGCGCTGCCCGAGACGACGAATGCAATCACACTGCTGATCGACGGCGCCCGCGTCTATGTGCGGCGGCCGGGCACGCCGGGCGCGGTCCTCGACGTGCAGCCGCTGATCGAGGCGCTGCAGCTGGCGCTGGCCTCGGGCGAGGAAGCACGCGAGCACGTGACGATCTACGTTTCCGAAGACGACTACGAGCGCGAGCGGGAGCTGCTCGAAGGCTTGCGCGAGTTCACCGCGAGCCTGCAATTGAAGCTGCTGCCCGACGGTCCCCTGCCCTTGCTGGCAGCGAACATCGTCCAGCACGCCGGGGTGAACCTGCTGCAGGGTGCTTATCAGTCGAAGCGCAAGCTGCAAGTTTCGTTCGCGCCATGGCGTTACGCTGCCGTGCTCGCGGTGGCGTTCCTCGCCGCGCACCTCGGGCTCAAGTCGTGGCAGTACTTCCACTATCGCAGCGAGGAAGCACGGCTCGACGCCGAAATCGCCGACATCTACCAGCAGCTGATGCCGGGCGCTCCGCTGCCCGACACCTCCGTTGCGCGACGCCAGGTCGAGGCGCGCCTGAATCAGCTGCGCGGCACCGGCCCGGTCGGCGGTGTGATGACCACGCTGGCGGCGCTCGGCGAAGCGCTGGGCCAGACGCCGAACGTCACGATCGAGAACATCGCCTTCGTCAACAACACGATGAACCTGCGCCTGCTCGCGCCTTCGACCGACGCACTGGATCGCATCCGCCAGCTCACGAGCGAGCGCGGCCTGCGCTCCGAGCTGAAATCGGACAACCAGCGCGAGTCGAAGCACGAAGGCCAGCTCGAGCTCAAGAGTCCGGGCGCCTGACATGCAGAAGCTCAAGGACTGGTTCTTCTCCCTCAAACCGCGCGAGCGGGCGATCGTCCTGGGCGGCGGCATCCTCGTGCTCATCGTCGCGATCTACATGCTCGGCCTCGCGCCCTTCTACAAGGCCGTCAATCAGCGCGCCGAGCGTGTAGCCAGGAAGGAAGGCGACATTGCATGGATGCGCAGCGTCGGCGGCGAAGTGATGGCGCTCAATACACAGGGGCCTTCGGTAGCGCCGAGCAACGAGTCGCTGGTCGTGCTCATCGACCGCGCCGCGCGCGAATGCGGCCTCGGCTCTTCGCTCACCGGCCAGACGCCCAACGGCGATAACGGCATCCGCGTGCGCCTGGAGCAGGCGGAGTTCGACAAGCTGGTCGTCTGCCTCGGCGGCCTGCAGCAACAGCACGCCGTCACCATCGAATCCGCGAACTTCGACCGCAGCGGCAAGCCCGGCTTCGTCAACGCCAGCCTGGTCCTCACCCGCCCCGGCGGCTGATTGCGCATGAAGAAAGTCTGGCCGCTGGTCGCGCTCGGGATCTTCGCGTTTCTGCTGTTTGCCCTGGTCTCCCTGCCCGCCGCGACCGTGTTGTCGTACTTCCATCCGCCGGGCGTGACGCTCAGCGGCGTCTCGGGGACGATCTGGAAAGGTCGCGCGCAAGCGGTGCGCAGTGGCAGCATGCACATCGGCAGCCTCGAGTGGGACCTCAACGTCCTGGCGCTGTTCACCGGCAAGCTGGGCGCCGACGTGAAGGTCACGCGCACCGACGGTTTCGCGCAGGGCTCGATCGCCCTGTCCACATCGCGCATCACCCTGCGTAAATTCAATGCCTCGCTGCCGGTCAGCGCGCTGCCGCCGAACGTCCTGCGCGGCGGTTGGACGGGTACCGCAACGGTCCGCCTCGACCAGCTTGCGATCGAGAACTCCTGGCCGGTTGCTGCGACGGGCACGATCGAAGTCGCCGATCTCGTCGGTCCCGCCAACCGACCCGCGTCGCTCGGCGGCTACAAAGTCGTCTTTGCGGAGGGCGCCGCGACGGCGGAAGGATTGAAAGGCGCGCTGAGCGATACGGGCGGCGGACCGCTCGCGGTGAACGGCACCGTGGACTTCAGGAAGGATCGCAGCTACCTGGTGTCAGGTCTGGTCGCGACGCGCCCGAGCGCACCGAGCGACATGGCGCGCACGCTGGAGATCCTGGGTGCGCCGGACGAGCAAGGAAGAAGGCAGTTCAGTATCGAGGGATCGCTGTAGAGGAAGGTGATGGGGGTGATGAAGGTGATGAGCGTGATGGGGGTCTTCATCACGTCCATCACGTCCATCACGCTGTCTTCATCAAAACTCCGCCGAGAACACCGCGCCGATCGTCCGCGGCCTGAGAATCGTCGCATTGCCTTGCGTGCCGACCGTCGTCGCGCGCTGGAAGCCGTACTCGTCGAACAGGTTGGTCGCGTAGATCGAGAACTTGTAGCGACCGAAGCCCACGCCGGTGCGCAGATCGACAGTGACGTAGTCGTCGGTGTCGAAGTTGGCATTGGCCGGCGCGATCACCACGCCGCCGTCGCCGATGCCGCCTTTGAACGACGTCTTGCGCGAGTCCTGATATGCAACGCCGCCGCCGACGAACGCGTCGAGCGAGCCCAGCATGAAGTCGTAGTTGCCGGACAGTGAGAACGTCCACTCCGGGATGCCCGGCAGCTGCTCACCCGACACGCCGCCGAGCGGTGCGTCGTCGTCGTCGAGCTCGCTGCGCGAGTACGCAGCCGTCGCGACCACGTTGAGCGCGCTCGTCGGTTGCAGCGTGAGCGTCGCCTCGACGCCGTTCGCCGTCACGTCGCTGTCTGCGTTCGCGCCGACGTTGACGCCGCCGAGACTCTGGAAGACCTGCATATCCTCCCACTTGATGCGATAGATCGCGACGTCGTAGCCGACCGTGCCGCCGGCGAGCTTGCCCTTCGCGCCGACCTCGTAGCTCCACAGCGAGTCCGCCTTGACGAACGGCAGCGAGATCACGTCGCCGGTGTTGGGATCGATGAGCGGCAGGTTGGCGGATGCCGGACGATAGCCATCGGCCACCCGCACGTATAACGACAGGTCCTCGTTCGGCCGATAGCGGGCGTTGAACAGATACGTCTGCACGTCGTCCGAAACAGTCTGGCGCGGCAGCGCCGGGCCGGCGAGGAAGCCGGTGCCGGTGAACAGCACGGACATGTCGTTGCTGCTGAAGCGCGCGCCGACTGTCGCGTCGAGCTGCGGCGTGAAGTAGTAGGTCACGTTGCCGAACACTGCCTTCTCTTTGTAGTCCGACGGGAACTGCTGCGTGACCAGGTTGAAGCCGCTCGGCTGGCCGATCGCCTTCTGGAAGTTCGAGCTCTCCTCCTTGGTGTAGTACAGCCCGACCAGCCATTCCAGGTGCTCGTTGTTCGCCGAGGTCAGCCGGAACTCGTGCGCCCAGCGATCGGTGCTGATGATCTGCTCCAGCGGCACGGTGTTCGTGCCGGGCGGATCGCCGGCCTGCTGGTCCACCAGCGCGCCGAAGAAGCGCGTGAGATCGAGGACCGCGTTCTGCGCGAACTCCTGGTAGCTGCTGGCCAGCGTCGCCGTGGCCCAGTCGGTCTGGTACTCGAAGGTGGCGGAGCTGAGCTTGAACTCGATGTCGGTCGGCTGTCCGCCGGGCGCGGTGCTCTGCTGGTACTTGCCGAACAGCGGCTGGCCGTCGGCAATGTCGAACGGCACGTTGTTCTGCTCGGAGAAGTCGAACTGCTGGTCCATGTAGTTGAGCTTCACCTTGAACGCATCGCTCGGCTTGAACAGCAGCGTCGCCTGGTAGCCCTTCAGCCTCGCATCGTTGATGTCGTCCTCCGGACGCGTTGCCTGGTCGATGAAGCCCTCGTTGTCCTGGTAGAAGCCGCTGACGCCGAGCGACAGTTTGTCGCTGACGATCGGCACGTCGACGCCGCCCTTGTACAGCTGGTTGAAGCCGCCCTGCGAAGTCTCCGACAGGTCGGTCGCGACGCGGGCCGTGAACTCCGTCAGCGACGGCTCTTTGGTGATGTAGCGCAGCGAGCCGCCCATCGACGCGGCGCCGAACAGCGTGCCCTGCGGTCCCTTGATCACTTCGATGCGCTCGACGTTGCCGAGCAGCGAGTCCAGCGCGAAATTCGCGCCTTCGGCGAACGCAGTGACCGAGCCGTACGGGATGTCGTCGAGATAGATGCCGACCGAAGGCGTCGAGAAGATGTTGGCGACGCCGCGCATCGTGATCGAGCCCTGCCCCGGCGCGCCGTCGTCGTTGAAGTTCACGCCCGGCACGTACTTGAGCACGCCGCTCAGCGAGGTGACGCCGCCGGCCGCGAACGCCTGCGGATCGACGACTGCCACCGACGCCGGCACGTCCTGCACCTCCTGCGCGCGCCGCGTGGCCGTGACGATGACTTCCTCCACCTCGACCTGCTCGGCGGCAAGAGCCGCCGACCCGCCGGTCAGGGCGATCAGCCCCCACGTTGCCGATGCAACGGCCGGGTTCAGCAACAATCGATTCGGGCGACGCATGACGTTTGACCTCTCCCCCCACAGGATGGGAACGAGAATGGGATCAATGCATCCCGCCGATCTATAAGAATTCAACCTATTTCTGGAATCCTCCCGCGGCTCAGCGACGGCGGTAGAGACGTCCGCCGTCGGTCTCGTAAGCCTCGATGCGCCCGTCGGCGCCGCGGCGGAAAGTGAGCAGGAATCGCTCTTCCGGCACGCGCGTGTCGCTCGCTTCGAACGAGTCGTAGCTCCAGTGCGCCAGCTTGAACGTCGCACCCGGTTGCATTGCGAGAGTCAGAGTTCCATTGCTTGCGAGCACGATCTGCGTCTCGCCGACGAGCGGGTCGGCGTAGGTGCCTGCATAGTCGGCGAGCGGCAGCGACGGGCGGGTCTTCGCGGGCCGCGCGCTGAGAGCTTTGGCGCGTTGCGCGTTCGCTTCGTCCTGCAATCCGCCGTACAGCTTGAACAGGTCCGCGTTCCAATCCTTGTCGCGGCTGTTCAGGAAGCGATCGACGACGTCGTACATGAAGGCGTGACGGAACTCCACCGGGCCGGCGTTGATGAGGATCACCAGCCCCAGCCGCTCCTCCGGCACGATCGCTGCAAGCGCATTCGCGCCGTAGAGACTGCCGGTGTGCATCGCGAGCAACCGTCCCTTGTAGTCCTGCAGGAACCAGCCGAGCCCGTACGCATAGAAATGCGGATTCGCCTGGCGCGCGGCCGGATAGCCGATGCTGGCGAGCAGCATCTGCGCCTTGAGAGCTTCGGCGACCGTCTCGGGCTTCACGATCGCTGTGCCTTCGAACGTCCCTTTGCCGAGCAGCAGGCGCAACCACTTCGCCATATCCGCCGCGCTCGACTGAATCCCCGCAGCGCCGAGCGGCTCTGGCGACGCGTATAGATCTGTCGCACGCGCGACGCCTTGCTCGATCAGATGCGCGCCGGTCACGTTTGCGTGCTGACCGAGATCGGGCGCGGTGAACAGACTGTCGCTCATCCCGAGCGGCTCGAAGATGCGCCGCCGGACGAACTCTTGGAAGGTCATACCCGCAACGCGCGCCACGACCTCGGCTGCGACCACGTACATCATGTTGTTGTACGCCCAGGTCGAGCGCAGGCTCGATGCCTGCTTCGCATACTGCAGGTGCTCGAGGCTGGTGTGCGTATCGAACCCGCGCACCCACAGGATGTCTGTCTCCTCGATGCCGGTGCGATGCACGAGCAGGTCGCGGATCGTCACCTCGCGCGTGACGTACGGATCGGCGACGCGGAACTCCGGCAGGTGCTTCACGACCGGATCGTCCCAGCGCAGCTTGCCCTCGTCGACCAGCAAGCCGAGCGCCATGGCGGTAAAGGCCTTGGTCGTGGAGGCCAGCGTGAACGCCGTGTGCGCATCGACGGGATCGTTGCGACCGAGATGCTTGGTACCGAAGCCACGCAGGTACACGACCTGATCGTCCTTGACGATTGCGACCGCGAGTCCCGGTGCATGCCACTGCTCACGCGCGCTTTCGATCGCAGCATCCAGACCCGCCAGCGGATCGTCACCAGCCGGCGCTCGCAGCGGCAGAGCGCACACGAGCGTAACCCCGAACGCAGCAAGCAAGCGGATCATGCAGGACTCCTCGCAACTGAGCGGATCATCATCGCCGCTCGCGGCAGCGGCGTCACCGGATTGGCGTTTTTGTTCAAGAGGCGGTGAGAAAAAATATAGAACGGGGGGTGACGCCCCTCCATATTCCGGCGATAGTCGCACCGCCGCCGAACCGGGAATTCTCCAAGATGCCGCGATCTCTTGCTGCCGCCTCGTTGCTCACGCTGTGGAGCGCTACCGCGCTCGCCGTCGATCCGCAGGACACGCTGTTGCTCGAACAGCCGGACATCAGCGAGCGGCACATCACGTTCGTGTACGACAGCGACGTGTGGGTCGCGAACCGCGACGGCAGCGGTGCGTATCGCCTGACGACCGCCGAGGGCCAGGAGTCGCTGCCGCATTTCTCGCCGGACGGTGCATCCATTGCTTTCAGCGGCAACTACGACGGCAACATTGACGTCTACATCGTGCCGATCGCGGGCGGCAGCCCGAAGCGCCTGACGTGGCACAGCGCCGACGACCTCGTCGAAGGCTTCGACCGCCAGGGTCGCGTGGTCTTCAGCTCGCAGAGCGACGTGTACTCCGGTCGCGACGTGCACCTGTTCACGATCGATCCGAACGCCGCGTTCCCGGAGCGCCTGCCGATTCCGAAAGGAGTCGACGCCGATGTCTCGCCCGACGGCAGTGCGATTGCGTACGCGCAGACCGCGCCGCAGCCGCAGTGGAAGGCATATCGCGGCGGCACCGCATCGCGAATCGCGATCATGACCTTCGCGGATCACGCAGTACGCAAGGTTCCTCAGCCGCCGGAGCGCTGCAACGACATCAACCCGATGTGGGTGGACGGCAAGCTGTATTTCGCGTCGGACCGCCACGGCGAATTCAACCTGCACTCGTTCGATCCCGCGAGCGGCGAGGTCCGTCAGCTCACTTCGTACGCGGACTTCCCGGTCGTCGACGCCAATGCCGGCGACGGCAAGATCATCTTCGAACAGGCCGGACATTTGCGCGTGTTCGATCCGGCGACCTCGAACACCACGACGCTGCGCATCGCCGTTGCTTCCGACCTGCGCGAGACGCGCCCGCGCCGTGTAAGCAATGTCGACTACGTGCGCAACGTCTCCCCTGCTCCGGACCTGGCGCAGGTGGCGCTCGAATATCGCGGCGAGATCGTGACGGTGCCGGCGCAGAAAGGCGCGCCGATCCGCAATCTCACCGATTCCGCGGGCGCGAACGATCGCTCCCCGGCGTGGTCGCCGAACGGCGGCAAGATCGCGTGGTTCTCCGACGAGTCCGGCGACTATGCGTTGCATGTCGCGGACAGCAGTGGCGCAGGCAAAGCGCGCCGCATCGCGATCGACGGCGGATCCGGTTTCTATCGCGACCTGAAATGGTCACCCGACGAAAAGCGCGTTTCGTTTCTCGACAACGCCTACTCGCTGTACGTGCTGGAGCTGCAGTCGGGCCGCGTCACTCGCATCTCGCAGAACGACTACCTCGGGCACGCGCCGTTCATCTCGCACAACTGGTCGCCCGATTCGCAATGGCTCGCCTACACCGAGAACAGCAACGGCCTGATCCAGACCGTCTTCGTGTACTCGATCGCGCAGCGCAGAGCCTTCCGCATCACCGATGGGCTGACGGAAGTCAGCGAGCCGGTCTTCGATCGCAACGGCCGCTACCTGTACGTGATCGCGTCCGACCAGGCCGGGCCGGTGAAGGACTGGTTCTCGCTCGCGTCGGTCGATCTGACGTTCACGCACTCGCTGTACGCGATCGCGCTGCGCAAGGGCGATCCGTCGCCACTGCCACGCGAGGGCGAGCAAGCGCCGGAGATAGCCGCTGGCAGTGTCACGATCGACTTCGAAGGCATCGGCGATCGCATCGTGCCGCTGCCGACTGGCGGCGCGACGCTGCGTGGCTTGCAGGTCGGCAAGAGCGGCGAGCTCTACTATCTCTGGACGCCTGCAACGCCGGCGATCAGCGCGCTCAACAATCCCGCGGAGCTGAAGCGCTTCGTCATGAAGGAGCGCACGGCGAAGACGCTGCTGGCGGGAGTCGACGCGTACTTCGTCTCCGCGGACGGCGAGAAACTGCTGGTGCGACAGGGTAAGAGTCTGAAGGTCGCTCCGGCTGCCGGCGAGATCAAACCTGAAGCGCTGACCGCAGTGCCGGTCGAGGACGTCTCGGTGCTGATCGATCCGCGCGCCGAGTGGCGGCAGATGCTGCGCGAGGGGTGGCGGTTGAACCGCGATTTCTTCTACGCACCGAATTATCACGGCGTCGACTGGAATGGCGTCTGGAAGAAATACCAGCCGTTCCTCGATCACGCCGCGACCCGCAGCGACGTGGCCCGCATCATGGCCTGGATGGCGAGCGAGCTGCGCGTCGGGCACAGCGTCAGCGGCGGCGGCGAATCGATCGCGAAGCCGCCCGACGTCGGCATCGGCCTGCTCGGCGCGGACTTCGAGATCGCCGACGGTCGCTATCGATTCAAGAAAGTCTTCGGCGGACTGAACTGGGACCCCGGCCTGCGTGCACCGCTGCGTGCTCCGGGAATCTCGGTCGCCGCAGGCGAGTACCTGCTCGCCGTGGACGGCAAACCTCTGACGACCGAGCGCAACGTCTACAGCGCGTTCGAGAACAGGGTCGAGAAGCCGGTGGAGATCCGCGTCGGTCCGCACGCCGACGGCCAGGGCGCACGTACGCTCACAGTGGTGCCGATCGCGAGCGAGCGCGAACTGCGGTACACCGACTGGGTCGAGAGCAACATCCGCAAGGTGGACGCGGCAACCGGCGGACGCGTCGCCTACGTGCACGTACCCGACACGTCGCTGGCCGGCCACGCCTCCTTCAAGCGCTACTTCTTCCCGCAGAGTCACAAGGAGGCGCTGATCCTCGACGATCGCAACAACGGCGGCGGTTTCGTCGCCGACTACTACATCGACACGCTGCGCAAAGTGCCGGTGATCCGCTGGGCGACGCGCTACGGCAAGGATCTGCGCACGCCGCGCGCTGCCATCTACGGTCCGAAAGTGATGATCGCCAACGAAGGCGCGGGCTCCGGCGGCGACCTGCTGCCGTGGATGTTCCACAAGCTGGGGCTAGGCCAGATCGTCGGCACGCGCACCTGGGGCGGCCTGGTGGGCAACCTGGAGATCCACACACTGATGGACGGCGGCACGATCACGGCGCCGAACATCGGCGGCTGGACGGCGCAGGACGGCTGGGTCATCGAGAACCAGGGCGTGCCGCCCGACATCGAAGTCGAGGATTCGCCGCAAGCGATGCTCGACGGCCGCGATCCGCAACTGGAGAAGGCGATCGAGGTGGCATTGCGAGAGCTGAAGGAGCATCCGCAGACGGAGCCGAAGCGGCCGGAGTATCCGGTAAAGACGAGGTGATGGCGTGATGACGGTGATGAACGCGATGAAGGCGCATCACGTCCATCACGTCATCACCTCAATGGATACCCACTGAACGTCTTCGCATCCTTCAACACCACGTGCGTGAACACCTTCTCGACCCCGCCTTCGTCCTGCAGGCGCGCAGCGAGCTCGCGCCACGCGCGGATGTCCGGCACCACGACCTTCAGCAGGTAATCGAACTGCCCGCTTACCTGCACGGCCTCGACCACCTCCGGGATCGCCTTCACCATCGACTCGAAGCGCGTGAACTCCGCGGGGCTGTGGCGCTTCAGCGAGATCTCCGCGTAGATGACCAGCGTCGAGCGCACCAGCTCGAGCGCGATGTGCGCGTGGTAGCCGCAGATCACGCCCGCCGCTTCGAGCGCCCGGATGCGCGCGAGGCAAGCGCTCGGCGACAACGCGACGCGGGCCGCCAGCGTCTGGTTCGTGAGCCGTCCCTCGCTCTGCAGCGCCTGCAGGATCTTCAGGTCGGTGCGATCCAGATTCTTCATGTGCAGAACTCTCTTTTGTGACGCGGGCCGGCCGCAGGCTCTGCGGCGGGTCACGCGCAGCGGCGCAGTTACTTCGGCGGCGCGGGCATAAATCCCGTGCTTTCAACTGCGTAGCTGTGCGTGGACAGGGTGGTGATTTTGCGCACACTTGGCCTCGACTACAACGACGCTTCGCAACGATGCGCGTCTACCATTCGACCGCTTCCATCGATCACGACCCGGAGAGTTTCTTCCGGCGCGGCAAGACGATCGCGCATCCCGAAAGCGCCGAGCGCTATCGCGTTCTGCATCGGGGCGTGCTCGGCGCGGGCTTCGACGTCCGCGATGCCGACGATCACGGCATCGCACCGCTGCACGCCGTGCACACAGCCGAGTACGTCGACTTCGTCGCGAACGGCTGGAACCGACGCGCCGAAATAGATCCCGCCACCGTCGAGCTGCTGACGACGCAGTTCGCACGACCGCAGATGCATCGCCGCCCCGACGGATTGCTCGGGCTGCTCGGCTACTACACGGCGGACACTTCGACTCCGCTGCGCGCCGGCACGTGGAGCGCCGTCTACGGTGCCGCGCAGGCGGCAATCACCGCCGCCGACGCAGCTCTGGCCGAAGGCGTCGCCTACGCGCTGTGCCGGCCGCCCGGGCATCACGCTTTCGCCGATTGCGCCGGCGGCTTCTGCTACATCAACAACACCGCCGTCGCCGCCGAGCGCCTGCGGGCCCGTACCGGCAAGCGCATTGCGATCCTCGACGTCGACGTGCATCACGGCAACGGCACGCAAGGGATCTTCTACGAGCGCGCCGAAGTCCTCACGGTTTCCGTGCACGCCGATCCGTCGAACTACTTCCCGTTCTACGCAGGCTACGCGGAGGAGACCGGCCGCGGCGCGGGGCTCGGCTTCAATCTGAACCTGCCGTTGCCGCACGGCTCGGGCGACGCGCCGTTCCTGCAAGCTCTCGATACAGCGCTCGCGCGCATTCGCACGTTCTCGCCCGCCGCGCTGGTGATCGCGCTCGGCCTGGATGCATCGGAGCACGACCCGCTCGGCGTGCTCAAGGTCACCAGCGCAGGGTTCTCGCAGGCAGCGCGCGCAATCGCGCAACTCGCGCTGCCGACCGTCATCGTTCAGGAAGGAGGCTACTTGTGTCCGGCACTGCCGCTCAATCTGATCGCGTTCCTGCGTCCGTTCGATCGCTAGCCCCGGTTCTGAAGCTCGTCGCGCCGCCGGAACCGAAGCTCTCGGTCGCGTTCATCCTGCTGCACGAGTTCACGCTGTTCGCGTTCTCCGGCTTCGTCGATGCGTTGCGCATCGCCGGCGACGACTTCGACAACAGCCGCCAGCGCGAATGCCGCTGGACCGTGATCGCACCGACGCTGCAGCCGGTGCGCGCCAACTGCGGCGTCGAGATCACGCCGTGGGAGACGTTCCCGGATCCCGCGCAGTTCGACTATGTGGTCGTGATCGGCGGCCGCATGGAGCCCCAACGCAACACGGACCCGCGCATCCTCGAGTACCTGCGGCGTGTCGCCGACGGCGGCGTTGCGATCATCGGTGTCTGCACTGCGACCTTCGTGCTGGCACGCGCCGGCGTGATGAAAGGCCGCCGCTGCTGCGTGCACTGGAACGCGCGCCTGGACTTCGAGCAGGAATTCCCGGAGCTGAGCGTCGAGTCCGATACGATCTTCCTGGAGGACGGCGATCGCATCACCTGCCCCGGCGGCCAGTCTTCGGCCGACGTCGCGCTGCATCTCATCGGCAAACGTTGCGGAGCGGCCAGCGCTCGCAAGGCCGCCGCCGGCATGGTGCTGGAAGCGATGCGCGGCAATCGCTCGCCGCAACCGCATGCCGAAGCCGTCTGGTTCGGCGAGATCCGCAAGCCGCTGGTGCGACGTGCGATCACCATCATGGACCGGTTCATCAGCAAGGAGCTGTCGGTGACCGACATCGCGCGACGCCTGCAGGTCAGCAACAACACGCTGTATCGCGCGTTCGAGCAGGCGGTCGGCGAGTCGCCGGCCCGCTTCTTCCGCATCATGCGGCTGGCGCACGGCCACTGGAGCCTGCACCACACGAGCATGTCGATCGCGCAGGTCGCGCACGTTTACAAGTTCTCGGACGCCTCGCACTTCACCCGCATGCACCGGCTGCTGTACGGGCTGACACCGGCGCAGGCGCGCGAGCTCGGCGAGGATGGCAGCCGGCATGCGATGCAGGCACGGCTGCCGGAAGGCGTAGTGGGCCACGTGCTCGCCGGAGGGCTGTTCATATTTCACTAGAATGCGGGTGAATTTTTATAGAATGCCGTGCGCCGTTACCCGCATGCTGACCCGCTCATGAATCTGCGCACCCCTTATCTGCTCTTCATCGGCGACGCCGAGGACGAAGTCGACGCCAAGACGGCCTGCGGCCTGCGCGACTGGGCGCGGGACAAATGCCTGGGGCAGCTGCGTCTGCCGCAAACGCGCGTCGACCTCGGTCTGCCCGACATGACGCCCGAAGCCGCGGCGCGCGCCGGGGCCGGCTCGCTCGTCATCGGCGTCGCGCCCGTCGGCGGAGGCATCCCGCCGCAATGGGAACCGTCCCTGCATGCAGCCATCGCCGCCGGACTGGATGTCGTGAGCGGCATGCACCGGCCGCTCGAAGGCGTGCCCGGCCTGGCAGACGCTGCACGCAAGAAGGGCGTCGCGCTCGTCAACGTCCGCCTGCCCCGCCAGACCTTCCCGGCAGCGACCGGTCAGCGTCGCACAGGTAAGCGACTGCTCACGGTTGGAACCGACTGTGCGCTCGGCAAGAAGTACAGCGCGCTGGCACTGACGGAAGCGATGCGTGCACGCGGCGTCGCAGCCGACTTTCGCGCGACCGGTCAGACCGGCATCCTCATCGCCGGCGGCGGCATCGCGCTCGACGCCGTCGTCGCCGACTTCGCGGCCGGCGCCGCGGAAACGCTGTCCCCGGACGCAGCGCCCGATCATTGGGACGTCATCGAGGGCCAGGGCTCGTTGTTTCATCCGGCCTACGCCGGCGTGACGCTCGCGCTCGTCCATGGCTCGCAGCCCGACGTCATGATCCTGTGCCACGATCCGACTCGGCCGCATATCCACGGCTTCCCGGACTTCCCCATTCCCGATCTGCGCACCGCCGCGGAGCGCTATCTCGAGGCCGCGCGCCTGACCAATCCGGACGCACGACTCGGCGGCGTGAGCCTGAACACATCGATGCTCGACGAGTCGCAGCGGGCCCGTGTCATCGCCGAGACGGCGGAGCGGTTGGGTGTCCCTTGCTTCGACCCGTTGCAGACGCCACTCAAAGCGGCGCTCGATTTCTTCCTGCGTCGATGAAGCAAGGGCTGTCGATCCACACGCGCGTCTGGCCGTTGCACGAGCCGTTCGTGATTGCGCGCGGCTCGCAGACGACGTGCGAGGTCATCGTAGTGCAGCTCGCTGCCGACGGACACGTCGGTCGCGGCGAAGCAGTCGGCGTCGACTATCACGGCGAGACAATCGACTCGATGCGCGCGCAGATCGAAGGCGTGCGCCAGGTGATCGAGCGCGGCGTGGATCGCGGCGAGTTGCTCGAAATACTGCCCGCCGGCGGCGCACGCAACGCACTCGACGCGGCTCTGTGGGATCTGGAAGCGAAGCGCAGCGGGACCTCGGTTTGGGAGCTCGCGGGTATCGCACGGCCGCGCACTATAGCCACGTGCTGCACCATCGGCATTCGCTCGCTCGCCGAGTACGAAGCGCGGGCGCGCGCCCTCGCCCGCTACGAGTGGATCAAGGTCAAGGTGTCGGCGGAGGCGCCGCTCGAAGCGGTCGCGGCCGTCCGACGCGGCGCGCCGGCAGCGCACTTGGTCGTCGACGCCAATCAATCCTGGAGCGTGCAGCTGCTGCAGAAGCTTGCGCCCGCGCTAGCCGAGCTGCACGTCGACCTGGTGGAGCAACCGGTTCGCGAGAACGAGGACGGCCCGCTGGCGAATCTCAAGCTGCCGGTGCCGATCGCCGCCGACGAGCCCGCGAACACTGCAGCAGATCTGCCGCGGCTCATCGGCCGCTACGACTTCGTGAACATCAAGCTCGATAAGAGCGGCGGACTGACCGCGGCGCTCGATTTTGCGCAGGCAGCGCGGGCAGCCGGCTTGCGGCTGATGGTCGGCTGCATGGTCGGCGGATCGCTGGCGATGGCGCCGGCGATGGTGCTGGCGCAGATGTGTGAGATCGCGGATCTCGACGGACCGCTGCTGCAGGCCGAGGACTGGCCGGATGGCATCGTCTATCGCGACGGCGTCATGAGCCTGCCCTCGCGGCGGCTCTGGGGCTAGCTCAGCCCCACTTCTTCTGCGGCTGCGTGCGGCTGGCGAAGTAGCGCTCCGTCGCATCGATCAGCTTCTGCTGCTCGCCGTTGATGCTGCCGTCGAGCGCCGCCACCTTGCGCATCATGGCGAGGAGCGAGGCTACTGCATTCGGCTCGAAGCGCTCCGCGCTGCGCGCCAGGATCTTGCCGAGATGGTCGACCAGATAGATCTCGTCGCGGATCAGGTGCGAGCTGGCGAGCAGCAGATCGCTCGCTTCGTCGCGCGAGATCGAGAACTCACTCTGGAACATCGCCAGCAGCTCGCGCTTCTGGTCGGAGGTGATCGCACCGTCGGCCTTGGCGACGCCGAGCAGCAGCACGGCCGCGACGTCGATCGGCCGTTCCAGCTTGTAGATCGGCCGCATGCCGTAGCTGCGGCTCCATTGCCAGCGGCGATAGGCCAGGAACGGGTTGAGCGAGCTCAAATGGAAGCCCGAGCGTTGCAGCGAGTTCAACGCCCAGAGCAGCCCGGCAATGGCCGTGATCACCGCGATCACCATAGGCATGGAGGTCCTCCCTTTTTGGGCCGCAGGGTAGCACCGTCGTCGCCGCCGGTGCGGTCCTGGGTCGCATTTTCTAGTGCGAAACGCCGACTTCCCGCCATTGCCGCAGGGCCGGGAAGTACAGCGCCGCTCGAACGATCTCGCCCGGCCGGAACGCCCGCATCAGCCGGGCATAGCGCTCCAGCTGCGGCCGATAGCGCGTGACTTCCTCGTCCAGGAAGGCCTCGAGGCCGCCGCCTTGGTGCGTGCTGGTCTTGAAATCGACGATCCAGCGCTGGCCGGTCTCGTCGACGAAGGTACGGTCGATGACGCCTTCGAGGATCTGCCCTTCGACCACGCCGCTCAGCGCCAGCTCCGAGGCCGCCTCGCGAATGCGTCCGTCCAGACCGAGCAGCCACCGCCCCCGCTCGTCCGCGAGCGTCTGCTCCATGGCCGCCATCACTCGCTCGCACGCAGCCGCCAGACGCTCCGGCGGTACACCCAGCTCGGCCAGTTCGGCGGTCAATCGCGCCCGTGCGGTCTGCAATGCCTCGGCCGCGGGCCGTGCACCCGGCCGGCACAACCGATCGAGCTCCCGATGCACCAGCGTGCCGACGTGACGACTCACCTGCGAAACCCAATCGAAAACCGGCCGCTCGTCTTCGATGTCGACCACATTGGCCGCCTGCGCGGGCGCGACCAGCTGCGTGCGCGGTGGACGCCATTCGATTGGCAGCCGCCGCAGCTTTTGCGGCGGCGGGGGCTTGTAGCCGGCCGGCACCGGTGCGGACGGCTCGGTCTCATCGAACACCTCGCCGACGGCGTGCCACAGCATCCACAACATCGAGTTGCGGAACGGATCGTCATTGACCATGCGTCCGTCGCGCTCTTTCGCAGTGACGTTGCCGAGTATGTGCAAGTGTCGTTTCGCGCGCGTGACGGCCACGTACAGCAGTCGCGCTCGCTCGCGCTGCTGGCGGCGCCGCTCCAGCAGGTGGATCCAGTTATAGATCGGGTCCGGATCGCTGCCTTCCGCTTTGACGGGCGCCAGGATCATGCCGCCGTGCGGCCCCGCGACTCGCGCCCAGCGCAGCAACTCACGACGCGGCGGCGGCAGCAGGCGCTGCAGGCCGGGCACGATCACGGTGTCGAACTCCAGGCCCTTGGCAGCGTGAATCGTCATGATCTCGACCCGCGTGTCGCCGGCGTAGCGCGAATTCGCATACAGGCGCACCAGCTGATCTTCGAGCCGGGCTACGTCGTCGAGGTCGGACGTCGTTTCGACCTGCTCGAGACGGGTGAAGTACGCTTCCGCGTCCTCGAGATCGCCGGTCCGCAGCAGCGTCGCGGGACCGCCGAGCGCGTTCCAGGTGCGCTCGACCCAGATGCGCAGCGGCCAGCGGCCGCGCTCTTCGAGCGCCGCCGCAAGAATTTGCGCGGTACGCCGCAACCGCTCGCGTCCGTCGTCCGACAGGCGACCCTCGGCGAACAGATCGTCCGGCCTCGAAGCCAGCGCCGCAGCGATCATCTCCTCGAGTGTAGTTCCGGGATGCGTCGCGAGCGCATGCAGGTCGGCGAGCGCCAGTCCGCACCACGGCGCGCGCAGGACCGCGAACCACGCGGTGCGATCCGCGAGATGCACGAGGGCGCGCGTCAGGGCAATCAGGTCCTGCACGACGGGGCGGTCTCGCAGCTGCTCGATCTCGACCGCCTGGAAGTCGATCCCGGCACTCGCCAGCTCACGCGCGATGGCGTCTACGTGCGCACGCGCCGCGACGAGCACGGCGATCGTCCCGCCGGGATCGCCATCTAGAGTTTCGCGAACGATAGCGGCCACACGGCCGGCCTCGATCTCTTTGTCCGCGTTCACGAACGGGTGCACGTGCACGCCGCCAGGCTGCGCCGCGACTGTCGCGGTGCTTGGGCTGTACTGCACGGCGCCCTGCTCTGCGTCGTTGCGCGCTGCGAGCACTGCGGGAAACGCCGCATTCACCCACTCGACCAGCGGCGGAATGGCGCGGAAATTCGCTTCCAGGCGCAGCGGCTCCAGCCGCAGATTGCGCAATCCGTGCTGCTGCAGATCGATGAACAGGCCGACCTCGGCCTGCCGGAAACGATAAACGGACTGCATGGGATCGCCGACGCAGAACAGCGTGCGGCCGTCGCCATCGGTCCAGCCGGCTGTCAGGCGCTCCAGCAGATCGAGCTGACTGAAGGACGTGTCCTGGAACTCGTCGACGAGCACGTGCTGCAGTCGATAGTCGAATGCAAGCGCGAGATCGGTCGGCTCGTCCGTCGGGCCTAGTGCGCGCAACGCGCGTAACGACACCTCGACGTAGTCGGCTTTGCCTTGCGACTGGAACACGAGCTGCAGCTCCGCGACCGCCGCGGGCAGCAGTTCGAGCAGCGCTTCGAGAATGCGCCACTGATCGTCGTCGTAGCTCGGGTCCGGCATGCTGCGCAGGGTCGCCAGGTCTTCGCACAGCCGCTCGTCCGCGCTCAACACGCGCAGCAGATCGAGCATGTGCTCCTTGATCTGGCGATTGGTCTTCGGAAATCCCTGCCGCGCATCGACGCTCTCGTACAACTCGTCCTTGTTGCGGTCCTTCTTGAACAGCATGTTCGCGATTTCGCGCCACACCGGCAGGCTGGCGCTATCCGTACGCAGGGGCGCCGTGTATGCGGCGCAGATCTCCAGGGCGGCGCGACTCGCTGCAGGCAGCTTGTTCTCGGCGAGCAGATTGCCCGCGGAATAGCGGCGCAGTCCCAGCAGCTCCTCACACCGCTGCCGGCCGAGGGCTGTGCACAGCGACTCCAGGTGTCGCTCGGCGAGGTGACGCAGCGTCGCTTCGAGCGTCGCGCGCAGATTGGTGCGGGCGCGTGCGTCGATGACGACGTGCAACCACTGATCGCGCTTCGCAAGCAGATCGTTGAGCAGCGTCACCAGGCGGTCGACGCGATTCGCGAAATGCAGCACGAGCAGGTCGAGATGCTCCGCCACTTTGGACCCGTCGCCCAGGCGCTCCAGCAGCTGCCGGCTCGCCATGTCGTAGAGCGGCAGCGTATCGATCGTCGGTTCGAGCGCGGCGCCCGTGCCGGCAAGCACGGGCAGACGTCGGGCCAGTGCTGCGTTCAGTGCGTCGATCGTCTGAATGCGCAGACGAGCTGGATGCTGCAGCAGTTGCCAGCCCAACTCGCCATCTCTGCGGCGTACGGCCTGGGCCAGCTCCCAGGTCGAGCGCTTGTGCGCGGATTGCGGCGCCGGCTGCGCTGCGGCATCCAACGCCTGCAGAATGCGCGTGCGCATCTCGGCCGCCGCCTTGCGCGTGAACGTGATTGCCAGGATTTCCTCCGGCGCCTTCACCGTTGCAAGCAACCGCAGATAGCGTTGCGTCAGCAGCTCGGTCTTGCCGGAGCCCGCGGGCGCCTGGACGATGAACGAGCGCGTCGGATCGAGCGCCGCGCTGCGCGCTGCCGCGTCGCTAGTCATCGCCGAAGATCTCCGCCTCACGCTCGCTCAGGATCAGCTCGTTGATCCGGCACAGCGTGCTCAGATGACAGGTCGCACATTCGAACGGCAGCGGATCGACGATCGCCTCGCCTGCGACATAGCGCTCGGCCAGCTTGGTCAGCGTGAAGCGCCAGCGGTGCGTCAGCGCCGGCCAGTCCGGCGCGTCGCCGAGGTCGGTGCGCACGCCCTTCGGATAGGGCCAGACGTCGGCACCGACGTTGGTCCCGTCGGTCCAGCCGCGATACGCGACTGCACCCGGCGCAAGGATCACATAGGCGAGCGCCTTGAGCTGCTCCGCATGGGCCAGACCATACAGCGGCAGCTGCGGGCTGCGCGGTCGACCGGGCCAGTGGTCGAGCCAGTCCCGCTGCATGTTCGAATTGCCCAGCTTATAGTCGATCAGCATCTCGCCGCCCGACGCGAGCTCGTCGATGCGGTCCGGGCGCAGCGTGATCGACAGCCCGCCGATCACGTACTGCTCCGCAGCCTCCGCCAAGCGCACTGCGAATGGCGGACGCGATTTCTCCAGTGCCAGCAGCGTCATCACCTGCCGCACAGCGGTCTCGATCTCGAGCGATGCCAGGCGATGCCGGTAGCGAATATCGGTCGGCAGCGCCTGCGCAGCGTGTCGACGCGCGCTGTCGTGAACCATGCGTTTGAGCGCATCTTCAGAAAGCGCGAGCAGTTGCTGTTGCGAGCCGAGTTGGCCCCACACTTCCGCGAGCACCCGGTGCAGCA
>DATBKP010000119.1:0-55926 GCA_036555785.1 Steroidobacteraceae bacterium
TCCTCGATCTGCGACTTGTCGTCCTGCGACTCGTTGATCGGGATGCGGATCTTGCCGCACGGGCTGGTCATGGCGCGGCTGAACAGGCCGGTCTTCTTGCCTTCGATGTCGAAGTAGCGGATCTCGCGGAAGTTGAACAGCTTCTCGTAGAAACCGGCCCACTTGTTCATGTTGCCGCGGGCCACGTTGTGGGTGAGGTGATCGATATAGGTCAGGCCCGCATCACTCACGCCACCGTCCGTCTTCACCGGCAGGAAATCGACGTCGTAGATCGTGCGCTCGCCGTAACGGTCGACCAGATAGACGAGGCTGCCGCCGATGCCCTCGATCGCCGGGATCTGCAGCTCCATCGGCCCGACGCGCGTTTCGACCGGCTTCGCGCCCAGGTCGATGCAGCGCTTGTAGGCAGCCGCTGCATCCTTCACGCGGAAGGCCATGGCGCACGCCGACGGGCCGTGCTCGCGCGCGAACCCCTGAGCAAAGCTGTCCGGCTCCGCGTTGATGATGAAGTTGATGTCGCCCTGGTTGTGCAGGGTGACGTTCTTGCTGCGATGCCGCGCCGTCACCGGGAAGCCGAGCCGCTGGAACAGCGTGCGCAACAGTTCCGGATCGGGAGCGGTGTATTCGACGAACTCGAAGCCGTCGGTGCCGACGGGGTTGTCCAGCGGTGGACGGGAAGTAGTGGCGCTCATATGAGATTGCTGGGGAGTGCTTGCCAAGATGAATGGTTACAATTGAAACTATTCGCCCCCAAGTCGTCAAGCTCAGTCGAGCGCCCCGTGACTGGATCCTCCGACAAGCTGCATCTCGAGCACTTCGTGCCCTATCGCCTGTCGGTGCTCACCAACATTGTAAGCATGAGCATTGCCGACACTTACGAGCGCGAGTTCGGCCTGACGATCCCGCAATGGCGCGTCATTGCCGTCCTGGCGCGATATCCCGACCTGTCGGCGATCGAAGTCGCAGAGCGCACTGCGATGGACAAAGTCGCGGTGAGCCGCGCCGTGCAGGGCCTGCTCGCCGCGCGCCGCCTGGTGCGGACCTACGACTCGGGCGATCGGCGCCGCTCGCGTCTGCGGCTGTCGACTGCCGGTAAATCTGTATACACGCGCGTCGCGCCGCTCGCGCTCGACTACGAGAAGAAGCTGCTCGATGCGCTCAGTCCGACCGATCGCAAGGCGCTCGACCGCCTGATCGGCCGCCTGGTGGCGCGGGCCAAGCGCCTGGCAGCGCCGTAACCCGACTCCGCTATAATTCGCGCCCCGCACAGCCGCGTCCGCCCAGCTATGACCATCGCCATTCCCGCCGCCCGCCAGAAGCTGATCGAGCGCATCGCGACGACTTCGCGCCGCCTGCGCAAGCGCGCCGATCCGCTGCCGGCGGAGGACTTCATCCGCCAGTACTACCACGGCGTGGCTGAAGAAGACCTGGCCGAGTATCGCAGCGAGGAGCTGGCCGCGGCGGCACTGGGCCACTTGCGCTTTGCATCGGTGCGCAAGCCGGGCCAGCCGCTGGTTCGCATCTTCAACGCCGAGGAAGCGCGTGACGGTTGGACTTCGCGACACACGATCGTCGAGGTGACGATCGAAGACATGCCGTTCCTGGTCGACTCGCTCGGCATGGTGCTCACGCAGGCCGGGCTGACGATCCACCTCATGGTGCACCCGGTGCTCGCAGTACGTCGCGATCGCCGCGGTCACCTGGTCGAGCTCGCCGCCGGCGATCGCACCAACGGGCAGTACCGCCGCGAATCGTGGCAGCACATCCAGATCGACCGCATCGGCGACGAGCAGGGTCTGCGCGAGCTGGAACAGAAGATCGAGCGCACGCTCGGTGACGTGCAGGCTGCTGTAGTCGACTGGCGCACGATGCGCGAGCGCGCCGTCGAAGTCGCGCAGGAGATCGCGCGGCGCCCGCCGCCGAGCGGCGCCGGCGGCGAAGTGCACGAGATCAAGCAGCTGCTGGAGTGGATGGCGGACAATCACTTCACCTTCCTGGGCTATCGTCAGTACCGCCTGCGCCGCGGCCGTTCCGAAGACATGCTGGAGCCGCTGCCCGAAACCGGCCTCGGCATCCTGCGGGTCCGGCGCGGCAAGTCGCTCGAGCCGACGACGCTGACCGGCGAGGTGCGCGAGCGAGCACGCCAGCCGGAGCTGCTGACGATCACCAAGGCGAACTCGATCTCGACGGTGCACCGGGCGACGTATCTCGACTACGTCGGCCTGAAGACCTTCGACGGCGCGGGCCGTGTCACCGGCGAGAAGCGCTTCCTGGGCCTGTTCACGTCCGCGGTTTACAACCGCAGCCCGCGCGAGATCCCGCTGCTGCGACACAAGATCGACAGCGTCGTCGCGCATTTCGGCCTCGATCCCGCCAGCCACGACGGCAAGGCCGTGGTGCACGTGATCGAGACCTATCCGCGCGACGAGCTGTTCCAGTCGAGCGTGCCCGAGCTGATCCGCAACGTGCGGGGCATCGTCAATCTGTACGAGCGCCAGCGCGTGCGCGTGTTCCTGCGCCGGGACACATTCGGCCGCTTCTACTCCGCTCTTATCTATGTACCGCGCGACCGCTACAACACGCAGGTCCGGCAGCGGATGGAGTCGGTCATCAGCCAGCAGCTGCACGCCACGACCATCGAGTCGCAGGTGCAACTGTCGGACTCGGCGCTGGCGCGCGTGCACATGATCATCCGCGTCTCGGGCGACAGCCCGGCCGCCGTCGATGCCGATGCGCTCGAGCGGCTGCTGACCGAAACGGTGCGGACCTGGAACGATCGCCTGCGCGCGGCACTGATGCAGACGCGCGGCGAGCTCGAAGGCCGCCTGCTCGCCGAGCGTTTCGCCAACGCATTTCCGGCGGCGTACGAGGAAGACGTCGCGATCCCGGTGGCGCTGGAAGACATCACGCAGCTCGGCGCAGTCATCGCCGACCCGGACCGGATCGCGATGCGCCTCGCGGCGGATCCTGCCGCATCGGGCGAATCGATTCACCTGCGGCTGTTCCGCTCGGCCTCGCCGATCGCGCTGTCGCAGGCGTTGCCGATCCTCGAGAACATGGGCTTCGTAGTGCTGAGCGAGCACCCGTACCGCATCGAAGTGCCCGGCAGCCGGCCGATCTGGCTGCAGGATTTCCAGATGCAGCGGCGCGACGGCGGCACGGTCAGCCCCGAGGCGCTCGGCCCGCGCTTCACCGAGACGTTCGTGGCAGCGTGGAGCGGCCGAGCGGAAAACGACGGCTTCAACAGACTCGTCGTGGTGACGGCGATGACGTGGCGCCAGGCAATGGTGCTGCGCGCGTACTGCAAATTCCTGCTGCAGACGGGCGGTACATTCAGCCAGGCGTACATGGAGAACGTGCTCGCCTCCAACAGCGCAATTGCCAACGTGCTGTCGCAATTGTTCGAGGCGCAGTTCGATCCGACGCTGAAACAGCCGAAGCGTGAGGCGGAGCTCACGCACTTGCAGGCCGAGCTCGCCCGCCTGCTCGACGCGGTCACCAGTCTCGACGAGGACCGCATCCTGCGGCGCTTCGCCGGTGCAATTCGTGCGACGCTGCGCACGAATTATTATCAAAACGATGGGAAGGATCCGCACAAGACGTGGCTGTCGTTCAAGCTCGACCCGCGCAACGTGCCGGAGCTGCCGCAGCCGCGGCCGGCATTCGAAATCTTCGTCTACTCGCCGCGCGTCGAAGGCGTACACCTGCGCATGGGCCACGTCGCCCGCGGCGGCATCCGCTGGTCCGACCGGCGCGAAGACTTCCGCACCGAAGTGCTCGGCCTGATGAAAGCGCAGAACGTCAAGAACACGGTGATCGTGCCGGTCGGCGCCAAGGGCGGTTTCGTCCCGAAGCGCCTGCCGGCGAATGCCAGCCGCGAAGACGTGCAACGCGAAGGCGTCGAGTGCTACCGCACCTTCATTCGCGGCCTGCTCGACATCACCGACAACATCGTCGACGGCAAGGTCGTCCCGCCAGCGCAAGTCGTGCGCCGCGACAGCGACGATCCCTACCTGGTCGTAGCGGCCGACAAGGGCACGGCGACGTTCTCGGACATCGCAAACCGCATCGCCGCCGAGTACGGCTTCTGGCTCGGCGACGCATTCGCGTCCGGCGGCTCGGCCGGCTACGACCACAAGAAGATGGGCATCACGGCGCGCGGCGGCTGGGAGTGCGTGAAGCGCCACTTCCGCGAGCTCGGCGTCGACACGCAATCGCAGGACTTCACCGCCATCGGCATCGGCGACATGGCCGGCGACGTGTTCGGCAACGGCATGTTGCAGTCACCGCATACCAAGCTGCTCGCGGCGTTCAATCATCAGCACATCTTCCTCGACCCGACACCCGATCCGGCGGCGAGCTTCGCCGAGCGCCAGCGCATGTTTGCGCTGCCGCGCTCGACCTGGGAGGACTACGATCGCAAGGTGATCTCCAAGGGCGGCGGCGTGTTCCCGCGCAGCGCCAAGGGCATCAAGCTCTCGCCGCAGGTGCAGGCGATGTTCGGCGTCAAACGCGAGTCCGCGACGCCGCTCGAGCTGATCAAGATGATCCTGTGCCTGCAGGTCGACCTGCTGTGGAACGGCGGCATCGGCACGTACGTGAAGGCGAGCGACGAGAGCAACAGCGATGTCGGCGATCGCGCCAACGACGCGGTGCGCGTCAACGGCAAGGATCTGCGCTGCCGCGTCGTCGGCGAAGGCGGTAATCTCGGTCTGTCGCAACGCGGACGCATCGAATACGCGGCCAGCGGCGGCAAGCTCAACACCGACTTCGTCGACAACTCGGGCGGCGTCGACTGCTCCGATCACGAAGTCAACATCAAGATCCTCGTCAACAACCTGCCGAAGCGCGCGGGGCTCACGCTCGCCAAGCGCAACCAGGTGCTGGTCGACATGACCGAAGACGTCGCGTGGCTCGTGCTGCGCGATAACTACCTGCAGAGCCAGGCGCTGTCGATGCTCGAAACGCGCGCGGTGAAAGACATGCTCGAGCATGCGCACTCGATCCGCTCGCTGGAGCTGTCGGGAGCGCTGGACCGCGCGCTGGAATTCCTGCCCGGCGCCGAAGAGATTGCCGAGCGCCACAAGGCCGGGCGCGGCCTGACGCGGCCCGAGCTCTCCATCCTGCTCGCGTACGCGAAGATGGCGCTGTACTCGCGGCTCATCGATTCCGACGTGCCCGAGGATCCGTACCTGGCGCACGAGCTGGAGCGCTACTTCCCCCGCATCATGCAGCGGCGCTTCGGCAAGTATCTGCACGGGCATCGGCTGCGTCGCGAGATCATCGCGACGGCGACGACCAACAGCATGGTCAATCGCATGGGCCCGACGTTCGCGCGACGCGTGCAGGAAGACACGGGCGCCGGCGCTGCGACGATCGCGCGCGCGTACGCAATCGCCCGCGAGTCGTTCGAGATGCGCGCGACCTGGAGCCAGATCGAAGCGCTGGATACCAGAATCAAGGCGGCCACGCAGTACGAGATGATGTACGAGACCACGCGGTTGCTGCGCTTCTGCACCTACTGGCTCATCCATCACCAGTCGGGCAGGCTCGAAATCGAGCGCCAGGTGTCGCGCCTGCAACGCGGCCTCGCGGAGCTCGACGCTGCGTTGCCGGGCGTGCTCTCCGGCGCGGATCTCGCCATGTTCGAGAGCCGTCGCACCTACTACCGGTCTGCGAACGTTCCCGAAGCGCTCGCCAAGCGCATGGCGAGCTTCGCGGCGCTGCGCTCCGGCCCGGACCTGGTGGAGATCGCCGAGCAGAAGAAGCTGCCGGTGGACGCGGCTGCGCGCGTGTACTTCGGCGTCGGCACGGCGTTGTCACTCGACTGGATTCGCGAACAGATCGAGTCGCTCGGCGTCGAGGGTCACTGGCAAGCGGTCGCTCGCACCACTCTGCGCGACAACATCTACAACCTGCAGCGCATGCTCTGCATGCAGGTCCTGAACGAGTCGCGGCAGCGCGCGCCGGACCAGGCGCTGCAAGGCTGGGTGAGCCGTCATCAGAAGGCCGTCGACTATCTGCGTCAGACGGTGGCGGACATGCGCTCGCTCCCGGAGATGGACTTCGCCACGTTGTCCGTCGCGTTGCAGGCCGTGCGCCGCATGGCGGAGGGATAGATCGATGCCCGGTAAGCTGGTCCTGGTCCGTCACGGCCAGAGCGTCTGGAATCTCGAGAACCTGTTCACCGGCTGGGTCGATGTGGACCTCACCGATCAGGGCCGGCAGGAAGCACGCGCTGCGGGTCAGCTGCTGCAGGCCGAAGGCTTCCAGTTCGATCTCGCGTACACGTCTGTGCTGAAACGTGCGATCCGCACGTTGTGGATCGTCCTCGACCAGATGGATCTGATGTGGCTGCCGGTCGAGCGCAGCTGGCGCCTCAACGAGCGTCACTACGGCGCGTTGCAAGGACTGGACAAGGCGCAGACAGCAGCGAAGCACGGTGCCGACCAGGTGAAGATCTGGCGGCGCAGCTACGACATTCCGCCGCCACCCCTTGCACTGGACGACGAGCGTCATCCGCGCTTCGATCGCCGTTACGCGAGCCTGAAGCGGGAGCAGTTGCCTGCGACCGAATCGCTGAAGACGACGCTCGATCGCGTATTGCCGTACTGGAACGAGCGCCTCGCGCCCGAGCTGAAAGCCGGCCGCAACCTGCTCGTCGTCGCGCATGGCAACAGCCTGCGCGCACTCGTGAAGATGCTGGACGGCATGTCGGACACCGACATCGTCGAGTTCAACATTCCCACCGGCGTGCCGATCCACTACGAGCTGGACGACAAGCTCGAGCCGAAGTCGCGACGCTTCCTCGGGGATCCCGCGGCGATCAAGGCCGCGGCGGAAGCCGTCGCACAACAGACCGAGAAGAAGTGACTGCCTGATGCCGGATCCAGAGGCTGAAGAAAATGCGCAGCGTCGTCTTCGTTCTGGCCTGGCTGGTTTCCCAGGGCGTGAGCGCGTCGCCGTTCCAGGCACGCATTGGCTCGACAATCGCGGAGCTCGAGGCGCAAGGCTTCGCGCTGGACCCGCAACCAGCTCCATACGAATACCTGATGGGATATCCCGACCAGAAGCCGGAAGACACCATCAGCGCGCTGATCACTCCTGAAGATGGCCTGTGCGAAATGCGTTGGACCATATCGGTAGTACCGCTCAGCCCGGGCGGCATGGAGCTCAAGAACAAGTATCTGGAGCTCTATACCGCGCTGCTCGGAAAGTTCGGCAAACCCGTCGCCAAGGAGGGTCCGGCGGATCCCGCTGCGGATGACGAGCTCTGGAAATCGATCGCCTTGCAGGCGAAGAGCGTGTCAGCGACCTGGCGCAAGTCGCCCGACGATCCCGAGGCGACCACCATGAAACTGGAGGCACGCTCGGATCAAGCCAATCAGGGTGTCGTGCGACTGAGTCTGGCGGCGCCCTGGGTCAAGGACTGTCTGTCCAAACAGAGCAGAGCGACGCAGAAACGTTAAGAGCCTGATGCGGTCTATCTGACGGCCATCCACAGATCGCGGATGTAGTCGAACAACCAGCACGCGAGCTCGAGACGCTGCCAGTTGACCGAGCTCGACGGCGTGCCATACGCCATCAGCAGTCGCTCGCGCTGCGGCTTGCTGTAGCGGTGATAGACGCACACCGACGCAAGATCGAACAGCGGCTCGCCGACGCCGGCGTATTCCCAGTCGATGAGTCTGACGGGATCGCTGCCGACGATGTTCAGATGATGCACGTCGTTGTGGCACAAGCACGGCGTCGAGTCCTGACGCAATTGCGCGGCCGTTTCGTTCGCGCACTCGCGCAGCGCCGCCGACGCCAATCGGTTGTGAGCGCCACGTCCCAGTAGCGTTCGAATGTAGCCATCCACGGTTGCACCGAGATCGACGGCGCGCACACCGGCGGGAACGTCGAGCGCGTGCAAACGTCGCAGCAGGCTGGCGAGCCGATCGATGTTGTAGTCGGACTGCGCGTCCCGTTCGGTCCAGGTCGCTCCGAGATAGCGGGTCACCAGAATGCCGCGGGCCGGGTCGCAGCGCAGGACCTGCGGCCCGATGCCGGCGCGTCCGACGTGCTGCAGAACCACCGCTTCGCTGTCGCGATCGATCTGCAGCTCGCCGGCGGCATCCACGTCGCTGATGCGCACGACGAAGCGGTCCGCTTCCGTGATCACGAGCCAGCTGCGGTTCGTCAGGCCATGCTTGATGGGCTGGATTTCGCGGATCCGCGCAGCCCCGAGGTCGAGCGCGATGGCCGCGACTTGTGCCGGCGCGTCGCTGACCACTTCCATTACGCAGCGACTCCCGCGAGCCGTTGCTGCGCCTGTTCGCGGCGCCAGACGAAATAGCCGCGAATGACGATCCCCAGGTAGATCAGGAACAGCAGCGTCGTGGCGAGCAGACCCTGGCTGAAATACAGCCACGCTGCGACGCCGTCGACGATGACCCAGTACAGCCAGTTCTCGATCACGCGGCGCGCGACCATCCACGTCGTCACGACACTGCCCCAGGTCACGAACGAATCGACGTACGGTGCCGCCGCGTTCGTGTAATGCGCGAGCACCCACCCGTTCACTGCGCTCGCAGCGACGACTGCAGTCGCTACCGTCGCATGCCACGCCGGCGTCCATGAACGAATCACGACTTCGCCTTCTGCAGTGCGTCCCTTGCGCCAATCCATGAAGCCGTATACGGCCATCGCGAGATAGAACACCTGCAGCAGCGACTGCATGTACAGCGCCGCACGCGCGAACAGCACGAGATAGATCGAAGTACTGACGAACGCGCACAACCAGCAGAGCAGATTGCGGCGCACCGCGAGCAACAGGTACGCGAGGCCGATGAAGGCCGCGGCGGCTTCCGAGGGCGAAGTCTGCAGCAGCTGGGCGACCAGCTTCTCCATCAATCGTTCCCGCCGAGCACCTTCATCACGAACACCTTGCGGCCGCGCTCGCCGAACGTCAGCGCCGTCTCCTTCGCCAGAATCTCGAACAGCCGCGCGTGCTCGCCGGCGATCTGCGTGCTCATCGCGTTGGTCGTCACCTGCAGCTCGGGATAGGTGTTGAGCCGGTCGATGAAGGCCTTGATCGGCGGAATGTAGTTGGCGTCGAGCGGATACAGGCTGATCTCGATTGCAGTACGCATCAACGAAACTCCCATCGGGCGGTGATCCCGAACTGTTGCGGCTCGCCGAGCTGCACGTAGCGCTTGTTCTCGAACGCCGGCGGCTCGTTGCCGAAGAAGAAGCCGCGCACGTCGTAGTCGCGGTCGAACACGTTGCGGCCCCAGGCGTAGACGCTCCAGCGATCCGCTTCGTAGCCGACCTTGATGTTGGTCAGCGCGTAGGCGTCGCTGCGCGTGTCGTTCGGCGGCACGTCGAAATAGAAGCTGTCGACGGCGGAGACGTCGATGCGCGCCATCCAGCCGAGCGGATGCCGCCAAGTCGCGTTGAGCGATGCCTGGTACCTCGGTGCATGCGCCTGGTCGCGCGAGCCCACCGCATCGAGCGTCGGGTGGTAGCCGTAGTAGCGAGTGCGCAGCAAACCCAACGTACCGCCCACTTCGAGCTGCGAGGTCAACCGCCAGCGCACGCTGCTCTCCAGGCCGAGATTGCGGCCGCCCGACGCGTTGTCGGTATAGAAGAAGTAGCTGTTGGGATCGCCGACCGGATCGAGCTGCACCCCAGTCGAGACCTGCATGTCGCTGCGCTTCATGTAGAACGCGGTTACGTCCGCGTACAGGCGCCGCTCCAGCCATTCGCCCTTCGCGCCGACGTCGATGCTCCACAGGTATTCGGGATCGAATTGGGCGCGCAGCAGCGCGGCCTGTCCAAGATTGAAGCCGCCAGCCTTGTAGCCACGCGACACCGTCGTGAACAGACGCAGACGCTCGCTGGGATCGAAGTGCAGGGTCGCCTGCCCGCCCCACATGTGGTCGCGCTGCGAATCATCGGTCGCGCGCGGCTCGCCGGACTTGATGCCGCGATCGCGATAGTCAGCCGTGCGCTGCTCGCCGCGCAGGCCGAACGACCAACCCCAGCGCTCGCTCAACCAGCCGTCGACCTGGCCGAACGCGGCGATGTTGCGCGCGTCGTACGCGCTGAACAGATGATCGTCATCGCTGCCCGAATTCGCATCGTCGAAGGGATCGATGTAGGTGCCGACGCTCGTCTCGTCGAGGTTCTCCTTCAGGTCGAGCGTGTACACGCCGACGAGCCACGCGAGCGAGCCGGCCGGTTGCGAGTCCGGCGAAGCGAGCCGCACTTCGGCGCTGCGCGTCTTGCGATTGCGCAACGCGCGATAGAAATAGTCGTAGGTGAAAGGCGCCCAGCTCTGCGCATTGCCCCAATCGCCGTCGAAGCTGTAGTCCATGTCGGAATCGGCGCCCGCTGCGATCACGGTGAGATGGCCCAACGATCCGGCCGTCGTTTCCAAGCGCAGCGAGGCACCATCCGACGTCTGAGCGTCCTTGCCCGGCCGATCGGCGAGCGACACACGCGAGTTGTCGATCGACCAGCCGTCGTAGCCGTTGTCGAGCTTCGCATGCAGCCAGGTGAGATCGACCGTGGTGTCCTCGTTCGGACGCCAGCGCCACTTCGCGCGCCCGGTGAGCTCGTCGCGATCGTTGGTGTCGTCCCGGTGCAGAAACACGTCGCGGCGGTAACCGTCGCTCGTGTAGCGTTGCACGGCTACGCGCCAGGACGAGTTCAGCGCTTCGACCGGACCGGTTGCAACGGCGCCGACGGACTCGCTCGCGTATTCGCCGTACGAAGCTTCGGTCGCAAAGCCCAGCTCGTCGGCGGGCTCCTCGCCGCGCAGCACGATCAATCCCGCGAGCGCATTGGCGCCGTAACGCATCCCCTGCGGCCCGCGCAGCACTTCGATGCGGCCGACGTCGAACAGCGTCGCGGGCATGCCGATGCCGCTGAAGTCGATGTCGTCGATCAGGAAACCGACCGAAGGATTCGGCGCGCCTTCGTACTGCTCACGCTCGCCGATGCCGCGGATCTGGAAGAAGCGCGGCCGCGAAGTACCGCCGGCCCAGTTCAGGTTCGGCACCGCGGCGAGCACGTCCTCAAAATGCTGTCTGCCGGCATCCTGCAGTGTCCGGTCGTTCAGCACGGTGATGCTGACCGGCGTCTCCAGCAGCGTCTGCTCACGCAGCGTCGCCGTGACAACGACTTCTTCGAGGACCTGGTTGTCGGCGGCAACGGCGCTCGCGCCGTACAGCAGCAAGGCGAGCGAAACGAATGGATTCAAGCGCATGACCTGCTCCCTACGCCGGTACTAACCGGATCAGGTTCAACGGGTTCGGCGCTGAGCGCTTGCGCGCATGCCGCCATCTCAGGCCCCAGTCAGGGCCACCCCTAGGTGGGCGCGATTGTATAGCCACGCGTGGTCAGCTGCCAGCGGCGCTCATTGACCTTCGAAGGCACTTCCGCCATAAGAGCGGGGCAATAAAACCAACGGGAGGTCCTGGGTTCATGGCCAATCGCCGCTGCCGGCTGTTTCACGTCGATGCGTTCACGCGCGAGCGTTTCTGCGGCAATCCCGCGGTCGTCGTGCTCGACGCCGACGATCTCACGGAAGACCAGATGCAGACGGTCGCGACCGAAGTGAACCGCGAGACGGCGTTCATCGTGGAAGCCGAAGCCGGCGACCACGACATGCAGGTCAAGTTCTTCACGCCGCGGCACCCGGTACCGTTCGTCGGCCACGCGACCATCGCCGCGCAGTACGTGCGCGCGAAGAAGGACGGTAAGCCGCGCGGCAAGCTGCGCCAGCGCACGCAGGCCGGCATCGTCGAGATCGAGGTGACGGAAGTGGCCGGCGACCTGCGCATCGCCATCACGCAGAATCCCCCCTCGCTCGGCCCGATCCTGCCGGACCATCATCGCCGCCAGGTGCTGAACGCGCTCGGCATCTCCAGCCCGAGCCTGCACCACGACTGTCCGCTGCAAACCCTGACGAAGGGCGGCACGCGACTATTGATCGGCCTGAAGTCGCCGGAGCTGCTCGACTCGATCAAGCCGGATTTCGAAGAACTGGCGCGGCTCACCTCGCACGTCGGCGCGGAAGGCTATTTCGTATTCGCACTCACGGAGCGTGACGGCGCTGTCGGCACGCAGTCACGCATGTTCGTGCCCGCGCTCGGCATCCCGGAAGATCCGGTGAGCGGTAATGCGCACGGCATGCTGGGCGTGTACCTGGTGACGCACGGGCTGATCACGCCGAAGGACGGTCGCGCCGTGTTCCGCGGCGAGCAGGGCATGTGGCTGCGCCGGCCAGGCGTGGTCGAGGTGGAAGTGGAATCGTCGGGACGCGTCGCGCAATCCGTGCGCATCGTGGGTGACGCCGTCATCGTCTACGAGGCCGAAGTGCAGGTCTGACGGACCAACGTCCGTTGCGTTTCAGCTGCAGGACATTCCCGACCGATGGCACGATGTCTTCGCCGTCGTGCACAGCCATGACGATCTGCGTGCCACTGCGAGCGAGCCGCTCGATCTCCCGCAGCACGTGTTCGCGCACGTCACCATCGAGGCCGGTGCAGGGTTCGTCGAGCAGCAGCAACTCAGGATTGTTCACCATCGCCCGCGCAAGCAGCGCAAGCCGCATCTGTCCGTACGAGACGCTGCGCGGACCGCGATCGCGCAACGCGGCGATACCGAAGAACTCGAGCCAGTGTCGCGCGACGCGCCGATCGGCGGTAGTGGGCGGCGCGTTGAGGCCGACGCTCGCATAGCGACCGGACACGACGACTTCCTCGAGCGAGCGCGCCGCGAAGTGGTCGGCCTGCAGCTCCGGCGAAACCCACGCGACCCGCCGCTTCCAATGCTCGATGCGATCGCCGACGGCGAAGCCGGCGCGCTCGATCGTGCCGCCGAGCGCGGGATGCAGATCGCCGTAGATCAGGCTGAGCAACGTCGACTTGCCGGCGCCGTTCGCACCGAGCACCGCCCAGTGCTCCCCCGGCAGCAGCGTCCAGTCGAGCTCGCGAATGACCGGAGGATAGTCGCGATAGATCGTGGCCTTGACGATGCGAACGAGCGGCTGGGAAATGGGGACATTCCCCATTTCGGCTGGAGCAGCGGCAACAGCGCGGCGTCGAGGAAATGGGGAATGTCCCCATTTCTTGCCCTCCCCCACGATCCTGCCACCCGCAATCCGCGCGACGTGCGTGATGTTGCCCGGCAGCTCCTTCGGGCGATGCGACGTCAGCACCCAGTCGTGACCGCCGCGTGGCCGCTCCAGCGCGCGGCGCAGCTTGTCTCGCGCCCGCGCGTCGAGACCGTTGAAAACTTCGTCGAGCAACAACACGCGCGCATCGCCGACGAATGCGCGAGCGACGAGCACGAGCCGGCGCTGACCGTACGACAGGGTAAGCATGTGGCGACGTCGCAAGCCGAGCAGACCGAATCGCTGCAGCACCCGGGTCACGCGTTGCCGCTGCGCGCGCGAGGGTTGTGTCAGCGGAATATCCTCATCGAACAGACCGGTGGTCACGACTTGAGCGACGGTCGGATTCCAGTCGTAGCGCACATACTTGTCCTGACGCTCCGGCCCGACGTATGCGATGTGTTCCTTGTCGAGCTGCGTGGTGCGCCGCTCGCATCCCGTCGGCGTCGGCCACACATCGCCGCGCAGCATCTTCAGCAGCAAGGTCTTGCCCGAGCCGTTTGGCCCTACCAGCGCCCAGCGCTCGCCACGGCGCAGCGTGAAGTCGATCCCGTCGAGCACGAGGTGACCATCGAGAACCAGGGAGCAGCGCGACAGCTCGATGAGCAGAGCGCCGCGCCTCACTCTTTCATCCGCCACGTCTCGTCGGCGGCATCGCGCGCCGCGCGGCCGTCGGCTTCGAGCTTGAGCAGATGCGCGAGCAGCGAGCCTTTCGCGACCGGATGCAGGCGCGGATCGACATCGTCGTAGACGCTGGTTACCAGCGCGTCGATGGTTACGCGCCCGGCACGCCACAAGCGCTCGACGACCTTCGCCTCGCGCTGCAGGCGATGCGCGATGACGCGCGCAACCTCTCCTTGCGCGTCTTCGATCACCGTTCCGTGGCCTGGCGCAATGCGCGTCACGGGCTCGCGCTGCAGCCGCGCGAGGGATTGCAGGTATTGCCGCATGTCGCCGTCCGGCGGACCGATCACGACGGTCGAGCCCTGCATGATGTGATCGCCCGAAAACAGCAACCCCGCGCCTTCGAGCAGATAGCACAGGTGATTCGACGCGTGGCCGGGCGTGTGAATCGCACGCAGCGTCCGGTGTCCGACGCGCACCGTATCGCCATCATTGAGAACACGCGTCGGCGCGAACGTCGCATCCTGACGGCCGTGCGCCGGCGCGGCGCGACCGAGCACTTCCGCTCCGGTGAAGTGCGCGAGCGTCGCCACTGCCGGCGAATGATCCGGATGCGTGTGCGTCGCCAGGATAGTCGCCACACGACCGCCGGCTGCCTGGACGATCCGTTCGATGTGCACCAGATCGTGCGGCCCCGGATCGATGACGGCGCACCGATCGACGCCGACCAGGTAGGTGTTCGTGCCCGGACCCGTCATGAATCCCGGATTGCGCGCGACCAGCCGCCGCACGCCCGTCGCGATTTCGTCCAATTGTCCCGATGTCAGCGTCATGCGGCGAGCATAGCTCAGTTTGGCTATCATGCCGCCCTGACGGACCGGGCCGGGAGAGCATCGCCATCGCCGTTACGACAGCAATCCTGATCGTCCTGCTGGGCAGCGCGGCCGGCGTTGCCTTCCTCGTCTATCGGCGCCGGCAGGCGAGCAGCGCCGAGCAGCTGTCCGTCAGCACGGACAGCGCGCCGCCGCCGGAAGCTCCGCCGCCGAACGTCGTCACCGACGCACCCTTCCTCACCGACGCCGTCCAGGCTGCGCAGGACGAGTGCTACAAGCTCGCCTTCGGCGTAAAGAGCTTCGACTACCAGATCCTCGGCGAGCATGCCGCGGTGATGGATCGCGTCGGCGAGAGCGCCGAGCAGTCGGTGCATCAGCGCCAATATTTTCCGCGACGGCCGATGCTGCTGCCGAAGCTGCTGCAGGCTCTCAACGACAGCGAGAGCACGCGGCGCCAGCTCGTCAATCTGATCGTCGAGGATCCCGCGCTCGCCGGCAGCGTGCTGCAGCGGGCAAACAATGCGTTCTACCGGACTTCGCGCGAGCCCGTCGACAGTCTCGATCGTGCGATCCAGACACTCGGCACCGACGGCCTGCGCGGTCTGCTGGGCGTCGCGATCCTGCAGCCGATCTTCCGCTTGCCGCGCGGCTCGTTCGACAACTTCGCGGACATCACCTGGGAGCAGGCCCAGCGCTCGGCAACTGCCGCCGAGACCTGTGCGTCGGCGACACGCAGCGCCGATCCGTTCATCGCGCAGCTGCTCGGCCTGCTCGGGCCGCTCGCTCGCATCGTGCTGTTCCGTCTGACCATGGATCTGTATCGCGAACATCCGAACGTCCTGCCGCGCGCGGAAGTCTTCATTCGATCGATGCAGGTGCACGCGCCCGCTGTCGCCCGCAGTCTCGCGCAATCGTGGGAGCTGTCCGACCTCGCGACGAACGCGCTGCGCGAGCAGGTCGATCGCGTCCCGCCCGGTCAGATGGGGCCGCTAGGTCGCGCCACGTACTTCGGCGAGCTGGCCGGCATGGTGACCATGCTCGCGGCCCGCGACGCGCAGACCTGGGATCGCTCCGAGTCCCTGCTGATCGAGCAAGGTTTGCCGGCGCGCACCGCCCGCGCCGTCTGGAACGCCGCAGCGGAACTGGGTCGCGACGCTAACCGTTGATTCCTCACAGTCCGGAGGAATTGACGATGTCGTATCTGCGAAACAAACTGCGGCTCGCGCGCGAACGCGAGCAAGGCAAGGTGGGCTGGATCCTGCTGTGGCTGCTCGGCGTGCCGATCCCTGTCCTGCTGGTGCTGTTCCTGCTGCGCGGCTGCACCTGAGCGAGGCAACGAATGCTGGTGCAATTCCGTTCTCCCGCGACCGAGACCATCACGCTGTTCGGCGATGCCGCCGTGCAGCTGCTCAAACTGATGGGAGCCACCGGCCGCGTGCCCGGCGGCCTGAGCGCAGACGACGTGCCGGCGGCGCTCCAGCAGCTGGAATCGGCCGTCGAGGGACTGAAGACTCAGACCAACGCCGACACGGCCGCGCGCCCGGCCGATAACGAGGACACGGCGACCGACGAGGCCACGGACTTGCACCGCTCGCCGCCGATCCAGCTGGAAACGCGGGCGGTTCCGCTGCTGAGCCTGCTGAAGCGGGCCGCGGCCGCGAAAGCGACCGTGACTTGGGAGGCCAGCCGCTAGCCTTTACAATGCCGGCCCAGCCTTCCGTCCCGGAGGGCCTCCCCAAGGATCCTCATGGGCCGCATTTTCGAAGTCAGAAAGCATGCGATGTTCGCGCGCTGGAACCGCATGGCGAAGCAGTTCGCGCGCATCGGCAAGGACATCACGATCGCGGTCAAAGCCGGCGGCACCGACCCCAACTCGAACTCCCACCTGCGCCGCGTGATGCAGAACGCGCGCGCGGTCAACATGCCGAAGGACAAGGTCGAGGCCGCGATCCGTCGCGCCTCGGGCAAGGAAGCTGCGAGCTACGACGTGGTGATGTACGAAGGCTACGCGCCGCACGGCGTGGCTGTGCTCGTTGAAGCGGCAACCGACAACCCTACGCGCACGGTCGCCAGCGTCCGCAACGCGTTTTCGAAGCACGGTGGCAATCTCGGCACGACCAACAGCGTCAGCTTCATGTTCAAGAAGATGGGCGTGTTCCGCTTGAATCCCGAAGGCATCGACCAGGACGACCTGGAGCTGTACCTGATCGATCACGGCCTGGAAGAAATGGGCGAGAGCACCGGCGAGAAGGGCGAGCCGCAGATCGTGATCCGCTGCATGTTCGCGGATTTCGGTCAGCTGCAGAAAGCGCTGGAAGATCGCAAGCTCACGCCGTCGTCAGCGGAGCACGAGTACATCTGCCTCACGCCGACCGAGTTGCCCGAGCCGCAGGCGACGGAAGTGATGGAGCTGGTCGACAAGCTCGAGCAGGACGACGACGTGCAGAAGGTATATCACACCCTCGCGTGAGAAATGGGGAATGTCCCCATTTCAGCAGCCGGCGCGGCAGTCGCGCAACTCGTCGAGGCACATCTTGTCTGAGTCGCGCGCTTTGTCCTCGCAGTCTTGTCGGCGCGAGGCGATGTTGCCGACCAGCTGCACGCACTCGTTGTGGCGCGAGGTCATGCGAGCGAGGCACAAATCGCGATTCGCTGCACGATCGCAACGGGCCTGGCCGTAGAACGCGCAGCTCACATTCAGATTGTTCGTGTTCTGCAGCCGGCCGCTGCCGCCGAACGCTACGGCGCGCATGCAATCCTGTTTGCCGCGACGGTTCAGGCTGCGGCACTCGCCGCTGTCACGCTCGCACTGAGTGACGCATTCCTGCCGACGCGTATCGATTTGCGACGAGCGGTCGACAGAGGCGACGCGCGTTGTCGAGCTCGTGGTGACTGGCTTCTCCGCGGCGCCTGCTGCGACTTGTGTCGGCGACGATGTGCCAGCGCCATCCGAGTTCACGAGCGCAGCCCCCGCGCCCTTCGACGACGAATCGCCCGGCGGCGGCTGTTGCGGCGGCGAAGTATCGTTCTGGGCCGTCAGCGGCGGCATCGAATCCGCGACACTCTGCCCGCTTGCAGTCGTGACTGCGGGCTCCTTGGGTTTCGATTCCGTCTGCGGCTCCACGAGCGGCTTTTTCTCGGGCTCCGTCACAGCAGTAACCTGCGTCGGCGGCGCTGCCGGCTTGATGAAGAAGTACGCACCCGTCGCCGCAGCCGCGACACCCGCAGCGATCAGCAGCAATCCACCTACTCCGACGGCAACTTTGCGCTCCGACCCTTCCATCTCGGCGAGCAGGTCCGCGAGGGCCGGGAAGCGATCCGCCGGCTTCGGCGACATCGCGCGCATCAACGCTCGCGCATAGCGCTTCGGCAGATCGCGCCGCTCCATCTCGAGCGGCTTGACCGCGCCGGTCGGCAACGTACCCGCGAGCAGCTCGTACAACACGACACCGAGCGAGTATTGATCCGCGCGCCAATCGACGTCCTTCGCCGCGACGCGCTGCTCCGGCGCCATGTAGTACGCAGTGCCGAGCGTCATACCGGTCTGCGTCATATGAACGCTGCTGTAAGCGCGCGCGATGCCGAAGTCCATCAGCTTCACGGTGCCGTCGTCGGCGATCCAGATGTTCTCCGGCTTGATGTCCCGATGCACAATGTAGCGGTGCGCGTAGCGCAGCGCGTCGATCAGCTGGCGCGCGATGTCGGTCACTTCCTCGATCGAGAACTGGCGGTTCTCGCGCTCGTACGCTTCGATGCGATGACGCAGGTTGTGGCCGTGCAGCCGCTCCATCGAAAAGTAGTAGTAGCTGCCGCTCAGGCCGACGTCGTACACGCGCACGATGTTCGGGTGCGAGAGGTTGCAGGAGACTTTCGCCTCGGCGAGGAAGCGCTCTTTCGCCGCCGTGCTGAACAGCAGGTCCTGGCGCAGGACTTTGATCGCGACGTCTTCATCCTTCAGGCGATCGCGCGCGGCGTAGACGTTGCCCATGCCGCCCTGACCGAGCAGCGCGCCGATTTCCAGGCGGCTCGACAACACGGCGCCGGGTTCCATGCGTACGAGCGTGTCAGCAGGCGCCGCCGCTGCAATCTCGGTGCCCGTGCGCATCACAGTTGCGGAGGATTCGTTCGCAGCCGACGCATTGGTGTAGCGTCCCGTCCCGGTCACGAGCTCATACGACTCGACCAGCGTCGAGAGCTTCGTCTGGCATTCACCGCGCTCGGCATCGGTTTGCGCCTTGATCAGCTGATCCTGGACAGCCGACAGCCGCTCGCCGTACACGCGCGCGACCGTGGCAGTGTCTTCGCTGCCGGCCAGGCCGAGATTTGCCAGCGCGGATTCTTTGTTCATTCTCCGCCCCTACCCCATGCTGGGGAGCATCCTAGTCCAGCGTGATCGCCGGAATCCACAACGTCGCGGCAAGCCCGCCGCCGGGTCGGTTCGCCAGCGAGATCCGCCCGCCGTGCGCCTCGATGACCTCGCGACATAAGGTGAGACCCAGGCCCGCGCCGGAAGGCTTGGTCGAATAGAACGGCAACAACGCGTTGCGCAGGACTTCCTCTGACATTCCTGCGCCGCGATCCAGGATCTGCAAGCGCCAGCCGGCCGCGTGCTCCTGCACTTGCAGCTCGATACTGTCGGGCGGGGCGCCCGCTTCCTTGGCGTTCTTCACGAGATTGATGATGACCTGCTCGATCTGCGCCGGATCGAACACGCCGGGCCGGTTGGGCGGGTCGCCGGCGAGCGTGAACGGCGCGGTTTCCTGCAGCGAGCGCAGAAACGCCGGCCAGTCGATCGGCTCGGGCTGCGGCCGCGGCAGCTTGGCAAACCGCGCATAGCCGTCGATGAAAGCGTGCAGGTGCTTGGCGCGATCCTCGATCGTGCGGAAGATCCGCTCCAGTTGCGCAGCGTCGGGACGCTCGACGGTCAAGCGGCCGGAGTGCGCGAGCGATGAGATCGGCGCGAGCGAATTGTTCAGCTCGTGCGCGATGACGCGGATCACCTTCTTCCAGGTCTCGACTTCCTGGCGCGCCAGCTCGCGCGTCATCTGCTTCAGCAGGTACAGGCGATGCAGCTGACTGTTGAGCAGGAACCCGCGTTGCGACAGATGGTAGATCTCCGATTCGTCCGGGCCTTCGATCGTGAACAGCGTGTCGGATTCGCTGGCGACGGCTTGACGCAACGGCTCCGGCGAAGCGGCGAGCAGCTCGCCGAACGCGAGCCCTTCGAGCTTGCGGCCGCCGAGAAACGTCTGGCGCGCGGCCAGGTTGCTGTACACGACCCGGCCGTTCGCGTTGGTCAGCACCATCGCGAGCGGCGTCGCCTGGATGACCGTATCGAGCAGCAGCTCGCGCTGATACAGCGACTGTCGTTCCTCACGCAATACGCCGCCGAGACGGTTGTACCCCTCGACCAGCGCCGCGAGCTCCGGCTCCTTGGCCATGTGGATGCTCACGCTGAAGTCGCGGTCGGTGAGACTTGCGATGCCATCGCCGACGGCGCGCAGCGTGCCGGCAACGGGGCGCATGAAGTAGCGCGCGCCGAACGTCGCGATGGGTGTCGCGATCGCGAGGCCAATCAGGAATGCGAGCCACGGGGAACGCAGCCAGTCGGCCAGTCCGGCGACGAGTGCCGCGACGACGAGCACCAGGAGAATGCCGAACAGTGCGAGCTTGCCTTCCAGGGAGAACCGCATGGAAGACAATGGTGTCAGGCTGCAGCCTGACCCACAAGGAACGCGAGCTATTCCTTGAGTCCCAGCTTTTCCATGCGCCGATACAACGCCTGACGACTCAGGCCCAGTTCGCGCGCAGCGCGGGCGATGACACCGCGGGCGCGGGCCAATGCGCCTTCGATCTCCGCGCGATCGGGCTCGCGCTCCGGCACCATTTCCAGCGTCCCGGGCGCCATGACGAGCCCGAGGTCCGCCGGCGAAATTTCCGCCGCGGTCGAGAGCAGCGACGCACGCCGGATCGTATTCATCAGCTCGCGGACATTGCCGGGCCAGCTATGCGCGAGCAGCGCGCGCTGCGCGGGCACGCTCATCTTCTGTCCGTCTTCGAGAAAATGCTTGGCGAGCGGCAGGATGTCTTCCTTGCGATCGGCCAGCGGCGGCACCTTCAGCTCGATTACATTGAGCCGGTAGTAAAGATCCTCGCGGAAGCGACCCGCAGTGATCGCAGCGGGCAAGTCCGTGTTCGTCGCGCTGATGACGCGAACTTTCACGCGCCGCGTCGTGCTGCTGCCGAGCCGCTCGAATTCGCCGGTCTGCAGCACTCGCAGCAGCTTCGCCTGCCCTTCCATCGACAGATTGCCGATCTCGTCGAGGAACAATGTGCCGCCGTCCGCGGCCTCGAAACGCCCTTGGCGTACCTTGGTCGCGCCGGTGTACGCGCCCGCCTCGGCGCCGAACAGCTCGGCTTCCATCAGATCCTTCGGCAGCGCGCCGACGTTCACCTTGATGAACGGACCGCTGCTCACCGTCGAGTTCGCCTGGATGATCGCGGCGAGCACTTCCTTGCCCGAGCCGTTCGGGCCGGTGATCAGCACCGGCACGTCGGCGGCGGCAATGTGCGTCGCCTTGGTCACGACGTCACGCATCGGCTCGCTTTCGAACACGAGGCCGCAGAGGTCGAACTTCTGTGCGAGCGCCGCGCGCGACTCGGCACGCCGACGTGCTGCTCGCTCCTGCTCCACTGACAGCCTGCGCAGCTCCAGCAGATTGCGGATCGTCGTCAGCAGCCGCGCGTCGTCCCACGGCTTTGCCACGTAGTCCGCGGCGCCGGCTTTGACGAGCTCGACGGCCGTTTCGAGATGCGTCCACGCAGTGAGCAGCACGATCGGAACGGTCGGATAGCGCTCGCGGATGCCGTGGAACAGCGCGACACCCTCCTCGCCCGACGTCGCTTCCTTGCGGAAGTTCATGTCCTGCAGCACGAGGTCGAGCGGCTCCTTCGCGAGCGTGCGCAGTCCCTCGTCCGGCGAGCTCGCCGTGAGCACGCGGTGGCCTTGCAGCGAGATCAGCACTTCGAGCGCCGTGCGCACGGCGTCGTTGTCGTCGATGATCAGAATGCTTGCCATAAGCGAATCATACCGTCCGTGTGGCGATTGCCGGCGGAATGGCCGCGGCGCGCCGTGCCGGCAGGAAGGCCGCCAACTGACCCAGTATCCATAACAGCAGGACACCGGCACCGACATACGACGGCGGCAGGCGCGGCAGCGAGTACGCGGAGCTCAGCCATTGGCCGAACGCGAAAGCCAGCACCGTGCCGGCGACGACGCCGCCAGTCGTCAGCAGCCAGTTCTCCACCATGAAGTACCGGATGATGTCGACGCGACGTGCGCCGACCGCACGGCGCGTGCCGATCTGCTTGCGGCGAACGCTCACGAGGAAGCTCGCAAGGCCGACGATGCCGAGCGCAGTGACGGAGATCATCAGTCCGATGAGCACGCTCAGGAACGCGACCATGCGGCTGTCGGCGCGATAGCTGCGCTCCTTGATCTGCGTGTGCGATTTCACGTACGTGATCGCGCGATTCGGATTGGTTCCCGACATCTTCTGCTCGATCTCCGCCATCAGTGCATCGCGCCGGCCCGGCTCCGCGCGCACGACGTAGCGCGACTGCGGACCCGCCTCGATGCGCGGGGTCAGCATCACCTGCGTCAGCTTGTCCCAGCCGACCCACGAGCCGAGCATGTTCTCCATGATGCCGATGACGACCGCCGAGTGCGACAGGTCGTAGACCGTCTTGCCGACCGCATGCTCCGTGCCGAAGATCGCTTTGGCCGCGTCCTTGTTGAGGATCACGAACGGCACGAAGTCCGAGTTGTTGGGATCCGCGTTGTACTGGATCTCGCTCTGGGTGAAGTTGCGGCCCTCGACCAGCTTCACGCCCAGGGCCTCGACGCCGTGCTCGTCGACGGAGAAGTGGTTGGTGTTGATCGTGACCTTCTCGCGCGTCTGCTCGGGCCCGAGATTGGTCGACGAGCCGCCGCCCGACATCGGAATCTGACTGATCGGCGCGGCGCTGACCACGCCCGGCAGCGAGCGCAGCAGGCGCAAGTCGTTGTCGACCGTGCTGCGCTGATCGTAGTTGGGACCGAAGCCGTAGCTCTGCACGAAGATCAGGTTGTCGGAGTCGATGCCCGGCGGCCGGCCAATCTTCTCCACGCGCTGCATGATGATGAACACCGCGTTGGCGACGACGGCGAGCGTCAGCGCGATCTGCAGGCCGACCAGGATCGCGCCGGTCTTGTTACGCAGCATCGCGCTCAGGATGGGACGAAGTTCCATAGGGGCCTCTTACTGTGTCTTGAGGTAGGCGGCCGGCTGCACCCGGCACACGCGCCACGTCGGATAGAAGCCGGCGAGCAGACCCGAGAGGACCGCGATGCCGATCGCAGTCAGCAACATGGGAAAGTCCAGTCGGGTCAGCTCGTCGTAGTTCTCATAGAGGCTGCGAACGCCCCACAGTCCGAGCGCCGCCAGCGCGATGCCGAGCAGGCCGCCGCCCAACCCGATCACGCCGACCTCCATGAGATGCTGCCGGAATATCGCTCCCTTGCTCGCGCCCAGCGCGCGCCGCAGGCCGACCAGCGGTGCGGCGCCGAGGAATTTCGCGAGCAGCAGGCCGATCATGTTCAGCAGGCACACCGTCAGGAACATGAACGACAGGCCGACCAGCACGCGGTTGTCGTTCTGCACCGCTTCGTTGACCTTCAGCCACTCGTCCGGGTGTCGCAGGTGATTGTTCAGCGGCCGCTCGAAGCGGCCGAGCGATTTCTGCTCGCGCACGTAGTTGTCGATGAACTGCTGATAAGCCGCGGCCTTCTCGCTGCCGCGCAGCTCGACCCAGAACTGGATCCACACGCAGTCGCTGTTGAGGAAGTCCTGGAAGTTGTTGATGTCCTGGTCGCGCCAGCAGTTGGTGTTGCCGGCGCTCTGGATCTCGAGCTGCGTGCCGACGCCGTAGGGCACGAACAGCTCCTCGATCTCGTCGAACACGCCGTTGTTCATGTCGTAGAACTTCGGCGTCGGCGCCCATTCGTCGAGCACGCCGATGACTTTGAAGTCGTGGCCGTCGAGGCGCACCGTCTGGCCGACGCTATCCGCGCCGCCGAACGCTTTGTCGTTGGCCTTCTTCGACAGCACGACCACCATCTGCGAAGCGTCGTCCGCAGCCTGGTCCCAGCCCGCGCCGTACTTGAACGGCACATTGAATATGCCGAAGAAGTCCTTGGTGGTGGTGCGTCCGGTGACGAGGAACGGTGCCACGCCGCTCTTTGGCGGCGCCTCCACGACAAACGCTGCTTTGCGCATCATGACCTTGCGGTCCGGGATGTCGGAGTTGTACAGCGCCTGCGCGTCGCGATAGGTCAGCTCGGGCGGCGGCAGGTCGGCATGATCCGGGTCCCAGGCACGGTTCGGATCCCAGCTGTCGAGCGTGACCGAGTACAGCACGTCGTTGCGCGCTTCCATCGGATTGCCAGACATCAGGCGATACACCGTCAGCGTGGTGATACACACGCCGACGCCGACCGCGATCGCACCGATCATCAGCGCGGTCAGCATCGGGTTGCGGCGCAGGCTCTTGAGTGCGATGAGGAAGTAGTAAGCGAACATGGCTTTAACCTGCGGCAATCGCCTCGGAGCGGACCAGCGGCTTCTGCGCAAACGGCTGCAGATCGGTGACTTGGCCGTCCATCACGTGCACGTTGCGGTGGGCGCGGCGCGCCAGCTCCGGATCGTGCGTGACCATGATGATCGTCGTGCCGCGGCGATTGATGTCTTCGAGCAGATCGACGACCTGGCGCGCCATCAGCGAATCGAGGTTGCCGGTCGGCTCGTCCGCCAGCAGGAAGCGCGGGCTGCCGGCGAGCGCGCGTGCGATCGCGACGCGCTGCTGCTGACCGCCCGAGAGCTGCGCGGGAATGTGCTTCATGCGCGAGGCGAGACCGACGACTTCCAGCGCCTCGGTGATGCGCTTCTTGCGCTCCGGCGATCCCATGCCGCGATAGCGCAAGGGCACGTCGACGTTGTCGAACACGTCGAGGTCCGGGATCAGGTTGAAGCTCTGGAAGATGAAACCGATCTTCTGGTTGCGGATGCGCGAGCGCTCGTCGTCGGACAGGCGGCTGACATCCGCGTTGTCGAGCTTGTAGGTGCCGGTGTCGAACGTCTCCAGCAGTCCTGCGATGTTCAGAAAGGTCGTCTTGCCGGAGCCGGAAGGCCCGGTCACCGCGACGAACTCGCCTTCATTGACGTCCAGGCTGAAGTCGCGCAGCGCGTGCGTCTCGATCAGATCCGTGCGATAGACCTTGGAGATATTGTGCATGGAGAACATGAGTGTCCCTCGTTGGTTAGTCGGCAAGAGTCACGCCTCTTGACGACGTTGTCGAAAGGGCCTTGGCCGCTTTCGACCAGAAAATCAGTCGGCCAGCCGCACCGTTTCGACGCGCTCGAACTCGCCAAGGTTTGAAATGATGATCCGATCGCCGGGCTGCAGCCCTTCGAGGATCTCGACCTCGGAGATGCTGCTCGCGCCGGTGCGGATCGACCGGCGCTCGGCGACGTCGCCCTGCACGACGTAGGCGACGCGCCCGCCGCCCGTGTCCAGGAACGCGCCACGCTGGACCTTCAGCACGTCGTCACGCGACTCCAATACGATGCGGGTCGACAGCCGTTGGTTTTGTCGCAGCCCCTGCGGCGTCTCACCCGAGAAGCGCAGGCGACCGGTCACCTGCCCCGAACGCACTTCGGGCGACACGGCGCTGACCTTCGCCGGGTACTTCTTCGCACCGGAGCTCACTTCCGCGTCCATGCCCAGACCCAGATCGTCCGCATAGCTCTCGGGCACCTGGAACTCGATCTCGAAGGCGGTGAGATCGACGACCGTGAGGAGCGGCGCGTTCTGCAGGACCGAAGCACGCTCGGCGACGGCGAGCGTCCCGACGATGCCGTTGACGGGCGACTTCAGATTGAGATCGTTGACGCGCCGCTGCAGGTCCTGGACGACCAGGCGCTGGCGGTCGCGCTCGAGGCGCCGCGCGCGCAGCTCGAACTCGAGGCTTTCCTTCTGCAGCTGCGCGGTCTCGATCGCATGCTTGTGATTGACGCTGGCCGCGGCGGCGTCGTCGCGCGTCTTCTCGTAGTCGCGCTCGCTGATGAGATGCTTGTTCCACGAATCCTCGCCGCGGCGCTGCTCGCGCTCGGCCGCCTGGATCGCGACGTTCGCAAGGTCGATCGCCTGTTGATTCGCAGCGAGCTGGCGGCGCGTATCGATGCCCTGGCGTTGCACGGCGACCTCGAGGCCGTCGAGCGATGCCTGTTCGCGCTGCAGCTCGTTGCGCAGCTCCGGGCTTTCCAGCGTCGCGAGCGGCTGATCCTTCTTCACGACATCGCCGGCCTGCACGAGGTAGTGCACGGTGCCGGGCGCTGCGGCGAACATCGTCGGGCTGACCGCGGCTACGACCGTGCCTTGCGCGGAGATGTCACGGATGAACGGACCGCGCGTCACTTCAGCAATGCGGACGCGCTCGATCGGAATCGAGACCTCTGCGGCGAGCCAGTTGCGGATGAGGACAGCGATCAAGAGGAGGAGCAGCAGCGCGCCAGCGCCGGCACCGATAAAGATGTAGCGACGACGCTTCTGCGCCGGGGCCGGATCGACGGCGATGTCCTGGGCGGAGGTATCGCGGATTCGCGTCACCTTGTGGCCGTTATCGGAATGCAACGGTGTGATCATCGGCCTCGCTCCGCTTCAGTGTGCAGGCAATCGCTCGAACGGCTGCGCGGCACCTGGAGCGCGTACCGCACATCGTGCGCGGTCAGCAGGGATTCCAGGCGCGTCGGCGGCGTCGCCGGCGCATCGGCCAAGATCGAGGTCAGCGGCAAGAGCATGCAGAGGAGACATCCCACTGCTGAAAGACGTGTTGAACGCGTGCGCATTACCGTCTCCCCCTTTCTTTAACCCTGGCGACCTGTCCGATCCGCCTTTACGGAGTTGGATTGCACGGCGTGTGCCAAGGTTTGCATGCACGCCGGAATCGCCAGAAATCAGCATTTTTAGAGGGAAAAGCGCGCGATTGAGCGCCGGCTGTAGGCGCTGTCCGCTTGTCCGGTCGCGGGTGCCGGACAGGAGGCGGACACTTGCGGACACTTTTCGCGGCGGAACCAGTACAATCGCGGCCCCACCGCGCGGCCGTAGCTCAGTTGGATAGAGTACCTGGCTTCGAACCAGGTGGTCGGGGGTTCGAATCCCTCCGGCCGCGCCAGATCGATTTCAGTTCACCGCTGCGGTCGCGAACACGACATCGTCGAAGCGGATGGGCGCCCAGTTGGTCATCATGCCGACGCGACGGGCGCCGCCGATGATTGGCTGCTGCAACTCCAGGTTCACCTTTAGCCCCGGAACCTCTACCCGCGTGACGCCACCGACGCGCGACACGGAGATCGGTCGCCAATGATCGTCATAGAAGTCGAAGTCTGCCGCGGGAACTTGGCATGTTGCACTCTTCAGCACGGTACGGACACCGTTGCGCACCTCGACCACTTCAACAAGACCGACACGAGAATCCGCTGACGACCGGTTCTTCGACGGCGTGATCACGACCGCGCGATAGTTCTTCGAATCCTGGTAGTCGTACACCAGTCCGCCGCGATTGCCGGTCCCGGGCCACTCCATGTAGATCCGTGCGTCGAGCCCGTAGTCGTTCGTAGTGAATGGCGCCGATAGCGACATCGATGTCGCGAGAATCGCGCTGCTGCGGTAGTACCCGTCCTGCACGGTCCACGTACCGTTGGCCGGCGTCCAGCCGGTGGCATCAGTCGCGAAGTCAGAGTTACGAACAGTCCATGCCGTCGGCTGGGTCACCGTGAAATTATCGAAGCGGCTTTTGTTCCAGCTTGCGAACACACCAGCTTTGCCGCCGACATGGTCTGCATCTGTGAGATCGAAAAGCGCCGTGCCGGCGGCGTTCACCCGAATGCGATTGGCATTGCGCTGCACGTTGACGAGGAAGGGCGTCTTCGGCGCGCCCGGATAGGCAGCAGTCTGGAGCATCAAACGCGTACCGTTCGTGACTTTGTTGAGCGTCGCCGTGCCGAGGGGGTTGAAGCGCACTTCGTAAAAGTTCGCGCTGTCCTCGTAGTTGAAGACCAGGCCCAGAGTGTTACCGGAACCGGGCCATTGCGAGGTGAGCTGCGCGGCGAGACTGAAGTTGTCGCGCAATGCGAGTCCGTCGTAGACGGAGCTAGTGAACGACACGTTCGCGGCATTCGCGTAGGCGCCGGACACTGCACTCCACGCGCCGCCTTGGTTCACCCAGCGCGGCGGAGTCGCCGCGAATCCCTGCGCATACCGACTGGGCGGCTGCCCGCGCCGCCACAGCGCGGTTACGTAGGCGTAGGCGCTTTCGTTCGGCACTTCATTGTCGAATGACCCTTCTCCCTGTGTCACTGGTCCGCCCGCCACGCGCGCGGTACCGGAGCCGGCCGTATTGTCGGAGGCGTCGAAGTCGAATGTGTTGAGCGTCAGCACCCAGCGATTAGGTGCCAGCAGGGCCGGATCGAAGGTATTGATGTCGGCGGGGAACTGCGCCGTCCCTGGATTGCCCCAGTGCCAGAACATGTCCACGTAGTACGGTCCCGGGGCAGATGCCGACTGCACCGACAGCGGAACCTCCATGAGCACGGTGTCGTCAGGTTCGCCGGCTCGATCGAGTTCGCTCCGGAAGACCTGCGGGTTCTCGAACACGTCGCCCGCCGCGGTGCGCAGCTGCAGAGTCAGTACCGGCCTGTGCTGGTCTTTGAAGTCGACGGCATCGAATTCAGTGACCGTGGGATCGAACGTCATCGTTCCCGTGAACTTCGTGCCCGGCGCGATCGCGGGCGGAAGACTGTGCACGGTGTCGACGAGCGACCACCATTTCCCGCGCCACGCGATGTAGCCCTCGAAGTCATAGGTGACTGGCGCGGCGGCCGCCATGCCGGAAATACAAGCCAGTCCCAGCACCCCAACCGTACGATGCAGCCACATGGTCAGCTCCCCTACGCACAGCGCGTCCGTTCGAGTCGCACGGGAACGTCGCGGCGATTCCCGAGGTTCCGCGACGGCATGTAGGCGAAACGGCAGTGACCCCACTCGCGCAAGTACCGCGTCGAAGTTATTTACAGGCGCATCCCTTTTTCACGCCGCATGACTGGAATAGCTCCGCGTTTCCGATCTTGAAATGCAGAGAGCTCTCTTTCAGCAGAGCGCAGGGAGTGATGGCAATGAATCGTCTCGTCAAACAGAGCGTCGCCGCTGCCGCGACTTTGATGCTTGCGAGCGCCGCGCACGCGAGTCTCGTGACCTATGAGTTCACCGGCACTCTGACCATCGGTCCGATGGGCGACCTCGCCGTGCCGCAAGACTTCAGCGGCCATGTTTCCTTCCGCGACGGGCTTCGGGATCGCGATCGCAGCGACAGCCACGGCCAATACGTCGATCACCGGCGCGTCGCGATGTTCGAGACGCGCATCGGCGACCAGGACTTCATCGTGCATGGCGGGCGTCACGGAGAAATCGACGTCGACATCTACGACAACGATCCCTCCGTGGGCGGAGGCGCCGACGGTCTGGGAATATATGCGGCCAACCGGCACTTTTCGATGGGCTTCTTCCAGCTCTATGACGCTGACGTCTTCCACGACACTCGATACCGTCGTTCACGCCTCCTCTGTCCGGCCTGGGCGGTTTCTTCATTGACGAAGGCCGCGGCGGAATTTTCTCCGGCTGGTTCACCAACTTCACGTGCACGACGTGCGCGCCGGCAACGACCGTTCCGGAGCCCGACACGTTGACACTGTCGGCGGCTGGACTGCTGCTGTTCGGTTACGCCGCGCGTCGACGAAGGAAAGGCTAGGCGCGCATGCCAGGCGCAAACGCGCGGTAGACCCGCGCGAGCGCCACATCCTTCGTCCCGGGCTCGAATAGTTCGTCGATCGTCGACTGCGCAACGAATCCGTCGCGAGACATTCGCTGCATGACCCGTTCCGCCTCTTCCCGCCGCAGGTTCCGCGTGCGCACGTTCGCGAAGCAGCGGCCAGGCCGCAGCAGCGCTTCATCTATGTCATTCACATTGGCCAGGTTCGTGGAGAAGATGATCTTGCGGCCTTGCGCGCGCACGACGCCGTCTGCGATCGCCAGAAAGCGATGCAGGTGGTGATTGCCATTGCTGCGCGCGAGCAGCAGATGATCGGCATCCTCGATGACGAACGCATCGTGCGAGCCGGTGACGAACTCGACGAAGATTTCATCGCTCTCCAGTGCGCGTTTGTCAGCGGTGTACAGAACTCGCGCGCTGTCTGCTTTGCGCGCGGACAGGGCGCTCAGGATCGCCCGGACCAGCCGGGTCTTGCCAGTGCCGGGGCTGCCCTGAAGGACCAGCACGGTTTCACTCGCATCCAGATAGCGGTTGACGAACGACGCAAGCGGCTCGCCCAGCGACGGATACGCTTCCTCGTACAGCCGATCGATCATCAGTTCATCGAATGACGTGCTGTTGAGCCCGCGGCTGCCGTCGCTGAAGTACCAGTCGATCGTGAAGGTCTGCTCGGCCTCGTAACGATCGCCGACGATGCGGAACAACTGCTCACGCAGATCCATCAGGTGCTGCACGCTGTCGGTCCAGATACCGAACTGGCACGAGCAGTAACCCGCCTTGCGCCAACCGTCCGCCTCGATGAACACGCCCGGTCCGTCGAGCAGCAGTTCGCCCTCGGCGAGCCGCAGAGCGGTCAGGCCGGCTTGTGTCGCCAGGTCGTCGAAGATCTCTTCCAGCTTGCGCCGCGCTGCGCAGCGCACGCGGCGAAAGATTGGATATCGCGCACCGGTGTGCTCGAGCGCACGCATGGCGCGCGTTTTGATGACACTGTCGGCGAGATCGAAGACCCTGTGTTGGAACTCGAGGCCCACCGAGAGCGATGTCTCGCCGGCGGCCGCTCGCTCCGGATTCAATTTGTGAATGCTCATGGCTGTTTCAGGTCGATAGCGCGCCCGCCACCGCCAGAAACACAAAGCCCCTGGCAGGTTGACCCGGCCAGGGGCTTGTGGAGCCGAAGGGCTACGCACCTGACTTGGGGAGCGAGCAAGCTCCGCAAGTCATCTCGCGAAGCTCACGCTTGGTTGTTGTTCATTGCGGTGTAGTGTGATGCGGGCATGTCGGACTGCCAGTAGTTTCGATTTCTGTCCGGGGCGCGCATATTACTCAGGACCAGCGCCGTGTCAAACCCTTTGCAGCAGGCGCATCCGCGACGGTGCGGAATTTTTGCGGGACTCAGTACTGGCGAGTGCGCGGACGGCTCACGCCGCCCGCGCGCGCGTTCGACGCCAACCAAATCGTTAAAGCGAAATCCGGTGCGCAGCTCCCTGCAGCACACCCAGGGCCGGTGGCGCATTGCCGGTCTGATTCATGTAAACCTCGTACCCGAACGGCACGACGACCAGGTTGAACGCATTCGGGCCGAACTGCAGCTTGCCGGTGCAATCCCACTCGACTGAGTAGGTACCGGCGAAGTTCGGCGGAAACGGGATCACGTTGCCGTTGACGACTATGGTGGCAGTCGGCACGGTCATTGTTCCGTCGCCATTGAAGCGCAGCGTGAGTGTGATCGCCTTCGGGATTGCCGCGCCCCCGACGACGTTGTAGCCCGTAGCGCTGAACACATAGAGCCCGCGCAGCGCCCGCGCCCCGCAGACACGAGAAAAGTCCGGCTGACCGGTGTCCGCGCTCGCCGGACTTGAAGCGGTAAGCGCTGCCAGCGCGCTCAATGTGAGCAGGATCGACTGAATTTTCATGGGTAGCCCCCTTTGCCATAGGAGCGTCGAAGCTACGCGGCGCCGTTGTTCAGGCAATGGATTCGGCCTGTCTTTCTTCTGTATCTTTGCTGAATCTCGCCGGAAACCTTCGGAACAGCCCCATGGCCGCGAATTCTCCGGACGGCAGGTACCGAATTGGAGAGCTGATCGTCGACTTGACGCTCGGAGAGCTGGAACGCGCGGGTGTGCGTGAACGACTTCCAGACCAGGTCGCCGAAGTGCTTGCAGCCCTGGTCGCGCGTCCGAACGAGCTGGTGACCCGCGAGACGCTGATCGCACGACTCTGGCCCCGGGCGACCTACAGCGATACGGACGCCGGACTCAATACCGTCGTCAAAAAGCTGCGTGCGGCGCTTGGGGACGATGCGGATCGCCCGCGCTACATCGAAACGGTGCCGCGTCGTGGCTATCGTTTGATCGCGACCGTCGAACAGGCGCGCACTGCACAAGCGCCCCAACCTCAGCAGACTCCTCCCGTGAAGAGCAACTGGCTGTCGCCCACAGCGCTGCTTGGAGTGTTAGGTGCGCTCGCAGTCCTTGCGGCTCTGTTGGTGTACAACCCTCGCGATCGCGGCGAGACGACGCGGGCATCTGCCGTCCCGATACGCGAGTTGCCCAGCCGAACCGTTGCGGTGCTCCCTTTTCTGAACCTGACAGGCGATGCGCGCCAGGACTATCTCGCGCTCGGGCTCGCCGAGAATGTGATTCACCAGTTGGCGCAGCTGCACGAAATCACTGTGATCGCGCGCACGTCGTCGTTCGCAGTGAGCACGCAGCGCATCGACACGCGTGAAATCGGTCGCAAGTTGAACGCGCGCTATATCCTCGAAGGGAGCGTGCAAGCCACGCAGAGGCAGCTCCGCATTACCACCCAGTTGATCGATGCATCTACCGGAGAGCACGTATGGTCGAAGCGTTTCGATCGTGTTCCAGAGGATCTGCTCGCGGTGCAAAGTGAAATCGCGTTGAACGTTGCTGCGGCATTGCAGCTGAGTATTGAACGCGCGCCGACCGCGCAATTTGCGCGCAGCGGCACACAGAATCCTGAAGCGTGGACTGCCTACGAGCTGGGCCGCTCGCTCGTGATGACGCGCAAGTATGCGAACATACTCGGCGGCATCGAGAACCTGGAGCGCGCGGTGCAGCTCGATCCGCGCTTCGCTGCCGCGTTCGTCGAACTCAGTGATGCGTACGTTCTGCGGACCCAGTATGCGCCGGCCGCGGGCTCAGCCGAACTCCATGCGGGACGCGATCAAGCAATCAGCAAAGCGATTGCTGCCGCGAATCAAGCGCTGGCGATCGATCCGACACTCGGCGAAGCACTCATCCTGCGAGGGTCCGCGGAGGGATACATCGATCAATACGACCAATCCGAGAAGGACCTGCGAGCAGGACTGGCGTTGAGCCCGAGCAGCGCTCGTGGGCATCAGATTCTGGGCGCGCTGCTGATCGAGCACAGCCAGAAGATCGACGAGGGCCTCGCACTCCTCGATCGTGCGTCGCTACTCGATCCGCTCGAACCGCGTGCACCCTACTATCGTGGTTTCACCGAGCTGCGGCGCGGCCGGGCCGTCGAAGCTGAAAGATCGCTGCTGGAGGCGATCCACAGGCGTCCCGACTATGCGCCGGCGCTGACGCGGCTGTCTTCGCTCTACGGGACGCTGCGCGGCGAATTTTCGACCGCCGTCAGGTTCGGTGAGCTGGCGCTCAAGGCAGACCCGGACACCGAGTTCGTTCGCAGCCATCTGACCGATGCCTATGTGGAGTTGGACGAAATCGATGCGGCCGGCGACTTGAACCCACCGGGCTCGACCATCGTGGATTTGCGAGTCGGCAAGATCGACGAAGCTGCTTCGAGGGTGCGGTCGTTCCCCGAGCGCTTCGTGCCCTGCGACTATGTGGTGCACAGCTATGCGATGCTGGAGGACGCCCAGCGAACCCGGGATTTCACGGGCGCCCGCAAGTTTCTGGAACGGGTTGCGCAGATCGATCTGACCGGCTCCGCGCCGCATGGCCGGCCCGGCTCGGAATTCAGCGCGACGATCGTCGCGCAGCTCCTGTCGCTCGGCGGCGATGCTGCAAGAGCGCACGAGTTGTTGGCGAACACTCTCGAACAGGCGCAGAACTACCGCAGCCTGATGCTGCCGAATTGCGGCAACACAAACCGCACGTTGGCCCGCACATTGGCGTTGTTGGGGCGGGACGCCGAAGCCCTGAAGACTTTGTCCAGGTCCATGCTGCAGGAGAACGCCTGGTATCTCGGCTGGTACGTGTTCGAGCGAGATCCGGCGTTTGCGCAGCTGCACGGCACGCCGGAGTTCGCGTCGTTGCACGCGGCATATCGCGCACGCGTGGCCGCCGAGAGGGCAAAGCTGGTGCAGATGCGTGAAGACGGGATCATACCTGCGCGGCCATGATCCCATCGCGTTGCAGCCGGCGTGCTCAGATGCCGGCGTACCAGGACCAACCGTTCCGGATGAGGCCGCGGCGCCCGTGGTCGTCGAAGTGATCGGTCACCACGATGCGCTCGAGAAACTTCAAACTCTTGTAGCCCAGCTGCGTCTCGACTCGTGCTCGCAACGGCGCGCCGTGACTGGTTGGCAAGTCGCGGCCGTTCATGCCGTAGGCCAGGATGGTCTGCGGGTGCAATGCATCGAGCATGTCGATGCCGTCTTCCCAGCCATCGTAGGCGTAGAACTGCACGAACCGCGCTGTCGAGCGAATGCCGGCGGCCTCCAGAACGCTGCGCAAGGGCACACCGGTCCACTGCGCGATCGCCGACCACCCTTCTTCGCACGTGTGCCTCGTGATCTGAGTTCGCGACGGCATGCGTCGCAACTCATCGAGCGAGAAAGCGCGCGGCCGCGCCACGCTGCCTTCGACCGTGAGTCGCCAATCCGCAAAGCGATTGGCGAGCAGACGCTGATAGAGCTCATTGGCGGGATTGGTCGTGCCGATAGCAGGCACCGAGGAAATATCGGCGTACTCGTATTCCCGCGCGAGCGAGTGAGCAGGGAGCAACAGCCGATGGGCCTTGTACGTCAACAAATCACCCATGCGCAGCAGGTGCCCATAAGTCGGTGGATCGGTTTGCGAACAGCCCGCGAGCAGCAGGCCGGCCGATGAAGCGATCCCGGTGATGAAGGCACGACGCGGAATCCGGCTTGACGGCTTCATCACTGACTTCCCCAAGTCATGGCGCGCAGCTGGCGGCCGAAACCTGTCGCGATCACCATCACGACGTGAACGATCAAGAAGAGCACCAGCGCCGTGAATCCACAGAAGTGAATCGTGCGAGCTGTTTGATAGCCGCCGAATACATCCAGAAGAAACGGGTAGGCGGCAGTCACCGCCGGCGACATCGTCAGGCCCGTCGTGACCATCAACGGCAGCACGACGAACATGACGCTCGCGTACGCCAGCTTCTGCAGCAAGCCATAAGGCAGTCCGGCCCCGGTCGGACCGGCACGCGGAGGAAAATGGTTGCGCAGGTCCTGCAGCAATGAGCGCGGCGCGAGCTCGCCGCCGCGCGGCAGCAGGTCACGTCTCACGTGACCGCTGAAAACTCCGAGCGAAAAATAAACCGCACCGCTGCCGACGAGTATCCACGCAGCCAGAAAATGCAGACTGCGTGCCCAGCCGTTCTTATTGAACAACGGATAGTTGCGTTCGGCGCTGACGGGCGCATTGGGCAACTCCGTGAACACTATCCTGCCGTGCAACTCGTCGGGCCGATAGTTGTTGCTGATGGGTAGCGTCAACAGCGCCGGCATCAGGTCGTTGCCGGCGTGGCCCAGGTACAGACGGGGATGCACCATCAGGATCAAGAATCCACTGAGCGCGAGAGTCATGAAGCTCGCAGCAGCGATCCAGTGACAGATCCTGACCCAGCGGCTGTGTCCCCGGGATGGCGAGATGGACATGGCGTCAGTTCGCCTGCCGCCGCTTCATCTGATACTCCGACTGCAGCTTCCAGGTCTTGCCGTCGTCGTTGGAAGACTCATCGCGCCACACGAACGAGTCGGGACGGATATCGTTGAACGACCAGCGCGTCTGTTTGCTGCCGAGATCCGAAGTCTCGAGCACGTAACGATCGTCGCCCACCGGCCCACCGGTGAATTTGGCGATGGAACCGTGCTCTGGATCGACGAAGGTCGCGCGCCATGTTTTGGCCTTCGCATCGAACCAGTGCAGGTCCGTGTACACCTCCCGCTCCTTGCGCTTGCCGGAAGGGTCGACGATCCAGAGGTCCTGCACGGCTTGTCCATCCATGATCCATCCGACGATGAATTCGCCCGTGCGGTGAATGGCCGTCCCGTCTTTCGCGTAGTCGGTGTATGCGACATCCCAGGTGCCGACGATGCGGCCCAGCACCTGCGCTTGCTCGCCCAGCGCGGGATTCGGGTTCGTAGCCTCGAGTGCGGTAGTCAGGTCGAGAGGTGCATCGGTCGCAGCCGCAGCGCCAGCGGCGCTCAGCGACGACGACAACCCTGAAGCGATCAACCAAAATGCAAAGTGGTTTTTCATGTCCTGAGCCCCGTTGTCGAAATCTCGGGGCTCAGTCTAGGTGCGACCGACCGCACCGACCCAGACCGCTCACTGCACGTGGGCGGCGCTTCGCTGCAAGTCGGGACGAGGGTCCGAAGCTATGTGCGAAGCGGACCCGCCGGCCGGTACGTGTTGAAGAGCACACCGCTGGGCGTACTTCCCGTCTCGACCAGAACGAGGTCCCGAGGCGGCACGCCGTTCTCGAACAGACGCTTCCCTGCGCCGAGCACGACGGGAAATACCCAGACGCGATGCTCGTCGACGAGCCCGGCGGCGATCAACGTTTGCAGCAGTTGGCTGCTGCCCCAGATATGCAACGGCGGCCCGTCCGATGACTTGAGCTTGCGGAGCTCCGCGACCACGTCGTCACCGATACGTTGCGATTTCTGCCAATCGAGATGATCGCGGCGGTGCGTGACGACGTATTTCGTCGCCTTGTCGAAAGCCTTGGCGATCGGGTTGTCGCCCTGCTTCGGCCAATACGCGGCAAAGATGTCGTACGTCCGTCGCCCGAGGAGCAGATCGAAGTCACCGGCAATCGTCTTGCTGATGACCCTGCCCGCCGCGTCGTCGACGAAGGGCATGGCCCAACCGCCGTGGGTGAAACCGTTACTCGAATCTTCTTCCGGGGCACCGGGCGCCTGCATGACGCCGTCGACACTGACTTGCGTGATTGCGACGATCTTGCGCATGGGCTCTCTCCGTCACGACCTGATCGAGAAATAGTTCTCGAACTGGTGTGCCGGTTCCGTCGTTTGCACCCATTGCAATGGTCGATCAGCCCTTGGAGGCGTGCTTGCGAGGGACGATGGCACCTCGTCGCGTCGCGCGCTCGATGAGGAACCCGGCGACGGCTTCGCGCGCGTCGCTCTCGCTCGTGCTGGCGGGAAACTCGAACACCTCGCTGGCATCGAACGGGTTCGCAATGCGCAGCGGCTCGCCCGCGGGCTCGGGTTGCATCGCGAACTGCACAGCCGCGGACTGACCAGCGCCCGGCATTGATGCGCGACCGGCAGCTAACGGTCCGATGCAGCTGGACAGCGCATAGCCCGCCCCGATGGCCGCTATGGTCAACGACAACCCGATCGCGATTTCGCCTGGCCGACGTAGGGTTTCCATTTTGTCTACTCGTTACGACTGAACTGCAGCCGCTTCGATTTCTAATACGTCTAGACAAGCACGGATCATCGAAAGCGTTCCGCGCCGCACGCGGTGTCCGCGGAATAATGTGACCGAGGTCACATGATTTGGCCCGGAAACAGGCGCGTTATGGAAAAGGCTCCGCGCTTATTTCAGCGCCTCGTCGAAGTACGCCATCGCCTGCGCCGACCCGGACTGCCCGAGCCAGAACAGCGCCTGCTTCTTCACCTCGCGCGGAAAATCGCCGCGCATGATGGCGATCAGCGCGTCATCGCCGCTGTGCTCGAGTTGCGTGAGAGCGAACACGATCTCCTCGCGTACTTCGTCTGACGGTTCGGACCGCAACGCCGCGATGATGTCGTCCTTGGCCCGTGCGTCGTCCATCTGCGCGAGCCAGAAGTACGCCTGGCTGCGCACGTGTCCGGCGGGATCCTTGTGGGCGATGGCCAGGACGTGCGCGTAAGCATCGGGCGCTTTCGATTGCGAGAGCGCGAAGATCGCCTCCTCGCGCAGCTTCGGATCGGCATCGGTCGTCGCGTAGTGCTCGACGACATCCGCACCTTCGACACCGCGCGTCTGGCCAAGCCAGAACAGCGCTTGCTCGCGCACTTTGCGGCGATGTGAGGGTTCGGCATGCGCGGCGAGCGCCCGCGTCGCCGCCGCGCCGGCGTGATAGGCAAGCGCATCCAGACCCTGATCGTCAGGATCGCCGGTCGCGTTGCGGTCTACCAGCGAGGACAGCATTGCAACGCTGCTCGCGGGATCGACCGATTCGATCCGGCGTATCGTGCTGGTCGTCTGCACCGCGCACGACGCACCGAGCGCGCGCACCCGGCTGATATGACCTTTCTCGACGCGCAGATAGACCGTGAGCGTGTCGTCGAATGTCGCCCGGTGATCGTCGTCATCGATGTTGAAAGTCGACTCGCGCCCGTCCAGGTTGCAGCCCTTCTGCATGACGGCCCTGCCGTGGATCGTGTAACAGCACGGTGCCTGCACACCTTCGACCATGGGCACGCTGTAGGCGACGAGGCCATCGCTGGCCGTTACGCGGCTTTCGAGCTCGTTAGTGGCCGCATGCGCGCTCGCGAATCCCAGTGCCGCGACGGCGGCAACGCATGTCGTGCGCCTCATCGCTTGTCCTCCGGCTGGTCGAGCTCGTGCTCGATCACGTCGATCGCGCTGTCGTCGTCCATGGAGGTCAGCACCCGCAGAATCGCTTTCTTTTCCTCGGTGCTGCGGGCGTTGCGGTAGAGCTTCTTCACCGCATCGGCATCGTCGGCGACGAGCAGGCCCTGCAGCACCGCTTCACGCAATGCCGCGGTGTCCGCCTTGCCGTAGATCTCCACCAGCGCGGCGGCGCCGCCTTCATCGCCGGCGACCCCGAGCGCCTCCATCGCATCCTTGCGCTCGTCCTCGGACAGCTTCGTATTGCCCGCGATCGACTTCAACGCGGTGACGTTCTCCGCGACGCCCAGCGCCTCGATGATCGCGCGGCGATTGGCGGCGTCCTGCGTCGTTTCGAACAGCTGGGCCAGCTCCTCCCCTGCCTCCATGGCGCCGAGCGTCTCGATCGCCTTGCGACGCACCTTGGGATCGGCCTCGTTGCGCGCAGTCTTCAGCACCAGGTCTTTGCGCTCGGCGACCAGCCAGGCTTCGAGCACGCGCTCTTTGTCGTCTGCGCTACTGCTGGCTCCGTAGATCTCGACCAGACCCTCGACGGCAGAATCCGCGCCGCTGACGCCGAGCATGTTGATCGCTTCCTTGCGCAGCTCCGGCTCGCGCGAGCTCTTCGCGGTGTCGAGCACGACCTTCATCGCTTCGTCCGTCTCGAGCTGGCTGAGCACGAACAACGCACGCTTCTTGATCTTGAGGGAACGCTGGCTTGCGAGCACCTTCTTGAGCACCGGCAGCGCACGCTCGGGCGGAGCATTGATCAGCCCTTGCACCGCGATGTCGGCAAGCTCCTCGTCAGCCAATCCCGCATCTCCCTGTGGCGCGGGCCGAGTCTGCGCGAGCAACGTGTCGGCCTCGCGGCTCCAGCGGCTGTCGGGAAACTCGCGGCGCAGGCGCTCGATCACGCTCTTCGCCTCGCCTGTGCGCTTTGCCTGCACCAGCGTGTGCGCTTCCCAGTAGAGCGCGGCGTCGACGCTCTTCGGCTCGTTCTTGCGCAGCAGCTTCTCCAGCTCCTGGAACCGCTGCAACGCCGTCGACCAGTCCGACTGTTTGAGCGCAGCCTGGCCTTGCCAGTAGAGCGCGTTCGACGCCTTGTCGCCGCTCGGTGCGTCGTCCTGGCTGGCCGCGAACGCGGGTCCGGCGGCGAGCGCCAACGCCATCGCCATCGCCAGTCCGAGCAGAGTGGAACGTGTGATCGTCATATGCGTGAGTCTCCGTCGTGATCGGCGCGCCGCTTGCCGGTTCGGTCCAGGCGGGCTTCGATCGTGCGAACCTGGAACAGCAGATCGGTCGAATCCAGAAAGTGGCGCAGGTCTTCGGAGGATTGGAGCGTCGCAGTGCCCGGTTGGTTAGCAAGCGAGAGCAGCACCGGTTCGAGCTGACGCAGGAAAGTTGCAAGCTGCGTATTGCCCGCGCGCGTGGCGGCGAGCGCGTAAAGACGGTTCGACTCGACCAGCGACTGCGCGAGCTCGCGATTGCCCTCCAGCAACGAGGCGTCGCCGCTATTGCTCGCAGTCAGAAGCACGCCCTCGGTTGCGCGAAGATTCGCGGCGACATAAGCCTCGAGCACTCGTGCGGCCGCCGCTTCCTCAACTTGGTTCGAGGCCACGACCCGAGGCGGCACGGTGACGGTGACGCTCTCACGGCCGACGATGAAGCCCACTGCGACCGCGATCAGCACCGTGGCCGCCAGAGCGAACGCAAATCCCGTCCGGGGCGGCGCAAGCCACTCGCGCAGCCGATCCACCGTCCTCGGCCCAGGCGAAGCGATGACACCCGATTTCTTCAGCTCCGGCGCGAGCTGTCGCCACAGCCGCGAACCGAAGTCGGGATCGGGCTCGATGTCCTTCGTGTCGAAATTCGCGATGGCACGCTCGATCGCGGCGTAGCGGTCGCGCAATGCCGGCGATTCGGCCAGCGCAGCTTCGATCTCCTGGATGCGCGCGGCATCCAGTCCATCGCGATAGCGATACAGCACGAGATCGTCGTCGGTGATCGGATTCATGCGGGTTCTCCGGGCGCTTCCAGCGCGGCGCGCAACTTGCGCACCGCGCGGAAAATCGCCTGCTTCGCGGCGCTGACGTTGACCGACAGCACGGCACAGATCTCCTCGATCGAGCGCCCTTCCTGATGGCGCAGGACGAACGCCGCTCGTTCGAGCGGCGACATGCGAGCCAACTCATCGTCCAACTGTCCGCGCAGTTCGGCGCTCATGGCCTCGCGGTCGGGTGTCGGGGACTCGTCAGCGGCATCGAACGGCGCGGCGTCGCTGTCGCCCTGCGGCCACGCGACTTCCAGGTGGCGCCGCTTTCGGACCTGCGCCAACGCCGCGTTCACGGCAATCCGGTACAGCCAGGTCGAGAATGCCGAACGGCCGTCGAACTCGGCGAGGTGCCGGAATGCGTTGAGCAGGGCCTCTTGCACCGCATCCTCGGCCAGCGCGCGATCGCCGGTAATCCGGGCGCAGACGCGGAACAGCGCCGGGCCGTTGGCATCGACCAGGTGCCGAAAGGCAGCCGCCTCCCCGGCCCTGGCCCCTGCGATCCAGCGCGCTTCGTCACCTGTCATGGGACTAGGATGCACCCAGCGTGGGTTTGGTTAGCTTCAGCCGCTCCGCGATGGCGGTCGCAGGCGCCAAGCGCTGATAAGCTTGGGCAATGACCAGCGGAACCGTCAAGCAGCCTGCCGCCGGTGCGCACCACGGTTCGATCGATGCGATCCGCAATGTGGGCGCGGTCAAAATCATCGACACCACGTATGCGCGCGACTTTCGTACTGCGCTCCACTCGCATGACCGTGCTTGTTTCGTCGTCATTCTGGCGGGCGGATACGTCGAGCACTTCGCTCGCTGTTCGCTCACCTGCGAGCGCGGGACGATCGTCTTCCGGCCCGCAGGTGCGATGCATCGCGATGAGCTCGGCCGCCTGGGGACGCGCTGTCTGATTGCGGAGCTCCCGGACAACTTCCATACCGAGCTGGGAGTGCAGGCCCGCCGGCTGGACTCGCCCGTGCGCTTCGACGACCGACCGGATCTCGTGTTTCGCATTGCTCAGGAATGGGACAGCAACGACGATTTGAGTCCATTGGTGTTGCAGGGGCTGTTGCTGGAAGTCGCCGGTCAATCGATTCGCTGTGCGTCTGCCAAGCGTGGACCGCAATGGATCACCAGAGCCGAGAATCTGTTGCGCGACGGCTTCCTGGCTCCCGTGCGGCTGGAGACACTCGCCCGCGAGCTGGACGTGCATCCTTCGCACCTCGCGCGCTCATTTCGCGAGTCCCATGGTTGCACCGTGGGCGAGTATGTTCGGCAGCTCCGGGTAGCGCGTGCTGCCGAACTCCTGAAATCCACCTCGGCCAGCATCCTGGAGATCGCCCTGGCGACCGGCTTTGCGGATCAGGCTCATCTTTCGACGGTCTTTCGCAAATGGATGGGAACTTCGCCGGGGCGCTATCGCAAGCTGCTGCACGGCGAATGCAAGAATCCGAAAACAGCGCAAGATTCTTGAAAGAACCGCCGCTGCTCGTTGGCTAGCATTCCCCATCGCCAGTGGCGACATGGAGACTGTGCATGAGCAGACATGTGGCCATGCTTGTGCTGGCATCGACGATTGGTTGCAGCGCCTGCACGCAGAGCGCCGCAGCGCAGATCGTCCCGCTGAAGACCGCCGACGGCACACCACGAAACGCCACCTACTTCTCCGCCGGAAAGCCAGCGCCCGGCGTACTGCTGTTTCACCAGAGCAATCGTACGCGCGACTCGTGGAACGGCCTCGCGCAGCGGCTCGCCGAGGCTGGAATCAACGTACTCACTGTCGACACTACGCTGAAGCGCCCAACTCCTGCGGATCTGGACGCCGCCTTCGAGTGTCTCGTCTCGCAGCCGCAGGTAAAGCGCGACCTCATTGGGATCGGCGGCGCCGGAGCGCTCGGCGTCGACAATTCAGTTGAGACCGCCCGGCGGCATCCGGCGCAAGTGAAGTCGCTGGCGCTCCTGTCGGGCGAGACTCTCCGGCCGCAGCTCGAATTCCTGCGCGATTCGCCGCAACTCCCTGGGCTGTTCGTCTATGCCGACGATGACGAATACCCACCGACACAGGAAGCCATGCAGTTGCTCTACGTCACCGCCTCGAGTCCGAGCAAGAAGCTGGTGCACTATCCCGCGGTCGAAAAGGCGCCCTGGGTCTGGTACGAGCCATTCGATATCGGCAAGGTACCCGCGCATGGCGGTCACGGCACTGACCTGTTCGCGCCTCATCCGGAGCTGCCGGAGATCATCGTTCGCTGGTTCGCGCAGACGCTGGTGAGCACTCCCGGTCACGCGCCTGCCGACCCTCTCGCGTCCGCAGATGTTCTGCGTCAGCTCGAAACCGGCGGCGCCGCCCAGGTCTGGCAGCAGTTGCTCGCGGCGCGGCGCAAAGATCCCGCAGCGCAATTGTTTCCGGAAATCTCGGCGAGCATCGTCGGCCAGGACTACTTGCGGGACGGCGACGCCAGCGCGGGTCTCGAAGTCTTCAAGCTGCTGGTGCTCGCGTATCCGGACTCCGCCGATGCAACCGAAAGTCTCGCCGAGGCGCACCTTGCCGCCGGCGACAACGAACAGGCACGCCAGCTTGCGCACAAAGCAATCGAGATGCTCGACTCACGCAAAGCGCCGGCGTCCACGTGGACGGATACCGAGCAGTATCGCGGCGAGATCCGCAAGGGCGCGCAGAAGGTGTTGCAGCAGGTCGACGCATCACTGGCCGCTCCGGGCAAACGCAGCGGTGGATTCCGCGACTGCGCCGAGTGTCCCGAGATGGTGTCGATACCGGCGGGCACATTCACCATGGGCTCTTCTGACGCGGAGAAGGCCTGGGCTGCAACTCACGGCGAAGACATGTCAGCGGTCGCCGATGAAGGGCCGCAGCACACCGTGTCGCTGAAGTCGTTTGCCTTGGGGAAATACGCCGTCACGCAAGCGGAATATGCAGCGTTCGTCCACGACACCAGTCATCCGGACGGCGACGGCTGCGGTAAAGACAGTTTCAAGTGGGACAAGCAGCCCGGACTGAGCTGGCACGATCCGGGCTTTCGCCAAACGCAGCGCGATCCGGTGGTTTGCGTGAGCTGGCACGATGCGCAAGCCTATATCGCCTGGCTGAACCGCAAGGTGGGTGGCACGTCGTACCGCATGCCCAGCGAATCGGAATGGGAGTACGCAGCACGCGGCGGCAAAGCAACCTACTTCTGGTGGGGCAACGATGAATCGCAAGCCGCCGCCTACGCGTGGTTCAAAGAGAATGCGGCGGCTGGGACGAATCCCGTCGGACTGAAACCTGCGAACGGATTCGGACTCTTCGACATGGCCGGCAACGTCTGGCAGTGGACCGAAGATTGCTATGCCGACCGCTACGATCGCGCTCCCGCCGATGGCAGGGCCGTCGAAGAGCCGGGCAATTGCATGCGTGTCGATCGCGGCAGCTCATGGAAGTATCCCGTCGTGCTCATGCGCTCCGCGACTCGGGAGCGCAATCCTGCCGACTTTCGCGATGTGATCATGGGATTCCGCGTAGCCAAGACCCTGCCCTGATGCCGAGGGCTTCGATCGATTCGGTCGCGGCGGCGACGAGGCAGGCGACGAGCTTCATGGCAACTCCGAAGGCTGAGGTCGTATCGGAGAGGACGCAGTCCCGGCGCGAACACGCCAAGCCGTGGATCCGCCTGCAGCCGGATTCAGGACCGCGGCGGAAACTCGACCTCGAAGCGCAGCCGCCGCAGAAATGCCTCGTCGATGTTCGACCGCAGGTTGCTGGTGAGGATGGCGATGCCGTCGAAGTCTTCGAGGCGCTGGAGCAGATAGTTCACCTCGACGTTGGCGTAACGATCGTGCGAGTCCTTGACCTCGGAGCGCTTGCCGAACAGAGCGTCGGCTTCGTCGAACAGCAAGACCGCACCCGACTGTTCGGCTTCTGCAAACACGGCATCGAGGTGCTTCTCGGTCTCGCCGATGTACTTGCTCACCAGCCGCGACAGATCGATACGCAGCAGCTGCGTGCCGAGCTCGCGCGCGATGGCTTGCGCCGCCAGCGCCTTGCCCGTGCCGCGCGGTCCGTGGAACAGCACGACGCCACTTCGAGCCTCTTTCAGCTGTCGCGCCACGTGCGCGGGCAATGCGACGTCCACCAGCCGCGCCGTCGGCTCGAGGCGTTCAATCATGTCGCGCAACAGTTCCGCCATTGCACAACGACAGCACATGTCGGCGCCGCAATCAACTTCGCAGCCAACCAGGGAGGCTGCGGTAGAGCCTGATTGCCGTTGCGCCGCCATGGTGGGAAGCTCGCGTCGGCTCGAAAAAGATTCCCCTCGTCCGGGAGCAGAACAATGGCCGTCACGGAAGTCTTTCCGAACACTCTGATTTCCTTGCTGGTTGCAGGCTTATTGCTCGGGGCCGTATGTGCACCGGCGCAAGCGCAAACAGCGGCCGAACGTCAGGCCGCGGCGCGTGTCGACGCCGCGGCGCGCCGGGCGGCTGCCCTCGAAGCATCTCAGCAGCGACGTGCGGCAGCGCAGGCGCGCCGCGACCAGGCCGAACAGGACCGGGCTACTGCATGCGATCGCTTGCAGCAATGGATCGAGGGCACCTCGATTCCGCCGCATCGCGCGACGCCGGACGGCCGCATGAGCGATGCGGAAGTGCTTCCCCTGCTCCAGGATGATCGCTTCCGCGTGCTCTTCGGCACGCCGTACGAGGCGACTGACATGAATCGGATCACGCAATGGAAACTAGCGACCGTGGGCCACTGCTTCGGCTCCACGGGTCCGCTGTGGCGGATGGACCCATGGAAGAAAAGCGCCGCCAACGAAGCCCTCAATCCGTACCAGCGCGAGCGTTTCATCAGCTTGTTGCATTCGCAGCAGGAAGGCGCACAGCTGCTCGCGCAGATGAGTGAGGAACTGCGCAAGCTTCCCGTCTCGGAGCAAGGTAACCAGCGTCTGGCCGAGATCGAAAAACAGGCGAGCCCGCACCTGGCCCTGGCCTCGGAGGAACAGCAGCGCGCATTCAAGGCGGAGCTTAGCGCCGCGAAGCAACGTGTGGCAGCGCCGATCAGGCAGGCCCACATTCAGAAGGCGGTGGCGGGCGCACAGGGTTACGACGGACTCGTGCAACTGGTCGCCGAAGCGAAACGATCGTCGAGTCCCGAGCTGCGCGCGAAGATCTCCTCGCTGGCTGCCGGTCTTGCTCAGGACGAAAAACGAAAGATCGACGCACTCGGCAGCGGGCTCGCTGGCCTGGCAGCCGGCGTGCAATGGTCGGGCGCTTTCAGGCAGAAGTACGAGAGCATGCTGGGGGACGTGCCCGAGCTGAAAGGCGTCAACGACTATTTTCTGACCAGTCGCAACGCACTGCTGCAACAGTCCAGCGCTCAAGCCACTACGCAGCTGGCAGCCGCGCGCACACCGCAAGAGCTCAGCTCGTCCGTGCAGCGCTACTTGCTGGGCACCGATGCGCAGAACCAGGCCGGCGCGTCGATTCTAAGGGTGGCAGTTCAGCGATCGCACGATCTCACCAAGTGGGCGATCCTCCAGAGCGGCCCGGAAAGAGACCGCGCCACTGCCGGCAATCTGCGCGGCGAGCCGACGGAAGGCGAAATGTACGACGCCTACGATGCACATCTGGCCGGCGTCGCCGCCAACGTGCAAGCGATGGCAGACACCTGCAAGCATCTGGAAAATGCAACGTCCGCAGACGCGATGGTATGCCTGCTGGGCGGAGCTGCGGCACAGGGCGGCGCAGCCGAACAGATGCGAATCACCCAGTTCGAGAAGGCGGGATGCGGTCCGGACGCCGGCATCTTTCTCTGTTCATTCAAGGTCGCCTTGTCAGGCGGCATGATCAACAGCCAGGTGCTGGGTGGGACGCTCGCAGGAATGGCTGGGCAGGCGAGTCTTGCTCGCGCCCGGTTCTACAAGAGCAAGCAGGGTTGGGTCATGCAACCGCTGGAAGAAGACAACTAGGATTCACGTGCGGAACGGAAACACCAAGCACGCCAGCGCAGCGATCAACATGATCACGCACACCAGCGCCGCCCACTTCAACGTGAAGCGCTGGTGATCGCCGAACTCCACGCCTGCCAGGCCGACGAGCAGATACGTGGACGGCACCAACGGGCTGAGCAGATGCACGGGCTGCCCGATCAGCGAGGCGCGCGCGATCTCCACCGGGTCGATACCAAACCCGCGTGCCGTCTCTGCAACGATGGGCACGACGCCGAAGTAGAACGCATCGTTCGATACGAAGAACGTGAACGGCAGGCTCGCCAGCGCAGTGATCGGCGCCAGGTACGGACCGAGCGATGACGGAACCAGACCGAGCATGCTCTGCGCCATCGCATCGAGCATGCCGCTGCCGCCGAGAATGCCGGTGAAGATACCGGCCGCGAAAATCAGCGAGACCACGGTGATCACGTTCTTCGCATGCGCGGCGATGCGCTCACGCTGATCCGCCAGCTTCGGATAGTTGATCACGAGCGCCAGCGCAAATGCGGTCATGAACAACACCGGCAGAGGCAACAGGCCGATCACCAGAGCGACGAGCAACGCCAGTGTGAGCAGCGCGTTGATCGCGAGCAGCTTCGGCCGGCGCAGCGCATCTGCATTCGACTCCGGCGGCACCAGTGCACTGTCCGCCACCGCTAACTCATCCGTCGCGGCCGCGCTCAGCGACAAATGTCCGAGCCGCTGCTTTTCCCGCCGACCGAGCAACCATGCGAGCCCAAGCACTGCAACGACGCCAATTGCCATCGCGGGCAGCATCGGCACGAACACTGCCGAGGGTTCGAGATGCAGTGCGCTGGCGACGCGTGCGAGCGGTCCGCCCCACGGCGTCAGGTTCATCACACCGCCCGCGAGAATCGTCACGCAGGTGAGATTCAGCGGATCGAGACGCATGCGCCGGTAGAGGGGCAGCATCGCAGCGACAGTGATCATGTACGTCGTCGAGCCGTCGCCATCGAGCGAAACGAGCGCTGCGAGCAGCGCCGTGCCTACGACAATCCGCGTCGGATCGCCGTGGACCGCACGCACGATCGCGCGGATGAGCGGATCGAACAGGCCGGCGTCGATCATCAGCCCGAAGTAGAGGATGGCAAACATCAGCATCACGCCGGTCGGCGCGAGCGTGCGCAGCCCGGCCAGCATCATCTCGCCGAGCTGCGGGCCGCCGAAGCCGCCGAGCAGCGCGAACAGGATCGGCACGGAGATGAGCGCGACCAGGGGCGAAAGCCGTCGCGTCATGATCAGCGTCATGAACGTCGTGACCATGCCGAAGCCAAGCCAGGTCAGCATGCGATCAACTCCTCAGAATGATCGGCAGCACGACCCGCGAAGCACGCTCCTTGTCGACATGCACGCGGTTGGTCGCGACGCGAATCTCGCCGCCCGCGCCCTCCGGCGCACCGGTATTCAAATTGAGATCGAAGTGCGGAAAGTTGCTGGACGAAACATCCAGACGGATGCGGTGGCCGCGCTGGAAGAGATTCGAGGTCGGAAACGCTGCGACCTTGATGCGATAAATCTGCCCCGGCGTCATCAGCGCCGGGCGCTCCCAGGAGTCACGATAGCGACAGCGCAGGATGCCGTCAGTGAGATTCATTGCGAAGCCCTGCGGATAGTCTTCGTTCGGCGGATACACGTCGATCAACTTGATCGTGAAATCGGTATCCGGACAGTTCGATGCGATCCACAGCTCGGCTTCGATCGGGCCTGTCACTTCGATATCGGTGTCGAGCGGCGCAGTCTGAAAGACGAGCACGTCGCTGCGCTCCGCGAGGGCCCGATAGGGCGCTCGCGAGCCGAAGAACGCGGGACTCTCTCGTTGATCGAACGCCCCACCGACCATCACCGGCTGCCCCGAGGTCACGGTGCCGCCGATCGTCGGGACGGGATGACGCGGGTCATAGTCATACACTCGCGGCGGCGCATCCGCGCGCGGCGTCTTCTCGGACAACTCGCCGTTTCCGTGCAGATAGAATGTCGTGCGCACGGTTCCCGCAGGCGGCCACACTCTCTCGGTGCGCCACCATCCGCCGTGATCCATCCGCCCCGCCGCATTCTTGCGGCCTGTGCCGCCGCCCATGACGAAGAGCCGCACCGCGGGTTCGCTGTCCACGCCGTTCTTCTCGCCCTTCAGCCAGCGGTCGAACCAGCGCAATCGCAGCGTGAGCAGATCCGGCGCGACATTACCCGCCAGCTGCGCGGCGGATCCGAAGTCGACGTCGCCAGCGAACGTCTCGTGATTGTTGCCATGGGTCCATGGACCCATGATCAGATGCTGCGGACTGCGCTTGCGCCGCACGAGCGCCATGAAGTTCTCGGTCGCGGTGCGTGGATACGGGTCGTACCACGACGACATCCAGATGATCGGCACGTCGCTGAACCGATCGTACGAGCCCTCGGCGTAGATACCGACTTGCTTCCAGTAGTCGTCGAAGACGCCGTGCTCCCACTGATCGAAGACATAGTCCTCGTACTCCGGCACGAGGCTCAACGGCGAATGACCGCGCGACCAAGGCATGCGTGCGAACCACGCCTTGATGTCGATCGCCTGCAGCGCTTTGCGCTTGGCCGGATCGTTGCGAATCTCCGGCGCCTCCAGCGCCGCATTGAACGCCCACGTGACCTGCTTGAGCTCGAACGCGCCGCCTTGCCGGATGCCGCCCTGATAGGCGTTCGCGAATCCGCCGGAATCGATGAACATCGCGGCGAGTCCGGGCGCTCCGAGGCACGCCAACGCGGTCGTGGTGTGCGCCCCGTAAGAAAGACCCTGTGTGCCGATGCGGCCGTTGCTCCAATGCTGCTTGACGATCCAGGCGCAGCAGTCGTAGCCGTCGGCTCCGTCGCTGAGATACTTGACGTATTCGCCCTGCGAATTGCCGCGGCCGCGGCAGTCCTGGAACACGACCGCGTAGCCGTGGCCGGCGTAAATCCTGGCGATCTCTTCGCTGGCGTGTCGACGTGTCTTGCCTGATTTGCCGTAAGGCGTGCGCTCCAGGATCACGGGCACGCGGGCGTCGAGAGGCTTGCCGTTCTTCGCCGGCAGGTAGATGTCGGTCGCCAGCTTCACGCCATCGCGCGCGGCGACCATGACGTCGCGCTGAACGACGACGTCGAACTCGCCACGGGCGACGTCCGCCAATAATCGCGAAGGCACAGCCAGCGCCGCCGCGAGCTGCAGAAACTTCAGCGCGAATTCGCGCCGGTCGATCGGGCGCACGTTGCTGGGAGCTGGCATTGCCCCAAGCGTACGGTTATCTCTTGCGCTTCGGAAGATGCTCGAACACGTACGCCAGCTCCGGTCCGTCGGATCCGTTGTAGGCGATCTCGGCGAGCAGCAACGAACAGGGCTCGACGTAGCGCGCGATCGATAGAGCGCCGACGTCGACGGGATTGAATCCGACGTCGCGGATCAATTTGGCGGCCTTCTTCTTCGCTGCCCTGCTGTCGCCGCAGTAGACGAGATCCGGCAGCGTGCGCCGCTTGCGGCGCGCGAAGACGGAAAACAATACTTCGCTCGGAGCCGTGCTGAAGGCGCAGACGACATGCGCCTCCGGAACCTTCGCCGCGAGCGTTTCGGCGCCCGACGTGGTGTGGCCGACAACGAGGCGGGTTTCGTCTGCGTTCATCGGCAGCGTGCAGGACACCACGGTCTTGCCGGACAGGCTGCCGGCCTGCTGCAGCACCTCGTCCACACGGTCCCAATGCACCGCCAAAAGCAGCGCATCGGCTTTCGACACCGCCTCTGCCGGCGTTCCCGCCCGCGCCTTCGAACCGGCTTCCTTGGCCAGCTTCTCCAGCTTCTTCTGACTGTGCGAGTAGCTGAACACCACGTCGTGGCCGGCCCGCGCAAACAGCGTTCCGAGCTTGCTGCCCATCAACCCCGATCCCAGAACGCCGATGCGCATGGCCTGGACCTCACGTCACGTGTGGATGGAGCACAACTCACCGCAAGGCGGAGCCGTTCCGGCATAATTCGCGTCCCCAATGAACAGCCCCGCCGCCTCGCGCCAGGTTCCGGTCCTCGGCATCGCTCTGAAACTCGCCTCGGTCGTCGTGTTCGCCGGCATGACCGTGTGCGTCAAGTTCCTCGGTTCCGCCATCCCGGCCGGGCAGACGCTGTTCGTGCGCGGGCTGATCTCGGTCGCGGTCCTGGCGGCGATCGCCTGGGGCAGCGGTCAGCTGCATCTGCTGAAGACGAACAACTGGCGCTCGCATGCGCTGCGCTCGTTGTCGGGCACGATCAGCATGTTCTGCCTGTTCACGGCAGTCTCGATGCTGCCGCTCGCCGATCTCACCGCTATTACCTTCACCGCGCCGATGTTCCTGACGGTGCTCGCGATGATCTTCCTCGGCGAGCGCATTCACCGCTTCCGCTGGACGGCGCTCGGCGTTGGTTTTCTCGGCGTGCTCATCACGATCGGTCCGCACCTGTCCTTTGCGCACGGCGTTTCGCCGGGCGTGCTGGTCGCCCTCGCGAACGCGGGATTCTCGGCCATCGCGATGGTCTTCCTGCGCAGCATGAGCGGCGGCGAGCACGCGATCACGATCACGTTCTATTTCTCGCTGACGTTCATGGTGTGCTCGGCATTGACGGCGATCCAGGGCTGGCCGGTGCCGACGCCTATGCAGTGGCTGCTGATCGTGGCCGCGGGCACCTTCGGCGTTTTCGGTCAGCTGCTGATGACCTACTCGTATCGTTACGCCGAAGCTTCGGCGATCGCGCCGCTCGACTACAGCAACATGATCATGGCCATCCTGCTTGGCTACGTGTTCTTCGGCGAGATCCCCTCGCTCTCGGTGTGGCTCGGCGCGCCGCTGATCCTGGGCGCGGGACTGCTCATCCTGTGGCGCGAATATGCACTGAAAAAGCAGCTCAGCGCGCCGAGCTCGCAAAACCTGACTTGAACTATTGCGCGCAGAGCCGCATCTTGCGGTCATGAATCCCCTCAAGATCGACTTCGTCTCCGACGTCTCCTGTCCGTGGTGCGTGATCGGCCTGCGCTCGCTCGAGCAGGCGCTGGAGCGCACCGGCGTCGCCGCCGCCGCCGACATCCATTTCCAGCCGTTCGAGCTCAACCCGCAGCTGCCGCCGGAAGGCCAGGACATCGTCGAGCATCTCGCGCAGAAGTACGGCTCGACGCGCGAACAGCTGCTGCGCAATCAGGAAGCCATTCGCGCACGGGGCGCGGAGCTCGGATTCACCTTCGACATGGGCAGGCGCTCGCGGGTCTACAACACCTTCGACGCGCATCGGCTGCTGCACTGGGCCGAGCTCGAAGGCCGGCAGCTGCAGCTGAAGCGGGCGTTGTTCGCCGCATACTTCACGGAAGGCCGCGATCCGAGCGATCGCGAGGTGCTGGTCGAGCTCGCCACGCAGGCGGGGCTCGATCCGGCGCGTGCCCGCGAGATCCTCGAGTCGGATCGCTACGCCGACGAAGTGCGTGAGCGCCAGCAGTTCTATGGCGCGCATGGCATCCACGCCGTACCCTCGGTCATCGTCAACAACAAGTACCTGATCCAGGGTGGGCAGCCGGTGGAAGTTTTCGAGCAGGCGCTGAGCAAGATCGCCGCGGAGAGCTGAGCGCCGTGCGAATGCGCGTCCTCTGCATCGCCGCCTCGTGCTTGCTTGCTGCTTCGTGGCAAGTACGCGCGGAGTTGCGCCCGGAGCAGGCGGAGAAGAATCGCCCGGTCGCTCCGTTCCGGATCATCGGCAACGTTTACTACGTGGGCGCGTCGGACGTAACGGCGTATCTCATCCGCAGCAGCGACGGGCTGATCCTGCTGGACGGCGGCTTCGCCGAAACGGCTGAGCAGATCCAGGCGAATGTCGCGATCCTCGGCTTCAAGGTCGCGGATATCAAACTGCTGCTGAACGGCCACGCACATCCCGATCACGCTGGCGGCTTGCCGGCTATGAAGCAGGCGAGCTCGGCGCAGCTGGTGGCGCTCAAAGAGGAAGTCGTACCGCTCGAGCACAACGGCCGCGGCACGTTCTACCGCGGCGATCGCTTGCTATTCGCCGACATGAAAGTCGACCGCACGATCGTCAGTGGCGAGACGGTCCGTCTCGGCGACGTGAAGCTGATGCCGCACCTCACGGCAGGTCACACGCCCGGCTGCACGACGTGGACGATGCAAACGACCGATCACGGCCGGACCTACAACGTCGCGTTCGTGTGCCAGCTGACTCCGCCGCATGGCGAGTCGCTGACCCACAACGCGAACTACCCACAGATCGCAGCCGACTTCGCGCGCACCTTCGAGCTGCTGCGCAAACTGCCTTGCGACGTGTTCCTCGCGGAGCACGGAACGGCGTTCGATCTCACCGACAAGCTGCAACGCCTGACGCAGGGGAGCGCGACGAACCCGTTCATCGACCCGGACGGCTTTCGCCGGCACGTCGCGCAATCCGAGCGGGATTTCAAAGACGCACTCGCGAGCGAGCAGGCTCAGCGGCCTGCGCCACAGACTCGCTAGCAACTACCAGATCTCGCGGAACGCGCGCACGAAGTTCGCGCCGAGCACTTTCTCGACCACGCGCTCCGGGTAGCCATGGCGCAGCAGCGCGTCGGCAATCACGAGCGATCGGTCGGCGCGATTGAGACCTTCGGTGTACGGCATCCGGTCTTCTTCCGGCGCCGCCATGCCCGACGCCTTGCGCGCTTCCAGCACCTTGTCCCACTGCGCGCGCGACTCCGGGGACACATCCAGCGTGTCGAACGATGAGTCGCTGCCGATGCCGACGTGGTCTTCGCCACAAACGTCGAGCGCGTGTCTCATGTGCGCGATGTAGTCGTCGAGATTCGGCTGCCGCGGGCTCGGCGCGAGATAGAACAGATCGTAGATGCCAAACACTCCACCCTTCTCGGCGAGCGCGCGCAGATCGGCGTCGGTCTTGTTGCGCGGATGCTTGTGGACGGCAACGCAACCGCCGTGCGTCATCAGCACCGGCTTCGTCGAAGCCTTCATCGCCGCAACCGCGGTCGCCGAGTTCGCGTGACTGAGGTCGACCGCGACGCCGAGCTGATTCATGCGCGCGATCGCCTGGCGACCGAGCTCGGTGAGGCCGGAGTCGGGCGGCGAGAGCACGCCGGCGCCGAACGGCGAAGGCATGTTGTAGGCCAGCTGCATCACGCGCACGCCGAGCGCGCGAAACAGGTTGATGCGATCCACTTTGTCTTCGAGCGCTGCCGCGCTTTCGAAGGAAAAGATGATGCCGAGCTTGCCGGCGGCCTTGGCGGCCTGGATCTCCTCGACGCGGCGGACCTGCGTGAACACGTCCGGCCGGCCTTCGATCAGGCGCTGGACGGCGGCGATCTCGGCCAGCGTCGCTTCGAACGGCGAGTTGAAGCCGCCGAGCGTCAGCTTCATGGCCGACAGGCCCGAGCGGCGCACGGTCGCGACGGTCTCGGCCGTGACCTGCTCCGGGTCCCATCCGGGCAACTGGGCGTCGTACCCGGCGGGCGGCGAGAGATTGCAATCGAGCACGACTGCACGGCGATGGAGCGCGCGGGCCGCGGCGCCGATGGTCGATTCGCCCTCAGCGGCGCCGGCTTTGCCCACACCGAGCGCGCAGGCTGCGAGCAAGGTCGCCGCGTCCGCCGTGAAATCCCGTCTGTTCATGTTCCTCCTTCGCGCCGTTGCGATGTAGCATCCCGTCCGCAAGGAGTCCAGCATGCCCCGATTACGCGTTCACTGCTTCTCGATCTCGCTCGACGGTTACGGCGCCGGTCCGGATCAGCGCCTGGAGCAGCCGCTCGGCGCGGGCGGCGAGGACGTGCACCAGTGGATCTTCCCGACCCGCACGTTCCAGCAGATGCACGGGGATGGCGGCGGCACGACCGGCGTGGACGAAGACTTCGCGGCGCGCGGCTTCGAGAACATCGGCGCGTGGATTCTCGGTCGCAACATGTTCGCGCCGTCCCGCGGCGCCTGGCCCGACGATGGCTGGAAGGGCTGGTGGGGCGACAACCCTCCTTATCACTGCGATACGTTCGTGCTCACGCATCATCCGCGTCCGCCGATCACCATGGCCGGCGGCACCACGTTCCACTTCGTGACGGAAGGTGTGCACGCGGCGCTGGAGCGCGCCAACGCCACGGCCAAGGGGCGCGACGTGCGGCTGGGCGGCGGTGTAGCGACCCTCCGGCAATACCTGCGCGCCGGACTGATCGATGAGATGCATCTCGCGATCGCACCGGTGCTGCTCGGCTCGGGCGAGCATCTGCTGAGTGGCGTCAACCTGTTGCAGCTCGGCTATCGTTGCGTCGAGCACGTGCCCTCGAACAATGCGACCCACGTCGTGTTAAAAAAATAATCAGCTCGGGACCCCGGAGGAGATCGATGAAACATGCCGCTTCGCTCGTAGCAGTCCTTGCAGCGCTCGCTGCCTGCAGTTCCCGGCCGGCAGCGCCGCAACGCGAGCAGGAGGCCGTGCAGGCATCCGTAGCTGCGAGCCCGTCGCCGAACGCGCCGGTCGCTCCCGCCGCCAAACCCGGCGACGTCCGCGATTTCACTCTCGGAGAGTTCGCAGCGACTGCATTGCGCGACGGAACGCTGACGTTCCCGAACGACAACAAGGTCTTCGGCATCGGTCACACTCCCGCGGAAGTCGCTGCCGTGCTCAGCAGCGAGGGTCAGCCTACCGATCACCTCGAGCTCTCGCTGCAGCCGCTGCTGATTCGCACCGAGCAGCGGCTGATGCTGTTTGACACGGGGGCCGGCAACAACTTCGGCCCGGCCGCGGGACGACTGCTGCAGTCGATGGCGGAAGCGGGCTTTGCGCCGGTGGCCGTCACGGACATCTTCATTTCGCACGCACACGGCGATCACGTCGGCGGCCTGGTGAACGCAGCCGGCGAGCTCAACTTTCCGAACGCCGTGATTCACATGTCCGCACCGGAATGGGCGTACCTGAAAGGCATGACTGCGGAGGCAGCGACGAACAACGGCATCAAGCAGCACGACGCGCTCGTCGCCGCAATCACGCCGAAGGTCGCCACGTTCGCGCCGGACGCGGAGGTCGTACCGAATGTCGTCAAAGCGGTCGCGATCAGAGGTCACACGCCGGGCCATACGGGCTATCGGATCAGCGCGCGGCGGATTGCGTTGCTCTACGTCGGCGACGCCGTGCACCACTTCGTCGTGTCGGTGCGCAAGCCGGAGTGGCCGAATGGCTTCGACGGCGACCAGGCCACAGCGCAAGCGAGCCGCAGCAACCTTCTATCGGACCTCGCGCGCACCGGGCAGCTGGTGTACGCGGTGCATTTCCCGTTTCCGGGCCTCGGCAAGATTCAGCGCAAGGGCGACGGCTACGTCTGGGTTGCGAAATAGCCGCAGCTTGACCTCAAGTCGGGTTGAAGTGGCAGAGTGCTGCCATGAAGTACTCGACTTGCGCACTCCTCATCGGAGCGGGCGCGACGCTGCTGATGGATCTGTGGGGAATCGTCCGGGCGCGGCTGCTGCGCGCTCCGGGGACGAGCTACGGTCTCGTCGGCCGCTGGCTCGCCTATCTGCCTCGCGGACAGTTTCGTCACGATCCGATTGCCA
>DATBKP010000120.1:0-2806 GCA_036555785.1 Steroidobacteraceae bacterium
TTTCCTTCTGCTCCATCGTGAGGGCGCCGGGACCGCAGAAGCGCAGTGCATCCGGGTCGCTCTGCTCACGGTTATCGCCGGAAACGAGCATCGAGCTCAGGTCGTAGACCCACTCCCAAACGACGCCGTGCAGGTCCTGAATTCCGTAATAGTTGGCGGGAGTGCCGCCCACGTTCGGCAGTACGCCCCGCGCTGAACGTGAGTACCAGTCCAGGATCTGACGCTGCCAGCCTGCGTCAGATCTCGCGTCGGCACTGGTCTCACTCGCGGCGGCAGCATATTCCCACTCGTACCAAGTTGGCAGGCGGGCGCCTCGGGCTTCGCAATAAGCACTCGCGGCGAACCAGCTGACGTGTACGACAGGTTGGCGTTTGCTTGCAGCGCCTGGCTCAGTCGCCGAAGTCCAGTGAACGAGATAGTCCTTTTCAGCAAACAGCGGCGCTACACGATCGCGACGCCACTCCGGATGCTCCCGCACGAATTGTGCGAACTGTGCATTCGTGACTGGCGTGCGATCGAGCCGGTAGCGGCGCACGGCGACCTTCTTCACGCCGGGCGCCGGCGGCAACACCGACTCGAACGAGCCGGCCGGAATCGTCGGCATCGCAGTCGTCGTCGCATCGATCCTCGGAGCTGCGTGCGTCGCACCCAAGTACAGCGCGCAGACAAGGAAGGCTGAGATCAGAGTGCGACGCATGGCTGCTCTCGAATCGGTATCAGTGCGCAGCGCCTTCCGGCCGCTTCGTCTTGGTGCGCACTTCGGCAACTTGCGCAGCCGTGATCGCCGGTCCGCTGTTGCCCCAGCTGTTCAGGACATACGTCAGGATGTTCGCGACTTCGTCGTCGTTGAGCTGGCTCATCGGCGGCATCACCGAGTTGTACTGCTTGCCGTTGACTGTGATCGGCCCGGTCAAGCCGTTCAGCACGATCTCGGCTGAGCGCATCGGCGTAGCAGCGAGCAGGTCGGACTTCGCCAGCGGCGGGAATACATCGGCGAGACCCTGGCCGCTCTCCTGGTGGCAGGTCGAGCACGTGCCCTTGAACAGGATGCCGCCGGCCTCGGCCTGCTGCGACTTCGTCAGTGTGCCTTTCTTGCTGGCCTGTACCGCCGCGGAGACTGGCGCGAGATTAGACAGCCGCTCGCTGAGATATACCTCGTCCTGCTGTTTGCCCGAGTAGATCTCGAGACGCGGGTCGCCCTTGACCTCGAGGATTGCGAGCGCGCCCTTGTTGAACGCGCGGAATATCGAGTGGTCCACCAGCACATAGTTGCCGGGCACCTCGGTGTGGAACTCGACGATCGCCGCGCCGCCCGCGGGAATCAGCGTAGTCTGCACGTTCTCCTGGAAGCGAGTGCCGCCTTCGTATTGCACCTTGTCGAAGATCTCGCCGATCAGGTGAAAGCTCGAAATCAGGTTCGGGCCACCGTTGCCGACGAACATGCGGATGCGTTCGTTGGTGTTCGCTTTCAATGCGCGCGGTCCAGTGAGCGCCGACTCCGCGCCGTTAAACAGCACGTACGTCGCGTTCTCGTCGATCGCCTTCTGCATGTCGAAGGCCTGGTGGCCTTTCTCGCGATACTTGCCGACGGTGTAGAAGTCGCCCTGCATCACGTAGTACTCGTGATCGACCGGCTGCAGTCCTTCGGGTGGCTCGACCAGGATCAGACCGTACATTCCGTTCGCAACGTGCATGCCGACAGGCGCCGTCGCGCAGTGATACACGTACACACCCTGATTCAGCGCCTTGAACGTGAACTGCGTCTGGTGGCCGGGAGCCGTGAAGCTGGAGGCCGCGCCGCCGCCCGGTCCAGTGACGCCGTGCAGATCGATGTTGTGCGGCATCTTGCTCGACGGGTGGTTCTTCAGATGAAACTCGACTGTGTCGCCCTGGCGCACGCGAATGAAGCTACCGGGTACGGTGCCGCCGAACGTCCAGAAGGTGTACGTCACGCCCTCCGCGATTTCCTTGTCGACCTCGGTCACCTCGAGGTCGACGATCACCTTCGCCGGATACTTGCGGTTGACCGGCGGCGGAACCTGGGGAGGGCTGGTGAGCACCGCGTGAATGGGCTCTCCCTGCGGCGCTCCGAAGTCGCCCTTGCGCGAGCCTCCGGTATCTGCCTCAGCCGCGGCGATGGGGGCGACGGGCTCACGGGTGCAGCCGCTGAGTGCCATCGCGGTCACGCATGCGAGGAGCAACAGTCGATGCTTGTTCACGTTCGTACGCCCTGACGTGTGGATGTGGCCACACTCTGACGCAGGCCGCGTCCAAGGGCTTTACGAGGATCCACCGTACGATGCCGTGGCAGCCGCAAAGCCGGGTGCCGGAAGGCGGCGCCTGATCAGCGCATGAGCAGGGCGATGATGCCCAGGGGATGGTGCGCGCGGGCGATGCTGACGATCAAAAGGAAGACGACTAACGCCGCGATCCAGCAGGACGTCCGCATGGCTCGCGTGCGACCGCGCTTCAGCGCAAAGCTGCCAAGCACGACATAACAGACGAGGAGCAGTACCTTGGCGGTCAGCCAGCCATTCACGAAAGGAAACTGGTGCAGGATCGTGGCGAGCATGAGCGCCGCGGTCAGCAGCACGGTGTCGATCGTATAGCTCAGGTATCGCAACGGCGCCGCCATCGCCCACGAAGCACCAAGCTGCACAGCTCCGCCGCGCAGCAGGAAAAGCACCCCGCTGGCGATCACCGCCGCGATGTGTACGGCCTTGATCTGCGGGTAGAACTCAATCATCTGATTAGCCGGGTCGTCCGTCGGCACGCACCGAGAGATAGATTCTGCTCGAGCGCAACA
>DATBKP010000121.1:0-3297 GCA_036555785.1 Steroidobacteraceae bacterium
CTCGTTCATCGATCGCCAGATCATGTCGCTGCTGGTGGAGCCGATCAAACGCGACCTGCAGATCAGCGATACGCAGATGGGACTGCTCGGCGGCTTCGCCTTCGCGATCTTCTACACGTTCTTCGGCATCCCGATCGGGCGTCTCGCCGATCGAGTCAATCGCAAGAGCATCATCGCCGTCGGCGTCGTCATCTGGTCGTTGATGGCGACGTCATGCGGCCTCGCGCGCAATTTCTGGCAGCTGTTCGCCGCGCGAGTCGGCGTGGGCGTCGGCGAAGGCGCGTTGTCGCCGGCCGCGTACTCGATGATCACGGACGCGTTTCCGCGCAAGAAGCTGGGTCGCGCGTTCAGCGTTTACAACATGGGGATTCCGATCGGCAGCGGCATCGCACTGCTGGTCGGCGGTCTCGTGGCGGTGGCAGTGTCCGGCGTCGGCAAGACGTTCACGCTGCCGCTGTTCGGCGAGGTGCGCGCCTGGCAGTTCGTCTTCATCGTGACTGGCCTGCCCGGCCTGCTATTGCCGCTGCTGCTGCTGACGGTGCGCGAGCCGCCGCGCCGCGGCCTGATCAAATCCGCCGACAACACGGTTCCCGATCGCCTGCCGCTGAAGGAAGTGCTGGCGTTCATGGCCAGGAACGGAATGTTCTACCGGCCGCACTTCTTTGCCATGGCGATGATGGCGTGCCTCGGCTATGCAGTCGGGTTCTGGTTGCCGACGGTGATGGCGCGCACCTACGGCATCCAGCCGGGCCTGGTCGGCACCGTGCTCGGCATCTCGACGATGACCATGAACACCATCGGCGTGTTCGTCGCCGGCCGCATCTGCGATCGACTCACGGCCAAGGGGCACACCGACGCGCCGATCTGGGTCTGTTTCGGCACCGCTGTCGCCGTCGTCGTCACGAGCGCTCTGCCCTCCTTCATGCCGACCGCGACGCTCGGTCTGACGATGATGTGCATCGCGGGCTTCCCCTTCCACGGCTATGTCGCGATGGGACCGATGGCCGTCAACCAGGTGACGCCGAACCAGATCCGCGCGCAGGTGTCCGCGGTCTACCTGTTCACGGTGAATCTGATCGGCCTGGGTCTCGGCCCGTACCTGGTGCCGCTGATCAGCGACTACGTGCTGCGCAACCCGATGCAGATCCGCTGGGGCCTGCTCATCGTCGTCGTGGTGTCGGGCACGATCGCCGCGCTCTGTCTGTGGCGCGTGCGCCCGGTCTATCGCCAGCAGGTCGCGCAGACAACGCATTGGCAATAGACGGTGCCGGGAGAGAAATTCGGGGGAAACTCAGCGGTGCAGCAATTTGGCATCGCCCGTGCTGCGCTGCTCAGTTTTCCCTGTTTTCCTCTCCCGGCACCGTTTTAGAATCCGTCGATGGAATCATTGCCCCTCGTCTGCCACCCGGCGACGCCGTGTGACTATGTGAGCGCGGTCACCGCGCGCGTCGACCGGCTGAGCACCGATCTGCTCGTCGTTTACTACCAGGTCGAGGGCGACATCGATCAGCTGCAGCTGCCGCAGCAGCGGCGCTCGGCGCACACCGATGGTTTGTGGCAGCACACCTGCTTCGAGGCGTTCGTACGCGCCAATGGCGCGCGCGCCTACGTCGAGCTCAATTTCTCGCCGTCGAGCGAATGGGCGATCTACCGCTTCGACGACTACCGGCGCGGCATGACGCCGGTCGAGCCGGCGCACGCGCCGAAGATCATCTGCCGCCGGCGCGAGAACCGGTTGGAAGCCGACGTCGACGTGCATCTCACGAGTCTCGTGCCGCGCGCGGAACTGCAGCTGGCGCTCGCCACCGTGCTCGAAGACCTGCAGGGACGCATTTCCTACTGGGCGCTCGCGCATCCGCAAGGCAACCCGGACTTTCATCACGACGCCGGCTTTGCACTGACGCTGACGCCCACCGGAGACGAGGAATGAAGTTCGGCATCGACCGTCTGCTCGCGGAGCCGGGACTGCGCAGCGCCTTGCACGGCCAGCGACTCGCGCTGCTCGCTCATCCTGCATCGGTTACCGCGGATCTCACGCACTCGCTCGACGCGCTCGCACGGCTGGACGACCTCGCGCTCAGCGCGGCATTCGGCCCGCAGCACGGGCTGCGCGGTGACAAGCAGGACAACATGGTGGAGTCGCCGACGTTCAACGATCCGGTGCACGGCATTCCGGTGTTCAGTCTGTACGGCGAGGTGCGCCGGCCGACCGCGGCGATGATGGACACCTTCGACGTGCTGCTGGTCGATCTGCAGGACGTCGGCTGCCGGATCTATACCTTCATCACGACGCTGCGCTACGTGCTCGAGGAAGCGGCTGCGCGCGGCAAGAGCGTGTGGATCCTCGATCGGCCGAATCCCGCGGGCCGGCCGATCGAAGGCCTGCGCCTGCGCAGCGGCTGGGAAAGTTTCGTCGGCGCCGGCGCCCTGCCGATGCGCCACGGACTGACGCTCGGCGAGCTCGCACATTGGTTCGTGCGCACGCTGCGCTTGTCGGTCGACTACAAGGTGATCGAGATGCAGGGCTGGCAACCGTCCGCAGCGCCGGGCTTCGGCTGGCCGCTCGGCGAGCGCACGTGGATCAATCCGAGTCCGAACGCCGCGAATCTGTGGATGGCGCGCGCGTATGCGGGTACCGTCATGGTCGAAGGCACGACGCTGTCGGAAGGTCGCGGCACGACGCGTCCTCTCGAACTGTTCGGCGCACCCGACGTCGACGCTCGCGCACTGCTCACGACCATGCACAAGCTCGCGCCGCAATGGCTGCGCGGTTGCAAGCTGCGCGTCTGCTGGTTCGAGCCGACGTTCCACAAGCACGTCGGCAAACTCTGCGCCGGCTTGCAGATCCACGTCGAAGATCCGGGCTACGATCACGACGCGTTCCGCCCATGGCGCTTGCAGGCGCTCGCATTCAAGGCGCTGCGACAACTGCAGCCCGACTATCCGTTGTGGCGCGACTTCCCCTACGAATACGAGACGCGACTCGCGATCGACGTGATCAACGGCAGCCCGCTGCTGCGTGAATGGGTCGACGATGCCCGCGCAACCGTCGCCGATCTCGAAACCGCGGCGAGCAAAGACGAACGCGACTGGGCGCAGGAACGCGCGCCGTTCTTGTTGTACTAGGAGCAAGACCGGACATCACTCTCGCAAAGACGCAAAGATTCTATGGTTGAGCGCAAGCGACTTGCACCAGTTCAGGACGGAAGTCGACGTTGTGCCTAACGATGGAGAAGGCGATACGCGCCAGCTTGCGGGCCAGGACTACCAACGCAGCGGTGGTGGACAAGCCACGAG
>DATBKP010000122.1:0-11655 GCA_036555785.1 Steroidobacteraceae bacterium
ACGACCGCGAAGCCGCGGCCGGCCTCGCCGGCCATCGAGGCCTGGATCGAGGCGTTCAGCGCCAGGATGTTGGTCTGCTCGGCGATGTCGTTGATCAGCTCGACGATGTTGCCGATCTCCTGCGAGCTCTCGCCGAGGCGCTTGATGCGCTTGGACGTCTCCTGGATCGTCTCGCGGATCGCGTTCATGCCGTCGATCGTGCGACGCACGGCCTCGCCGCCCTTGTGCGCAACGTCGACCGAGTGCCGGGCGACGTCGGCGGAGCGCTCGGCGTTGCCGGAGACCTCCTCGGTCGAAGCGGCCATCGCCGCGACCGACTCGGACGCGAGCTGTACCTGCTTCGACTGCGCGACCGACGCCTTCGCGAGGTGGCCCGCGGAGCCTTGCGTCTGCCTCGCGGCAGCGTCGAGCGACACAGCGGAGTCCGTGATCGTCGTCACCAGCTCGCGCAGCGCTTCGATCGCGTAGTTGATCGAGTCGGCGATCGCGCCGGTGATGTCCTCGGTCACGGTTGCCTGCACGGTCAGGTCGCCGTCTGCGAGGCTCGACAGCTCGTCGAGCAGACGCAGAATCGCTTCCTGGTTGCGCTCGTTCTTGCCTGCCTGCATCTCCAGCGTCTTGCGAATGTTGCCGCTCATGGCATGCAGCAGCGACAGCACCAGCAGCGACAGCAGACCGACGACCAGCAGGCCGACCGGCAGCTCGCGACTGCCGAGAATCCCGGAGGCGCCGGCCGCCGGCACGCCAACGCGCGTGTCGAAGCGCGAATAGACCTGGTCGCCGGCGGTGGCGAGCGCCCCCGCCGCCTGGCGCGCCAGCTTGATGCGGTCGGCGGAGCTGATGGCAGTGCGCACCTTCTCGCTCAGTTGCGCATACAGCGTGCTGGTCGATTTGAAGCGGTTCAGCGCGTCCGCGCTGGTGAGCTTCGGCAGGCCGAGGCCGGAGTCCTCGCCGCTCAGGCCGCCGATGACCTGGCCCATGTAGTCGTTGCCGTCCGCAAGGCTGCGCGCGATCGTGGTCGCGTCGCCGACGCCGCCGGCGAGCGCTTCCATGTCCTGTTGCAGGCGCAGCCCGGTCAGCTCGAAGCGCTCGAGGTGACGGGTCATGCCGTCGATGCCGGGCGAGCCGAGCGCGCTCGCGACGTTGCCGAGACTCTGCAGCAACTGCGGTACCAGCGCGCGCACCTCCGCCGCAGCCTTGTGCACGCCTTCGATCGCCTCGCTGGAGCTGAGAACGACCTGGCTCTGCTTGAGAACTTCGGTCGAGCCGTCGAACGATTCGACGTCGGAGCCGAGCGAATGCGCCAGCTCCGAATAGCGCGCGCGCGACTTCGCCAGCTTCTCGGCCGCCGCAGCGTCGCCGCTCAGCGCCGCATTCGCCTGCGCCGGCATCTTCTGCGACAGCGCGAGCAGCTCGTTCAGGCTGCGAACGGAGCTGGCACCGGCTTCCATGTCGTGGCCGCCGAACGCCAGCAGGCCCGCTGCCGCGGCGACGCAGACCAGGGCGATGACCATCAGCGCCGGCAGGAACCGGACGCCGTACATCTTAGTCTCGGCCATGGCGCTGTCCTTCGGTCCGGATACGGTTGTTCATGAAGCGGCCGCCTGCAGGAATTCGGGACTCTCGAGCAGCGTGCGCAGGCTGAACACCGGCCAGCTCTCCGTGCCGCGGCGGAACGCGCCGGCGAGATAGCGCTCGCAGCGCGCGATGGTCGGGGGCGGCGCCCCGGAAAATTCGCCTTCGTTGAAGCGGCGGAAGCCGAGCACCTCGTCGACCAGCAGGCCCGCCGGCACTTCGCGGTGATGCGCGACCAGCACGCGCGTCGAGCGGCCGGTGTTGGTCGCACCGCCGCCGAGGAACGCCCGCAGATCGACCACCGGCAGCAGCTGGCCGCGCACGTTGGCGATGCCGCGGATCCAGGTCTTCGCGCCCGGCACGCGCGTCACCACCGACGGGAAGCCGAGCACTTCGCGCGTCTCCTCGCGAGCGACCAGGAAATTCTCGGCGCTGAGGCGGAAGGCCACGCCGACCCATTCGCGCTCGCTGCCGGCGTCGCGGCCCTGGCCGGTGAGCGCAACGCGCGCCAGCCGCTCGAGCTCGCGCAGCAACTCGAACGGCTTGTCACGCAGGGATTTGAGAGTGGCGTTGCCCGTCATCAGCGTTGGGTCCGCAAGCTTCAGCCCGCGAGCGCGGCCTGCGCCTTCTCGATCAGCTTTTCCATCGACACCGGCTTCACCAGGTAGTCGACCGCGCCCTGGCGCATGCCCCAGATGCGGTCGGTCTCCTGGTCCTTGGAGGTCACCATGATCACCGGGATCGACTTGGTGTCCGGGTCGGAGGCGAGCTTGCGCGTCGCCTGGAAGCCATTGACGCCCGGCATCACCACGTCCATGAAGATCAGGTCCGGCTTCATCTCCTTCGCCTTGCGGATCGCTTCCGCGCCGTCGCCGGCGCTGGCCGTCTTGTAGCCGTGGCGCTCGAGCGCCTTCTGCATGACGTGAACTTCCGTCGGCGAATCGTCGACGATGAGGATCAGTGCCATACCTTGCTCCGCGGTGCCCTGCTGAGATCGCACTGCTGCTTGTCCGGCCATGATTGGAATTACCTCGAAAGTCCCTCGGGAGTGACTAGCGCGCCAGCGCGCCGACGTGGGTCTCGATCGCATTCAGCAGCTCGTCCTTGGTGAACGGCTTGGTGAGATAGTGCTCGGAGCCGACGATGCGGCCGCGCGCGCGGTCGAACAGCCCGTCCTTGCTGGACAGCATGATCACCGGGATCGAACGGAACACCTTGTTGTGCTTGATCAGCGAGCACGTCTGGTAGCCGTCCAGGCGCGGCATCATGATGTCGACGAACACGATGTCGGGCTGGTGATCCGCGATCTTCGACAGCGCATCGAAGCCGTCGACGGCGGTGTACACCTCACAACCTTCCTTCGACAGCAGCGTCTCGGCGGTGCGGCGGATCGTCTTGCTGTCGTCGATGACCAGCACCTTCAGGCCGGCGAGCCGGGCGGACTGCTGGTTCGTTGCTAGGTTCTCCATCGGTACCTCACACGGGAATCCACGCACCGCACCGACGCGCCGCAAAGTACGAAATGAAGCTAGGAATCTTGTACTTGCGAGTTGGGCGAGACGGCCGACGCAACACGGCGAACTTTTAACATATTGGTTATAGGGCCGCCATCGCCCACCTTCTTATACTATGAAGCTCGTCACATCGACTCGCGCGACGCGGTTTTCACCGTCACGCGGCCGTGTGAAGTGCGTCGCTGAATTGGTGAAAACGAATGCCCTCGAGACCCTCGCAATCCCACCCGCCGCGCGTGCTGGTCGTCATGGATCCCATCGACGAGATCAAGCCCGTCAAGGACACCACGCTCGCCATGCTGTTGGCGGCGCAGAAGCGCGGTTGGGAGCTGTGGTACGCGGAACAAGCCGACCTGTGGCTGCGCGACGGCGTCGCCCACGGTCGGGTGCGCCCGGTTAGCGTGCGCAACGACCTCGAGGACTGGTTCACGCTCGATCCGGCGCATACGCGGCAGCTGGCGGACTTCCACGCCATCCTGATGCGCAAGGATCCGCCGTTCGACATGGAATACATCTACACCACCTACATTCTCGAACGTGCCGAGGAGCAAGGCGTGCTGGTCGTGAATCGCCCGCAGGGCCTGCGCGACATGAACGAGAAGGTGTTCACGGCGTGGTTCCCGCAGTGCTGCGCGCCGACGCTGATCACGCGGGACATGGCCGACATGCACGCGTTCCTGCAGGAGCACGTGCGCATCGTCTGCAAACCGTTGTACGGCATGGGCGGCCGCTCGATCTTCGTCGTCGACCGCGGCGACAAGAACGCCAACGTCGTCTTCGAGACCATGACCGAGTACGGGACGCGCTTCGCCATCGTGCAGAGGTACATTCCCGACATCGTCGCCACCGGCGACTCGCGTATCCTCGTGATCGACGGCGAGCCCGCGCCGTACGCGCTGGCGCGCATCCCGATGGAAACCGACCACCGCGGCAATCTCGCCGCCGGCGCCCGCGGCCAGGGCCGCGAGTTGAACGATCGCGATCGCTGGCTGGTCAACGAGATCGGCCCGACCTTGCGGCAACGCGGGATGCTGTTCGTCGGCCTCGACGTGATCGGCGGCTACGTCACGGAGATCAACGTCACCAGCCCGACCGGCGTGCGCGAGCTCGACCAGCAGTTCGGCACCGAGATCGCCGGCCTGCTCATGGATGCCATCCAGAAGAGACTATGAACGCCGCCGCGCCCGAACCCGCACCGCTCCCGCTCGAGACGCGTGAGGGCTCGGCGCCTGTCAAAGATCGGATGACGACCACGCTGTTCCTGGCGGCGCTGTTCCACGGCATCGTCATTCTCGGCGTCACGTTCGCGGTGCCGATGTCGCAGAAGCAGCCGGCCTCATCGATCGAGGTGCTGCTGGTGACCGGCGAAGACACGCGCGCTGCCGACAACCTCAGCGCGCAGTACCTCGCACAGCGCAATCAGCAAGGCAGCGGCACGACGGACGAGCACGTGCGGCCGGCGAATCCCGCATCGTCGGAAATCGCCGCGCAACAGGCCGGCATTCCGGACGGCAACAGCAGCGAATATCACGAGGCGGTCGCGGGCAAGCAATCGGCGGAGATCCTCAGCAGCCGCAGCGAGCGCAGCGAAGTGGAGTACCGCAGCGGCGAAGATAGCCCGGCGCAACAGGCCGAAGCGCCGCTCGCGCTCGCGCCGACCACGCCGCGTCCGATCGCGACCAACGCTACCGACGACACGCTGCGCCTGCGCGGCAAGCGCGTCGACGGCAAGTTCGAGGTCGTGCCCAACACGCGTGAGTCGAAGCTGGCGCCGTACCTGGATGCCTGGCGGCGCAAGGTCGAGCGGCTCGGCACGCTCAACTTTCCGCAGATGGCGCGCAACGGCGCCGGCAACCCGATCCTGGAGGTCTCGATCCGCCGCGACGGCAGCCTCGGCGAGGTGCTGGTCAAGCGCTCCAGCGGCCGCAAGGACATCGATCAGGCGGCGCTCTCGATCCTGCGGCTGGCCTCGCCGTTCGACCCGTTTCCGCCGGAATTACGTAAGCAGTACGACGAGCTGCGATTTGCCTACGAGTGGCAGTTCCTGGGCGGAACGCAGTGACCTGGGTCACTACCCGCTCCGCATCGTCCGCTGTAACCTGCTGACCATGTCCGGCGACTTCGTCAACCAGTTCCTCATCGCGATGCCGGCGATGACCGACAGCAACTTCGCGCAGACGGTCACCTTCATCTGGGAACATAACGCGGAAGGCGCGCTCGGCATCGTCATCAACCGGCCGCTGCAGATGCGGCTCGCCGACGTGTTCGAGCAGCTCAAGATGCCGACGGCGCCGGGCGTCAGCGGCGATCAGCCGGTCCTGCAAGGCGGTCCGGTCCAGACCGATCGCGGCTTCGTCGTGCATCGAAGCGGCGGCCGCTGGGAGCACACGCGGGAAGTCTCCTCGCGCATCCAGGTCACGACCTCGCCCGACATCCTGGACGCGATGGCGCGCGGCGGCGGGCCCGAGACGGCGCTGGTCGCGCTCGGCTACGCCGGCTGGAGCGCAGGTCAGCTCGAGAGCGAGATCGCGCAGAACGCCTGGCTGACCGCACCGTGCGACGAGCGCATTCTCTTCGACACGCCTTACGAGCAGCGCTGGCGCGCTGCCGGACGGCTGCTAGGCATCGATCTCGCGACCATCAGCCCCCACATGGGACATGCCTGATGGCGGGCGACCCCGCACCACCCGCGCCGCAACTGCTCCTCGCTTTCGATTTCGGAACCCGCCGCATCGGCCTGGCCGCCGGCGACACGCTGACGCGAACGGCGCGCGGACTGTCGACGCTGGATTGCGGCCGCGGCACACCGTGGCCCGCCATCGACAAGGTGTGCGCGGACCTGCAGCCGTCGCAGCTGATCGTCGGCCTGCCGCTCAACATGGACGGCACGCCGACAGCACTGACCGCCGCAGCGCGCGCGTTTGCTGCCGAGCTCGGGACGCGCTGTCGCAAGCCGGTTGCCCTGGTCGACGAGCGCCTCAGCTCCCGCGAGGCCGAAGCACAGCTGCGCGATGCGCGGGCCGCCGGGCTCAAGCGCGGCCGCGCCACGCACGCCGACGTCGACATGATCGCGGCGCGGATCCTGCTGGAACGCTGGTTCGCGGGAGAGGCAGAAGCTTCTACAATGCGCGGCCATGACTCATGACTCCGGCTCATCCGTGCAGCGCGGCGCCGACGGGCGCTTGCGACATCTCATCACGCTGGAAGGCCTGAGCTCCGAAGAGCTGACGGGCCTGCTCGACCTCGCACAGTTCTACGTGCGCCAGCCCGGCGATCTGCCGGCCCGCGACCGGAGCCTGGCCGGCCACACCGTCGCCAACCTGTTCTTCGAGCCGAGCACGCGCACTCGCGTCTCCTTCGAGCTCGCTGCGCTTCGGCTCGGTGCGGACGTCGTGAACCTGGACATGCAGACGTCCTCGCGCGTCAAGGGCGAGACCGTGCTCGATACGATCTACACCCTGCAGGCGATGCATGCCGACATCCTGGTCATGCGCGATGCCGAGCCAGGGCTGCCCGCCTCGGTGGCGCGCCAGGTCGCTCCGCACGTGTGCATTCTGAATGCCGGCGAGGCGCACCTCTCGCATCCGACGCAGGGCCTGCTCGACGCACTGACGGTGCGGCAGGCGAAGGGCGACCTGTCGCAGCAGCGCGTGCTGATCGCCGGCGACATCAGCCACTCACGCGTCGCACGCTCGGCCTGGCAGGCGTTCACGACGCTCGGTGTCCAGGAGCTGCGCATTGCGGCGCCCGATGACCTGATGCCCGGACCGGGCGAATTCGCGGGCGCGGTACGCTTCAGCGACATCGATCGCGCGATTGCCGGCGTCGACGTGGTGATGACGCTGCGCATCCAGCGCGAGCGCATGCGCGGCACGCAGATGCCGGACGAAGCGTCTTACCACCGTGTGTTCGGCATTACCGCCGAGCGCATGAAGAAAGCACGGCCGGGTGCGATCGTGATGCATCCGGGCCCGATGAACCGCGACGTCGAGATCGCCAGCGAAGTGGCCGACGGGCCGCAGTCGGTGATCCAGCAGCAGGTCGCGAACGGCGTCGCGGTGCGCATGGCGGTGCTCGCCACGATCGTCCGCAACGTGCAGGCGCGGCGGCACTTCCAATGAGCCAGCAGCCCCGCCCCCATCGCGGCACGATCTTCGAAGAGCGCGCCGAGGTCCTCGCGCACGAGCGCTTCGCCGGCGACCAGTTCGTCCTGACGCTGCAGGCGCCGAAGTGCGCACGCGCGGCTACGCCCGGCTCGTTCGTGCATCTGAGCTGCGACGACCAGGTACCGATGCGCCGGCCGCTGTCGATCATGCGGGCGCATCCCGAGCGCGGCGCGATCGAGGTGCTGTACAAGATCGTCGGTCCCGGCCTGGCCGCGCTGGGCGCACGCCGCGTCGGGGAATCGATCAATGCGCTCGGACCGATCGGCAACGGCTTCGTCGCACATCGCGAGCGGCCGCGCACGCTGCTGGTCGGCGGCGGCGTCGGCATTCCGCCGATGGTGTTCCTGGCCGAGCGGCTGCGCGAGGACGCCGCGGGCGGGTGGAAGCCGCTGGTGCTGATGGGCTCGGAGATTCCGTTCCCATTCCGCGCGCGACCCTCGACGATCCTCGTGCCGGGCATCCCGGAGGGCGTGATCGCGTGCATGCCGCTGCTCGACGAATGGGGCATTGCCAGCCGGCTCACCAGCCTCGCAGGCTATGCCGGCTGCCACGAGGGCTACGTGACGGATCTCGCCGCCGTATGGCTCGGCTCGCTGGACCGCGCGGCGCTGGCAGAGGTGGAGATGTTCGCGTGCGGACCGACGCCGATGCTCAAGGCCGCAGCCGCGGTGGCGCGCCGGTTCGCCGTCCCGTGCCAGGTCTCGCTCGAAGAGTTCATGGCGTGCGCCGTAGGCGGCTGTGCGGGCTGCGCCGTGAAGGTGATGACGCCGGCCGGACCCGCGATGAAACGCGTATGCGTGGACGGCCCGGTGTTCGACGCTCAGGCCGTGTTCACGGCCTGAGCAGGCCTCATCCGAAGTTGATCTTCGCTTCTAGGTTCGTCCGCGAATCGGCGTAGGCTAGCGCATCCTCCAGCGTGATGCGTCCGGCGCGATATAGCTCGTACAGCGCAGTGTCGAAGTGCTGCATGCCCTTCTCGCTCGAGGTGCGCAGCGCTTCCTTGGCGCCGATCACGTCGCCCTTCTTGATGAGCTCCTGCACGTGCGGCGTGTTGATCAGCAGCTCGACCGCCGCGGCACGGCGCTTGTTCTTACCCGGCACCAGGCGCTGCGCGATGATGGCGCGCAGGTACTGCGACAGATCCAGGAAGATCTGCGTGTGCTGGTCGCGCGGGAACATGTTGATGATGCGGTCGAGCGTCTCGGCCGCGTTGTTCGCGTGCAGCGTGCACAGCACCAGGTGACCGGTGCCCGCCAGCATGATCGCGGATTCCATGGTCTCGCGATCGCGGATCTCGCCGATCAGCAGCACGTCGGGCGCGGCACGCATGGCGCTGCGCAGGGCGCGGGCGTAGGACTTGGTATCCAGGCCGACTTCGCGCTGGTTGACGATGGACTTCTTGTTCGAGTGCAGGAACTCGATCGGATCCTCGATCGTGATGATGTGGTCCGAGGAGTTCTCGTTGCGGTAGTTGATCATCGCCGCCAGCGTGGTCGACTTGCCCGAGCCGGTGGCGCCGACCATCAGCAGCATGCCGCGCTTGAGCATCACCAGCTCCTTCAGCAGCTCCGGCAGGCCGAGGTCGTCGAGCCGCGGCATGTCGGCGGTGATGTAGCGCAGCACCATCGCGGGGTTGCCGCGCTGGTGGAACACGTTGACGCGGAAGCGGCCGAGGCCGGGCTCGGAGATCGCGAAGTCGATCTCCAGCTCGTCGTTGAAGGCGTCGATCTGCTCCTGCGTCATCAGGCCGTAGGCGGCCTGGCGCACCACTTCCGGCGTCAGCATCTGCTTGTTGACCGGAAAGATCTGGCCCTCGATCTTGATCTTGATCGGCGCGTACGAGGTGAAGAACAGGTCGGACGCGCGCTTGTCCACCATCAGCTTGAACAACGGCTTGGTATTGAGCACGACCTGGCGGTCGTCCCCGCCGAGCTCGTTGTCGACTGCATCGCCTTCTGCTGCCATGGAGCTATCTGCCAATGACGCCTTCGGTTTCCTCTTCCATGATACGCAAGGAGGCACCCGCTTCGTCGGTCAGTTTGGTCTCGCGCTTGCTCTCGAGCTTGATGCGCAGGCGCACTTCGTTCTTCGAGTCCGCGTTGCGCAACGCGTCCTCGTAGGAAATCATCCCGGTCTCGTACAGCTCGAACAGCGCCTGGTCGAAGGTCTTCATGCCGAGGCGGTTCGACTTGGCCATCACTTCCTTGATGGCCGCGACCTCGCCCTTGAAGATCAGGTCGGCGATCAGCGGCGAGTTCAGCATGATCTCCATCGCCGCGATGCGCCCGGTGCCCGATTCGCGCGGGATCAGGCGCTGCGAGATGAAGGAGCGGATGTTCAGCGACAGGTCCATCAGCAGCTGCTCGCGCCGCTCCTCGGGGAAGAAGTTGATGATGCGGTCGAGCGCCTGGTTGGCGCTGTTGGCGTGCAGCGTCGCCAGCACCAGGTGGCCGGTCTCGGCGAACTGGATGCCGTATTCCATCGTGTCGCGATCGCGGATTTCGCCGATCAGGATCACGTCCGGCGCCTGGCGCAGCGTGTTCTTCAGCGCCATGTGCCAGCTCTCGGTGTCCACGCCGACCTCGCGGTGCGTGACCACGCAGCCCTTGTGGTTGTGCACGTACTCGACCGGATCCTCGATCGTGATGATGTGGCCGCGGGTCTTCTCGTTGCGATAGTTCACCATGGCCGCGAGCGAGGTCGACTTGCCCGAGCCGGTGCCGCCGACGAGGATGACCAGGCCGCGCTTGGTCATCACGATGTCCTTGAGGATCGGCGGCAGCTGCATCTCTTCGATGGTCGGGATCTTGGCGTTGATCATGCGCACCACGCAGCCGATCAGACCCTGCTGCACGAACGCGCTGACGCGGAAGCGGCCGATGCCGACCGGCGCGATCGCGAAGTTGCACTCCTTGGTGGAGTCGAACTCCTTGGTCTGCTTGTCGTTCATGATCGAGCGCACCAGCACCGCCGCCTGCTCGGGCGTCAGCACGCGCTCGGACTGCGGGCGGATCTCGCCGTCGACCTTGATCGCCGGCGGGAAGCCGGCGGTGATGAACAGATCGGAGCCCTTGCGGTCCACCAGGCGCCGCAGCAGGTCCTGCATCAGTTTGATAGCTTGTTCGCGTTCCACGAGTGGTCTCCGGAAATCGCCGCGGCTCAGAACGACTCTTTGTTCTGCGCCCTGAAGCGCGCCTCTTCCTTCGTCACGATGCCTTTCTGCAGCAGCTCCTGCAGGCACTGGTCGAGCGTCTGCATGCCGTCCTTCTGGCCGGTCTGGATCGAGGAATACATCTGCGCGATCTTGCCCTCGCGGATCAGGTTGCGGATCGCGGGCGTGCCGATCATGATCTCGTGCGCGGCGACGCGGCCGCCGCCGATGCGCTTGAGCAGCGTCTGCGAGATCGCCGCGCGCAGCGACTCGGACAGCATCGTGCGCACCATTTCCTTTTCCGCGGCCGGGAACACGTCGACGATACGGTCGATCGTCTTCGCGGCGGAGCTGGTATGCAGCGTGCCGAACACCAGGTGGCCGGTCTCGGCGGCAGTGAGCGCCAGGCGGATCGTCTCCAGGTCGCGCATTTCGCCGACCAGCACCACGTCCGGATCCTCGCGCAGCGCCGAGCGCAACGCTTCGCTGAAGCCGAGGGTGTCGCGATGGACCTCGCGCTGGTTCACCAGCGAGCGCTTGCTCTCGTGCACGAACTCGATCGGGTCCTCGATCGTGATGATGTGATCGGGCTTGTTGTCGTTGACGTAGTTGACCATCGCCGCGAGCGTGGTCGACTTGCCGGAGCCGGTCGGGCCGGTGACCAGCACCAGGCCGCGCGGCTGCATCGCCAGGTCCTTGAAGATCTTCGGCGCGTTCAGGTCGTCGAGCGACATGATCAGCGACGGGATCGTGCGGAACACCGCGGCGGCGCCGCGACTCTGGTTGAAGGCGTTGACCCGGAAGCGCGCCAGCTTGGGAATCTCGAAGGAAAAATCGGTCTCGTAGAACTCTTCGTACGCCTTGCGCTGCTTGTCATTCATGATGTCGTACACCATGCTGTGCACTTCCTTGTGGGTCAGTGCAGGCATGTTGACGCGCTTCATGTCGCCGTCGACGCGAATCATCGGCGGCACGCCCGCTGACAAGTGCAGGTCGGACGCGTTGTTCTTGACGGCGAAAGCCAGCAGCTGCGCAATGTCGACCGGCATGAATTCCTACCTTGAGAAATCGCCTACGCACTTTCGATGCGCGCGGCCACGGACCCGCAAAACGGGTCTTGAGTATAACGGAGCGATGTCGAGCTCAATATGTTAACTGGTCCGCACTTTTCGGCTGATGAGGCCGGTGGCGCGGGCGCGAGCAATGTACGGGAGCGACTGGCGGAAACACGGAACCGCATCGCATCCGC
>DATBKP010000123.1:0-19504 GCA_036555785.1 Steroidobacteraceae bacterium
GTGACGCCGTCGCCGTTGTCGCCGGCGGTCGTGCCGCCGTTGTTGGTGCGGTACTGGAACGCGGCGCCTTTGAGCGCGCCGAGGAACATCGTGCCGTGACGCGAATTGGCGGCGACCGACTCGCGCACCATCAGACCGATCTTGCTCCACATGTGGCCGCTCGTGAGGGCCGTGACTCGCGCCACCAGCTCGCCGTCGCCGTTGAGCGGCAGATAGGCGAAGTGGAACTCGTCAGCGGCGCCCCAGATGTCGGCGCCCGAGCCGGTGATCGTCAGCGACGCGCCGCCATTGGTGAACGAGCCGGCGGCAGCGACAGCGCCGATGTCCTGGTCCACCCAGCTCGGCGCAGCGAGCGTCGTCGCAGAGGCGACGGTGGAATCCAGCGATTCGTTGCCGGCGTTGTCGAACGAGCGAACCGTGTACGTGTAGCTGGTGTTGGCCGCGAGGTTCGTGTTGCTGTACGTCGTCGCAGTGACGGTCGCGATCGGCGTCGCGCCGCCGTTGCGATAGATGCGGTAGCCCGCGAGGCCGGAGCCGCCCGCGTTGTCAGTCACCGCGTTCCAGCTCAGATCGATGCGTGACGGGCTGATGGCAGTGGCCTGCAATCCCTGCGGCACACCGGGCGGCGTCACGTCGGCGCCTGCGACCGAAATCGTGACGGTTGCCGGCACGCCGAAGGCGCCGATCAAATCGGCCACGGTGTAAGTGAACGTGTCGCTCGCAGTCGCCGAGCCGTCGTGCTGGTACGTGACCGTGCCCGTCGAGGTGTTGATCCCGGTGATGGTGCCGTGCGCGGGCTGATCCATGATCACCAGCGACTGGAAGTTCAGGCCGTCGGGATCGGAATCGTTCGCCAGCACGTTGATGCCGACGGTGCCGCCGCTCGAGACGCTCGCGGAGTCCGCGCCCATGCTCGGGTTGCCGGACGGGCAGTTCGGGAAAACCCGCGTCTCGTCGCGCGTCGTCAGGTACGGATCGGACACCGCGAGGCGGAAGCCGTAGTAGTACATCTCGCCGTCGCAGCCCACGGGCGAGATCACCGCCGAGGTGGTGCAAGAGCTGTCGAACGGATCGGTGTGCTCGTGATTGGTGTGATAGAGCACCTTCTGCCACTGACAAACCAGATCCTGCGTCGCTGTCTGCGCGTCGGAAATGTTCGCGCTCATCGTGACCGGCGTCAGGGTCGCCAGCGAATAGCGCGAGCCGTTGACCGGGCTCGTGATGTGCACGACCGGCGGCGTGTTGTTGAGCGAGATCAGGATCGACGTCTGGGTCGTCAACGCGGTGCTGTCGCGCACCGTCAGCGTCGCGTCGAAATTGGTGATCGCGTTGGTGGCGCTGGTGTAGGTGTGCGAGGGATTCGCGGCGCTGCTCGTGGGCGAGCCGTCACCGAAGTCCCAAGTGAACGTGACGGCGCCGCCGTCCGGATCGTTCGAGCCGGCGCTCGAGAACTGCACGTTCAGCGGGCTGGTGCCGAAGGTCGGCTTCGCGCTCGCGAGCGCGACCGGCGGCCGGCCGCCCGGCGGCGAGTAGCTGACCTTGCGCACGAACGCGGTCCACGCGATGTAGTACAGCGAGCCGTCGGTCGGATGCATGCCCATCTCGACGACGCCGCCGGCGCCGGACGCGAAGTCCTGCACCTGCAGCAGGCGATTGTTGTCGTCGACGACCATGCTCTTGATCCACTGGCCGCCGTAGTCGCCGTGGAAATAGGTATTGCGATACTGGGTCGGGAACTGCGTGCCGGTGTAGAACACGCCGCCGGTCGAGGTGTTGCCCTGGAACGGCGAGCCGGCGACGGTCGTGCCGTCGGGCGCAGTCGTGCCGAGCTGTTGCGCGACGGCGTTGCCGGAAAGATCGAAGGCCGGGAAGCGCGATTGCAGCGTGCCGCTGCTGTGATTCCAATCCAGTGCCGGGCGGCTGTGCACGGCGGGGTGCACGGAGGCCGGTATCTGCTGCGACGTATTGCACGGATTCGGCCACGACGGCGCGTTCAGCGACTGCTGTTTCAGCATGTCCTGGAAGAAGAAGAACTGCTGCGTGCAGCCGCCGATGCCGAACAGCGGGTTCGGCGCGTCCTGGTTCATCTTGCGCGCGCCGCTCGCGTTGTAGCTGCTGTTGATCGTCTGACCTTCGTACAGCGGCCAGCCGAGGTTTTCGCCCGGCGTCTTGATGATGTGCAGGTCTTCCCAGGTGCTCCAGCCGACGTCGCCGAGATAGATGACGCCCGGGTTGGCGTCTTCGCGCAGATGGCTGCCGGTGCCGGGGCGGATCGTGAAACGGTATGGATTGCGCAGGCCATAGGCCCACACGCGCGAGCGCGGTGCGCGCGGCGCACTGGCGTCGTAGAACGGATTGCCCGGGATGCCGTCGCCGGTGACCGGATCGATGCGCATCAGCTTGCCGTTCATCGAATCGATCAGCTGCGAGCGCAGCGCGCCGACGTTCTCCTTCGGACCGAAGAAGCCGTCATCGAGCGCGGACTGGAAATAGGTCTCGCCGACCGAGCCGGTGTCCGCCGAGTTGTAGGTGGCGCCGTCGCCGTTCGAGACCAGCAACGTGCCGTCCGGCGCAAACACCAGCGAGCCGATGCCGTGCGAGTCGAAGGTGAGCGTGAAGCCGGTGTTCTTCGGACCGCTGATCGTGGTCTCGCCGATCAGCACGTGGCGCGTGTTGTAGTCGATCGTCGTCGCGCGCCGATAGTCCGGGTCACCGGGCGGCTTCACCGCCTGGTAACGCACCACGCGGCCGAGCGAGGCCTTCTTGAAACCGGGATTGGGAATCGTATTGGTCGGCGGGTTCAGCCACTGCGCATCGGGCAACCACGTCGTGCTCGCGCTGTAGCTGCCGTTGCAGACCGGCGCGCCGTCCACCGGCGAATCGCAGTTCATCAAGTGATGGCGGTCCACCATGTACAGCAGGTAGACGAAGCCGTTCTGCTCGAATGCCGGGCTCAGCGCGAAGCCGAGCATGCCGTGGTCGTGCCACGCGAGCACTTCCGGAGCGATGTCGAGGAACGGCGTCGTGACCGGATTGGTCTGGTCGATGATCCAGACGCGGCCGGTGCGCTCCCACACGAACATGCGGCCCGACGGCGTGAACGCGATGCCCACCGCTTCGTTCCACTGCTGCGCGCCGTCGGGGCGCGGCAGATTGACCTCGGTGAATCCCGTCGGCAGCGTCGTGGCGACCGCGCTGGCGCCGACGAGCGTCAGCAACAGCGTGGCCAGGAATCTCGCGACCTTGGTGCCGGAAATCATCGTCGACTCGCTCCTCGTTGCTTCGTCTTCTGCCCCGTGCCGGCAAAGTGTGAAATAGATCACACTTTTCTGAGGGTTAGGCGCGGACTCCGACTGGTGTGCAAGCCGCATACCACGGCGTCACGGCCGCACCGCGTCAGACCCTTACACGGGCGGCGCCGGGACACAGGCGTGGCGCTGTCGTCTCGTTGGAAAGAAAGCCGACAGTGTCGAACGACCGATGAGTGCCCGCGCGCGCTGTGTTATGACCTTCGCATGCGCGAGCGCCGTGCGAACATCGCACGGAAGGGAAAGAGACGCGGGCCACAGCCGCAGCGCGTCTAAACTGTCAGGCTAAAGATTCCTGACGCACACAAATAAAACTCATCGAGGTAAACGTGAGAGTTCTGGTTACCGGCGCCGAAGGCTACATCGGAGCGATCCTGCTGCCGTATCTTGCTGCGCGCGGCGTGGAAGTCGCGGGCCTCGACACCGGCTACTACCGCGATGGCTGGCTGTACTCGGACAACGAGGAACGGCCGCGCATGCCGTCGATCATCTACAAGGATCTGCGCCGCTGCACGGAGGACGACGTCGCCGGCTTCGATGCGATCGTGCATCTCGCCGAGCTGTCGAACGATCCGCTCGGCGAGAACCGTCCGGAGATCACGCGGCAGATCAACTACGGCGGCTCGGTGCACCTGGCGCAGCTCGCGCAGCGCGCCGGCGTGCCGCGCTTCGTCTACACGTCCTCGTGCAGTGCGTACGGTCTGGGCACCGGCGAGATCCTCGACGAGACCTCGCCGACGCGTCCGCAGACCGAGTACGCACGTTGCAAGATCATGGTCGAGGAAGCGCTCGGCGGCATGGCCTCGAAGGATTTCTGCCCGGTGTTCCTGCGCAATGCGACCGCGTATGGCGCGTCGCCGCGCATGCGCTTCGACATCGTGCTCAACGATCTCAGCGCGCTGGCGTGGACGACCAAGCAGATCAAGATGATCAGCGACGGCACGCCGTGGCGTCCGCTGGTGCACGTCGCCGACATCTGCGAAGCGATCCGCTGCGCGCTGCTCGCGCCGGCGCAGCGCGTCAGCGGCCAGATCATGAACGTCGGCGCCGACAGCGAGAACTACCGCGTGAAAGAGATCGCGGAGATCGTCGCCAACGAGTTCCCGGGCTGCCAGGTGAGCTTCGGCGGCGCCTCGTCCGACAACCGCAGCTATCGCGTCGCGTTCGCGAAGATCCGCAAGCTGATGCCGGAGTTCGAGTGCCGCTGGAGCGCGCGCGCCGGCGCCCGCCAGCTGCATTCGCTGTTCGAGCGCCTGCAGATGCCGAAAGAGACCTACGAGTTCCGCGCTTTCACGCGCCTCAAGCAGCTCAAGTACCTGCAGGCGACGCAGCAGATCGACGAGGCGTTCTACTGGCGACCGCGATGATCCTGAGCGAGACAGCGATCGAGGGCGCATACATCGTCGAGCCGCAGCGTCACACGGATGCGCGCGGCTACTTCGTGCGGCATTGGTGTCAGCGCGAGTTCGCGCAGGCCGGGCTGAACGTGCAGATCGTGCAGAGCAGCGCCTCGTTCAATCTGCATCGTCACACCGTGCGCGGCATGCATCTGCAGGTCCCGCCGGCGCTCGAAGGCAAGCTGATCCGCTGCGTCGCTGGCGCAATCTACGATGTCATCATCGACCTGCGGCCGGAGAGCCGCACGTTCCTGCAGCACCTGGCGGTGGAGCTCACGGCCGAGAACGGCCGCGCACTGTTCGTGCCGCCGGTGTGCGCGCACGGCTTTCAGACTCTGGTCGATCGCAGCGAAGTGTCCTACATGATGACCGGCTTCTACGACGCCGAGCGCGGGCGCGGCTTTCGCTGGAACGATCCGGCGTTCGGCATCCGCTGGCCCGAGACGCGCGACGTCACCATCCTGCCGCGGGATGCGCAGTACGAGGATTTCTCCGCCGCTGCATGGAAGAGCAGCCTCGCGGCGAACAGCGGGCACGCGTCGTGAACGAGCTGCAGTCGCTGGCGTCGGCGCAGGGTAGCGAAGCCGCTGCTGCCGAGGCTTTGCAGCTGATGCGCCGCCTGCAACCGATCTGCCGCAGCATCACCGGCAACGGTGTGCGCGAGACCCTGAAGCACCTCGCTTCCTACGTCGAGCTGAAAACGTTCGAGGTGCCCAGCGGCACGCGCGTGTTCGACTGGGAAGTGCCGAAGGAATGGAACATCAAGGACGCGTGGCTGAAGGATCCGCAGGGCCGCACGATTGCGAGCCTCGCCGAGAGCACGTTGCGTGTCGTCAGTTACAGCACGCCGGTCCGCGCGCGCATGTCGCTCGCGGAGCTGCGCCCGCATCTGCATTCGTTGCCCGAGCATCCGGACTGGATTCCATACCGGACCAGCTACTACCGCGAGGCATGGGGCTTTTGCCTGCGTCACCGCGAGGTGGAAGCGCTCGTGGAAGGCGAGTACGAAGTCTGCATCGACAGCACGCTCGAGAACGGCAGCCTCACGTACGCCGAATGCCTGCTGCCCGGCACGAGCGCCGAGGAGTTCCTGCTCTACACGCACATCTGCCATCCCGCGACGTGCAACGACAACCTGACCGGGATCGCGGCGCTCGCGCTGCTGGGCCGCGCACTCGCGCAGGCGCCGCGGCGCTACACATATCGACTGGTCTTCGCGCCGGGCACGATCGGTGCGATCACCTGGCTGGCGCAGAACGAGGCGGTCGCCAGGCGCATCCGCCACGGCCTCGTGACCGGCCTGCTCGGCGTCGACGGTCCGCTGGTCTACAAGCGCAGCCGCGAAGGCAGCTACGACATCGACCGGATCGCGCAGACCGTGCTGCCGGGGCTGGAGCGCGACGCGGATCTGCGCGATTTTCACCCGTACGGCTATGATGAGCGCCAGTTCTGTTCGCCGGGCTTCAACCTGCCGGTCGGACGACTGACGCGCACGCCGAACGGGGAGTATCCGCAGTACCACACGTCGGCCGACGATCTGACGCTGATCGATCCGGGCCGGCTTGCCGCAAGCCTGCGGGCGCTGGTCGGAATGATCACCGCGGCAGAGTGCAACCGGCGATATCGGAACCTCTCGCCGAAATGCGAGCCGCGCCTGGGTGCGCGCGGTCTGTATCGGCCGACGGGCGGCGCCAACGTGCCGCGCTTCGAGGAGTCGCTGCTGTGGGTGCTGAATCAAAGCGACGGCAGGCGCGATCTGGTTGAGATAGCGCAGCGCTCGAAGTTGAGCATGGAGGAGCTGGCGATCGCCTGCGAGGCGCTGATGAAAGCGGGACTCCTGGAGTCCGCGACTGACGGGGAGCGGTCATGAAAGTAGTGTTGTTCTGCGGCGGTCTCGGCACGCGCCTGCGCGAGCATTCGGACACGATTCCGAAGCCGCTGGTGAACGTCGGCTTCCGTCCGATCATCTGGCACCTGATGTGCTACTACGCGCATTACGGGCACCGCGACTTCGTGCTGGCGCTCGGCTATCGCGGCGACCTGATCCGCGAGTACTTCCTCAGCTACAACGAGGCGATGTCCAACGACTTCACGCTGTCGAAGGGCGGCACGCACATCGAGCTGCACAGCCGCGACCTCGACGACTGGAAGATCACGTTCGTCGACACCGGGCTGCACAGCAACCTCGGGCAGCGCCTGCTGCGGGTCCGCAAATACCTGCGCGACGAGGAGTGGTTCCTCGCGAACTATTCCGACGGTCTTTCCGACCTGCCGCTCAACACTGTCATCGAAGGCGTGCAGCGCTCGGGTGCGGTCGCGGGCCTGGTCTCGGTGCGTCCCGCGCAGAGCTTTCACGTCGTGCATGCGCAGCCCGACGGCAAGGTGGACCGCGTCGGGCCGATGACCGGCGACGCCCTGTGGATCAACGGCGGCTTCTTCACGCTGCACCAGGGCGTGTTCGACGTGATCCGCGAGGGCGAGGAGCTGGTCGAGCAGCCGTTCGCGCGGCTGGCCGAGCAGGGCAGGCTGGTCACGTATCGCCACAACGGCTTCTGGCAGTCGATGGACACGCTCAAGGACAAGATCGTCTTCGACCGCATGGAAGCGCAGCGCAACTGTCCGTGGATGGTGTGGCGCGGCGCATGAAGGATCGAGCCGGCATTCTGACCTGGGCCCCGCAACCCGCGCGTCGCGGCCCGCTCGAGATCCTCTGCGTCGGCGCCCATTGCGACGATATCGAGATCGGCTGCGGTGCGACGCTGCTGCGCCTGGCCGAGGAGCGTCCGGTAGCGGTGACCTGGGTCGTGCTGAGCGGCAGCTCGGTACGCCAGGCGGAGAGTGAGCGCAGCGCCAAGTCGTTTCTCGCGGGCGCGCGCCGGCAGCGAGTGATGTTCGGCGGCTTTCGCGACGGCTACTTCCCGAGCGAGCACGCGGCGATCAAAGAGTTCTTCGAGCGCCTGAAGCAACTGCCCGTGCCCGACCTGATATTCACCCACGAGCGCGGCGACCTGCACCAGGACCATCGCATCGCCGGCGAGCTCACCTGGAACACGTTCCGCAACCATGCGATTTTCGAATACGAGATTCCGAAGTACGACGGCGGGCTGGGCCAGCCGAACGTCTATGCGCCCGTGACTGCCGCGCAGGCACGACGCAAGGCCCGCTACCTGCTGGCCGCCTACGCGACGCAACGCGCGAAGCGCTGGTTCACCGAAGACACCTTCAGCGCGTTGTTGCGGCTCCGCGGCGTCGAGTGCAACGCCGCGTCGGGCTTCGCCGAGGCATTCCATGGTCGAAAAGTCGTCATCTGAGCAGACGCCGCTGGGGGGCGTCGAGTTCGCGAACGGCCGCGCGCTGGCGGAGCGCGCACGCCGGGTCATTCCGGGCGGCGCGCACACTTACGCGAAGGGCGACGATCAATGGCCCGTCGGCTCGCCGCCGTTCATCGCGCGCGGCGCCGGCTGTCACGTCTGGGATCTCGACGGCAACGAGTTCATCGAGTACGGCATGGGATTGCGCGCCGTCACCCTCGGACACGCGTACGCGCCGGTGGTCGAAGCCGTCCGCGCCGAGCTGGCGCACGGTACGAACTTCGTGCGGCCCGCGCCGATCGAGGTCGAGTGCGCCGAAACCTTCCTGCGCCTCGTGCCGACCATGGAGATGGTGAAATTCTGCAAGGACGGCTCGACCGCAGTCGACGGCGCGATCCGTCTCGCGCGTGCTCATACAGGCCGCGACATGGTGGCGATCTGCGCCGACCATCCGTTCTTCTCGACCAGCGATTGGTTCATCGGCACGACCGGCATGCCCGCAGGTATTCCCGGTGCCGTGCGCCAGCTGGTGCACAAGTTCCGCTACAACGATCTCGACTCCATCACGCAGTTGTTCAAGCAGCATCCGGGACGCATCGCCTGCGTGCTGCTGGAGCCGATGCGTATCGAGGAGCCGCTCCCGCAGTTCCTGCCGGGTCTGAAGCAGCTGTGCGAGCGCGAAGGCGCGCTGCTGGTGTTCGACGAGATGATCACCGGCTTTCGCTGGCACCGGTCGGGTGCGCAGCACGTGTACGGCGTGACGCCGGATCTCGCGAGCTTCGGTAAGGCGCTCGGCAATGGTTTCGCCATCTCGGCGCTGGCAGGTCGCCGCGAGATCATGCAGCTCGGCGGGCTCGATCACGAGCGCGATCGCGTGTTCCTGCTGTCGACGACGCATGGCGCGGAGACGCACGGCCTGGCCGCTGCGATTGCCACGATGCACGTCTACGAGCGCGAAGACGTCATCGGGCATCTCTACCGCACGGGTGAGCGTCTGCGAGCAGGCGTGAACCGCCACGTCGAAGCGCTCGGTCTGCAGCGGACGTTCCAATGCGTGGGCCGGCCGTGCAGCCTGCTGTACGCGACGCTCGACGCCGCCGGCAAACCGAGCCAGGAGATGCGGACGGTGTTCATGCAGGAGATCGTCCGGCGCGGCATCCTCGCGCCGTCGTTCATCCACAGCTACTCGCACTCGCCGGCAGACATCGACTACACGATCGACGTGGTGGGCGAGGCGCTGCAGGTGTATCGAAACGCGCTGCGCGACGGGCCGGCGCGTTATCTCGAAGGCCGGCCGCTCAAGCCGGTATTCCGCAGCCGCGCATGAGGAAATGGGGAATGTCCCCATTTCTCATCAGCTGCGCCACTTCTGCGTCAGCTGCTCGACGGTGCGCTTCGGGTTGAGCACCTTGTCGGCAGCGAGTCCGCACAACGCCGCGGCGACGCCGCCCGTGCGCACCTTGTCGCCGATGCGCGCGAGCTCCTTGCGATGGAACTCCCAGAAGGCCGCCGGCGCGCCGTTGAGCCGGGCGCTCGCGAGCATCTCGTAGTAGCGCTTGCGGATCGTCCGCTGCGCGCGCGCGAGCTCCGCGGGCTCCAGAAACTTCGGCCCGTACTTGTACGTGAGGATGTACGTCAGCAGCAGCTGCGGGTTGTAGCGCTCCAGCCCGCTGGAGATCGAATCGTCCTGCCGGCGCAGCGTCATGAGGATCTGCGGCACGCGCACGAAGTCGCTGCCCGCGAGGATTTCGAAGCACGCCTGGGTGTCGGCGTTCATCTCGGCCTCGTCGTAGAACGGCTCGCGCGCGCGCACCACACTCGCGCGATACATGAGGCAGCTCGGCGAGCCGAAGTACGTGCCGCCGGTCGTGAGCCGGGTGCGGCAGGCCTCGCGGCCGCTGAACATCTCGCGATCGAATGGCAGCCCGCCGCCGCCGATCAGCCGACCGGCGATGAAACAGGCCGCGATGATGCCCGCCGACGGATGCCGTTCGCCCGCGGCCACCATCTGCGTGAGGCACTGCGGCTCGATCCAGTCGTCGGCCTGGACGACCTTGCAGTAAGCGCTGTCAGGCGACATGTAGCGCAGCGCGCGGTTGTAATTCGCGTCCTGGCCGATGAACTCCTCGTGCGCGCGCACCTTGATGCGGCCATCGAGCTGCTCGTAGCGCCGCGCGATGTCGAGCGAGCCGTCGGTGCTGCGATTGTCCGAAAGGATGTACTCGAAGTTGCCGTAATCCTGCGCCAGCACGCTGCGGATGGCCTGCTCCAGGTAACGCGCGGTGTTGTAGAAGGGTGTGACGACCGTCACGCGCGGCGCAGGTGCGGCACTCGATCCCCCGATTTCCCCGGACTGTTCTTCGGTACGACTACGCAACGGTGTCGTCTGCCTTATTGTCGTTCGCTGTCAGATGATAAGCTCGCGCCAGCTTCCCGCGCTCGCCACCCGTACATAATGCCTGAACCGCGCGGGCGCGGAAGCTTTCGGAGGTTGAACCGATGAATATCGTGATCGATGCACGCATGTCGGACGAGCAGCGCCGCGCCGCGCTGTACGCCGGCAGCGTGTTCGTGTACTCCCCGCGCAAGGCGTCGCTGGAGCTGTGCGAGTTCGCGCGTCAGCTGATCCGCGAGGCCTTCCCGGGCCTGGATCCGGAGACCGCGCAGCGCGACATGCCGGTCGAGCGCTACGCGTCGATCCTCGAGCAGCTCAAGCCGAAGTTCATCCATCACCCCGAATCCAAGCGCCTGATCCGCGACCTGCTGCGCGAGGTCGGCTGCGACGAGACCACGACCTACTTCGACGTGCCGCGCATGCGCACCTCGACCAGCGACGGCTATCTCACGACCGGTATCGCGTACGCATTTCACCCGCATCGCGACACCTGGTATTCGGCGCCCCTTTGCCAGGTCAACTGGTGGATGCCGATCTACGACGTCGAAGCCAACAACGTGATGGCGTTTCATCCGCAATACTGGGACCGCAGCATCAGCAACACGTCGGCCGTCTACGACTACCAGCGCTGGACGCAGACCAGCCGCTTCAACGCCGCCCAGCACATCGGCAAGGACACGCGCGTGCAGCCGCACGCGGAGGTCCAGGTGGCGATGGTGCCGGACATGCGAGTGGTGATGCCGGTCGCTGGCTTCATGATGTTCTCCGCCGCGCAGCTGCACTCCTCCGTGCCCAACACGAGCGGCCGCACACGTTTCAGTATCGATTTCCGCACGGCCAACGTGGAGGACGCGATCGCCGCGCGCGGCGCCGCCAATCGCGACTCGCGCTGCACCGGCACGGCGCTGACGGACTTCCTGCGCGTCTCCGACCTCGAGCACATCCCGCAGAACGTGCTCGACATGTACATGCCCGGTCATCCGCAGGCTGTCGTCGAGGCTTGAGAGGTCGGCGGCGAAATGGGGAATGTCCCCATTTCTCACTCGGGCGGCAGCTCGAACACCATGATCACGCGCTGTGCGGTTATCGCCACGTACTGCTTGCCGTTGACTGCGTAGCTCATCGGCGCGGCGGAGATGCGTCCGCCTGACATGAACTGCCACACCTCTTTGCCGCTCGCCGCGTCGACTGCGAATACGCGATCGAGGTCGGCGCCGAAGACGACGCCGCCGCCGGTCGCAACCAGGCCATTCGTTTCCGGGATGTCGTCGCGCTGCGCATTGCGCTGTTCCCACAGCAGCTCGCCGTCGGCGGCGCGGAAGGCGCGGATGCCGGTGTAGAAGAGCTCGCCGGAGACTCCTTTGCTGGAGCCGAGCATGTACAGCTTCGCCTGCTCCGGTTCTTCTTCCTGCCCGAGGTAGTACATGCTGGCGCGTTCCATGTACGGGACGTAGAACACGTCGCGCGACGCGTCATAGGCCGGCGGCCACCAGTTCGTGCCGCCTTCCACCGAAGGATAGATGACGGTGCCTTCGAGCGACGGCACTGCTTCCTTGCGGCGCGTCGGCCGGCCTTCGGGGCTCATCGATTCGAGCCAGGTCTGCTTCACGAACGCTTTGGCCCACTCGAATTTGCCGGTGGCGCGCTCGATGCTGTAGAGAAAGCCGTTGCGATTCGCGAACAGGATGCGCTCGCGGCCGCCGCCGAGTGCGAGCACCGGCACCTGCGTGGAGTCCCAGTCGTGCAGGTCGTGCGGCGTGAACTGGTAGTGCCACACCAGCTTGCCGGTCGCGCCATCGAGCGCCACCAGCGTGTTCGCGTAGAGGTTGTCGCCGCGGCGGATCTCGCCGAAATGATCGGGCGCCGGATTGCCGATGCCCCAGTAGACGCGCTTGAGCTCGGCGTCGTACGAGCCGACCTGCCAGGCCGCCGCGCCACCGATTTTCCACGAGTCGCCGGACCAGGAGTCGGCATTGGGCTCGCCCGGCTTGGGGATCGTCTCGAAGCGCCAGCGCTCCTTGCCGTCCGTGGCGTCGAGCGCGACCACGAAGCCGCGCGTCGCGTAGTCGCCGCCGGCGTTGCCGATCACGACCATGCCGTCGATTGCCAGCGGCGCGGACGTGAAGCTGTAGCCATCCTTGTAGCTCGCGACCGTGTGCTGCCAGAGCACTTTGCCGGTCGCCGCGTCGAGCGCCTTGATCTTGCAGTCCAGCGTGGCGAGGAAAACCTTGTCGTCGAGCAACGCCACGCCGCGCGAGACCTTGTAGCTGCCGGCGCCCGGCATGTCGGCGGGGATGCTGCCGGAGTGCGTCCACAGTACCTTGCCGGTCGCCGCATCGAGTGCGACGACATTGCTGGGCGGATACGAGACATACATGCGACCGTCCGCGACCAACGGCGTGGCCTCGAAGCGCCGGTAGTCGGTCATCGGCTGCGAAACCCAGGCGACGCGCAGACGCTGCGCATTCTGCGGCGTGATCTGCGTGAGCGCGCTGTAGCGGCTGCCGGTGAGATCGCCGCCGTACGTGAGCCAGTCCTGCGGAGTCTGCTGAGCGTTGCGCAAGCGCTCGGACGTGACCGGCGACACCGCGACGACTTGTGCAGCCTGGGTTGCATCTTCCGCGACGACCATCGAGCGCACGAAGCCGGCGAGCCGCCACGTGTCCTGCCAATTCAGCGCGAGGCCGGTCATCGGCGTTCCCGCGATGCCGTAGCGAACCGTCCGGAACGCGGACCAGTCGGATTCGGTGCGCGGCGAGATGCGTCCCTTGAGCGAAGGCCCGACGCCGCCGCCGAGAGCGTCCGCGCCGTGACACGTGCCGCAGTTGGCCGCGAACAGCTTCTTGCCGGCGTCGCGATCTGCGCTCGAGCGATAAGGGTTCGTAACGATGGGATACAGCGTGTCCCAGCGCGACAGATCCTCGAGCCAGATGCCGGAGCTGGGCGCCAGCATGCGCAGGAACTCGCCCCAGGTCGCTTCCGGATATTTGCCGCCGGCTTTTTCGCCGAGCAGGTGCAGCCGCCAGCGGATGTCCCCCGACGCGAAAGCAGCTGCGGCGAGCAGGAGGGCTCCGGCGACGATCACGACGATCAGCCACTTCAAACGACGCATGGAAGAGCTTCCCCGCTTGTTGTTGCTTGTGGTCTACGCAGCTGAGTTCAGCCCGGTCCCGCGCTGACGCAGCCAGCGCGTAGCGTAGTTGAACAGCATCGTTTCGGCGCCCCGCGGCTTGCCCGCGAGCTGCCAGCACAGCCAGATGATCGCAGCGTAGAGAGTTGCTCCGAGCGCGGCACAGGCCAGCATGCGCGCCATGTTCGGCAGCGCTGTGAGCACGGGCGCGAAGACGATCGTGCGGACGGCAATGTACATGAGCGCAGCGGCGCAGACCGGGCGCCAGGTGGAGCGCACGAAATCGCCCCAGCGGATCGGCGTCGTGCGCACCAGGATCGAGTACGTCACCGGCACGCCGAAGATGACCGAATGGATCAGGTGCGCCGTTGCCGCGCCGACCACGCCGTACTGATGCGCGGCGTAGATCAGCATCGGCATCAGAGCGATCATCTGGATCGATCCGGTCAGCGCGATCAGGCGCGGCTTGCTCAGCGCGTGATACACGGCGCCGGTATTCGCCTGCAGCGTATTGAGTCCGCCGGAGATCGCGAGCAACGCGACCAGCGGCGCCGATTCGAGCCACTTGTCGCCCAGCACGATCGGCACGAGCAGCTCGGCGGTTGCCGCGATGCCCATGCACACGGGCAGCGTCAGCAGGCACACGAAGCTCAGCACGTCGCGGAATGCTTGTCGCAGCTGCAGCGGATCCTGCGCGAGCTGCACGTAGCCGGGGAACACCGCGCGGTTGATCGGCGCGACCATCTCGGTCGACGGCAGGTTCGAGATCTCGTACGCGACGTTGAACAGGCCGAGCATGCGCGTGCCGGCGATGCGGCCGATGATCAGGTCGCCGGCGCGGTTGCGCATGAAGGTGATGGCGTTGTTGAGCGCCACCCAGCCCGAGAAGCTGAACAGGTCGCGGGTCGACTTCAGCATCAGGCGCGGCCGGCGCGGCACCATCCAGTAGCTGACGATCAGCGACGCGACGTTGCCGGCGATCATGCCGGCGATCAGCGCCCAGTAGGAGCGCCACACGAAAGCGAGCGGCACTGCGACCACGACCTGGCTCAGCTTCTGGAACACCTGCAGTCGGAAGTCGCGGTCGAACTGCAGCTGCTTGCGGAACTCGACGGTGCCGATGTTGTTGAACGCGCGCAGGCAATTGCCGGCGGCGACCAGATAGATGACGGTCTGCAGGCGCGGCTCGTGGTAGAAGTCGGCGGCGAACGGCGCAGCGACGAACAGCACCACCGCGATCGCGACGGCGAACAGCACGTTCAGCGTCCACGCGGTATCGAAGTCGTCGGCAGTCGAGTCGGGCCGGCGAATCAGCGCGAGATCGAAGCTGAAGGCGCTGAGCAGCTCCAGCAGCGCGATCAGCGAGGTCGCCATCGCGATCAGGCCGAAGTCGTGCGGCGCGAGCAGGCGCGCGAGGATCAGGGTGCTGAGTGCGCCGAGCGCGCGCACGATCATCCTGGCGCCAGCCATCCAGGCGACGCCGTGGGCCATCTTCTTGCGGACGTGATCCATCGCGGCGGCTCAGGCGGACGCGATCATTGCTGAGCGGCGAACAGGGTGCTCAGCTCGCGGGAAAGCAGGGCCCGATCGTACTTGCCGTTGGGATTGCGCGGAATCGCCTCGCGCCACTCGATGTGCGCGGGCACCATGTACGCGGGCAGCTGCTTCTTGCACTCGTTGAGCAGCGCGGTTGCTGCGGCTGGCGATTGCGTGCCGGCCACGACCAGTGCGACCGCCTGGCCGAGCGTCGGGTGCGGCACGCCGACGGCGGCGGCATCCGAGATCAGCCCGGTGGCGAACACGACTTCTTCGATCTCGGTCGGGCTGACGCGGTAGCCGGACGTTTTGATCATCTCGTCGCGCCGGCCGACGAAATACAGATAGCCGTCCTCGTCCTTGCGCACCTGGTCGCCGGACCACACTGCGATCTCCGGGATCACGAGGCCGCCCGGCCGCCCGGGCGCCGGCTTGAAGCGCTCGGCGGTTTTCTGCGGATCGTTCCAGTAGCCGAGCGAGACCAGCGAGCCGCGATGCACGAGCTCGCCGACTTCGTTCGGCTCGCACGGTGTGCCGTCCGGCCGCACCACGAGGATCTCGGCGTTCGGGATCGCCTTGCCCATCGAGCCGGGACGGCGGTCGATTTCCGCCGGCGGCAGGTAGGTCGAGCGGAACGCTTCCGTCAGGCCGTACATCAGGAACGGACGCGTGCGCGGCAGCGCGCTGCGCAGCTTCGCCAGGGTCGCGCCCGGCATAGCGCCGCCGGAATTGGTGATGTAGCGCAGCGATTCGCGCACTTCCGCCGGCCATTCGAGATCGGCGAGCTGCGCCCACAGCGGCGGTACGCCGGCCAGGCCCGTCACGCGCTCGCGTTGCGCGACCGTGAGAATGTCGCGCGGGAACAGGTAGTCCATGAGCACGACGGATGCGCCAACCGAGAACGCGGTCGACAGCTGACTGAAGCCGTAATCGAAACTGAAGGGCAGGACCGCGAGCAGCCGGTCGTCGGGCGTGTTCTCCAGGTACTGCGCGACGCTGTGAGCGCCGGTCACCATGTTCCGGTGCGACAGCACGACGCCCTTCGGCCGGCCGGTGCTGCCCGAGGTGTACAGGATCGACAGCATGTCCATGTCGATGATGCGGTGGAACTGCGCGCTGGCCGGCGCCGAGCGCAGCGTTTCGCTCCACGTGGCCAGCGCGAAATGTCCGGGGGAGGGCGGTGCCGTCTCGCTGCCGACGAGCACCACGCAATACAACGCGGGGCATTCGAGCAGATCGCGCTCGAGCGTCGCGTAGCGCTCCGGCGAGGTCACCAGCACGCGCACATCGCAGTCGCCGAGGATGTGCTTGACCTGCGGCGCCTTCAGGATCGGGTTGACCGGGACGAACGTCAGGCCGGCGCGCGCCGCGCCGAACATCGTGACCACGGTCTCCAGCTGCTTCGGCAGGAATACCGCGACCCGGTCCTGGACGCGCAGGCCGCGCGCGAGCAGCGCCCGGCCGAACTGTTCGACCAGTCCGGCGAGGTGCTCGTAGGAATACTTCGCATCCTTGTGGACGAGGGCAGTGGCCTGCGGTGTCTGCCCGGCCTGGCGGAGCAGCAGCTCGTGGAGTAGTTGGCTCATGCGGGACGACGGCCGGGCGCACCGGAGCGGGCGCCGTGCGGGCCAAGTGTAGCGTCCGGGCAGCGGAAATGCCGGGCGGCGCGCCGGTTCTGTGAGGTGCCTATCATATGAGCTCGATTCTGCGGATTCGGTAACGGCGGCGCCGTGCGTCGGCCGCCAGACTTGCCCATTCGATCAGCTGCCGCAATGGCCGGAATATACAATGATCGGCGGCGGTGGACCGGGGAGGCACGCAGTGACCAGTACAACGGGGCATGAGTCGGCCGCGGCGACGTCGGCCGACACGGGGCAATGGCGGGCAGCGACCGCGCGCTGTCGCTTCTGCGCCCAGCAGCTCAATCACACCTTCGTCGACCTCGGTATGTCGCCGCTTTGTCAGACGCATATCGAGCCGCATCAGCTGAATCACATGGAGCGCTTCTATCCCCTGCACGCGTGGGTGTGCGAGCGCTGCTTCCTGGTGCAGCTGGAGATGTACGTCGCGCCCGACGACATTTTCTCCGACTACGCTTACTTCTCGTCGTACTCCGACAGCTGGGTGGAGCACGCGCGGCGCTACACCGAGGCGATGATCGGCCGGCTCGGGCTCGGTGCGAAGTCGCTGGTCATGGAGATCGCGAGCAACGACGGCTATCTGTTGCAGCACTTCCTCAAGGCGGGCGTGCCCTGTCGCGGCATCGAGCCCGCGGCGAACGTTGCAGAGGCCGCCGTCGCCAAGGGCATTCCGACGACGGTGAAGTTCTTCGGCAAGAAGAGTGCGGCCGAGATCGCCGCCGAGCACGGCCGGCCGGACCTCCTGCTCGGCAACAACGTGCTGGCGCACGTGCCGGACATCAACGATTTCGTCGGCGGCATGAAGATCCTGCTGAAGCCGGGCGGCGTGCTCACGATGGAGTTCCCGCACCTGCTGAAGCTCATGGACGAGAACCAGTTCGACACGATCTACCACGAGCACTTCTCGTACCTGTCGTTCGGTACGGTCGAGCAGATCTTCGCGCATCACGGGCTGCGGCTGTTCGACGTCGACGAGATTCCGACGCACGGCGGCTCGCTGCGCATCTACGGCTGCCACGCCGAGGATGCCAAGCATGCGAATACGCCTGCGGTCGAGCGGCTGCGCAATCACGAGAGCGAGCGCGGCCTGCGGCAGCTCGCGACCTACGCGAAGTTCGAGGAGCAGGTGCGGGCCACCAAGCGCCACCTGCTGCAGTTCCTGATCGACGCGCGCGCCGAGGGCAAATCGATCGTCGGCTACGGCGCGCCCGGCAAGGGCAACACGCTGCTCAATTACTGCGGCATCCGCACCGATTTCCTCGACTACACGGTCGACCGCAGCCCGCACAAGCAGGGCCGCTACACGCCCGGCACCCACATTCCGATCCTGGCGCCGGAGCGCATCCGCGAGACCAAGCCCGACTACATCCTGATCCTGCCGTGGAACCTCAAGCAGGAGATCGTCGCCGGCAACAGCTACGTGCGCGAATGGGGCGGGCAGTTCGTGGTGCCGATCCCCCGTGTCGAGATCGTCGGTCCCTGACTTCGAAGGATTCCAATCAGTGAGCTTCGTTTCACGCTACCGCGCCGGCGAGTGGGTCGAGATCAAGTCGAAAGAGGAAATCCTCGCCACGCTCGACCAGCAGGGAGAGCTCGACAGCCTGCCGTTCATGCCGGAGATGTTGCGGTTCTGCGGCCAGCGCCTGCAGGTGTTCGCTTCCGCGCACAAGACCTGCGACACGGTCAATCACACCGGCGGGCGTCGCATGCGCGGCGCAGTGCACCTCGACGAGGTGCGTTGCGACGGCTCGGCACATGGCGGCTGCCAGGCGCAATGCCTGCTGTTCTGGAAAGAAGAATGGTTGCGACCTGCGCGCGAAGGCGCCGCGCCGCCGCCGCCGCCCGCGCCGCAAGATGACGCCGGGCTCGGTAAGTTCACGAGCTCCGTGCGCGAGGGCGAGAGCGTGCCGACGTATCGCTGCCAGGCGACGCGCTTGTACGCGGCTACGACGCCGCTGGCGCCATGGAATCTGCGGCAGTACTTCGCGGACGTGCGCAGCCGCAATGTCCCCGCACGCGACGCGGTGAAGTTTCTGTTCCTCGCCTTCCTGTTCAACCTGCGCAAGCTCGGCCTCGGCTACCAGCTGGCCGTGCGGCTGCACGAGTGGGCCCATCGCAAGATCATCGGACGGCCGGCGCCGTACGGGCGCGGCCGCGTGCCGAAGGGAACGCAGACTCCGCTGGTCACCGCGGACCTGCGCGTCGGCGACGTGGTCGAGGTCAAGCCGCACGAGGAGATTCTCGAAACGCTGAACTCGCGCAATCACAATCGCGGCATGTCGTTCGACAAGGAGATGGTGCGTTACTGCGGGCAGCAATTCCGCGTCGGCGATTGCGTCACGCACATCATCAACGAGCAGACGGGCAAGATGATGGAGTTTTCGCGCCCGTCCTTCATCCTCACCGGGACGTATTGCACCAGCCAGTACAGCGAGCGCCGCATGCTGTGCCCGCGCCGCATCGTTCCCTACTGGCGCGAGGCCTGGCTGACGAAGGTCGACGGTGCTACGCAGCCGGCGGTGCCGGAGAAGAAATAAGAAATAACTCTCGCAAAGCCGCCAAGGCGCGAAGGGCGGACCGGACCGGAACCAGAAAAATATATTTTCCGTTCTCCGTAATTCTTTTTCTTCCTTTGCGCCTTGGCGTCTTGTATGGTCGCCCGCGGCGCTGGAGTAGGCTCTTCAGCGCCGGGGTGAAGGGACGTTGTGGCGCCCATCTGGTCGATAGCGTCGACACAGACTCCACAAAGACATCCCTCATCCACACCTGCACCGTCGATGAGGAATC
>DATBKP010000124.1:0-11310 GCA_036555785.1 Steroidobacteraceae bacterium
TCTCCTGCTGATCGCTGCAGCTTTTGTCACTAATGAACAGGCGGCGGCTTCTTGTTCAAGACGGGACCCACCTGTGTGATGGCATAGCGTGCCTTGGTGTAGTAGGCACAGCTGACTCTGCTTTCCTTGCTGCTGCCTCCCTGGCAGCGGTATAGCAAGTCCGTCCAGGCGTACAGCACCTTTGGATTTTCTGTTCCCGGCACGTAGTACGTGAGCATTACAACAATCCAGAGCTGCGATCCCACCAGATATTGAGGTAGACGCAGCTGCTTGCCGAAGGTGTGGGAGGCGGCAGCGCCACTGGCGATGTCTTGAATCGGCTCCTCGTTGCCGCTCGCGATGGACGTTTGAGTTTTCGGATCGGAACAGAACGTTTCGGGATCCAGAGCGTCTGCCTTGAGCGCGACGCTGGTGCTGCAGGCCAGCCAATATGCGCTCGGGTTCCGATAGGGAGCCGGCAACGTACCTCTCTTGGGCCCGATGGGGCTGTACCGCGGAAACAGGCTGATGGTAACCGCCGCATCGGCGCCACCGGCGTACTGATCCTGATCGAAGTTTACGGCGAACCCAGGCTGACTCGCGCATGCAATCGAAGCCACAAAAGCGACGGAGACCGTCGCAGCGCTCATGCAGAGGTACGAGATTGGCTTCACGGTTGATCTCCCGCTGCTGGTGCTTCGCTCTGCACCCTCCTTATCTGTCATCAGTTGCGGACTTGTCGCCTCGCTAGAAACCACCTCACACGCGAATCTGCGTGCTGCGGGCCGAATCCTGGCCACCGACCAGCAATCGGTCGTAGATGACGAGCGCCAGCGACGTCGCCAGCCCGATCCCGCACACCACCACCCAAAGGTGCCCAGGCGCGTGGCGCACCTCCCCGAAGTAGCGCACCAGCCGGCCGCCGATCTGCCCCGCGATCAGGAACCCGATGGCGATCGGCAGGAACGCGTATCCCATGAACACGCCTTCCTGTCCGCTCGGCGCGAGGCGTGAGCAATATTCATAGAAGCGCGACGCCTGCAGCGCCTCTCCCAGCGCCACTCCGAGCAGCGTCGCCGCAATGAACACCGGGCTCCCGCCGAGCAAGAGGATCAACCACGCTGCGCTGGTAATGGCTACGCCGGCGGCCATCGCCGGCAGCGGACGCACCTTCCGGGTCAGCCACGCGACCAGCACCGTAGTGGCGATGACGCCGAATCCTTCCACGGCGATGAGCGCGTCGATCTTAGAGTTCGGGTCGACATAGCCGCGCACGTAGAGCGGCAGTGCGATGTACACCTGCCAGAACACCACATAGAAGCCCGAGAAGATCAGCAGAAAGGCGACGAACCGCAGGTTGCCGAGCACGGTCACCATGTTGCGCAACGTCGCGCCGACAGTGGGGACTTGCGTGCCCGGCTCACGCGCCGGCTCCTTGAAGGTGAGGATCGTTACCAGGAACATGGCGAGCGAGAACGAGCCGCTCATGATGAATACGGCCTCGGGCCCGAGCGACGTGCGCACGAAACTGGCCAGTAGCGGACCCAGCATGCCGCCGACGTTCACGATCGTGTAGTAGATCGAGTAGCCCAGCGAGCGCACGTTCGGCGCCGAAGCTCGCGCTGTTGTTCCGGCAACGACCGGCTTGACGAGACCCGGTCCGAGCGCCGGCACGATCAGGATGACCAGCACCACCCAGTACAGCGGCAGGGCCGCGCGCGCCGGCGCCAGCCACTCGCCGCCGATGGATGCGAACAGGAAATAGCCGGCGGCGAGGATTGCATAGGCCGTGGCCAGCGTGCGGCGAAAGCCGAACCGGTCCGCGAGCGCGCCGCCGAGGATCGGCAGGAACCACACCACGAAACCGAAGATTCCCTGGATCGAGCCGGTCTCCGCCTCGCTGAGACCGAGGCGCTCGTGCAGATAGATCGCCAGCACGGCCTGCAGGCCGTAGTACGCCAGCCGCTCGAACAGCTCCGTGAAGTTGGCAACCCAGAACGACCGCTCGAAACCGTCGCGGATCTCCCGCCATCGTTCGCTGAAGCCCAAGGTGTTGTCCTTTTTCTGGAATTGCCGGGTGCGTCTCCCATGCTACCGTTTCCGCAATTGCCGTGGGGACTGGTAGCGGTGCTCATGCGGCTGGTGCGCCAGTTGCGCGCCGCGCCTCGATGAAGATCCGCGTGACCTCCGGATGTTTCTCGCGAATGCGCTCTTCGATGCGGTCGATGGCGCAGAGCTGCTCCTCGGCGCTGACGCCAGGCCGGAATTCCACCTCGAGATTCAGCAGCACCTCACGCGGCGCGAGATGCATCGTCAGCGGCGAGCTTGCGGCCGCAACGGCCTGATCCGCGCCAGCGATGCTCGCGATGCTTTCGACGACCGCTGTCGCGGCGCTCTCGCCGACCAGCAACCCGCGGCTTTCGTAGGCGAGCACGAGCGCGACCGCCGCCAGGATCAGGCCGATCAGGACGGAGGCAGCGCCGTCGAAGTAGGGATTCTCGAAGCGGTGCCCCAGGAACACGCCCAGGAAAGCAACGAGCAGGCCGGCGAGTGCTGCGCTGTCCTCGAACAGGACGGTGAACACCGCTGGATCTTTGCTGCGGTGGACGGCGGCGAGCAGCGTCCTTTTGCCTCGACGCCGATGCATCTCGCGCAGAGCGATCGTGAACGAGCTGGCTTCGAAGACGAATGCGATCGCCAGCACCGCGTAGGCCCAGCGTGCATCCTCGAGCGCGTGCGGCTGCAACAGGTGCGTGATCCCTTCGTAGAAGGCCATGCCGCCGCCGACGCCGAACAGCATGATGGCGACGATGAGACTCCAGAAGTACAGCTCCTTGCCGTGACCGAACGCGTGCACCTCGTCGGGCGGCTTGTGGCTGCGGTGCATTCCCAGCAGCAGCAACGCCTGGTTGCCGGTATCGATCACGGAATGAATCGCCTCGGAGATCATGGCCGAGCTGCCGGTGATGGCGCCGGCAATGAACTTGGTCGCCGCGATCCCGGCATTCGCCGCCATCGCTGCATAGACCACTTTGCCGGACGAGGACGAAGACATCGCGGCTTCAACGTGCGTCGCTCGGAGGCGCACGCCACGGCGCGGGATTCGACGGTCGGGTCAGCCAGTCGCCGAAGAACAGGAAAGCGAGAATGAACAGGAAGAACAACGCGGCGGACGCAGCCAGGCGCACCGTGACGCTGGATCGGACCAGGTGCATGAATATGGCTGCAATGAGCGCAACCTTGATCGCCGCAATGCCGAGGTTCAGCAGGAGATTGCCGAGCCCGAGATGAACGTACGCACTCGCGGTCGTCAGCGCGAGCAGCAACAGCAGTCCTCCCCACGTGGCCAGCAACGTCTGGATCGACGTAACCTTCATCAGGCGCGCTCCACCAGATAGAGCAGCGGATACAGGAACACCCACATCGCGTCGACGAAGTGCCAGTACAACCCGCCGTTCTCGATCTGCAGTCGCATCGACGCGGGGCTGTGCGAGCGCAGCCGCCAGGCGAAGACGAGCACCAGGACGATGCCGATCGTCAGATGGATCGCGTGCAGTCCCGTCATCGCAAAGTACAGCAGATAGAAAAGCGACGCCGGATGAGCGAGGCCGGGCTCGAAGCGGAAGTCGAGCCAGGGCACGAGGTGCTGCTGCCACTCGTCGAAATACTCCATCGCTTTCAGTACGAGAAAGGCAGTGCCCAGCAGCGCCGTGATGAAAAGAAGCAGTGACGCGGCGCGGCGCCGGCCGAGCTGTGCGCTGCGCGACGCAAGTGCCATGAACAGGCTGCTCGTCAACAGCACTGCAGTGTTGGCAGTGCCGATGACGACATCGGTATGCCGGCTCGCTTCTGCAAATCCCTCGGGATAGCTGAGTCGCGCCGCCGCGTAGGCGAGGAACAGCGGTCCGAAGAACATCAGCTCAGTGGCGAGGAAGACCCAGATGCCCAGCTCCGCGGCCTCGCGCCGGTTCTGCGGAGTCTCGAAATGTGCGGCCGGTGCGCTCACGCGTTGCGCTCCGGCGTTTCATACGCATACGGTTCGCCACTCACGCGCGGCGTCTCTTCGAAGTTTTCCTGCGGCGGCGGCGAAGGCGTCTGCCACTCCAGGCCGGTCGCTTGCCACGGGTTGTCGGGCGCCTGCGCGCCGCGCAGCATCGCCCAGATCAGGTAAATCAGCGGCAGCAGGTAGCCGACCGCCAGAATGCCGGCGCCGGTCGAGGAGAATTCGTTGAGCAGCTGATATTCGGGCGCGTACACGTGATAGCGCCGCGGCATGCCGAGCACGCCGAGCAGGTATTGCGGAAAGAACGTCAGGTTGAAGCCGACGAAGATCGTGATCGCTGCGATGCGCGCCCAGGTTTCTGGATAGACGCGACCGACGATTTTCGGCCACCAGAAGTGCAGGCCGCCGAGATACGCCATCACCGTGCCGCCGACCATGATGTAGTGGAAGTGCGCGATCACGAAGTACGTGTCGGTGAGGTGCACGTCGAGCGCGGTCGCAGCCAGGAACAATCCCGTCAGGCCGCCGATCGTGAACAGGCCGACGAAACCGAGCGCGTACAGCATCGGCGAGGCGAACAGGATCGAGCCCTTGTAGAGCGTCGCCGTCCAGTTGAACACCTTGATCGCCGACGGAATCGCCACCAGGAAGCTTAGCAGCGAGAACACCACGCTCGCGTACATGCTCTGGCCGGACACGAACATGTGATGGCCCCAGACCAGGAAGCCGATCATGCCGATGCCAAGGATCGCGTACGCCATGGTGCGATACCCGAAGATCGGCTTGCGCGCGAAGCAGGGAATGATCTCGCTTGCGACGCCCATCGCCGGCAGCACCATGATGTACACCGCGGGGTGCGAGTAGAACCAGAACAGATGCTGAAACAGCAGCGGATCGCCGCCGAGCGCGGGATCGAACACACCGATTCCCGTGACGCGCTCGAACACGATCAGCAGCAGCGTCATCGCCAGCACAGGCGTAGCCAGCACGAGGATGATGCTGGTCGCGTAGTTGGCCCACACGAACAGCGGCAGCCTGAACCACGTCATGCCGGGCGCGCGCAGGCGATGCACGGTGACGATGAAGTTCAGTCCGGTCAGGATCGAGGAGAAGCCGACGATGAAGACGCCGGCGACGGCGAGCTCGACATGCGAGTGTGAGAACAGCGTCGACAGCGGCGCGTAGAAGGTCCAGCCAGTATCGACCCCGCCCGCGATCAGCGTGCCCAGCACGAACAGCCCGCCCAGCGTGTACAGATACCAGCTCGCCAGATTCAGGCGCGGAAAGGCCACCTCGCGCGCGCCGATCATCAGCGGGATCAGGAAATTGCCGAGCGTCGCCGGGATCGATGGAATCAGGAAGAACCAGACCATGATGATGCCGTGCGCCGTGAACAGCTCGTTGTAGGTGTCCGCGTCGACGAGGTCGGCGTTCGGCGTGAGCAGCTCCAGCCGGATGATCGTGGCGGCCGCGCCGCCCAGGAAGAAGAACCCGGTGATCGAGATCATGTAGAGCAGCGCGATACGCTTGTGATCGCGCGTGGTCAGCCATGAGACGAACGTGTCGCCGCCGTGCAGATAGCTCTCGGGATGAAAGGCACGCGACGGCTCGGCGCTCATGGCTGCGTCTCGCGCGACACGATGTAGGCGATCAGCGCGCTCAACTGCTCCTCGTCCAGTTGTCCCTGGTACGAAGGCATGACGGGCGCGAAGCCGGCGACGACGTCCTTGTCGGGCAGCAGAATGGAATCGCGCAGATAGGTCTCGTCGGCCACGACTTGCCGGCCGTCGCTGAAGTGCACGAGCCGCCGCGCGAGGCCGGCAAGACCCGGAGCGTGCACGGTCGAGGCCGGCTCATGACAACCGCTGCACCCGGCGCTGCGATAGATCTCGAAGCCGCGCGCGACCAGTGCCTCGGTTGCCGGTCCCGCGGCGAGCCACTGCGCGAACTCGGCGGGTTGCAGCACCACGACGCTGCCATGCATGTTCGCGTGATCGGTGCCGCAATACTCGGCACAGAACAGGTTGAAGCGTCCCAGCTGCGTCGCCGTGAACCACAGGCTCGTGTAGCGGCCGGGCAGCACATCCTGCTTGGTGCGAAACGCCGGCACGAAGAAGCTGTGGATGACGTCCTGCGAAGTCATGATCAGCTCGACCGGCTGACCGAGCGGTACGTGCAGCTCGTCGATCTCGCGCCGTCCGTTCTCATGCTCGACCTTCCACATCCATTGCTTCGCCAGGATGTGCACGCGCATCGCGTTCGCCGGCGGGCGATAGAACTCCGCGAACAGGATGCTCGACCACGCGAACAGCCCGAGGAAGATCGCGAGCGGCGTGGCGGTCCAGGCGATCTCGATCCAGCGCATCTTCACCGGCGGATTGCTGCGATCGACCTTCGCGCCGTGCCGGTAGCGGACGGCGAAGATGACGACGAGCGAAGCCACCGCCACCGCCACGAGCGCAGTGATGCCCAGCAGGCACATGAACAGAGCGTCCACGGACGGCCCGATCGAGCTTGCCGATTGCAGCGGCCATTCGGCTTGCATCGTCATCGCCGTGCGCGCCTGGAGTACTTGCGCCAGCCGACGATTGCGAGCACGCCTAGGAATGCGATCGTCAGAGTGCGCAGCGCGACCACGAGCCACGCGCTGCGACCCTCGTGCGCATCGTCCAGCCCGAAGCACACCATCATCAGGCGATCCGTGAGGCCGCCGGTGACGCCATCCCTGGCGCTTTCGACCGCATTGCGCACGCGAGGCGCCGCGTAGCGAACGCCGAAGAAGTAGCGGCTGATCGTGCCTTGCGGAGTCGCGATCAGGAATCCTGCGGGATGCGCGAACTGCGCGTCATCGCTCGTCATCGCGTAGCTGAAGCCTGCGGCATTCGCGAGCAGCGCCGCATTGCCCGTCGATGAAGTGAGCACATGCATCCCCTGCGAAGCGAACATCTGCGCGCGTTGCGCGGCCTGCGCCGGCGTATCTCGCGGATCGATGCTCACTGCGAGTAGTCGATAATCGCGGTTGGCGACGAGACCGGCACTGCGCAGCACTTCATCGACGCCACCCAGCGTTGCCGGGCACAGCTTCTCGCACCGGAAGTAGACGAAAACGATGACGACCGGCGTCGCACCGAAGTAGTCGGCGAGTCGTACGCTGCGTCCCTTCTCGTCCGCAAAAGCGAGCTCCAGGGGCAGCGGCGCGCCGAGTCGCTGATCCCACTCTGCGATCGGGCGCTGCACGCTGGTGCGCGCCGGTGCAGGATCCTCTGCTACCTGCAACTCCATCGCGCGCTCTACGGGTATGTGAGCGATGCCGTGCTCGCGGTCGACCCATCCGTAGCTCGCAAGGCGCGCGTTTGTTTCGCTTTCGTATGTCAGCCGTTCCGCGACCGGATCGCTGCGCAATACCTTCGGCTCGTCGCTCGAAGTGTCTGTGGGCGCGCTGCGCGCAGGCCCGGATGCGCTCGTCAGGAAGTGCGCGACGAGTGCGATCAGCACGACCGCGACGATGACGCCAACGCCGCCACAGACCACCGCTCGGCTATTGAGATCGGTGCTCACGCGGACCTCGTCATCGGCCGCTCGGCGAACCGTCGCAGCCACGCGATCGACCACAGGCCCACGACGCCGATCAGGGTCAGCACATCGGTCCATGACACCGTCAGGCCGTCGGGCTCGAGCGTGGGAGAGACCAGGTGGAAGCTGAAGAGCAGCTGTCCGACCAGCAGCGTCGCCGCAAGTCCGGCAAGCGCGGCAGGTGTGCGCTTGATCGCGCGCGACAGCAACAGCAGGAAGGGCAGGGCGAACTCGAGCACGACGATCGCCAGCGTGAGCCAGCGCCAGCTCGTCTGTACTCGCGGCACGTACCACGCGATCTCGTGCGGCAGGTCTTCCGCCCAGATGATGAGGAACTGCGTGAACGCCAGGTAAGCCCACGTCATCGCGTACATCAGCAGCAGGTTGCCGAAGTCGTTGAAGGCGCCCGGCGGGAGATCGGGAGCGTGCACGTATGATCGGGCCAGAACTGCGAGCGCCATGCCCGCCAGCATCTGCGACGTGCCGATGAGCAGCCCGAACGCTGTCGAGTACCACTGCGGCAGCAGCGACATGATCCAGTCGACGGCTGCGAGCGAAATCGTGAGCCCGTAGACGATCAAGCCGATCGCGCTGAGTCGCCGCAATGCCAGGGGACGTGCGGTCGTCGAGCGCGCCGCGATCGACAGCCAGCGCCAGGCAAGCAGACTCCAGATCAGGAAGTAGAGCGCCGCGCGCGCGAGGAAGAACGGCAGATTCAGCCACCACGCCTTTGCGTGCACGATCGACTCGGTCGAATGGATCCAGGGATAGAGACGCGGCAGCGCGAACAGCAGCGGCGCGAACAGAACGGCGTTGAGCGGCACCAGCCGCATCGCTGCCGTCCAGGGCCGGCGCAATGTAAGGCCCCACTGTCCGCCCGTGATCTCGTGCAGCATCAGGTTCGCCATCGATCCGAGCGAAAGGCCGAGACAGAACAGGAAGGCCGGAAGGTACGCGACGAAGAATTCTCGCGAATCGAGCAGCGCTGCAACCAGCACGCACGTCGCGCATAGGGCGGTCGCGACCAGCTGCCGCTGCGTACGCGTCATCGCGACCTCGCGAGGCGAGCCCGGTCGGCCGCCGATAGTTTCGACGCCGGCGCGTTCTGACTGAGCTGCAGCGTGCGGATGTAGGCGACCACCGCCCAGCGCTCTTCGGGCGAGAGGCGGTCCGCGAACGGATACATGATGCCGTAGCCGTTCGAGATCACGTCGAACAGGTGCCGGTCGTCGGCGCTGCGCAGACGATCGATGTGATACGACGGCGGCGCGGGGAATCCTCGGCGCACGATGAGCCCATCGCCATCGCCGGTGGGTCCGTGGCACGGCGCACAGTAGATCGCGAAGCGCTGCTGCCCGTGGTGGAGTCTCTGGAGAGTGAGCGGATACGGGCTGGTGCGCGCGTGCAGATCGCGATCGCGAGTCTCTGCATCCACGACTCCCGCGCGACCTGAGGACGAGCCGGCGAAGTCGCCGCGTGCATGAACCTGCGTGTCCGGGACCGGCGGCCGCGACGCACCGCCGTCGTCGAACAGGCGACTCGCGGCCAATGCTTTGTAGCGCGCCTGGTCGTACATGTCCTGCATTCGCGTCTCGCAGCCTGCGAGCAGGCAGCATGCGAGCGACAGTACGAGCGCGGGCCGCATCATCGCGGCACCTCCCGCACCAGCAGCGGATCGAGCGTTTCGAAGAAGCGCCGGACCTCCTGCTGCTGGTAGCGCGGATCGTCGCAGCGAATGCAGAGGAAGAAGCGGTTGCGTGACGCGAGCTCGAACTCCGGGACGTTGAACAGCGGGTGATGGAGCTTCGGCAGCCGATTCAGCGCCAGCATTCCGAACACCGCGAACAGCGCCGCACCGAGCACAGCCGTCTCGAAGGTGACCGGAACGAACGACGGCCAACTGTGCAGCGGCCGGCCGCCGACGTTGATCGGATACGAGATCGTCGCGGCGTACCACTGCATGAAGTAGCCGCCGACCGCACCAAGGATGCCGCCGATGAGCGTGAGCATCGGTATGCGGTCGCGGAATGGACCGACCGCTGCCGCGAGATCTTCGACCGGCATCGGACTGTACGCCTCGATCCGGCTGTAACCGGCGGCGCGGGTCTGCCGTGCCGCTTCGAGCAGCCGCTCGGCCCCTGCGAACTCCGCCAGCATTCCGTACGTGGCCATCAGGAATGCCTCATGCGGCGGTGATGCAGTTCTTCGCGCACCTCGTAGATCGAGATCGCCGGCAGGAAGCGCACGAACAGCAGGAACAGCACCGCGAACATGCCGATCGAGCCGATCAGATGCGTCCAGTCCCAGCCGGTCGGCCGGAACATGTCCCACGACGACGGCAGGTAGTCGCGGTGCAGGCTCGACACCACGATCATGAAGCGCTCCATCCACATGCCGAGGTTCACGACGATTGCAACGCCGAACAGCAGCGCAACGTTGCGCCGCGCGCGTCGCTGCCAGAGAACCTGCGGGACTACGACGTTGCACACGATCAGCGCCCAGTAGATCGGCGCGTAGGGCCCGGTCATGCGGTTCTCGACGGTGGCGATCTCGAACGGATCGGCGCTGTAGTACCCCATGAAGATTTCCGCGAAGTAGCCGTACGCGACCAGCCAGCCGGTCGCGAGCAGCACCTTGGCGGCGTTGTCGAGATGCTCGAGCGTGATCAGGTCGTGCAGCTTGAAGAAGTGTCGCAGCGGGATCGCCAGCGTCAGCACCATCGCGAAGCCGGAGAACAGCGCGCCGGCGACGAAGTAGGGCGGGAAGATCGTCGAGTGATAGCCGGGCGTGTTGCCGATGGCGAAGTCGAGCGACACCACGCTGTGCACCGATACGACCAGCGGCGTCGCGATGCCGGCCAACAGCAGATACGCGCTCTGGTGTCGCGCCCAGTGTCGCGCTTCGCCGCGCCATCCGAGCGCGAACAGACCATAGATGATCTGCCGGCCGCGCGTCTTGGCCCGATCGCGCAAGGTCGCGAGATCCGGAATCAGCCCGATGTACCAGAACAGCAGCGAGACGACCAGGTAGGTGCTGATCGCGAAGATGTCCCACACCAGCGGGCTGCGCCACTGCGGCCACAGCTCCATCACGTTGGGGTAGGGCAGCAGCCAGTAGAAGAACCACGGCCGGCCGAGGTGCAGGATCGGAAAGATGCCCGCGATGCCGGCGGCGAACAGCGTCATCGCCTCGGCGAAGCGATTGATCGACGTGCGCCAGTGCTGGCGCAGCAGCAGCAGGATCGCGGAGATGAAGGTGCCGGCGTGGCCGATGCCGATCCACCACACGAAGTTGCTGATCGCGTAGCCCCACGCGACCGGAATGTTGATGCCCCAGATGCCGGGGCCCTTCCAGAACAGCCAGCCGCAGGCGAAGAAGAAGGCGAACGAGCAGAGCAGCGCCAGCGTGAAACCGACGAACCACGGCCAGCGCGAGGGCCGCTTCAGGACGAGATCGGCTATGCGATCGCTGACCGTCGCATAGTTGACGCTCACTTCATTGCTCATCTGCGTCCGGGTCCGGATTCACGACCTGCGCCAGGTAAGTGGTGCGCGGCCGCGTGTTGAGCTCCGCCAGCAGCGAGTAGTTGCGTGGCGATGCCTTGAGCTTGCGCACCTGCGAGCCGGGATCGTTGAGATCCCCGAACGTGATGGCCTGCGTCGGGCACACGGCCTGGCAGGCGGTGACGACCTCGCCGTCCTGGATGCGCCTGTTCAGCTTCTCGGCCGTGATGCGGCCGCGCGTGATGCGCTGAA
>DATBKP010000125.1:0-81503 GCA_036555785.1 Steroidobacteraceae bacterium
TGACGGCGGCTATACCGAAGCGGTGCTCGGCTACGGTTATCGCCCGGTCGCGAACGACCGGCTCAACGCGCTCGCCAAGTACACGTATTTCTACAACGTGCCCACCACCGAGCAGGTGACGCCGACCAACTCGATCGCGCAGTTCGTGCAGAAGAGTCACGTGGCCGCGCTCGACCTGACGTACGACCTCAGCGACAGGTGGTCGATCGGCGGCAAGTACGCTTATCGCCTCGGCGAGATGAGCCTGGACCGCGAGAATCCGCAGTTCTTCTCGAACAACGCGCAGCTCTACATCCTGCGCACCGACCTGAAGTTCGGCGAATGGGAAGGGCTGATGGAAGGCCGCATGCTCGACATGACGGACCTGAACGAGCAGCGCAGCGGCGCGCTCGTCGCCGTGTACCGCTACGTGGGCAAGCACTTCAAGGTCGGCGCCGGCTACAACTTCACCGACTTCTCCGAAGACCTGACGGACCTGAGCTTCCGCAGCGAAGGCGTGTTCCTCAACATGATCGGCTCGATGTAATGCGCAACCGGGTCCTGCTCCTCGCCGCTGCCGCACTGACGGTGCTGTCACTGGCGCGCGCGCAGGCCTGTGCGATCACGCCGAGCGAAGACATCCTCTGGAACATGGAGGGCAGCCAGGCCTGGGCCGACATCGTGGCGCTCGTGACCGTCGCTTCGTCGACGCAGACCGAGCCGGGATCCGCGCGGGTCGAGGTCGTGGTCGAGCGCCGCTGGAAAGGGCAGATCGGCGCGCGCTGGACGTTCACGCAGTCGCTCGGCTCGACCTGCGACTCACCGCTCCTGCGCAACGTCCGTTACGTGATCTTCGCGAAGCGCCAGGAAGATGGAACGGTGTCGGTCACGAGTGTCGCCGACGGCGCCATGTCCATCGTCCGCGACCGCCTCAGCGCCAAAGTGCGGCCGCCGCCATCGCTAGTCACCGCGTCCGCCGCGGGGACGTCCAAGAAGAAGCGGTAAGACATCTCATCGCGAGTGTGTCTGCGGAGGATTCAACGTCCACCGGCGGGTTCAGACCGAAGAATAACTCTCGCAAAGACGCGAAGGCGCAAAGGTAAGAACTCGAAAGTTCGGAATCCGAAACTCAGAACTGTGACTTTCTCCTTTCTTCTTTGCGTCTTTGCGCCTTTGCGAGAGTCATTTCTTATCTCTTCTTCCCCTGCGCGATCCCGGGTGGAAGCTACATGGCCTGCAGCCAGTACTCGGACAGGCCGCGGAAGCTCGGGATGGTGCGGTACTTCAAGCCGCGCGCGGAAGGCTGGAGCCGCGGAAAGCGGCTCAGCAGAGCGGTGATGCCTTCCTGTGCTTCGACGCGCGCGAGCGGTGCACCGAGGCAGGTGTGCTTGCCGCCGCCGAAGGATTGGTGCTGGATGTCGGCGCGCTCGATGTCGAAGCGTTCCGGGTTCGGGTTCGCTTCCGGATCGTGGTTGGCGGCAGCGAGCGAGACCGTGATGCTGTCGCCGACCTGCATCGGGCAGCCGCGCATCGATCTTTGCCCGCCCTGCACGTTGCGGCCGGAATTGGTCACCGGGGAGTCGTAGCGCAGGATTTCCTCGATCGCGTTGTTGATGAGCTCGGGCCGGGCGCGCAGTTTGGCCAGCTCCTGCGGATGATCGAGCAGCGCCTTCACGCCGTTGCCGATCAGATCGGTCGTGGTCACGTTGCCGGCGATCAACAGCAGATTGCATTGCGTGACGATCTCGTCGTCGGTCATGTGGCTGCCTTCTTCCTCGGCTTGCAGCATGTCGCTGATCAGATCGCCGCGCGGCGCGGCGCGGCGCACTGCGATCATTTTCCGAAAGTAGTCGTCCAGCTCCAGCTGCGCCTGCGTGGCCGCGGTGCCTTGCTCGGGCGTCCGAAACGGGTTGAAGAATGCTGCGACGCTCACTTCGGACCAGCGCCGGAAGGAAGCGCGGTCGGCCGGATCGATGCCGAGCATTTCCGCGATGACGATGACCGGCAGTACGCCGGCAAAAGAAGCCATCAGATCGAACTCGTTCGTCTCGATCTTCGCCAGCAGCTCTTCGGCGATCTGGCGCACTCGCGGCCGCAGCGCCTCGACTGCTTTGAGCGTGAACGCCTTGTTGACCAGGCCGCGCAGGCGGCGATGGTCCGGATCGTCCATGAACAGCATCGACTGCGGCGCCGAGCTGTTCAGCGTTCCGCCCATCGCGGCGATCCGCGCCACGAAAGATTCCGGGTTGGCCTTGCGCGGGTCGGCGCTCATGTCCTTGTCGCGCAGGATCTGGCGCACGTCGTCGAAGCGCGTGACGTACCAGCGGTTGAACTGGTCGTCGTGCAGCACCGGCGCGCGCTCGCGCACCGACTTGAGCACCTGGTACGGGTGGTCGCGGAAGTTGGGGTCGAAGGGCGTCAGCTGCATGCCCTTGGGCAGCGAATCGGCGGGTTGGTCGCTCATGGGCAGGGAGTCTCGCCCCGGACGCGGCTCACTTCAAGTCGGGCCTGCCATGCAAGCACCTCGGTCTTCAGGGCTTTGCGTACCGCTCGATGAGATCGCCGACCGCCTGCGGGTTGTCCGCCACCACGTAGTGCTTGGCGCCGGGAATGTGCGCGCTCTCCACGCGAGTCATTCCTTTCGCTCGATAACCCTGGACGAATGTTGGCAGCAGCGCGGCGAAAGGAGACTGCTCGCCGACGGCAACCAGCAATGGCGTCGCATTCGACGTGGTCTGCGCTGCGTTGAACTTGCCGTCTTGCGGGAACCCACGGTAGATCTCGAACGCCGCGTGCAATTGCGGCGCGTCGTAGGCACGGAAGTAGTAGCTGCGCTCCGCAGGTGTGAACTTGCCGAAGTCCAGGAAGTAGCCGAGCCAAGCCTGCTGCCGTCCCGGCACGACCTTCTCGGCAAGGCCCGGCGTCTGGATGAAGCCGATATGCCAGGCGCCCTTGACCGCGTCGTCCCAACCGGCGATGCCTGGCATCGGTACGTCGAGAATCATCGCACCGCGCAGCGAGTCGCCGAAGCGGCGCACGTACGCGTAGGTCACGATGCCGCCCAGATCGTGGCCGACGAGGTAGGGCTGCTGTAGCTGCAGCTTCGCAGCGAGCGCGTGCACGTCGGCGGCCAGATGCTCCGCGTCGTAGCCGTTCGACGCCGGCGCCGACTCCCGACACCTGGCAGATCGATCGCGACAGTGGTGAAGCGCTGCGCGAGTCGCGGCATGATCGATTGATACTCGACCCAGGTTTCCGGAAAGCCGTGAAGAAGAATGATCACGGGTCCCTGGCCGCCGCGCACATAGTGCAGGCTCGTGCCATGGGCCTGCGCGCTGGCGGAAGTAAACCCGGCAGGGGCAGTGCCGGGCTCGAGCGCGGAGGACTCCGCGGCTGAAACGTCAAAGGCGCTGCCAGTCGCGAGTGCCAGCAACGCGAGGTAATGGAGCCAATGAGTCATGACTGCCGTGCAACTCCTGCTGGCGTGCGGCAGTTCCCGTGTATGGCTTGCATTACAAGACCTACTGTGAAATCTTAACTCGATGACGGCTGCTGCGGAGATTCCACCTCGCGAGACCTGCGTGGTCGGGCCCTTGCTCGAGCGTTGGGAGCGCGAGCAGCCGCGGCGGAATTTCCTCGAGTTCAGCGATGGCACCGCGTGGACGTTCGCGGACATGCTGGCACGGGCGCAGCGCTGCGCTGCCGGGTTGCGCAAGCTCGGCGTCGAACGCGGCGCCCACGTGCTGTCATGGATGCCGAACGAGCGCGAAGCAATCGTCGGATGGTTCGGCGCGAATCTGCTCGGCGCGGTGTACGTGCCGCTGAACACCGCGTATCGCGGAGCGATCCTGCGGCATGCGGTCGCCTTGTCCGATGCGAAGGTCATGATCGTGCACGCGAGCCTGCTGCCGCGGCTCGAACCCGAATCGGCCTCGTTGCTCGAGCACATCGTCTGCGTCGGCGGTCCGCCGCCGGCAATCGCGGGGCCGCGCGTGCATACGTTCGAGATTCTCGAGCAAGCCGGCTCTGCGGAAGCGGAGCAGCCGGTGCAGCCCTGGGACGCGAACTACGTCATTCTCACGTCCGGTACGACGGGTCCGTCGAAGGCCGTCGTGTGCACGTACATTCAAGCGTGGGCCGGCGGCGCGATGGCCATGGACTACTTCGGCAGGGAGGATCGCCTGCTCGCGAACCTGCCGTTGTTCCACGTGAGCGGCGTCGGTGCCGTGATGGATCGTTTGATCAAGGGCGGCACGTGCGTGCTCTACGACGGCTTCAAGCCCGAATCGTTCTGGGAAACAGTGCGCCGCTTCGACATCACGGGTTGTTGTCTGGTCGGCGCGATGACCCGCTTCCTGCTCAATCAGCCGCCGAGCAGCCGCGATCGCGACCATCCGTTGCGCGCAGTGATCACCGTGCCGTGGAACCAGGACTCGCTCGCCGTCGCGCAGCGCTTCGGCATCGAGATGCACACGGCCTTCAACATGACCGAGCTGGCGACGCCGATTCGCTCGCAGGCCAATCCGCCGCTGCTCGGCACCTGCGGGCAGGCGCGTCCGGGCGTCGAGTGCCGCGTGGTCGATGAGAACGATATCGAAGTCGCGCCGGGAGTCGTTGGCGAGCTCATCGTGCGCAGCTCGCGTCCGTGGGAGATCACCCAGGGCTACTACAAGAATCCGGAAGCCACCGTGCGCGCGTGGCGCAACGGCTGGTTCCACACCGGCGATGCGTTCCGGCAGGACGTGGCGGGCAACTTCTTCTTCGTCGATCGCATGAAGGACGCGATCCGCCGGCGCGGCGAGAACATCTCGTCTTTCGAAGTGGAATCGCAGGCCGGCGAGCATCCGGACGTGCGCGAGGCCGCGGCGATTCCGGTGCCGAGCGAGCTCGGCGAAGATGAAGTGATGCTGGTCGTCGTGCCGCTCGCCGGTAAGACGATCGATCCGGTCGATCTGCTGCGATTCATGGAGCCGCGCGTGGCGGCGTACATGCTGCCGCGCTACATCCGCACGATCGTCGAGCTGCCGAAGACGCCGACGGCAAAGGTCGAGAAACACCGCTTGCGCAGCGAAGGCGTCACTGCGGATACGTGGGATCGCGAGGCGCATGGCGTGACCGTGCGCCGCGGCAAGTTACAAACGGGGTAGGGGGTATCGATGTCGAACACGCTAGAGCTCGCGCGCCGCTTCGTGCGCGCGCTGAACCAGAAAGACGAGGCGACGATCCGGCAGATCTACGCGCCGGACGCGCGCATCTGGCACAACTTCGACGACAAGTATCAGACGATCGACGAGAACATGCGCGGCATGTACTGGATCCACAAGCGGCTCACCGGGATCGACTACGATGTCGTGAGCCTGGTCGAGCTGCCGGATGGCTATCTGCAGGAGCACGTACTGCGCGGCAAGCTGCCCTCCGGCCAGGATTTCGCGATGGCGGCCTGCGTGATCTGCAAGGTCAAGGACGGCCGCGTGACTTCGCTGCGCGAGTATCTCGACCTGACGCCGACCCGGGCGCTCACCGCCCTTTGAAGACGGGCTTGCGCGTCTCCATGAAGGCGCGCGGTCCCTCGACTGCGTCCTCGGTGGCGACGACGGCTTGCGCGTGGACTTTCTCGAGCGCGAGCGCTTCCGTTTCGGGATGGCCGTCGCACTCGATGACCGAGCGGCGAATGCGGCTCACCGCGACCGGTCCGTTGGCGACGATCTTCCCGGCTATTTCCAGGCAGCGGTCCATCAGCTGGCCGGGCGGCACGACGTAGTTGAGGAAGCCGAGTCGCAGCGCTTCTTCCGCTTCGATGAGATCGCCGGTGAGCAGCAGCTCGATCGCTTTCGCCCGCGGCATCTGCCGCGGCAATCGCACCGTGGATGCGCCGGCTGGGAACAGCGCCCACTTGACCTCCTGCAGTCCGAACTTCGCGCCCGGCACGGCGACACGAATGTCGGTGCCCATCACCAGTTCCATGCCGCCGGCGATGGCGTGACCGTTGATCGCTGCGATCACCGGCTTCACGGTGTCGCGGGAAATGAGGAACAGGCCTTCGCTGCCGCGGATCAGCTGCAGGAAGCGCCTGTCCCATTCGCTCTGCGGTTGGCGGCCGCCGGTCACGAGCGGTGCAGTCAGTCCGAGGTCGGCGCCCGCACAAAATGCCTGCGAGCCGGTGCCGGTGAGGATCGCGGCGCGGATAGCGGACGAGTCACGCACTTCGCGCCACGCGTCGTCGAGACGCACCATTACCTCCGGGCTCATGGCGTTGCGCGCCTCGGGACGGTTGATGGTGATCGTGGCGATGAAATCGCGGACGGCGAAGTCGACGACAGCCATGACGCGGCTCCAGGGTTGCGGCGAAGCGGGACTGCGACTAGCATCCCCGCGTAAGTCTTAATATGCAAGTAGCTATCGACTATTCCCGCCTCGACGTTGCAGCGCTCGATCGCTGGCTGCGCGGTCGCCTCGCCGGCTACGCGGGCGATCCGCAGCTGACGCTGATTTCCGGCGGCCAGTCGACGCCCACTTATCTGCTCGAGTCCGGCGGGCAGCGCTGGGTGTTGCGCCGCCGGCCGCCCGGCGAGTGGCCCGCGTACCTGTTTCCGATCGACCGCGAGTTCCAGGTGCTGCATGCGCTGCAGTCGACCGACGTGCCCGCGCCGCACGTGTACGTGCTGTGCGAGGACGCCGCAGTCATCGGCGGCATCTTCTACGTGATGGAGTACGTCGAGGGCCGGGTCTTCGAGAACGCCGAGTGCGCCGGGCTCACTCCTGCGGAACGCCGCGCTGCGTTCGTCGATCTCGCCCATACCTGCGGCAAACTGCATCGGGTCGATTGGCGCGCGGCCGGGCTCGGCAGCTTCGGACGGCCCGGCTCGTTCGTGCAGCGGCAACTCTCGACGATGGCGAAGGTCTACGCGGCCCAGGCGACGTGGCGCCGCGTCAGCTCGCTGGAACGACTCGCGAACTGGCTGCCGACGCATCTCGACGTGCCGGAGGATACGTGTCTCGTGCACGGCGATTTCCGTATCGGCAACTGCATTGTGCATCTGCGCGAACCGCGGATCATGGCGGTGCTGGACTGGGAGCTGTCGACGCTGGGCAATCCGATGGCCGACGCCGTGTACCTGGTGCAGCCCTGGTATCTGCCGGCGATGCCACAGAATCCGCAGGGCGACTTCCCGAGCCGCGACCTCGTCGCGCTCGGCATTCCGTCGCTGGAAGAGATGCTGGCGCTGTACTCCGAAAGCTCGGGGCGTCCCGCGCCGCGCGGGCAGCTGCTCATCTCCCTGATCATCTTCAATTGCTATCGCACGGCCGTGATCAACCACGGCGTCGGCGCGCGTGCGGCATCAGGCACGGCGGTCAATCGCGATGCTGAAATCTTCGGCGGGATGGCCGAGCCGACCGCCGACTACGCCTGGCAACTCGCCGTCGAGCACTTCGGCGCCCGCGACTAGCTCGGCATGCAATTCATGGCGTAGCAGCGGAGCGGAGGGGAGCCGGAATATCTCTTCTCTCCTACGGGCGATAAGCAAACGCGACGGGTCCCGGCTGCCGCAGCGGCGCGGCGATCGACGCGAATTCGCACAGCAAGCGGCGCGTGTCGCGCGGGTCGATGATCTCCTCGATCTGAAAGCGCTCGGCCGAGCGGAACGGCGAGCGCATGCGATTCAGGCGGGCGGTGATCTCGGTCAGCAGCGCTTCGCGATCCGCGGCTGCGTCGAGCTCGGCTTTGTATGCCGCTTCGACGCCGCCCTCGATCGGCAGCGAGCCCCAATCCGCCGACGGCCACGCGTAGCGATAGTGGAAGCGCGTGTGATTCTGATGACCCGCGCCCGCCACACCGAAAACCTTGCGGATGATGATCGAGCACCAGGGCACACGCGCCTGGTAGACCGCGGTGAGCGCACGCACGCCCGCGCGGATGGTGCCTTCCTGCTCGGCTTGCTTGCCGATCATGAAGCCAGGGTTGTCGACCAGGTGCACGACCGGCAGATGAAACGTCTCCGCGAAGGACACGAAGCGCTCCAGCTTGGCGGAGCTGGCGGCGGTCCACAGTCCGCCGATCACGAACGGATCGCTCGCGATCACTGCGACCGGCCAGCCGTCGAGCCGCGCGAGGCCGGTGATGATCGAGCGGCCGTGGCGCGCGCCGATCTCGAAGAACGAGCCGGTGTCGACGATCGCTTCGACGATCGGCCGCATCCGGTAGACCTCGCGCCGATCGCGCGGCACCGCGGACAGCAGAAATTCCTCGCGGCGCGCCGGGTCGTCGGTGTTCGGGGCACGCGGCGGCAGCTCGTACACGGAGGAAGGCAGATATGACAGGAAGCGCCGCGTGCGAGCAAACGCTTCGTCTTCGCTCGCGACCTCATCGTCGACCGCGCCGTTCGATGCATGGATGCGGCTGCTGCCGAGCTCCTCCTTCGATACCTTTTGTCCTACCGCGGCCACGACCGGCGGTCCCGCAACGAACATCTGTGCGGTGCCACGCACCAGCAGCGAATAGTGACTCTGCGCGACCTTGGCTGCGCCGAAGCCCGCGATCGGCCCGAGACCCAGGCTCACGACCGGTACTGTCGCGAGATTGCGCACCGTCTGCTCCCAGCCCGGCAGGTGCGGGACGTAGGTGTAGCCGAGCGCTTCGAGCGATTTGACCGAACCGCCGCCGCCGCTGCCTTCGACGAGCCGCACGATCGGCATGCGCAGCTCGTTGGCCATCTGCTCGGCGGCAACTTGCTTCTCGATGATCGATGCGTCCGAGGCGCCGCCGCGTACCGTGAAGTCGTCACCAGCGACGACGACGCGCCGGCCTTCGATGCGGCCGCGGCCGAACACGAAGTTGGTCGGCGTGAGCGCGGTGATCGCGCCGGTCTCGTCATACGTGGCGACGCCGGTGACGGAGCCGAGCTCCTGGAAGCTGTCCGGGTCGAGCAATGCCTGGATGCGCTCGCGCACCGTGAGGCGGCCGGCGGCGCGCTGGCGCGCAACTTTTTCTTCGCCGCCCATCTGTTGCGCGAGCGCCTGGCGCTGCCGCAGCTCTTCGAGTTCCCGTTCCCAGCTCATGATGGCGATGGCTCCCGCGTTGACATCGGCGGCGGCGTGGTTTAGTTACTGGGTCCAGTTACTTGCGATATGAGACTTACAGGGCGATCCCAGTCATGAGTATACGTTTCGACGGCCGTGTCGCCATCGTCACCGGTGCGGGCGCCGGTCTCGGCCGGTCGCACGCGCTGGCGCTCGCAGCGCGCGGCGCCCGGCTCGTCGTCAACGACTTCGGCGGCGACGTCCACGGTGCAGGCGGATCCTCGGAGCCGGCGCAACGCGTCGCGAACGAGATCGTGAGCGCCGGCGGCGAGGCGATTGCGCACGGCGCCGACGTGGCCAACCCGGCGCAGGTGGCGGACATGGTGGCACGCACGATGGAGCGCTGGGGCCGCGTCGACATCCTCGTCAACAACGCCGGCATCCTGCGCGACGCAAGTTTTGCCAAGGGTACGCTCGCCGATTTCCACAAAGTGCTCGACGTGCACCTGTTCGGCTCGGCGGTGTGCAGCCACGCGGTCTGGCCGCACATGCGAGCCGCGAGCTATGGCCGGATTCTCATGACGACCTCGACGTCGGGTATTTACGGTAATTTCGGCCAGGCCAACTACGGCGCCGCCAAGACCGGCCTGATCGGGCTCATGAACGTGCTGCAGATCGAAGGCGAGAAGTACGGCATCCGCGTCAACGCGCTGTGTCCGTCGGCGGCGACGCGTATGACGCAGGGACTGCTACCCGACGCCGCGCTCGCGCTGATGACTCCCGAATCGGTGAGCGCCGCGGCGACGTTTCTCGTCAGCGAGCAAGCGCCGCGGCGGACGATTCTCGCCGCGGTCGCCGGCGGCTACTCGCGCATCGTCATCCAGGAAACGCGCGGCGTGTATTTGCGCGAAGGCGAGCGCACGCCCGAGACGATTGCGGCGCGTTTCGGTGAGATCGCGGCACTCGACGGTGCACTCCATAGCGAACAACCGGGCGGGCCCGGATTGCGCTTTCTGCAGATGGCGGCCGCGGCGGCGGGCATCGCGCCCGGCACCGGACCATGAAGGCATTGCTCAGCACGCGGCCGGGCGGACCGGAAACGCTCACGCTCGCCGATGCGCCCGATCCCGTGCCTGGCGCCGGCGAGGTCGTCGTCGCCATGCGCGCTTGCGGCGTGAACTTTCCGGATGCGCTGCTGATCGCCGATCAGTATCAGCTGCGACCGCCGCGGCCGTTTGCACCCGGCGGCGAGATCGCCGGCATCGTCAGCATGGTCGGCGAGGGCGTGCGCGATCTCAAAGCGGGCGATCGCGTGCTCGCGATCCCGGGATGGAACGGCATGGCGCAGCTGGTCAAGGCAGCCGCGACCGCCTGCACCAGGTTGCCCGAGTCGATGAGCTTCGAGCATGCCGCGACGCTGATGGCGACGTACGGCACCGTTCACTACGCGTTGAGCCGGCGGGCGCGCTTGCAATCCGGCGAGTCTCTGCTCGTGCTGGGCGCTGCGGGTGGCATCGGACTCGCAGGGGTGGAGCTCGGTCGCGCGACCGGCGCTCGCGTCATCGCAGCAGTCTCCACGCAGCAGAAGCTCGATCTCGCGCTCTCGCGCGGCGCAGCGTCGGGCTTCGTATATCCGAGTGGCGAGGCCGCGCGCGACGGCAAAGCGCTGTCGCAGTTCTTCAAGGAGCAGATCGGGCCGCAGGGGGTCGATGTCGTGCTCGATCCGGTCGGCGACGTGTACGCCGAGCCGGCCCTGCGCGCGATCGCCTGGGGCGGGCGCTATCTCGTGATCGGCTTCGCGGCGGGCGCGATCCCGAAGATTCCGCTGAATCTGCCGCTGCTCAAGCAATGCGACATCCAGGGGGCGCTGTTCGGCGCCCACGCGCAACGCGATCCTCGAGCAGTGCAGGAAGAGACTCGCGAGCTGTTCGATCTCTACGCGCGCGGCGCGATCCAGCCGTACGTCTCTGCGCGTTTTCCGCTAGCCGAAGGCGGCCGCGCGATCGCCGAAGTCGCCGCACGGCGCGCGCTCGGCAAGCTCGTGGTCACGTCGGAAGTCTAGCTTCGCGCAACGCGGCTCGCCGCACTTTGCCGGAATCGTCACGCAGCCGTTCGCATGTAGTTTCGAAGCTGCGCGGCAACTTGTAGGTCACGAGGCGCTGCGCCAGGAAATCGCGCAGCGCGTCGACGTCGAACGGCGTGTCGCGCCGCACCTCCACGATCGCATGCACGCGTTGCCCGAGATCTTCGTCCGGCAGCCCTATCGCCACGCTGGCGAGCACGCCTGGAAACGCATCGACAGCGGCCTCGATCTCCGCGGGATAGATGTTCGCGCCGCCGCTGATGATGAGATCGGTGCGGCGATCCGCGAGGTACAGGTAGCCTTCGGCGTCGAGGCGGCCGAGATCGCCGAACGTTTCCCACTCGCCGCGCACTCGCGGCTGCGCGCCGAGGTAGTGATAGGTCGAGCCGCGACCTGCGGCCGGCCGGAAATAGATCTCGCCGACTTCGCCCGGCGCAACGTCGTTGCCGGCCTCGTCGAGAATACGCACGCTCGCGCCGGGTGCGAGCCGTCCGACCGAGCCGCGATGCGCCAGCCATTCGCGGCCGCCGATGACGGTGGCGCCGATCGCCTCCGTGCCCGAGTAGACCTCCCACAGGCGATCCGGGCCGAGCCATTCGATCCATTTCTCCTTGAGCCACGGCGGGCACGCCGCAGCGATGTGACAGACCATCTCGAGCGAAGACACATCGTAGTCCGCGCGCGCCGCATCCAGCCGCCAGATCCGATGCATCATCGTCGGCACCTGGTACAACCACTGCGCGCGGTGCGCCGCGACGAGGCGCAGCGTCTCGGCTGCATCGAACTTCGGCATGATCACGACGTGACATCCCCAGCCGAGCGCCTGGTAGGCGAGCCCGAACGGCGCGGAGTGGTACATCGGCCCGGGAATGACCACGGTGTCGGTCGCTTGCATGCCGACCGATGGAGCGTCCGGATCGAGCACCGCTCGCGTGTGGTCGACAATGATCTTCGGGCGTCCCGTGCTGCCGCCGCTGGCAATCGCCTTGACGTGCGGCGAAATGCGCGCGGGGAGCGGTTGGTCCGCCGCAGCTGCGTCGAACAACATCTGCTCATCGACGACCGCGAGCCGGGGTCGCAGCACATCGAGCATCGCCTGCAATTCGAGTGGCGGCAGACGATGCGACAACGGCGTCGGCGTCGCACCCAGCATCCAGCAGCCGAAGGCGAATTCGAGCACTGCGGTGCCCGTCGGCAACGCGAGCGCTACGAAGTCACCTTCCTGTACTCCTGTCTTCTGCAGTGCATGTGCGCGAGCGCGCGCGCGAAATGCCAACTCGCCGCGCGACAGCGTAGTCGCGCCGCAGCTCAGCGCTGGCCGCTGCGGATCGCGCGCGGCTTGCACATCCAGCATCTGGCCCAGCGGTTGCGGGTTTTGTGGCGGGACGAATACAAAGGCGCGTGTCATTCCGCGCGCTCGACGCTGGCGGCGTATGGACGCAGACCGAAATACAGAAACAGCATGCTCACGGGCAACACGACTGCTTCGACGCTGAACAGCGCATAGCGCAGCTGCGCCGGATCGCGGAAGACGTAATCGCTGAGCAGCGCCGGCACCGTCGGGCCGAGACCGCTGGCGATGAGATTGCCGATGAAGAAATAAATCGCCGTCATCTGCGCCCGCAACGGATTGGGCGTAATCACCTGCAGCGCGGCGGCCGGCAATCCCTGGGGATAGGCCATGAAGAACACCGCGCCGCCGAGCGTCAACGACGCGAGCCGCACGTCGGGCATCAGAGGTGTTGCGAGCAGAAACGGAATGCCGCACAGCATGCCGCAAAACGCAGCGCGCAGGATGGCATCGCGCCGTCCGGCCGCCGCGAAGCGATCAGCGATCCATCCACCGCAATAGACGCCCGCAGTGCCGAGCACGAACAGCATCGCGCCGATCACGAGGCCGGCGTGCGGCGCGTCCCAGCCGTGCGTGCGCATCATCAATGTCGGCGCCCAGAACAGGTAGCAGTTGATGCCGACGCCGAACAGTGTGAACGCCGAGATGTGACAGACGAGCGTGCGCACGTTCGCGCGCATGAAAGCAGTCAGGGCACGCCAGCTGCTCGGTGCGGCATCGGTCGCCGCCGCGTTGCGTGCGTGGGCCCGTCGCACCGGCTCGCGGATCAGGAACATCAGCAGCAGCACCGGCAAGCCGAGCGACGCGACGATGAAGAACGTGAGCTGCCAGGGAAATACGTCGCCGACCAGCGGCAGCTCGTGCATCGGCGCATTCGAGACTGCCTTGACGACGGAGCCACCGATCATCAGCGCCAGGCCGGCGCCGAAGTACAGGCCCATCGAATACACGCTCACAGCCAGCGCGACTTTGCGCGGCGGGAAGTAGTCGGACAAGAGTGAGAAGGCCGCGGGCGAGAGCGCCGCTTCGCCGACACCGACGCCGACTCGAGCCGCGAACAGACCCCAGAAGCTGCGTGCGAGTCCGCAGGCCGCGGTCATGACACTCCAGAACGCTAGCCCCGCCGCCATCAGGTTGCGGCGATGTGTCTGGTCGGCCAGCTTCGCGATCGGAATGCCGAGCGTCGTATAGAAGATCGAGAACGCGAGGCCGCCGAGCAGGCTGACCTGCGTATCGGTGATGTGCAGGTCGCGGCGGATCGGCTCGATCAGCAGCGTCAGGATCTGCCGGTCGATGAACGAGCACGTGTACGCGAGCGTGAGCACGATGACCACGAACCACGCGTACGCCGGGTTGACGCCCGGTTCGCGCGCCGCTGTCGCAGGCACCGGTTGCTCAATGGCCGGCGACGACATCGGCGCGTCCGTTGTTGATCACGACTACGTTGTCGCGGGCGGGCACGAGCGTTCGGAATGACACCACGGCGCCGTCCTGCCAGATCTCAGTGCGCAACACGTCGCCCGGATACACCGGCGAGCTGATGCGGGCGCCGAACGTCCGCAGACGTTTGGGGTCGTAGCCGCACGTGGCGCGCAGGACCGCGCGGGCCGCGAACCCATAGGTGCACATGCCGTGCAGGATCGGCCGCGAGAAGCCGGCGGCGCGCGCAGTCGCAGGATCTGCGTGCAGGGGATTGCGATCCCCGCAGAGTCGATAGGCCAAGGCTTGCTCCGGCCGCGTCACGCCTTCGACGACCGCATCGGCCGGCCGCGTCGGCAACGCGTGCGGCATCGGCGCCGTACCGCTGGAGAAGCCGACGCCTCCGTCCGCGCGCGCGAAGTTGGTGATGATGTTGGTCGCGATCGGCTCGCCGCTCTGCGCATCGCGTAAAACTTGCTCGCACACGACGAGCAGGCCGCGCCCCGGGCCTTTGTCGTACACGCCGGTGATGCGCGAGGAAACCCAGCCGCGGCCGTCGGGCGGGATCGGTCGATGGAAGATGTTGCGCTGCTCGCCATGCAGCGACATCGCGAGGTTGACGCCGCTGGCGCGCATCCAGCGGTCGTCGTAGTAGAGCGTGACGGCCGCGGTCGGACTGACTACAAATCCCGGTCCTTCCAGCAGATAGCGCAGCTCCGGCTCGTCGAGCGGATCCTGGCCGAAGCCGGTCGCCAGCGCATACAGCTGGCAGTCGCGCTGCGTCCAGGCGAATTCGTGCTCCGGCAGCTCCAGCGCCAGCAGGCGTTGCGGATCCACAGCCATGCTATCCCTCGGCGTCAGCCTGATCAGTTCGTTCTGGCAAGTATATAGGCAGCCGCGGCTGCCAGGATAATCGGCTATTGGCCGGCACCAGTCGCAGCCACCGCGCCGTTCTTCACTTGACGAGTCTAGTTTCGCAAGTTACAACGGCAGCGAGCCAAACGATCGAGGGGATCCGTCATGTCCGTTCTCTGCCAGAGGCTCGGGCTGCTCGCCTGGGCCAGTCTCGTTGGTTTTCCGGTCGCCACTGCACTGGGCGCGGAAGGTACGGACACCGGCGCTGCCGCGCCCGCTCTCGAGGAAGTCGTCGTCACCGCGCAGAAGCGCGAGGAGCGCCTGCAGGACGTGCCGATCGCGATCAGCGCGGTCGGCGGCGAAGAGCTCGCGGCCAATCGCGTCACCGACCTGTACACGCTCGCGGCGAGCGTGCCGTGGGTGAACATGACGCAGGATTCGGCCGTGTCGCAGCAGCTCAACATCCGCGGCATCGTCAGCGTCAAGCTCAACGATGCGTCGGCGGAGCCATCCGTCGGCCTGTTCGTCGACGAAGTGTACGTTTCGCGCATGGGCTCGGCGTTCACCGACTTCTTCGACCTCGACCGCATCGAAGTCATCCGCGGTCCGCAGGGCGTGCTGCTCGGCAAGAACGTCGTTGGCGGCGCACTCAGCGTCATCACCGCGAAGCCGAGCTACACGACCGGCGGTGCTGCCACGGTCTCTTACGGCAACTACGACAGCTTCATGGCGAACGGCCACCTGACCGGCGGCTTGTCCGAGAACGTCGCCGCGCGCTTTGCGTTTCAGGTGCGCGATCGCTCCGGTTACAACCGCAACGTGCTGCTCAATCGCGACCTGGACGATCTGCAGTCGTATCAGGCGCGCGCGCAACTGCAGTTCGGTCATCCCGACGACGATCTGCGTGCGCTGCTCTCGGTCGAGTATGGCCACGACGAAAGCAACGGCACGATCCGCGCGGCGATCGACGATCCGGCTGTCGCCGGCGTCGGCTCGCTCGGCGCCTTCCGTGACGCCAACGGTCTCGGCGATCGCGAGGACATGAGCCCGGAGGCGGAATACGTGAAGCGGCGCTCCATCGGCGCGAGCTTCCGCGTCGATTGGGACGGGCTGCAGAACGCCACGCTCACCTCGATCACTGCCTATCGCGACTCGAAGGCCGAATGGGGCTACAACCAGATCGGCTTCGACAATCCGCCGTCGATCGTCGACACGTTCGTGTTCCAGACCGAGACGCCGAAAACTTTCAGCCAGGAGCTGCGGCTGGCGTCGAACTCGGACTCACCGTTCGAATGGCTGGTGGGCGCGTACTACCAGAACGACGACATCCATCGTCCGTATCAACATGACGCGCACGCGACGGCGCTCGCCGTGTTCAGCGGGCACAGCTTCTACGACGCCTCGGCGAAGATCGAGACGGCCGCGGCTTTCGGCCAGGTCGGTTACAACTTCGGCAACGGCTGGAAAGTCACGGGCGGCGTGCGCTATCTCAACGACGACAAATCCGGCACGAAGGACGTCACGTGTCTCGACGACGGCGGCGACGGCGCCTGCGTCACTCCGTTGCGCGGCCCGGCGGGCACGCACTGGAACGTCAGCTACGGCGACACCTGGGATGCGGTCACGGGACAGGGCAACGTCGAGTACCGGTTCAACGACTCCGCGCTCGTCTACGCCAGCATCGCGCAGGGCTTCAAGGGCGGCGGCTGGGATTTCATTCCGCCGACGCCGCAAGCCGCGCAGATCTCGTTCGATCCCGAGAAGGTCACGAACTACGAGATCGGCCTCAAGTCCGATCTGTTCGAGCAGCGGCTGCGCGTCAACACCGCCGTGTTCGAGATGGACTACAAGGATCTGCAGGCGCAGCGGACCGACCTGACCTGTCTGTGCCTGATCACGTCGAATGCGGGCAGCGCGCGCATTCGCGGCGTCGAGTTCGAGCTCGCCGCAGCAGCGACCGACGGTCTGACGCTCAATGCGGCGCTCACTGCGCTCGATCCGAAGTACCAGGACTACGACGATCTCGCCGGGCACATCTACGACGGCAAGACGATGCAGCGCACGCCGAAGTTCAAGTACAACCTCGGCCTCGTGTACTCGACCGACATCGGCAGCTGGCCGGATGCGCTGCAGGCGCGCGTCAACTACACGCACCAGAGCAAGCTGTACTGGGCGCCGGACAACATCAGCTTCGAGCCTGGCTATGGCCTGCTCGACGCGTCGATCCGGCTGCAGCCTGCGCCGAACTGGAACGTGACGCTGTGGGGCAAGAACCTCACGGACGAGCTGTACTCGCAGCTTGGCCTGCCGTTCCTCGGCGACCTGGTCGAAGTCTGGGGTCCGCCGCGCACCTACGGCGTCGACTTCACGTACTCGTTCTGAGGCACGGCGACATGGCGAGCGCAGAGCAGGAGATCCGCCAGACGCTGGCGACGATGTTCGACCAGTGGAATCGCGAAGACCAGAAGGGCTACATGCAGCACTACTGGCAGAGCGACGACATGCGCTGGTCGATGAAGGGCGTCTGGTACAAGGGCTGGTCGTCCATGAACCGGATCTACGGCGCCGACTATCCGAAGGGCGCCATGGGCATCACGGCGCTCTTCGACATCGAAGTGCAGATACTCGCCGACGACCTCGGCATCGCGCTGTACACGTGGACGCACGATACGCCGCGCGAGAACGTCGCCGGCTGCACCAGCCAGGTGTTCCGCAAGATCGACGGCGCCTGGCGGGTGATCAACGAGAACAGCGCCCGCGTTCCGGCCCAGTGAGAAATGGGGACATTCCTCATTTCCGCAGCCGGCCGCCGGATCGAGAACGTCCGGTGATGGAAATGAGGAATGTTCCCATTTCTCATGTGGTGTTGCGCGGGCACGCTCTCTATAGTGCGCCACGGATGAAGCCACTCGCCGTCAAGCAACCCAAGGCCCAGGAAGGCATCGCCGGTATCGCCGCTCGCGTCGGGCCGCAACGAGCCGGCGCGATCCTGCGCAGCAGTCAGGTGGCGATGGCGTTCGAAGCGCTCGGCGATCGCTGGTCGGCGCTCATGCTGCGCGAGATCTTCCTCGGCGCGCGCCGCTTCGAGGAGCTGGTGGCCGCGACCGGCGCGAATCGCGCGACGCTGACCTCGCGGCTGCGCACGCTCGTCGACGAAGGCATTCTGCATCGACATCCGTACCAGGTGCGGCCGACGCGTTACGAATACCGGCTGACGCGCATGGGCGCCGATCTGTACCCGACCGCGCTGATGTACTGGCTGTGGGAACGCCGCTACGGCGGCAGTCAGTCGGGCATCCCGCGCGAGCTCGTGCACCGGCCGTGCGGCAAGAAGACTTCGCCGCTGCTCATCTGCCGCGCGTGCCGTGAGCCGATCGACATCCGCAGCATCCGCGTCGAGATCGTCGCCGAGCCGGATGAGCGGCAGGTGAGCTTGCCGAAGCATTGCCTGCACGTCGGCGCCAACTCCTGGCGCGAGATCGAGGAGGGCACGGTCCATGTGATCGACGTGATCGGCGATCGCTGGGCCGCGCTGGTGCAGGCCTCCAGTTACTTCGGGCTGCATCGCTTCGCCGACATCCAGGCCGCGCTGTGCGTCTCCACCAATACGCTCGCCGACCGCTTGCGCATGCTGGTCCAGGCACGCGTGTTCGAGCGTTTCCAGTATCAGGACCGTCCGCCGCGCTACGAGTATCGACTGACCGAGCGCGGGCGCGAGCTGTATCTGCCGGCGTTCACGCTGCATCAGTGGGCCGATCGCTGGCTGCTGCGCGGACGTACTGCGCCCTTGCAGCTCGTGCATCGGTCGTGCGGCAAGACGGCGGATGGCGCCGTCGTCTGCGATCACTGCCACGAAGAGTTGCGACCGGCGGACGTCGAACGGCGACGCCCGGTCCGTTCCGCCGCCCGCTGATTGCACGCACGTCCATGACCGCTGCACGCCATCCGCAATGGTTCGATCCGGCGATGCCGGCGCGCGAGGCGTGTGTTCTACCGTCGCTGCTCGCGGCACGCGCGGCCGCCTCACCCGAGCGCGATTTCCTGCTGTATGAAGATGGCAAACGATGGAGCTACGGCCAGACGTATTCGCTGGCGCGTCGCGCTGCCGCCGCCTTGCGTCGCCGCGGCGTGCGAGCCGGCGACAAGGTGCTCGTGTGGTTGCCCAATGGGCCGGATGCGGTGCGCGCGTGGTTCGGCGCGAATCTGCTCGGCGCCTGCTTCGCGCCGTTGAACATTGCCTATCGCGGCAGGCTGCTCGAGCACGCGATCGCGGAGTCCGGCGCAACGGTCATGATTGCGCACCCGGGATTGTTCGAGCGGTTGCAGGGCATCGACGCCCAGGGGCTGAACGTGTACTCGCCGGACGTGCTCGACGAAGCCGACGATGGCGCGCCGGATGCCACCGTCGAGCGCTGGGATCCGCAGATGCTCATCTTCACGTCCGGCACGACGGGTCCGTCGAAAGGGGTGTTGTGCACGTACCTGCAGATCAATACCGCGGCGCGCGCCCAGTACGGCTATATGAGCGCCGACGATCGTATGCTGATCGAGCTGCCGATGTTCCACATCGGCGGCGTCGGCTCGATCAGCGGCGCGCTCATCGCGGGGTGCTCTGCGGTCTTGTGTGAGAGCTTCAGCACCGAGCGATTCTGGGAGCGCGTGCATCGCTTCGGCATCACGACCACCAGCGGCATGATCGGCTCGATGCCGGCCTTCCTTGCGAAATTGCCGCCGTCGCCGCACGACCAGAACAATCCGCTGCGCTTTGCGGTCGTGGCGCTGACCCGCCAGATGATCGAGCTGGCGCGGCGCCACGACTTTCACTATTGCTCGGGCTTCAACATGACGGAGCTGTCGGTGCCGCTCGTCACCGACATCGACGTGCCGGAGCCGGGCAGCTGCGGCCGGCCGCGCACCGGCTGCGAGTGCCGCATCGTCGACGCGAACGACATCGAATGTCCGCCCGGCGTCACCGGCGAGCTCGTCGTACGCAACGATCTGCCGTGGACCACTGCGCTCGGCTACATCAACCAGCACGAAGCGAACGCGCGCGCCTGGCGCAACGGCTGGTTTCACACGGGAGACCTGCTCTACCGCAACGAGGCCGGCGACTTCTTCTTCGTCGACCGCCTGAAGGACGCGATCCGCCGGCGCGGCGAGAACATCTCATCGATGGAGGTCGAAGCGGAAGTGTTCGCTTTCCCGGGTGTCGCCGAAGTGGCAGCCATCGGCGTGCCGAGTCCGGATGGCGAGGAAGAAGTGCTGGTCGCGGTCGCGCCGACCGCCGGCGCAACCATCGATCCGGCGGCGTTGCTGCGTTTCCTCGTGCCGCGGATGCCGCACTACATGGTGCCGCGCTATGTGCGCGTCATGGAAGCGCTGCCGAAGACGCCGACGAACAAGGTGCGCAAAGTCGAGATCCGCCAGCAGGGCATCAGCGCCGACTGCTGGGACCGCGTCGCCGCCGGCATCGAGGTGCGGCGCGCGAAGCTGTAAGAGAAAGCAATCTCGCCAAGGCGCCAAGGAAGAACAAGCTCGCCAAGGATTCTGAAATTTTATGACTCCCTTGGCGCCCTTGATCTTACTTGGCGTCTTGGCGAGACCCTCCGGTTTCCTATTCCGGCTTCTTCTTCTGATTCATGTCGAAGTAGTCGCGCCACTTCGCCACTTTGCCGTCGCGAAATTCCATGATGCCCATGTACGGATGCGCGATGCGCTCGCCGGTGCGCTTGTCCGTGTATTCCTCGTACCCTTCGACGAACAGGCAGCCCTCCGCTTCGGCGACGCGATCGACGCGCCACAGCGGGTCGCCGGCGATCGTGCCGTACTTCGCCATGAAGCGGCGCACTCCATCCTTGCCGCGGACCGGCGGGGTGCTGACGTGAAAGTGGTATTCGACGTCGTCGGTCAGGAAGTCGACGAAGCGTTCGACGTCCGGCTGCAATGCGGCCGCCATGATTGCCTTCAGGGTCTCGGTGTACTGGGTCATCGTGATTGCACTCCTCGAAGTGGGTCAGAGGCCGAGCTGGCGCGCGGCCAGGTCGTTCAGAATTTCCTCGGTGCCGCCGCCGATCGCGAAGATGCGCGCCTCGCGATAAATGCGCTCGACGCGATTGGCGCCGGAGTAGGCGTGCTGGCCGAGCACGTGCATGGCGTCGCGCGCGACATGCTCGAGCGTGCGCGTCGCCTGGACTTTGAGCATCGCAATGTCGGCAACGGCACTGTCGCCCTGTTGCAGCCGCCAGATGCACTGATCGAGATACGCGTAGGCGACACGAATGCTGCGAACTGCGTCGACCAGCTTGTGGCGCAGAGCCTGGTGCTCGACGAGCTTCTTGCCGAATGCTTCGCGCTGCTGCGCCCACGCGATCGCTTCCGCCAACGCCGTGCGCGACATCGCGAGCGTCGCGGCAATACCGCTCAAGCGCTCGATGTTGAACTGCTTGGCGAGGCCGGCGAAGCCTTTGTTCTCGGGCCCGATCAACCGGTCCAGCGGCACGCGCACGTCGCGAAACTCGATCGTGCCGATGCTCGAGTTGTACCAGCGCAGGCCCGGGACCACGCGTCGCTCGATGCCGGCGCTCGCCGCATCGATGAGCAGCAACGAGATGCCGCCGGCCCCGGCCGCGCCGGTGCGCACCGCCGTGAGGATGCAGTCCGCGCGCAGTGCGCCGGAGATCAGCGTCTTGGCGCCATTGACGATCCACTGACCGTCGCGTCGCTCCGCGCTCGTACGCAGCGCGCCGGCGTCGGATCCGCCGCCCGGTTCGGTGACTGCGAACGCGATCTTGCGCTTGCCGGCGAGCACCGGCCGCGCGATGGCTTCCTGCAGGCCGGGGTCGCCGAACTGCACGACGGGTGGCAACCCGATCCAGTGCGTCGCCAGGTCCGCAAACACCACGCCGGCGCCGGGCCGATGCATCTCTTCGGAAAAGATCACGCGGTAGTACGGATCGGCCTGCTCGGTGTTGCCGCCGAGACGCTCGGGGAAGCCCACGCCGAGCAACCCGGCCCGCGCTGCGGACTCGTATACCGAGTCCGGAAAGGTCCCGGACGCCTCCCACGAGGCGAGATCGGGTTCAATCTCGCGAGTGACGAAGTCGCGCACCCGGGCGCACCATAGGGCGTGCGCCTCGGTCATGAAGGGCGACGGCGGGCGCAAACCGTCGAAATCCAGGGGAGGCAGGACTCGTGCCGACTGTTGCATGGAAGCGGTCCGATTGACTCGCGCGTCAGAGTCAGTACAGTTTAGCAAGTGACTACGAATTTGCACATCGGCGCCGTGACTCCTGCGCTCCTGTCGGGCCGCGGCAAGCTGCGGCTGCCGGTCGTGGCCGCGCCGATGTTCCTCATTTCCGGGCCCGAGCTGGTCATCGAGGCTTGCCGCTGCGGCATCATCGGCGCCTTCCCGACCACCAACGCGCGCACTACGCAGGAGCTGGACGAGTGGATGGGGCGCATCGCGAGCGAGCTGCGCGGGACGGCGGTGGCGCCGTGGGCGACGAACGTCATCACGCATTCGACCAATCAGCGGCTGGCGCAGGACCTCGAGCTGGTGGCGCGCTATCGCCCGCCGATCGTGATCACTGCGCTCGGCAGCCCGAAACCGGCGATCGAGCTGGTGCATTCGTACGGCGGCATCGTGATCGCGGACGTGGTCAATCTGATGCTGGCAAAGAAGGCGATCGACGCCGGCGCGGACGGCCTGGCATGCGTGTCGGCGGGCGCGGGCGGCCACACCGGTTTCATCTCGCCGTTTGCGTTCATCTCCGCGGCGCGCCAGCTCACCAACGGACTCGTGATCGTCGGCGGCGGCATCGCCGATGGTCAGGGCGTGGCGGGCGCGATTGCCGCGGGCGCGGACCTGGTCTACATGGGCACGCGCTTCATCGCGACGCATGAGAGTCGCGCGGTCGAGGACTACAAGCAGATGGTCGTCGACGCGTCGCTCGACGATCTGCTGGTCAGCGCTTCGATCACCGGAACGCCTGCGACCTGGCTGAAGCCGAGCTTGCGTCGCGCCGGCTACGACCCGGAGCAGATGCCCGAGAAGCCGCAGCGTAACTATGACAGCAGCCAGCAGCAGCAGGTTGCGAAGCGCTGGAAGGATCTGTGGTCGGCGGGGCAGGGCATCGGTGCGGTCCGGGCGATCGAGCCGATGAGTGCGGTCGTCGACAGCCTCGTGAGCGAGTACGATGCAGCACTCGCGCGCATGGCCGCGCTCACGACTCAACGCTAGTCGAACATGGAAATCGTCATCGATGAGATGCTGGTGCGAGGCATCGTCGCGCGCGAGATCGCGCAGGCCGGCGCTGAGATCGACGCGCTCGGACCGATCGCAGCGTACGAAAGCTCGCGGCGCCGGCACGATGAGCGACTCAGTGCAGCGGCGGACGCTCACACACTCGCGTGCAAGAACGGCTGCTACTGGTGCTGCTACTTCACCGTCGATGTCCGCGCCGTCGAAGTCTTCAGCATCCTGGACTTCATGGAGCGCGAGCTCAGTGCCGATGAGCAGGCGCGAGTGCGGCGCGAGATCGCGGCGAACAGCGCGCTGCTGCAAGGTCTGGACGAGATGCAGCGCATGCGGCGCAACGTGAAGTGCCCATTTCTCGCCGAGGGTCGCTGCTCCATTTACGAAGCGCGCCCGCAAACATGCCGCAACTATCACGCGACGGACGCTGCGGGGTGTCGCGCGTCGTACGAGCACCCGGAAATCGACATCGATCCCGAGTTCGCGCCGCTCGTGTATCAGAGCGGTGGCGCGCACGTCGACGCTTTCTACGGCGCTCTACAAGCTCGCGGGTATGACGTTCAGGCCTACGAGTTGAGCACTGCGCTGGCCTCCGCACTGAGAGATTCAGCGGCGCGCGCGAGATTCGCAGCCAAAGAGCCGCCGTTTGCGGCGCTACCGGGCACGGATGTCCCGACGGAATTCCTCGATGGCGACTAGCTGCGGGGCGTGAACTCGCGCGGCTCGTCGCGCACGCATTGCTCTACGGGTTCGGGCTCGCCCCAGATGCCGTTCACCTGCCAGCACTCTTCGAATACCGAGCAATAACAATACTCGATGTCCCACTTTTTCCAGACCGCGTCGAGCATGTCCCAGTAGCGCGCGTTCTCGGGCGTCCGAGCAATGCGAAAGATCAGCTGCGGTTGGCCGCCGGGAATGAACCGGTGCTGGACGTTGTTGCCGGCGATGGTCAGCACCTGCTCTTTGCGCGCCCGCTCCACTTCCGCGAGCTGGTCCGCGGGCAGTGACGCAGCGAGTAGTTCTCCCACGGTCGCGACGTAACGGTCGCCGACTTTCACGCGCAGACTGCGCTCGTGCGCCGGCCCGACGCCGCGATTCAGCAGATCGAGCGACAGCACTCGCGTACCCTCGGGCGTAACATTGCTGACACCTCCCTGTACGTAGGGCAGCGAGTTCGCCTGGACCAGCTTCTCCATGATCCTGCCGTGATGGACAGCGATGAAGATGGAGCTGATCGATGTGACGAGTGCCGTCATGGCGATCGCCAGCTCGAGCCAGCGCGGCAATCCGCCGCCATGGCGCGAGTGCGCGTGCTGAACTTCCGGACTTTCCACCGGGGACTCCTTCTGGCTTGCGGGTCGAGGTGCATTCGTGTCTGCTTCGCTCATGCCCGCCAATAGTACCGAACTCGCCTGGATGCTTGGTCGCGTGTTGCTCGGCGCGTATTACGCGTGGGCCGGGATCCATCATTTCACGGCGCTCGCGCCGATCAGCGCGAGCATGACCGCTCGCGGCGTTCCGGCCGCGCGAGCGGTGCTGGTGATCGGGTCGATTTTTCAGACCGCGTGCGGTCTGGCGCTGATCTTCGGCCTCTGGCCGGGGTGGGCGGCGCTGGGGCTCGTGCTGTTCACCATCGTGGCGTCGATCATGCTCGTCGACTTCTGGAACAAGGAAGGCGAGGCACGTGCCGGCGCGCTCGGCACGTGGCGGACCAATCTCGCGCTCAGCGGCGGTCTGCTGATCGCCGCCGCTTACTCGCTGCGATGACGAGCAACATCGCGGCGACCAGCGAGAGCGTCTGCGGCTCGGGCACGGAGACCGGCGGCAGGCCGTCGGGCCGGCCGTCCAGGAAGGCACCGGTTCCGTAGCCGACGAACGATCCCGTGCGCAGGCTGGCGAGGAACTGTTCCTGTTCGATCGCGAGCAGGGCGTCGCTCAGCGTCAGCGAGAGCAGCACCGAGTTCGTGATGATCTGCTCGCTGCCGCGGGCGAGTGCGTCAGCCAGCAGTCCGCCGTCGAGACCGTCGAATGCGGTGCCTGGCGGGGAAGCGAGGAAGGCAGTCAGCGGGTTCCAGAGCGCGCCGACCAGCTGCAACGTCGGAGCGGCAGTCGCGCGCGCTGCGAAGTCGTTCGACTGGGCTTGCAGTGCCGCCGCCTGCGCGTTCGCGGCTTTCTCGGCTGCTTCGGCCACGGCGGCGTCGGCCTCATCCTGTTCGGCGGCCTTGATCAGATCGGCGGCATCCTGCCGCATCTGCGCATCCGGATTGTTCGCGAGCAACTGCGCCGCCGCGTCACGTTGCGCTTTGGCGCGTGCGCGCTTCGCTTCCCCGATCGCATCCTGATCTGCCGCGATCGCCAGCTGTTCGGCTGCTGCATTCGCGAGCTCCACGCTGTTTGCCTGGAGCGCAGCCGACAACGTCGTAGGCGTGTATCCCCACAGATTCGACACGTCAGCGCCGGCGCCGGGATTGCTCGCAAATCCCGCGCCTGCGCTGCCCGGCGCAACGGTGACCGAGCCGCCGACGATCTGCACCCGCGGCAGCAGGAAGCCCAGGTTCGTCAGGATCGCGCTGCCGCCGGTGAGACCCGAGGTGCCCGCAGCAGTCGTCTCGGCCAGCGTGATCTGTAAGGTCGAGCCATTGACGAATTCGAAACCCGCACGCGCCGTCTGACCGGTTCCTGCAACGCTGTAATCGACGACGACGGGGACGGCATGGGCAGCAGTTGCAGCCAGCAGCGCACCGGCGACCGCGGGCAGAAAGGTGCGGAGGGTCAGGCGGATCATGGGCAGATTCCTTCCAGATTGCGTCGCTGCAAGGATCGCCCGGGCGAGCTTACGAATCGCTTACGCCAGCCGGTTCGCGCTGCAGATCAGAAGTTCATGCGGCGCAGGAGGGCCGCAAAGCGGGGGTCGGAGCGCAGGTCGTTCCACTTCGGATCGACCTTGAGCAGCGCCAGACGAGCGTCGTGGACGGCGAAAGCCGCGTCGAGGTGCGCGAAGGCCTGGTCACGCTCCCCCAGCGCGGCCTCGATCAGCGCCAGATGCGAGGGCGGTATATATGTGTGACTCCCCGCCGCGGACAACGAATCCAGCGTCGTCCGCGCCTCGTGCTTCCTGCCCAGGCGCGCCAGCGCGATAGCCGCAAACGCGTCGGACAGCGTCTGCAACGGCGACAGCCGTTTGGCCTCGGCACTTTCCGGCAGCGCGGCTGCGTACTGCCCGGCATCGATGAGCGCGTTCGCCAGTAGGTGGTGCGCAAGCCAGAACTGCGGCTCGAGGCTGACGGCATCGCGTAGACGACGGATAGCCTCTGCATATTCGCCGTGATGCGTGAGGAACATTCCTTCCAGGACGGCGATGAGAGGACTGATCGGATTGAGCTCGCGCGCGTGCCTGGCGTGGGTCAACGCTTCCTGCTTGCGACCGAGGTTCGAGTACAGATGAGCGAGATAGATGTGAGCCTCGGCATCGTTCGGCGCCAGCTCCACGGCACGTGAGAGATATTTTTCCGCGGCCCGCCAGTCCCACTCCAGCCACATCGCCGCCATGCCGCGCGCTGTGTTCGTTTCGGCGAGATCCGGCGCGAGCTCGATTGCGCGCGTTGCCGCTGCGATGGCGCGCGGCGCAAGCTCGGCGGGCGGCATGTCGTTGCTCAGCACCGATGCCCGCAACGCATCGGCGATGCCCGCGTACGGCAACGCATACGCGGGATCTTCCTTGATCGCGCGCTCGAAGTACTCGATGCCGCGCTGAACTTCGGGCATGACCAGTCGCAGGGCGTGCAGCCTGCCGCGCATGTACAGCTCATAGGCGAGCACGTTCTCGGTCTGATGATTCGGCTGCGGCTCGAGCCGGATCTCCAGCGCCGCGGCCACGCGCTCGGCAATGGCGTCCTGCACGTCGAAGATGTGCGCGAAGCGCTCCTCGAATTTACCGGCCCACAATTGCCGGCCGTCGGCGACGCGCAGCAGCCGCGCGGAAGCTCGCACACGACCGTCGACGACCTGCATGGTGCCGTCCACGATGGCATCGACAGCCAGCTGTCGGCCCGCCTCGAGCGGATCCTGATCGAGGGCGACGAAGCGGCGCGTCGCGTTCAGCGGCCGCACGATCAGGTGCGTGCTGCGGCTCAGCTCCATGATCAGGCTGTCGGCCATGCCGAGCTCGAGCGCCTCGTTGCGCTCGCTCGCGACGACGGGGGCGAATGGCAGGATCGCGACCGTTTGCGGTTGCGCCGGGATCGCAGGTCCGCGGAGCGCCGGCAGGAGCCAGGCAATCGCGACCGCCAGCGCGGCGACGAGGATCGCGATACCGCCAAGCAGCGCTCGCCGCTTCCGGGCGGGCGCGGCGACGGGCACCGCAGCAGGGGCTGATTCTTTGCTCACGGGCGCCACGAACCGATAGCCCTGCCCTGGGATCGTGACGATGAACCGGTGCTCGCCCAGCTTCTCGCCGAAGGCCCGGCGCAGCGCGGAGATATTCTGGGTGAGGTTGTTCTCTTCGACGACGACGTTCGGCCATACCGCCCGCAGCAGGTCCTCCTTGCTCACGGTCTGGCCGGCATGGGCGACCAGGTAGACCAGCGTCTCCGTCGCCTTCGGCATCAGCGGCACCGCCGCGCCGTCGGGATCCAGCAGCTGGCGGCGCACGACGTCCAGGCGATATCCGTGGAACTGGCAGATCTCGGCGGTTCCGGCGCTCACAGTGGGGCTCTCACAAATTCGCAGAAACCTTCAGCGGCTCTAATTACATCCGGGAGCGCCGCGGGCGACAAGTGACCATCCGCTGCATACCGCGGCGGCCTCAACCTCCTGGAGATCGATCATGAACGAGACATGCATGGCTTCCGCGTCGCGCTGGCTGGCGGCACTGGCGCTCGGGCTGCTGATCGGACAACCCACGGCCTGGGCCCACGACTCGGCGTCGAAACGCATTCGGGGTGTCTGGAGCGTACGGGTCAATATCACGAACTGCCTGCCTGGCAACGTGCCCGGGCCGGTCGTCTTCGCCAGCTTCGATGCGACCAACGTCTTCGCGGCGGACGGGACTTTCCTGGATACGAACTCGACCAATCCCGCGACGCAGTCGGCGCACTTCGGCTACTGGCGCCACGTTCATGGCAACAAGTACGAGTTCGCACAGAAGTTCTTCCTGTTCGACGCGGCGGGGGTAACGACGGGCTGGCGCATCGTTCGCCACGACGTCGTGCTGGGCGCTGGCGGGTGGAGTTTTACGTCGGCAGGGACCGCGGAGAACTACAACCCTGACGGCGTGCTGCTGACGACGGGGTGCTCGACGTCGTCCGCCGTGCGATTCGACTAGACGCGAGTCATCCGTTCGGTCGGAGCGTCTTTGCCAGCGTGACCAGTGCCAGGTCGCTGCGCAAAGGCGTCCCGACCGTCGCGTCGCCGTAGGGGAAAGGCTCGACCTCACCGGTGCGCACGTAACCCTGGCGCTCGTACCACGCGAGCAGCGCCTCGCGCAGATTGATGACCGAGATCTTCATGCATAGCGCGCCGCGCTCGTGTGCAAATCGCTCGGCGCCGGCCATGATCTGCTTGCCGACACCGTATTGCTGGTGCTCGGGATCGACGGCCAGCATCGAGAGATACCAGTTGCTGGAGTCGAGCAGCTGCAGAGCCACGCACGCGACCACGTGGTTTTGGTGTCTCATCACCAGGACGGTGGAGTCCTCTTTCTTCAGTATCGCGGTCACGATCGCGGCGTCCGTGCGTTGTCCCGAGAGCAATGCTGTCTCGTGCGTCCAGCCGGGCGCTTGCGACGAGCCGCGATAAGCGTCGTTCACGAGCGCGACGATCCGGTCCAGGTCGCTGGCCTTGGCAATTTCAACCTGCATCGTTGCCGCAATACGCCGCCGCCGCTCGATGGTTACATCGAAGAGCTGCGCGTCCCACTCAGCGTGCGGGGTTGATGAGGAACTTCTCCCCGGTCGCCCGCTTGCTGTACCGCTTGACGACGTCGAGCTTCGGCACGTCGCGCAGCGAGATCTCCTTCGTGTAGTGGCTCGCGAAGGTCGTCGTCAACTCGGCCACGACTCGCTGCCGCAGGCGGTTGACGTCCGCCGCACCGAGTTTCTGCAGGAACGGCGTCAGCAGGAAGCCGCTGACCGACCACGCGAAGCCGTAGGTGCGCGTCAGCTCGGTCTTGCCCACGTCGAGCGCGCCATAGATATACAGCTGCTTGAACGTGTTCGAGCCGTAGCGGTTGTATGTCGTCATGCGCGCCGCCGCCGCGGCTTCCATGGCGCTGAGGATCTGGCTTCCCAACGTGCCGCCGCCGATGGCATCGAACGCCAACGTCGCTTCAGTCGCGCCGACCGCCTCGATGAGCTCCGCCATGAAGCGCGGGGAGGTGGAGTCGAGCACGATCTTCGCGCCGATCTCCTTGAGAATCTGCGCCTGCTCGGCGCTGCGCACGATGTTGACCAGGCTTACGCCGTCGCGCTGGCAGATCTTGTTGAGCATCTGCCCGAGATTCGACGCCGCCGCCGTATGCACGAGCGCCTTATGGCCTTCGCGGCGCATGACCTCGACCATGCTCAGCGCGGTCAGGGGATTCACGAAGCACGAGGCGGCCTGCGTCGCGGTCGTTCCGGCCGGCAGCACCAGGGCTTCGGCGGCCTTCGCGATCTTGTACTGCGAGTACATCGAGCCGGTCGCCACGGCGACGAGCTTGCCGAGCAGCGCCTGCGCGGCCGGCGACGATCCGGCCTTGACCACCGTGCCCGCGCCCTCGTTGCCGACGGGCATGGACTGATCGAGCCGCGCCGTCAGGGCGGGCATCGCGCGCTCCAGGACGTTGGCCGTGAAGACCGGGTTGTCCGCCGAGCCCGACTGCTTCGCGGTATCCGGATCGATCGGACCCAGCAGCAGCGCGATATCCGAAGGGTTGATCGGCGTCGCTTCGACCCGGATCAGGATTTCATCCGCCGCGGGCTCCGGCGTCGGCACCGACGCGAGCGACAGCTCCAGGACACCGGACTTCTTGATCAGGGACCGGATCTGCAGACCGGTCGGGTTGGGCTGGCTCACGCTGTTCTCCTGCGGCTGACGGGCCGCAGGATTCTAGCTCAGGTCATCGGACCGGCCTGCCTCCAGTCGCGGCCACTGCGAGATCGGGCGTCCGTTGTCGCGCATGTTGGCCTTGCCTTCGCGCAGCTGCGGCCAGCCGGCCGGCGAGTCCTGGTCAGGTCGAGCAAGTGGAAGCAATTGTCCAGCGCCTCGACGCCGCGGCGCGTCGTCCAGTAGGTCTCGAAGACCTTCGATCCCTGCCGCAGGTAGCTGATGAGGTACATGAGGTTCGTCTTGCGACCGGCGAGCAGCGTTTCGAGCGAGTCCTTGCCGATGGAGTACCACGGCATCTTCCACTGCATGAAGTCGTGGTACCGCGCGCTTTCCTGGTACGAGCCCTGGCAGAACGTTGCATAGGTGACGTCGCGAGAATGCAGGTGCGACAGCTCGTGTACCTGCGTCGTGAACCAGGTGCAGCCCTCGCACTGCTCCGGCGCAGGCTGGCCCGCGAACCACATGAAGTAGTAGGCGAGGAGCATCTTGCGGCCTTCGAAGGCGTCGAGCAGCGTCACGGGCCCGCGCTTGCCGACGAGTCGCGTGCTGGCATCCACCTCGACCATCGGCAGACGGCGGCGGGCGGCGGCGATGGCATCGCTCTCCCGGGTGTGCGCCTTCTCGCGCAAGCGTAGTGCGTCCACTTCGGCCTGGAAGGCGTTTCGATCGGTCACTGCGGGAATGTCAGTCATGGCGCTTCGCCGTGAACCAACTGCGAATCACATGGAACTTCGCTGCGAGCAGGCCGATTACCCCGGCTCCCGACGTGGTGCTCGCGGCGACGACAGTTGCGGTCGTCAGACATATCGGACACATGGCGGACTCCTCTGGCTCTCATGACAATGACGGCCGGGGTCGCGCGGTTTCTACGTCGGGGCACGGAAGGACGATCCGGCGCTCGATCGGGTGCAAATTTGTCGGGCGGCGTGCCCGTCGATCGTCCTTGCGGTAGAACAGCCGATTCATTCGAAAGGAGACAGTCATGCCTACAGGTACCGTCAAGCTGCACCGCGTCCTGCGCTCCACGCCGGATCGCGTCTATCGCGCCTTCATCGATCCGGAGGCGATGGCCAAGTGGCTGCCGCCCTTCGGCTTCACCGGCAAGGTGCACAGCATCGACGCGCGCGTCGGCGGCACCTACAAAATGTCGTTCAAGAACTTCACGACCAACGAGAGCCACTCGTTCGGCGGCAAGTTCCTGGAGCTGGTGCCGGGCCAGCGGCTGCGTCACACGGATGCGTTCGACGATCCAAATCTGCCGGGTGAGATGATGACGACCGTGACGATCAAGCAGGTGTCGGTCGGCGTCGAGCTCAACGTGGTGCAGGAAGGCATTCCGGAAGCGATTCCGGCGGAAGCGTGCTATCTCGGCTGGCAGGACTCGCTGACGCAGCTCGCGCAGCTGGTCGAGCCGGAGATCAAGCAGTAGCGGGCGGCGTCATTCGAGCCGCTGTGCGCGACCGTACTTGCCGGCGACGTGGCCATTGATCCAGTCGCCGAGCAAGCGCAGGTAGCCGTCGGTAATGCGAGTGATCTTCCGCGACCCGTCGGGTTGCGTGACGAACTCCATCATGCCGTGATCGGTGTCGGGAAAGAGATAGAGGTCGATCGGTTTGCCGGCATGCTTCAGCTGCAGCAGCGCGGCGCGGGTGGTCTCGATCGGCGCCTCGCGATCTTCGCCGGCGAGCACCCACAGCACCGGCACGTTCACGCGCTCAAGCGCGGCAATCGCGTCGTAGTCCCAGATCAGCTCGACGTTGTCGAAGCGTGCGCGGCCGAGGCCCCGCAACTCGTCGTCCGACATGCGCAGAATCTCGCCGCTGTACTCGCCGCGAATCCGCTGCAACCACGGTTGCCGCGGCATCTGATCGCGCACCTGGTCGAGCTGCTCGTAGCCTTGCGTGAAACCGCTGAGCACCAGGCGTGCGGTGGCTGCGGACAGCGCGTCGATCAGCTCGAAGGCCGACGCGTCGAGACCGAGCTCGCGCCCCTCGGACACCATCTGCTCGCGATCCTCGTCGATCGGCGAGGCGACCAGTCCGAAGCCGATCGCGACGAAGTCCGCAGCGGAGCGCGTCGCGGCCAACGGTGCAACCCAACCGCCCTGACTGCCGCCGAAATAACCGGCGCGGCCGATGCGGCCCGCCGTCATTGTCTTCGCGTGAGCGAGCGCGGCAGCGGCGTCCGCCGCGAGCAGCTCGAAGTTCTGCGTGTACTCGCCGCCTGAGCTGCCCGTGCCACGCTTGTCGTACACGAACGTGCGGATGCCTTGTGCGGCCATCGAGTAGGCATACACCGAGTTCAGTGCGGACGTTCGCTCCGAGCCGTGGACCATGACGACCAGCGGACGTTTCTCCGTGCCCGGCGGCTCGATCAAGCGCCCGGCGATCTCTGTCGCGACGCTCGTGAAGCGCGTATCGGTCGTCGTCAGCTCGAGCTTGTGCCAGCGCTCGGAGTCACGGCTGCTGTTCTTGATTTCGACTGCGTCGTCCGCGCACGCGATGGGAGCGTTGTCGTCCGCCGTGCTCCCGCGCCGGCCGTCGCGAAACAGATAGCGCTGTCCGGCAGAGTGCGGATCCAACGTGGGCACAATCACGACGTAATCGCCACCGCGATCGGACCTGTAAGCACCTTGCCCACAAGCAGCTTGCGCCGCTGGCGCAATCAGTGCGACGCACGCTAGTGCGAACGGGAATTTACTGTGTCTTGAAAGGCGGGCGCCGTACGGGATCGCAGGTTGCACGCTGCAGATTATGCACCGATCCGTCGCGCACGAGTTGCGCGTAGAACCGATTGACGCAATCGCTCGTCTCCGTGTGGCCCTGTCCGCCGGCGATGACTTCCGCACGTTGCGAGAATCCTGCCGCGACGCGCTGCGTGAACCACAGCGGAGTCGCTGCGTCGCTATCGCCCGAAACGAACAGCGTCGGCACGGCTGACTCGATCGGCGTGCGATCCGTCGCCGTCGGATTCTTCGGCCAGTGCCGGCAGGCAGCTTGCTGCTGCCGCACGCGATAGTCGCGCAGCAACGTCCCCTGTGTTTCGCGCGCGATGTCCTGCTCGTCGATGAACGCGACGTCGTCGCTACAGGTAATCGAGAACAACAGGCCCAGGCTCAGAGCGGAATCGGCACCTTCTGCGTTCTCGAGGATGCCTTGCTCGATCGGCTGCCAGTCTCCCGAGTGTGCGCGATGAATGAGCCATGGCAGCTCGGTGGCGCTGTACGGGCGGTACGTCAAGGAGCGAAACCACTCCATGACGCGGCCGCGATCGAGCGAAGTCTTGCCGGAGTCGAGCTCGCGGACGATGTCCACGAACTCCGAGCGCAGCTCCGGAAACGCTGCATGACAAGCAGCGTCCGCGGCGCACGCGTCGAACGTTTGATTGCGCGCGGCCTCGGCGGTTTTCGCCATGGTCAGCGGCGTGATCACGTCCAATGGCACGACGCTGCCGAGGTACACGGTTCGCACGCTTTTCGGATACATGCGCAGGTACAGCTGGGCGGCGCGCGTTCCATACGATCCGGCGGTGATGTTCAGCGGGCCATAGCCGAGCGTACGGCGCACGTGTTCCAGGTCGCGAGCGAAGTTCGCGTAGCCGTACTGCGTCAGATCCGCGCGACTACTCAACTCCTTCGCACAGCGCGCAACGGCGTCGGCCGGAAACAGATCGTGCAGACTCTTCGCGGCGTTTTGCGGGTCGTATAGCTTGCAGCGCAAGGCGTTCGACTTTCCCGTACCGCGCTGGTCGATCAGCAACAGGTCACGGTCCTGCAGCAGCGAGCCGAGCGTCGACATGTAGTACTCGGCAGCGCTGATGGCATCTTCGCCGGGACCGCCCATCAGCGGCACGATCGGATCATCGTGCGCCCGCGCGGCGGCGGGAACGACAGCCACCGCCAGCTGCAAGCGACGGCCATCGGGCTTGTCGGGATTCTCGGGCACCTCGATGACGCCGCACTTCGCAGCACGCTTCACACCCGGCAGCTCGCAGGCGTGCAGCGCGACGTCAGCCCCTGCGACGCTCGTCGAGCCAAGTGTGATGAGCAATGACAGCGATGCAAACCATGCGTACTTCACAGGCAGGCAGCGTAGCCGCACGGCGCTGTGCAATCCAATTGCTTTGCGTGATACGTGGGCATCAGTTGGATCGATCCACGCCAGCCCGTGAAGGCGCCTTGCCGCGCGAGCCACAGCAGCAGTGCGATGAGCGTGCCGCCGGGAAGCAGGATCTCGATCAGCGCGTAGGGACCGATGCTGCGCAGGAGCGCAAAAGCGCGCTTCAACAAGAGTGCAGCGATTCCGGCCACGGCGTTCATGATCGTCAACTCCCGATTCGTCACCTTCCTGTACTAATGACGAACGGGAACGCCGCAATCCGACAAGCAGGCTACCTTTCGAAGCGGTAGCTCACTTTTACCAGCAGCTGGTCGTCGTCGCGCAGGCTGAAGGCGTCGCGCAGCAGGTGATCCTCGCCTGGGGCCGTCGTGGTCTGGTCGAAGCCGCCGCGACCGTAAACCACGTATAGATAGGAGAGCGGGGCGATCTCGTAGCGATAGCGGATCTGCAAGGCGAGGGTGCGCACGCTGAAATCGTCGACCGGCTCGTCGGTGGGAATCGCGCGCCCGGCGAGGTCGACGCGATACGCCTGGCGCAGCTTCGAGTCGAGACCGATGGCTTGCAGCTTCATGCGCAGCTCGTGGCGGCCGGTCATGATCCAGTTGAAGCCGGCGCCGAAGTCCGCCTGCCGTCCGTCATAGCTGCCGAACAGTGTGTCCTGCTGCCACACCAGCCAGTCGGCAATGCGCTTCGCCTGCACATCGAGGTAGATCTCCAGCGCGTCGTTGACGAAGTAGCGCGGCTCGAGCTCGATGCGGTAGCCGATCTTGTCGTTGCCGGCGAGGCCGCCGCCGAATGCTTCCATCTCGACGTTGTAACCGAAGTGGCCCTGGCGCGGCCGCTGGTATTCGAAGTAGGCGTTGCTGTTGGGCGGCAGCCAGACCGAGCCGTTGCCGCGCGTCAGCAGGTCCTCGAAGCCGGCGCTGTTGATGTTGATCTGCCCGTACTCGTAACTGCCGTTGCGCAAGCGGCTCTCGCGGCTGATGCGGAACTGGTGGTTGAGCAGCTCGCCGTGATTGTTGTGGTCCGAGCTGATGCGCCAGCGCCAGTCCTTGGATGCGTAGCGGGACTCGGCCGGCAAATCGGTGAAGCGGCGGTTGACCTGGTAGTGAGCGTAGTTGGTGCTGTTGCGCGAGAGATAGCCGGCGTCGTTGATCTCCAGGTCGTTGCCGAAGTGCATGGCCATGTACTGCTGACGCCAGCCGTGATCCATCTCGTAGTCGGCCCACACCGTCGCGCCCACGTCGCGCGTGCTCTCGCCGGACTGACGGATGTCGCTCTCGATCAGGCGCGTGCGCACGTTCCAGCGCTCGGTCGGGCGCCAGTTGTGATCGATGCCGAGCACCGTCGCCGTGCGATCGAGAAATGGCCGCTCGACGTTGGTCACGAGCAGCCCGAGGTTCTGATTGCTGAAGTCGCGCACCAGTCGCACGGCGCTGAACGTCCGGCCGACGGCTTCGCCTTCGTCCGCGGCAAACAGGCCGTACTTGGTCGCGCCCAGGCTGCCGTTCAATTTGAGGGCCGCGGTGATGTCGCCCGCGCCATTACCGTCGTCGGCCGGACCGCCGATGCGCCGCGTGTAGAGCAGCTGACTGTAGTCCGAGGGCGTGGTGAACTCGAAAATGCCCTGGTTCTCGGTGAAGAACGGGCGCTTGTCGCTGATGAAGGTCTCGGTCGCATCGAAATTGACGACCAGGTCGTCGCTCTCGACCTGCCCGAAGTCCGGATTCACCGTGGCCAGCAGCTGCGTCTGGCCGTTCGGTTTCCAGAAGATGTCGATGCCGCCGTCCTGCGAGTTGTCGTTGCCGACCATGTCCTGCAGGCTCGAGACGTAGGGCGTCAGCGCGAGCAGCGACTGGCGATACTGCGTGACCTCGATCGGCGCGAAATCGGAAAGGAAGCGTGGCCGGTCGAAGCTGGCGAACGGCCAGGCGGAGCGCTCGCCGGTCACGCCGATGATGCGATCGACGTAGATCCCGATCGTGCGCGTGTCGCCGGGCGCCTGGCGCATCGGAGCGATGTGCCACGGGATCAGCACCTCGGCAGTCCAGGCGGTTTCGTCGCCGCCGACCTCGTGACGCCAATTGCCGTCCCAGTCCTTGTTGAACTCGATCTCGTTGGTGACGATGGCGTCGAAGATGCCGTTGGTGGAGCTGACGGTGAAGCAGTAACCGGTCCGGTGGTCGCCGTCGAAGTCGACCATCACGTTGACGCGATCGACCTGCTCGTCGAAATCCCGCTGCACACGCTGCTGGGTGCGCGGCACGGAGGGAGGCTGCTCATTGCGGAACGCCACCGCCAGTCCTTGCGGCGTCGCCAGGATCCAGACGTCGGTCTTGAGCGAGCCGGGCTTGCCGTTCAGCGGCCGCACCTGCCGGAACTCGGTGACGTGGCGGGCGCCTTCCCATTCCTGAGGGTCGATGCGGCCGTCGATTTCCACTGCCCGCGCCGGCCCCGCGATCGTCCCGAACGTCAGGAGCGCGCACGCGGCCAGCCAGCCCCGGAAGCGCGGAACAGGGGTTTGTCGATTCATCGTCGTTCAGATGCCGCTGGTCGCGTTTCGGTTTATCCGCACCGGGAGCTGTAAACGACGACAGACAGATCGTGGGTTACGCCGCGGGGTCGCAGCGGCGCGTAGGTCAGCTCGACTGCGCCCAGCGTGGGGTGCTGCAGGCGTTTGACCTTCAGCTGCGGCACGTCCACGGCTCGTGCGTGCCACAGCCTGGCGAACTCGAGGCTGTCGCGGGCGAGCGCTTCGGTAAGCGCTACAAGCTCCGGCGCGCCGGAGTGCCGCGCTGTCTCCGCACGGAACTGCGCGACCACCGATGCCGCCAGGCCTTCCCAATCGGCGAACAGTGTCCGCCAGTGCGCCCACAGGAAGGTCATGCGCAGGATGTTGCGATCCAGCGGCGCGAGCTGCGAGAAATCTCCGAGGAGGCGCGCGGCCGCCTCGTTCCAGGTCAGCACGTCCCAGCGACCGTTCAGAACGTAAGCGGCCTGGTCGAGACCGTTGATCCAGGAGAGCAGCATGTCCGGTACTTCGCTGGAGAAGCGCATCGACTGGTGGGTCGACGCGGCGGGCCGCGCGAGCGTCATGACGTGTGCGCGCTCGCTTCGCGTCAACAGCAGAGCGTCGGCCAGCTGTTCGAGGACTGCCGCCGATGGATTGATCTCGCGACCTTGCTCCAGCCACGTGTACCAGGTTGGGCTGATGCCTGCGCGTTGCGCCACTTCCTCTCGCAGCAGCCCGCTGGCGCGCCGCCGCGGTCCGGGGCGCAGGCCAACGCTTTGCGGTGACACTGCCGCTCTCCTGGACTTCAGAAAGAGCGCGAGCTCGTGTCGACGCTGCGCATCGCCACCGCCGCCCGCGAAGGGGGTAGTGGCGCTACCAGTATCGCGAGTGGACTGGCTCACCCCAGCGCCTCGTCTAGACTCGTTGCCCGTTGCACCGCCAGGAGTTTGCCCCATGACCGAAAGATCCTCCGCTGTGCCCGCTCGCCCGCCGTTCATGGATCATCCCCTGCGCGCGATCCGCGGCCTCGATTATACGGTGATCTTCGCGCGTGACCTCGCGGCGATGCGCAGGTTCTACACCGATGTCATGCAGTTCGAGGTGTACTTCGAGCTGGGCGGCGGCAAGTGGATCGAGCTGCGCGTCGGCAGCAACATCCTCGCGCTGACCGAGCCGGGGCTCGTGGTGCCGGATCGTCCGCCGCCCGCTGGCACGGCGTGTCTGCAACTGGCGTTTCGCGTGCGCCGTGAAGACGTCGATGCCTGCGAAGCAGCGTTGCGGGCGGCAGGCGTCGTCATCGTGGCGCCGGCAACGGATCAGTCGTGGGGACACCGGACGCTGTTCTTCCGCGACCCCGACGGTAACCTGCTGGAGATCTACGCGGATGTCTGAAGGCGCGACGCTGCGAGTGCGGCGAGCGCCAGCAGGGCGAGAGTGACGGCGAATACGCCATCCGCGACGAGCGAGTTGAAGGCACTGGCCAGTAGTGCCACGGCGATCACGGGCAACGAGTTGCCGATGAAGCACACCAGGAAGTACGCGGATGCGACGCCGGCGCGCTGCTCGGCAGGTGCGATCTGATTCACCACCTGCAGGCTGCCGCGGTAGCCGAGCGCGCCGCTGATGCCGCTCAGCGTCGTTCCCAGGAGCAGCAACGGCATCGAGCCCCGGGCCTGCGCGACGATCAACAATGCGAGCGACGGCAGGATCAGCACCAGGGCCAGCAGCATGCACGTGCGGCTTGGCATGCGTCGCGTGACCAGGATGGTTGCGGCCGAGACCAACCCGAGCTCGAACACGACCGCGCCGCCGACGGCGCGGTTCGATTCGTGCAGGCTCTCGGTGAGCACGCTGGGCGCGAGCGAGAAATAGAAGCCATACAGCGCAAACATCGTGAACGCCGTGACGGCGGGCGCGATGAATCCCGCGCGGATCGAGCGAGGAACGCTGATCGACGAGCCGCCCTGCGCTGAAGCCCCTGGCGCGTTGGTGCTCACGGTCTCCGGCGACCGCGTGATGAATACGGCTGTGATGGCGACCACCACGAAATAGATCAGAAACGGCAGCTGCAATGGCGCGGGCGCGTACTGCGCCAGCAGACCCGACACCAGCGGTCCGAGCGCCACGCCGGCAAAGTTGCCGATCACGGCAACGAGCGCTGCGCGAGACTTGTCCTGCGCGCTGTCCAGCTCGGCGATCCATGCAGTACCGGCGCCAGCTGCAAGACCGATCGAGAAACCGCTCAGAGCGCGCGCCAGGAACAGCCACGGCGTGCCCGATGCAAAGTAGAAAATTGCCGTGGCCAGCGCTGCCAGGACCATCGCGCGCAACACGATGCGGCGACGTCCGGCCCGATCCGATACGCCGCCGAAGAAGAACAGCGACGTCAGGTTGCCGATGACATACGTCGCGTAGATCAACGTCAGCATGATCTTGGAGAAACCGAACTGTTGCGCATACAGCGCGTACAGCGGCGTGACGATCGTGCTGCCCATGAACATGACGCCGATCATCGAGCCGACCGCGACACTGGCTGGCCTCATGGTTTGCAGCTCCGACGGTGGGTGAGCAGGGTTGACGCAGCTTACCCTGCCGCGGTTCCCACAGTACGAGCTGCATCGAACCTGGCTACTGACTCGGCGGCCGGCCGTAAGGCGTCTTGAACTGCTGCGCTTTCACTGGGGCATTCGGATCGTCGCTGGCCTCGCGCACGGCGGGCAGGATGTAGCTGGGCACGTACTCCTGCTGCAGCTTGAACATCGCGCGATCGGCATAGTTGCCGCCATAGGCAGCGATCACGAGGTCGAGCTCAGGAACAACCATCACGACCTGTCCGCCGTTGCCGCCGGCGAAGAATGCCCGCAGCTTGCGATCCTTGTACGGGTATTCGATGTTCCACCACAGGTAGCCGTACTGGATGCCGCGCAGGTCGTGCAGCGGCGAGCCGGCGCGCTGCGCGAACTCGGCGTCGAGAATGCGCCGGCCATGCCAGCTGCCGCCGTCGAGCATGACTTGTCCGAGCTTCATGAAATCGCGCGGCAGGATCCACACGCCGCCGCCGCCGTACGGTTGTCCGGCCGGGCTGAGCGGCCAGCCATAGACTCCGCTCTGCAACGGCTCCGCGAGCAGTCGATCGTAGAGATCGAGCGGCGACTCGCCGGTCGTGCGGCCGAGTACGCCGAGCGCGAGGTTCGGATCGATGCTGCAGTAGACGCCCTTTGCGCCGGGCTCGCGATCGAGCGGCAGCCGCAGCGTGTACTTGTAGTAGTCGGGCTCCTCGCTCTGATCGAGCATCGTGTCTTCGTTGCCGGGCGCGTCCGGATTGGTGTCGTCGCAGAAGTAGCCGGAGCGCATCATCAGCAGATGCTCGAGCGTCATCGAGCGCTTCTGCGCATCGAGGTCTGCGGGCATCTTGCCGCCGTTCATTGCCGCGTAGACCGGAGTCGAGAGCTGCAGCGGCTCGCGTGCGTGCATGGCTGCGCCGATGACCGTCGCAGTCAGGCTCTTGGCGGCGGAGCGCGTCTCGTGCATGCGATCGCGATGCTCGCCGTGGAAATACTCTTCCAGCACCAGCTTGCCGTGACGCGCGATCAGGACGCCGTGAACTTCGGGCGTGTGCACCGACTCCATCGGCATGTCGATCAGCATCTGCACGAACTTCTCGAGCGCCGCGCGATCGATCCGCTCCTGCTCCAGCGTCGCAGTCGGCCAGCCGTCGTCGCGCGCCGGCGGGGCGCGGTAGACATACGGCTGCGGATTCTTGCCGCGCGGGTAGAACTCGCTTTGCTCGCCTTCACGACGGAAGTCGTAGGTGCCGCCACGCTGGGGGAACGCGATCGACAGCAGGTCGTTCTCCTTGTCGTAGCTGCCCTCGAGCAGCGCTTCTTCGTTCTGCTGTCCCAGGCGATGACCCATCAGGCGCACGGCGTTGCCGTCGCGAACCAAGTACGACACTTCGTTGAACACGCCGATGTTGCGTTCGGGATTGCGCAGGAACGCCGCGAGCTTGCCGTCCGGCTGTTGCTGGACCATCAGGTACAGCGTGAACATGTCGTCGCGCGGCACTACGACGCCGCGCCAGCGATTCGCGCCGTCGGCGGCCAGGCGCACGGGCGACGCATAGCGCGTGCCGTTGACGCGCGACAGTGGCGGGATCCAGTGGCCGACGATGCGATTGCGATCGAGATGACCGCTGAATGCTCCGGCGTCGTTCGGCAAGGCGAATGTGAGCTCATTGCCATTGGCCTGCACTGGGACGATGCGGCCAGCGATGTCCGCAGTCCATCCGGATTGCGTCTTCTCGATCAGCAGCGCCCCGCGCGCGATCGGCCCGAACCACTGTTGCGCTTTCCAGAGACCGGCGAGCTCGGAGGGTCGCTGCTGAGCGTGCACAGCGCCCACCGACAACAGCAGCAGGGTAATGCCGAAGACCATCTTGTTCATGAGGTGGGGCTCGCTGGCGGTGTGGGTAACGTCGGCGGTACCACAGGCACCGGCGGCACCGGAAGTTTGGGAAGCGTCGGCAGCTTGGCCGGGACGGCGGGCGGCGCGGGTAGCTTCGGCAGCGGTGGAACAGTCGCAACGCTCGTCATGCCGAGCAGGATCGTAATCGCGAACAGCGCAGCACACGCGGCGAGGATCTGTGAGCGCTCGGGCTGCGCGCGCCGAGCTTGCGGATCGAGAATCGCGACGATACGTGCTCGCAGCGAAGAGTGCGCCATGCCGATCGACGTCCGACGAGGTCGATTCATTCCGCTCATGCGTGCGGCAACGTCGAGCAGGAACTGCGCGTAGTCGGATGGGATCGCGCCCGCGCGCAGAACTGCATCGTCGCATGCACGCTCCTGCAGGCTGCGAGCGTGTGCAGCCGCAAGCCACACCAGCGGGTTGTACCAGTGCAGTACGCACGCCAGCCGCGAGATCAGCGCGCTGATCATGTCGCGACGTCCGACATGAGCGAGCTCGTGCAACAGGGCACTGCGTCGCGCCGCTTCCGACCACGCATCTCCGGCGCTCGGCAGCAGCAGCACCGGAGTCAACAGGCCCCACGTGCACGGGCTCGCGATGTGCGGCGATTCGAGCGCACGCACCTTGCAATCGAGACTTGCGAGCGTCGCCATCCAGCGCGCGGATTCCAGCGGACGCGCGCGACGCAGCCAGCGAGCGAGGCCAATGTTCGAAAGCAGCTCGCGCGCGAGGCAACAAAGACTGCCGGCGATCCATAGCCAAAGCAGGATTGGCGCGGAGGCCGCCTCCTCCCATTCCCTCCCCCGCAAACGGGGGAGGGGCAGGGTGGGGGCAACTTCCGGCACATATAAGACTGCGAGCGGCATCAGTAACGACAGCGCGAGCGCAGACGTCCACAGCAGATGTCGAAACGCCGCCGGTTGCCGCCGCAGTGCGAACGACAGCGCCGCTGTGGCGATCATGAGCAGGCTCGTCTTGAGCGCGATGCCGGCGATTGTCAGCAGGTCGAGCATTCAGCGTCCCTGGCGGCGTGCGGCGTCGATGAGCGTAGTCAGCTCGTCCAGTTCCGCCTTGGTCAGCTTCTTGCCGTGCGAGGAGCCGAGCAGGGCTGCGGCGGCGCGGACCGCCGAGCCTTCGAAGAAATTGTCCACGACGCCGGCGAGGGCGGCGGCGCGGGCCTTCGTGCGCGAAACCGTCGGTGAGTAGATGTAGCGAGGGCCGTCGGAGTGATGTTGCAGGTGTTGCTTATCTACGAGGATCCGCAGCAACGCTCGGATCGCGGAATAGCTCGGCGGATCCTCGATCTGCTCGTGGATCTGCGCTGCGGTCGCTGCCCCGAGCCGATAGACGATTTCCATGATCTGCCGCTCGCGGCGGCTGAGGCGGTGCGCGCTGGACATTCCACACCTGCTAATTTATTAGCACGTGCTAAGAAACTAGCACGTTGCCGTGCGAAGTCAACTGCGCTCAGGTCTGTGCGCTGAGCGACAGGCCCGGCACCCGCAGCAGCTCGCGCGAGATCTGCGCACTCAGCTCCTGCAGCAGGCCGAGGCGCTCGCGCACGAGCTTGGCCTTGGAGATCTTCTTCGAATGGCTCGACGTGTTCAGCGCCGCGACCACGCGCTGCGCCTGGTCGTACACCGGCACGGCGACCGCGACGACGCCATAGGCCAGCTCGTCCTCGACGGCCGAGTAACCGACCCGGCGGCACTCCTCGACCAGCTTCAGCAGCTTCGCCGGATCGGTCACGGTGTGGCTGGTGAGCGCGACGAACTGCTCGGTCGCGAAATATCGCTGCAGGCGCTCGGCGCCGAGGCCCGCCAGCAGCACGCGGCCCATCGAGGTCGGGTAGGCGGGGAAGCGGCTGCCGACGTGCGCTTCGAGCCGCATCAGCGTGCGCACCGACGTGCGCGCGACGTACACGATCTGCGTGCCGTCCAGCACGGTCAGCGCCGCCGAGTCGCCGGTCTGACGCGCGAGGTCCTCGAGATAAGTCTTGGTCAGCGTCTCGATGTCCATCGACTCGAGATAGGCCGCGCCCAGCTCCAGCACTTTCGGTCGCAGCAGGAAATTCCTGCCCGACTGCATGACGTAGCCGAGCTGCGCCAGCGTGAGCAGGCAGCGGCGCGCCGTCGCTGCGGGCAGGCGCGCGTGCGCGGCGATCTCGCTCAAAGTCAGCGACGGCGACTCGCGCCGGAAGGCGCGGATCACATCGAGTCCCTTGGCGAGCCCGTTCATGGCCTCGCGGCGGGCAGGGGCGGTGCGGCGTTTCATCGCGGGCATTCTATTTCGCTATCCGAAAAATGGGTGGCGCGAGCGCTGGAAGTTGACGTCCGCGCGGCCGGCGCGGACCATGTCAACGCCATATTCGCATTCCGAATCCAAATTCGCTATGCGAAAAAGGGCCCAACACATGAAGATCGGCTCCCAGGCGCATCGCACTTCCGCCATCTCGTCCTCGAACGAAGACACGATCCTCGTGCGCGGCCGCGATCTGTGCGGCGAGCTCATCGGGCGGGTCACGTTCACCGATCACATCTGGCTGCTGGTGACGGGGCAGACGCCGGACGAGAAGCAGCGACGCATGCTCGATGCGACTCTCGTCGCGATCGCGGAGCACGGCCTGGTGCCGAGCGTGCAGGCGAGCCGCATGACGCTCGCCGCTGCACCCGAAGCGCTGCAGGGCGCGGTCGCGGCCGGAATTCTCGGCTGCGGTTCGGTGATTCTCGGCGCCTCGCAGAACGCCGGGCAGCTCCTGCACGAGGTCGTCACGCGCGCGTCAGCGGCGGCTGTCGATGCTGCGGCGAAGGAAGTCGTCGGCGTGTATCGCGCTGCGCAGCGCGCCATTCCCGGATACGGCCATCCCTTGCACAAGACCGGGGATCCGCGCGTCGTCCGCTTGTTTGAAGTCGCCGCCGCAGTCGGCAGTCGCGGCCGATACTCCGAAGCTGCGCACGCGATCGAGCGAGTGCTGCCGGCCGCGACGGGTAAAGCATTGGCAATGAACGTCTCGGTCGCGATTCCCGCGGTGCTGCTCGACGCCGGGTTTCCGCTGGATGCTCTGCGCGGCGTGCCGATCCTCGCGCGTACGGCCAGCCTGATCGCGCATCTGCTCGAAGAGCAGAGCCGACCGATCGGCTTCGTGCTCTCGCATGCGGGTGCTGCCGCGATCGACTACGACGGACCCGCGCCGGCCGGCTTCGTGCCGCGGGACCAGTGACTGCCATGAAGTCCGTGCTGTCAGGCATACGCGTCGTCGAGCAGGGCACCTTCATCACCGGCCCATGCGCCGGGATGATGCTGGCCGACCTGGGTGCCGACGTCGTCAAGGTCGAAAGTCCTGCGGGCGATCCCTATCGCTCGTACCAGGGCGGCCAGTTCTCGCCGCACTTCCAGGCCTACAACCGCAACAAGCGCAGCATCGCGCTCGATCTCAATCTGCCGGACGATCGCGGCGTCTTTGACGAGCTGATCGCGAGCGCCGACGTCTATATCCAGAATTTCCGCCCCGGCACCGCCGAGCGGCTCGGCGCCGGGCGGCAGCGCTTGCAGGATCTCAACCCGAAGCTGGTGTACTGCTCGATCAGCGGCTTCGGCGCGAGCGGACCGTACGCAGATCGGCCGAGCTACGACTCCGTCGCGCAGGCGCTCAGCGGTTTTCTCAGCGTCGTCGTCGATCCGGAGCGCCCGCGCTTCCTCGGTCCGGCGCTCGCGGATGCGATCACGGGCATCTATGCGGCGTACGGAGTTCTCGGTGCACTGTTCGAGCGCAGTCGCACCGGGCGCGGTCGGCTGGTCGAAGTCTCGATGCTCGAAGCGATGGCGCATTTCGCCGTCGAGCCCTTCGCGGCGTTCTTCGCCCTCGATCGCGCGCCGACTTCGAGCGACCGCCCGCGCCTCGCGCAGGCTTACATCCTGCGCACGGCAGACGGCGGCTTGATCGCGATCCACCTCTCGTCGCTCGAGAAGTTCTGGGAAGGTCTGGTCGGCGCGCTGGACGCGCCGCACATCGGCAGCGACGAGCGCTACCGCACGCGGCAAGGCCGCATCGACAACTACGAGACGCTCGGTGCTGCGCTCGACGCGCAGTTCTCGCGTCAGCCGCTGCAGCACTGGGTGGAGCGACTCGGCGCGAACGACGTGCCGTTCGCGCCGATCCATCGCATCGACGAGGTCGTGCAGGATCCGCAGGTGCGGCATCTCGGGCTCGTCGTCCCGGTCGAGCGGGCCCATGGCGGCAAGCAGGCCGTCCGGCCGGCCGTGCAGTTCGACGGCGCACGCGCGACGCAGGTGAGCAGCGCGCCGCTACTCGATGAGCACGGCGCCGACATCCGCCGCGCGCTGGCCGCCGGCACGAGCTGGTCATAACGAGGCGCGCACCATGCTGTTCCCAACCACGCTCGTCGGCAGTTATCCGCAACCGGACTGGCTGATCGATCGCGCCAAGCTCGCTGGCCGCTTTCCACCGCGCGTGCGCGCACGCGAGCTGTGGCGGATTCCCGAGCCGTTTCTGGCGCAGGCGCAGGACGACGCGACGGTGCTCGCCATCAAGGCGCAGGAGCAGGCCGGGCTCGACATCATCACCGACGGGGAAATCCGCCGCGAAAGCTACTCGAATCGCTTCGCGACTGCGCTGGAAGGTGTCGACATCGACAATCCGGGCACGGCGCTCGATCGCAGCGGTCATCCGAATCCGGTGCCGCGGGTCGTCGGCAGGATTCGCCGCAAGCACGCGGTGCAGGTCGATGACCTGCTGTTCCTCAAGCGGCACACGCAACGCAAGGTGAAGGTCACGGTGCCCGGTCCGTTCACGATGGCACAGCAGGCGCAGATCGACTACTACGACGGCAGCCGCGAGCGCGCCGCGCTCGACTACGCGGCAGCTGTGAACGAAGAGATTCGCGATCTGTTCGCGCACGGCGCCGACATCGTGCAGCTCGACGAGCCCTACATGCAGGCGCGCCCCGACGATGCACGCGCGTGGGGTCTCAAAGCACTCAACCGCGCGCTCGAAGGTGTCGATGGCACAGTCGCCGTGCACATCTGTTTCGGCTACGCAGCCATCATCCATCAGCGGCCTTCGGGCTATTCGTTCCTGCCCGAGCTGGCCGAGTGCAGCTGCGCGCAGGTCTCGATCGAGACCGCGCAGTCCAATCTCGATTGCTCCGTGCTCGGCAAGTTGCGCAACAAGAAGATCCTGCTCGGCGTGCTCGACCTGTCGAGCATGGAGGCCGAGACGTCGCAGCAGGTCGCGGCGCGCATCCGCCGGGCTCTGCCGCATGTCGATCCGCGCGATCTCATCGTCGCGCCGGACTGCGGCATGAAGTACCTGCCGCGCGACGTTGCGGATGCGAAGTTGCGCGCGATGGTCGAGGGCGCGCGCATCGTGCGTGAAGAACTGGCGTGAAGGGGGACACACATGAAGACGATCGAACGACTACTGGTGCTCGCGTGCATGGGCGCGCTGAGCATGACGGCGCAGGAGCTGCACGCCCAGGCGCAACCTGCAGCCGCGAGCCTGGAAGAGGTCATCGTCACGGCGCGTAAGCGCGACGAGGCGTCGCTCAATGTGCCGGTCGCAGTGAACGTGTTCACCGCGGCCGACATCGAGGCCGCGGGCATCAAGGGTCCGCAGGACTTCATCGACCTGACGCCGAACATGACGATGGTGCAGACGCAGAACCAGGGCACCACGTTCATCACCGTGCGCGGCATCTCGCAGGCGCGCAACAGCGAGCCCTCGGTGGCAGTGGTCATCGACGGCGTGGCGATGGCGAATCCTTCGCAGTTCAACCAGGAGCTGGTCGACATCGAGAGCATCCAGGTGCTGAAGGGCCCGCAGGGCGCGCTCTACGGGCGCAACGCCATCGGCGGCGCGATCCTCATCACCAGCAAGCAGCCGACCGACGAGTTCGAGGGCAAGCTCTCCGCGGGCTACGATTCCGGCCCGGGCTATCGGGTCGGCGCCACGGTCAGCGGACCGATCAGCGACACGCTGAAGTTCCGGCTGAGCGGCTCGTACTTCAATACCGACGGCTACATCAACAATCCGTTCCTGCACGAGGACGCCGATCCGTACGAGGACTTCTCGGCGCGCGGCCTGCTGGTGTGGGAGCCGAGCGACGGCTTCCGCGCCGATCTGCGCGCTTACGTCTCGGACGTCTCGACCCAGGCGCTGTACTTCAACATCACGGAAAGCGTGAACGACACGCACCTGCCGGTGCGCGTCAACAATCCCGGCGTCAACGATCGCGATCTCTCGGGCGTCTCGCTGAAGCTCGACTGGAACGCGGCGTGGGGCACGATCACCTCGGTGACCGCGTACGACAAGCTCGAGGAAATCCTCACCGGCGATCAGTTCAACTTCCTGCCGATCGAGGAGTCGGTGCTGTTCGCATTCTTCCAGGCCGACCAGGCGCAGCACCAGTTCCTCGACGTGGACGCGGTGAGCCAGGAACTGCGCTTCACGTCGCCGTCCGACCGGCGCGCACGCTGGATCTTCGGCGCGTACGCGATCTCCACCGATCGCTTCATCTCAACCGGCAACGTCATCGACATCGGCGACGGCGTCGTTCCGGAAGTGAGGCACACGCCGCTCACCAAATTCGATCTGGCGACCAACTGCTTCCCGCCGGCGTGCCGGCAGTTCACGTTCCTCGCGGACTCGCAGGACAACTTCGCATGGGCGGTGTTCGGCGATCTGAGCTACGACATCACCGACAAGCTCGAGGGCTCGGTGGCGTTGCGCTACGACAATGACGAGCGCGAGAACACCACCGAGACGCCGGCGAATTTCCTGCCGACGCCGACGGCGTTCCCGGGCCAGGTGCGCAAGCACACGTGGGACGAGCTGCAGCCGAAGGTCACGCTGCGCTACAAGCCGGCGGAGGATCGTACCTGGTACGTCGGCTACAGCCGCGGCTTCCGCAGCGGCGGTTTCAATCAGACCGGCGTCGGCGCCGCGAACATCGCGGGCGTCGACGACCTGTTCGACAAGGAAACCGCCGACACCTACGAGGCCGGCTTCAAGGGCGAGTTCGTCGACCGGCGGCTCGCCACGAATCTGAGCGTGTACTACACGCAGGCGCACGGCTCGTACTTCTTCGTGTTCGATCCGAACACCAGCACGCAGAACCTCGGCAACCTCGGCGACGTCGACTACATGGGCGCGGAGCTGGAGGTCAAAGCCCGGCTGACGGACAGCTTCGAGGCCTACCTCGGCCTCGGCTACACGGACAGCGAGATCAAGGAGTCCGACCGCGATCCGAACGACGTCGGCAACCAGGCGCCGCTGGTCTCGAAGTACAGCGCCAACCTCGGCCTGGCCTATCGACAGGAGCTGGCGGCGTTCGGCGGCGCCAGCCTGGTCGTGCGCACCGATCTCGACGTGACCGGGCCGACGTGGTTCTATCCCGACAACTTTACCGAGCGCGACACGGTCAGCCTGTTGAACCTGCGCGTCGGGCTCGACAGCAAATCGTGGTCGGTCACCGCCTGGGCGAAGAACCTGACCGACGAGGAGTACAACGCCGAGTGGTCGCCGGGCCCGCAGTTCTTCCCGAACCCCGGCTACACCAACAACTTCGTGTTCAAGGCGCTGCCGCGACGCTGGGGCGTCGATCTCGCCTATCGATTTTGAGTTTCGAGGAGAGAAGAGTCATGGCTACTGCCCGCAAACTGCCGTCCCGCCTGCATCACACGGCGTACGTTTCGAAGAACCTGGAGCAGACCCGCAAGTTCTACGAGGACATCATCGGCCTGCCGCTGATGGCCACGTGGTGCGAGTCCGACATGCTGTTCGGCGCCGAGCGCACTTACTGTCACCTGTTCTTCGGGCTCGGCGACGGCGGCGCGCTGGCGTTCTTCCAGTTCGCCAACAAGTCCGACCAGGACCTGTTCGGGCCGAAGATGCCGGACACGCCGTTCCATCACATCGCGCTGAAAGTCGATGCGGAAGTGCAGAAGGCGATCGAGCAGCGGTTGCACGCGGCCGGCTACACGGAGCCGAAGACGTTCGTGCTCGAGCATGGGTATTGTCGCTCGCTGTACGCGGTCGATCCCGACGGCATGATCGTCGAGTTCACGGTCGATCATCCGGACGTCGAGAAGATCAACGCGACGCGCCGCGCCGACGCCCACAGCGAGCTCAAGCGCTGGTTGGCCGGCGATCACACATCGAACAACATGTATCGCTGAGGGCTGCGGAGTTGCAGGCGAGCAGCGAGCGGATTTTGGTCACGCACGTCGGCAGCCTGCCACGGTCGCAGGCAGTCACGGACGTCTTGTTTGCGCGCGATCGCGGTGGCGCGGATGTGGCTGGAGGAGGCGCCACGATCGCCGAAGCCGTGCGCGAAGTCGTACGCCGCCAGGTGGAAGCGGGCGTCGACGTCGTGAGTGACGGCGAGATGAGCAAGATCACCTATGCCACCTACATCAAGGATCGCATCACCGGCTTCGCGGGCGACACGCCGCGCGAGCCGGGCCAGGATCTGGTCGAGTTTCCGCGAATCCTGAAACGCCTCGCGGACAGCGGCGCGACCGCAAAGTACCAGCGGCCGCGCTGCGTCGGCGAGATCCGCGTGCGCAGCCTGGAGCCCGCGCAGACGGACGTGCAGAACATGAAGGCTGCGATCGCGGCGAGCACGCCGACCGATGCCTTCCTGAACGCGGCGTCGCCGGGGGTGATCGCGCTGTTCCAGCCCAACGATTTCTACAAATCGCAGGACGAATACCTCGAGGCCGTCGCCGCAGCGATGCGCGCGGAGTACGAGCTGATCACCGGCGCCGGCCTGCTCGTGCAGATCGACGCGCCGGACCTGGCGATGGGCCGGCACACGATGTATCGCGACCGCAGCGTCGAGGAATTCCTGAATCGCGCGGCCAAGCACATCGAGGTGCTGAATCACGCGCTGCGCAACGTGCCAGCGGATCGCGTGCGCATGCACGTGTGCTGGGGCAATTACGAAGGTCCGCATCATCATGACGTGCCGCTGGAGCGTCTGCTGCCGGTCGTCGTGCGCGCGAAGGTCGGCGCACTGCTGATCGAAGGCGCGAATCCGCGCCACGCGCACGAATGGGCGGTGTTCCGCGATTTCCGCATGCCCGAGGACATGATCGTCATTCCGGGCGTCATCAGCTCGACCACCAACTACATCGAGCATCCGCTGCTGGTTGCCGAGCGCATCGGCCGCTACGCGGATCTGCTCGGCCGCGAGCGCGTGATCGCGGGCAGCGACTGCGGCTTCGGCACCTTCGCCGGCTTCGGACCGGTCGATCCGGATGTCACCTATCTCAAGCTGCGCTCGCTGGCGGAGGGCGCTGCCATTGCGTCACGTCGGCTGTGGGGCAGGCGTTGAATCGCTTCATCGAGGTGCGCGGCGCGCGCTTGCGCGTGCGCACTGCGGGCGAAGGTCCGGCAGTCCTGCTCGTGCACGGCTGGGCGCTGGATCTCGACATGTGGACGCCGCAGTTCGCGGCGCTCGCCGGCCGCTATCGATTGATCGCGTTCGATCGGCGCGGTTTCGGCTTGTCGTCCGGCACGCCCGGCATCGACGACGATCTCGCGGATATCGAACAGCTGCTCGCGACGCTGGACGTCGAGCATGTTTCCGTCGTCGGCATGTCGCAGGGCGCGCGCGTTGCCCTGCGCTGGGCGATCGCCCGCCCGGCGCGGACGACGAGTCTGGTGCTGGACGGCCCGCCACGCGACTTGCAGTCCGTCGGTCCGGCGCAAGGAGAGATCACGCTCGCTGCCTATCGCGCGCTGGTGCGTAGCCAGGGCATCGAAGCGTTCCGCAGGGAGTGGCTGGCGCATCCGCTCATGCAGCTGCGCGCTCACGATCCGCGGACTCGCGCGCTCCTGCGCGAGATGGTCGATCGCTATCCGGGTCACGACCTGCTTGCGGACACGGCGCCGCCCATCGTGCGAATCGACGATCTCGATCGGCTCGATGTGCCCGTTCTCATCGTCAACGGCGAATACGATTCGGACACGCGCATCGGCGCCGGCGCAGAGCTGGCGCGCACGTTGCCGCACGCGCGAGTCGCAGTCATTCCCGGCGCCGGCCACCTGTCGAACCTCGACAACCCCGGCGCCTACAACAAGGCAATTTCGGAGCACGTGTCATGCAGAGCAGAGTTGGTGTGATCGTCGGCAGCCTGCGCAAGGGCGCGTACACGCGCATGCTGGCCCGCGCTTTGCCTGAGTTGACGCCGCCCTCGCTGCAACTCGTCGAGATCGGCATCGGCGACCTGCCGCTCTATAACTACGATCTGGAGACGAAAACGCCGCCGCCGGCGTGGACCGCGTTCCGGGCTGCGCTGAAGTCTACCGACGCGATCCTGTTCGTGACGCCCGAATACAACCGCAGCATGCCGGGCGCAGTGAAGAACGCGATGGACGTGGGGTCGCGGCCGTGGGGAGATAGCGCGTGGTCCGGCAAACCTGCCGGCGTCATCAGCCTGACGCCGGGCGCCCTCGGTGGGATGGCCTCGAATCATCATCTGCGCCAGGTGCTGTATGCCGTGAACCTCGCGGCCATGCCGTATCCGGAAGCCTACATTCCCGACGCCGAAACGCTGTTCGACGGGCACGGCAATCTGCACAGCGCCGAGACCCGGCGCTTCCTGCAGGAATTCATGGCAGCGTTCGCCCAGTGGATCGCGCGCTTCCGCCCATCGCGCTGAACTCCGACCGCTCGACGCCGGCCCGCGACCGTTCGACACTTAGTTTGCGTCGGCGCCGCGGCCGGCCGTAGATTCCCCGCGACCCACTCCGTCGGGGGAGATTTTCATGCGGCTCATCGCAGCGACCACAGCGCTCCTGGTTGCGACTTTTGCCGGCAGTGCCGTTGCCGCAGACACAGCTCGCGCGGAGCTCACGCGCGCAGATGTCGAAGCATGGCTCGATGGCTACTTGCCGTACGCCATCGGAGCGGGCGACATCGCGGGCGGCGTGATCGTCGTCGTCAAGGGCGGCGAGATCATCGCGCAAAAGGGCTACGGCTACGCCGATGTTGCGACCAAGAAGCCCGTCGACCCGGAGCGCACGCTGTTTCGCGCTGGCTCGGTGTCGAAGCTCGTCACCCACACCGCCGCGATGCAGCTCATCGAGCAAGGCAAGCTGGATCTCGAGGGCGACATCGCGCAGTACCTCGACCTGCCCATTCCCGCCGCTTTTGGCAAGCCGGTCACACTGCACAACCTGATGACGCATACGGGCGGCTTCGAAGAGCTGGTGCGCGGCCTGATGGCGAGCGACCCGCAGCGGTTCATGCCGCTGGAGACGTACGTCAAGGCAACGAAGCCGACGCGCATCTACCCGCCGGGCGAAGTGCCTTCCTATTGCAACTACTGCCTGGCGCTCGAGGGCTACATCATCCAGCGCGTGTCGGGCGAGAATTTCGACGACTACCTGGACCAGCACATCTTCGCGCCGCTCGGCATGAGCAACTCCACGTTCCGCCAGCCGCTGCCCGAGCAATACGAGGAGCAGATGTCGAGCGCGTACTCCGCCGCGTCGCAGGCCCAGCCGCCCGGTTACTTCGAGCTCGTCGGGCCGGCGCCCGCCGGCAGCCTGAGCACGACCGGCGCGGACATGGGGCGGTTCATGATCGCGTGGCTGCACACGTTTGCTGGTGTGGAGTCGCCGCTGCCGCTGCGGCCGGAAACCGCGCAGCGCATGCAGACGACGATGTTCCGCGCCACGCCGCCGAGCGTGGGCATGGCGGTCGGCTTTTTCGAGCGCGATCGCAACGGTCACCGCGTCCGCGAGCACGGCGGGGACACGCAGTGGTTCCACAGCAAGCTGGCGATGTTCATGGATGACGACGTCGGCATCTTCATCTCCTTCAACAGCACCGGCAAAGAGGGTGCTTCGTACAAGATTCGCGAGCACCTGGTCGCGAAGTTCGCGGATCGATATTTCCCGGCGCCGCTGCCCGAGATTGCCAAGACACCGGACGCAGCGGCGCACGCGCAGCTCGTGTCCGGGCGCTACGCTTCGTCGCGCCGCGCGGAGACGACTTTCTTCAAGCTGTTCTCGCTGCTGGGACAGGGAAGCGTGGCATCGAAGACTGACGGCGCGCTGACGCTGCCGGGTCTCGACGAGCTCAACGGGCAACCGCGCGAATGGCAGGAAGTCGCGCCGTTCGTGTGGCGCGACAAGGCAGGTCCGGAACAGGTCGCTGCCAAGATGGAGGGCGATCGCGTGCAGATGCTGAGTTCGGATGAGATCGGCGGCATCGAAGTGTTCCTGCCGGTACCGTGGCAGCGATCCGGCGCGTGGATCGTGCCGACGATTTTCGTTGCGAGCGCGGTTCTCGTGCTGACTGCATTGGCGTGGCCGATTGCCGCGTGGCGCAGACGGCGGCGTGGCACACCGCTCGCGCTGTCGCCTCGCGAGCTTTCGATCTATCGCCTGGCGCGCATCGTCGCGCTCATCGACATCGTGTTCCTGCTCGGTTGGATGATGTTGGTCTCGGCGGGCAGCTCAGATCTCGCGGCCTACGACGGCCATCTCGATTGGGCCTTCTACACGTTGCATCTGCTCGGACTGATCGGCGCGGTGGGTGCGATCGTCGCGCTGTGGAATGGCTGGCTCGCAGTCGCCGGCAAGCGCGGCTGGAAGGCGGCGACCTGGAACGTCGGGCTGGGAATCTCGTGCCTGGCGGTCTCCTGGTTCGCGTTTGCCTTCCACCTCATCCGCTTCACGCTCTTGTACTGACCTATCGAACAGGTAGGCGCGTTGCGGGGCAACATGCGTCAGATATCCCCTGAATCGGCGGTTTAGCCTATAAAACCTGTTTGACAGGTAATAGGAGGCCACGTAGAGTCCCGGCCCGCCATGGGGGAGGGGACATGATCCAACTGCAGTCTGTGCCGACCTTGCAGAAGCCGACGCTATCGGCCCGGGTCGCGCGCCATCTGATCGATCTGGTCCAGCAAAAGGGCCTGCGCCCCGGCGACTTCGTGCCCAGCGAAGTGCAGATCTGCAAGGACCTGCAGGTGAGCCGCGGCAGTGTGCGCGAGGCGTATCGCGCGCTCGCGGCGCTCGGCATCCTGGAAATCGAGAGCGGCCGGCGTCCCCGGCTACAGTCCGTCAACGCGCACGTCCTGGCGCAGGTGTTCGGCTACGCGCTGAGCACCGCCCAGGTGAACCCGACTCACGTTATCGAGACGCGGCGTGCGATCGAAGTGCAGGGCGCGCAGCTCGCAGCCCGCAACATCACCGATGCCCAGAAGCGCGTCCTGCAGGACCTGGTCGGCCAGATGCGCGCCGCGCTGGGCGACCGCGATCACGCGCGCCGGGTCACGGCCGACCTGGCGATCCACACGACGCTCGCCGAAGCGAGCTGCAATCCGCTGAATCCTTTGCTGCTCGCCGCGCTGCGTGCGCCGCTCGAGCAGGTGATGCAGATCGATCACGCCAACCGCCGCACCGAGTCGGAGCTGAGCCGCATCGTCGATGCGCACGACGCGATCGTCGAGCGCGTGTGCGCGGGCGACGCGGTCGGCGCCGGCGCCGCGATGGCGATGCATTTCGATCTATCGGTCGGCTCCGTGTCGAAGAACGAGCACGCGGCGGTCGCGGCCGAAGTAGCCAGTCGGAATTAGGCTTACATCCGCGCCCCGACTATCCAGCTGTCGTCCTCCGCAGTAAGGTTTCCCGCAATGGGGAAGTGGCGGCACGTGTGCCGCCAGCTGGGGGAGAGTCTCGTGACCGATCCTGTCCGCACCCGGGCGCAACTGCAGTCGCTTGCCGAGCATCTGGCGCAGCGTCGCGAAGCGCTGCTCGAGGCATGGCGTCTTGCCACCGATCTCGACTCCGAAGTGAGCTCAGCCGCGACCAGCACGCGCACGCAATTCGTCGATCACATTCCCGCAGTGCTGGATGCATTCGAAGATCGTTTGCGCGCCAGAAGCGCGGACGAAAAGGCCGAGGCGCGCGTCGAGCAGAAGGAGTGGGCGGCGGAGCACGGCACGCATCGCTGGCAACAAGGCTATCAGTTGACGGAAACGATGCGCGAGTGGGGTCATCTGCAGATGGCAATCCTGGCGGAGCTCGAGCGCTACGGTGTGCAGAATCCCGAGCTGGAAGAGGATGTGCTGCAAGTGGCGCGCCGTGAGCTGGTGCGCCTGGCGAACGACGGCGTGTGCGCCAGCGCGTCGCGCTACACCGAGCTGCAGCAAAGCGAAGCGGCGAGCCGTCTCTATGATCTGGAGACCGCGCTCGAAACTCTGCAGACCATCGAGATGGACCGCGCCGAAGGCTGGCGTCAGGCGGCGCATGACTTGCGAGGCAGCGCGCACGTAATCGTCAATGCATCGGCTGTGCTCAATCGCGAGAACCTGCCCGACGCCAAGCGCCTGGAGGTCTCGCAGACGCTGTCGGTCGCTGCGACTTCACTCAATGCGCTGCTGAGCGATCTGCTCGATCACGCGCGGCTCGAGGCCGGCCACGAGCGTCGCACCATCCGCGAGTTCGACGTCGCAAGTGCCATCAAGACGTTCTGCGAGTCGGCGCGGTCGCTGGCCGCGGAGCGCAACCTGTTCCTGAAATGCGAGGGTCCGGCGACGCTGCTGGTGCAGGGCGATTCGGTCAAGATTCAAAGGATCCTGCAGAACCTGGTGCTGAATGCGCTCAAGGCCACGCAGTCCGGCGGCGTGCGCGTGACTTGGGAAGCGAGCGAGTCGCCGGAAGCGAACCAATGGGCGCTGTGCGTTCAGGACACCGGGCCCGGCCTCGTCGCCAGCGAGCTGCCGATCAAGAGGGAATTGAAGGAAGCGACTGAGGGCGTTCGCGAGGTCGAAGACGACACCGCGCACCCGCCTGACGAATCGTTGCAGGCGACTGCCCCGCCGACGCTCACATCGAAGTCCGCGGCGGGCGCCGCCCGGCAGCCGGTGGGCGAGGGCATCGGCCTTTCGATCGTCAAGCGCCTGTGCGAATTGCTCGACGCCAGCATCGAGCTGCAGACCGCGAGCGGCCAGGGCACGACCTTCCGCGTGATTTTTCCGCTGCGCTATCCCGCTTAGGCGGCGCACTGCGCCCGGCACACGACGAGCACCTCGTCGACGTGCTCGTCCGCAATGAGCCCATCGGTCAACGTCAGGCGCTTCTGAAAGCGGACGCCGAGCGGCATGAAGACGCGGTTGTACCACCACATCGCCCGCTCGCGCTGATTGACGAGGTACCACAGTCCCAGATCGAGAAGACGCGAAGAGCGCGGCGCCATGCCGTAGATGGCGCTGCGCTCGACGTCCAGGCCGACCTGGGCGAGCAGCGCGCTCAATCTCTCCGGGTCGTAGCGCCGGCAATGGCCGACGAAGTCGTCGAACGCGGTCCAGTGCGATTGATGCAGCGGCACCGAGATCAGCAGCGTGCCGCGCGGCGCGAGCACGCGAGTCAACTCGCTCAAGGCGCCGACGTCGTCGGCGACGTGCTCGATGATGTCCATCGCGCACACCAGGTCGAACGAGCGATCCGCGAACGGCAGATCGAAAATCGTGCCGACGTCGGCGCGCGCTCCGGCTGCACGCAGGCGTGCGACGGCGCGCTCGCTCATGTCGACGAATCGAGTGCCGGTCAGCGGCAGGCGGGGACGCAAACCGGGCGCGACTTCCAGGCAGCGCGAGTCCGCGTGCAGCAGCGATTGCACCAGCGGCCAGGTGTTGAACCGCTCGGGGGCGATCAGCTGCGCCTCGTCCCAGAGCGGCTCGTAGAAGTTGCGATTGGTCCGTTCGAGCTCGCGCTCTCGTTCTGTGACGTTCACGGACTGCAACCTCCGGCCTCGGGCTACGGGGAGGATAACCCGGCGAGCAGCAGTTTCGCTGCCACCGAGGTTCCATCGATCCGGATCGAGCCGGCCACGGCGGCTGCTCGTGCCCGGATACCGGGAGTCAGGGCCGTCTCGAGCGCAGCCGAGAGGGACTCGACAGTCGGCGTCGGACCGTCATGCGCAGCGCCGATGCCAAGATCCCAGACCCTGCTTGCCCAGTAAGGTTGATCCCCGATCTGTGGCACCACGACCTGCGGCGCACCGGCGCGCGTTGCCGCTGTCGTCGTGCCTGCACCACCGTGATGCAAGACGGCAGCGACGCGACCGAACAATGCCTGCTGGTTGACCTCGCCCACGCCGAAGCAGTCGTCGCGATCGTCGATCAGTCCCAGCTCGGCCCAGCCGCGCGCGACGATTGCGCGACGCCCCTGTGCGCGGATCGCCTTGATGACGATTTGCGGAGCATCCTTCCAGGACTGCAGCGGCATGCTGCCGAAGCCCACATAGACCGGCGGCGGACCGGCTTCGAGGAACCGGTGCAACTCGGCCGGGAGCCGCCGCTCATCCGGCAGGATCCACGCGCCGGTCTGCACGACGCTCAGTTCCGCCGGCTTCTGCCACGGCGCGAGCACCGGATCCGCGGCGAGCCACGGATGATCGGTGAAGACCTGAGCGCGCACGTTGTCCACCTGCGGAAGTCCGATCGAAGCACGGTGCGAGTTGAGCGGCTCGCCGAACAGCGCGTTCATCGTCGCGATGTTGACGTCCCAGAGCTTGCGGTTGTCGCTCACATCGGCGGGCAGCGGGTAGCCGGGGAACGGGAGAGGAGGATGGTGCGGCGACGGCAGCCACGTCGGACAGAAAGTCGCGTACGCGTAGCGAATGCCCAACTTCTCGGCGACCGACTGCGCGGCGGCTGTCGACGGAAACAGGCCAGTCGCCACGATCGCGTCGCAGCCCTCGGCCGCCGCGCCAATCGCATCGAACTGTCCTCTCATCACGTCGGCCGCGCGCTGGCGGATGTCCGCTCCCGCGTACTTCAGCGCCTCCTTCAACCACTGGAGCAGCGGTGTGAACGCTGGCGCTAGCGGCACGCCGGCACGGGCGAGCAGTTCCGCGAAATCTTCGTCCGGCGGTGCGCACACACGCGCATCGACACCGAGCTCGCGCAGCCGCGCGCCGAGTGCGGCCATCGGCTGCACATCTCCTCGCGATCCAAACGTACACAACAGCACTCGCATTTCGCAGCTCCTGTCGCAGTGAGTCGAGGCGCGCGACTCTGAGGCAACACGCGGGGCTTGCCGCAAGATCCACGGTCGGCTATATCTTGATAGTGGGAGGGGACGTCAGCAGGGGCCAGCGTGTTCTCGATCTTCCGCCGCGGTCCACGCTTCGTGGATCGAGAGTTCTCCGATCTGTCGTTGATGCTGACCCAGGACGAGCAGCATCCGACGTACCGGCGCGAGCTGCTGCGCGCGGAGGCGCTGGACTTTTCCCTGGAGAGCCTCAAGCATCTCGATGAGTATCTGGAAGTCCTGCACCAGAGTCCCCCGCAGGGTCAGGATTTCCTCCGGGTCGCGCTACGGTGCGGCGCGTACGTCGGCGAGGTCATGCGCAAGGCGTCTCCCGGCACCTATCACTGGGTGACGCACGAAGAAGCTGCGAAGCATTCGAAGTTCATCGCCAGCTCGCAATCCTCCATCGGCACCGCCGGCATTCTTTGGGAAAACGCGGACGCGTTGTCGTTCCCGCTGGGGAAGGTCTGCAAGTTCCTCGAGAACGGCACCGAGGATTCGGTCTACTTCTTCGCCAGGATGTTGCTGCGGAAGAAGGACGATCACCAGTCTCCGTAGATGCATTGACAGATACAAACAAACGATATATCGTTTTCGCACTTTAGCCAGAGGCGAAAATAGATGTTCGGAAGATTTCATCATGGACCCTGGATGCACCGCCACGGCGGGCACGGTCGCAGAGGCCCGCGGCGCGGCGAGCGCAGCGAATTCATGGAGGAGCGCGGACGCCGCATGGGCCGCGGTCCGTTTGGCCGAGGCGGCGGCGGCGGCGGGCGCGTGTTCGGGCCCGGCGATCTGCGGCTGGTGCTGCTGGCAATGATCGAGGAGAAGCCGCGCCACGGTTACGAGCTCATCAAGGAGCTCGAGCAGAAGTTCGGCGGCGGTTATGCGCCGAGCCCCGGCTCGGTTTATCCGACGCTCACCTTGCTCGAAGAGCTGGAGCAGATTCGCGCCGCCGGCGCCGAGGGCACCAAGAAGCTGTTCGAGATCACGGCGGCAGGTCGCCAGTATCTGCGCGAGAACGAGTCGGAGCTGAAGAGCGTGCTGGCACGGATGGAAATGGCGGCGCGCGCGGTTTCGGGCGACTCCCCGCCTGACGACCTGCATCACGCCATGCACGTACTCAAGGCGGCGCTGATGTTCCATCGCGGCGGCTGGGATGCGAAGGAGACCAGGCGCGTTCGCAAGATCATCGAGGACGCCGCCGAGCAAATTGCCCGAGGCAAAGACCGTGAGTGACGGCATCGACACGCATCTGTTGATCGGCGACGAAACTGCGCTGCCGGCGATTGCGCGCCGGTTGCAAGAGCTGCCTCAATCCGCACGCGCGCTCGTCGTCGTCGAGCTCGGTGAGCAGTCGGCGCGACCGCGCCTGCGGAGCGCGGCCAATCTGCAGATCGTATGGGTGCCGCGCGACGAGAGCGGCGCGCCTCAGGATGCCCTGATCGGAGCGCTCTGGTCCCTGAAGATTCCGACCGCGCGCTGCTTCGCGTGGGTCGCTCACCGATCGCAGGTCGCGCGCGCGATCCGTCAGTATCTCGAGCGGCGCGGCCTAGACATGCCCTCGATCAAGCCGGCCGGCTACCGGCAATCTCAATCGAGCATGCTGGCGGGCACCTTGCCGCCGTGAGCCGCGAGCTCGTTCATGACACGCTTGTGCAGCCATATGTTCATCGCTGCTGAATCGCCGGTGTCGCCCGTGTAGCCGAGCTCGCGCGCCAGCTCCTTGCGGTTCTCCAGGCTCGAATCCATGTTCAGGAGCTTCATCAGGTCCACGATCGAAGTGCGCCAGTTCAGCTGCTGTTTGTTGTTGGCTGCCATGCCTTGCAGCACCGCTTCGACGTCGACCGGCTGCGTTGCAGTCGGTGCGGGCTTCGGTTGCGCAGCAGCAGGTGCAGAACCCGCTGACGTCGGCGACGAGGGCGGATTCGGTCGCGCCTCAGCCTTGCTGCCGAAGATTGCGTCTTTGATCTTGCCGAAGATGCTCATGGATCCTCCCTCTGTCGTCGCGGACGGCTCGAGGCCGCACCACAGAGCAACGGTGAGGAGGGGCTTTAGTTCCGCGTCGTGTGGTCGCGGCTCAAGTGCCGCGATGTCATGATCGCGACCATGGTCGGTCGAATCATTCTTTTTCCCTAGCGAGGCGATCATGAGGCGCAAGATTGCGGCCGTGGCGGTGCTCACTTTCTGCGGCGCAAGTTGTGCCTTCGCGGACAGCGCAGAGAAAAAGGTCGATGAGCTGTTCGCCGCGTGGTCTGCACCAGATCACCCCGGCTGTGCAGTCGGCGTACTGCGCGGCGGCAAGATGCTCTACAGCCGCGGCTACGGGCTGGCGGACATCGAGCACGACGCCGCAATCACGCCAGCGACTGTCTTTCACGTGGCCTCGGTGTCCAAGCAATTCACTGCGATGGCCATCTACCTGCTGGCTGCCGATGGCAAGCTTGCCCTCGATGACGATGTGCGGAAGTACCTGCCGGAGCTGCACGATTTCGGCAGGACCATCACGATCCGTCACCTGCTGCATCACACGAGCGGACTGCGCGACCAGTGGGACCTGCTGTTGCTCGCGGGCTGGCGGTTGGGCGACGTCATCACCGAGCAGGACATCCTCGACCTCGTCTGGCGCCAGCAGGCGCTGAACTTCGCGCCGGGCGAGAAGCACCTCTACAGCAACACGGGCTACACGTTGCTGGGGGTCATCGTGCACCGCGTGTCCGGCAAGACGCTGCGGGAGTTCACGGATGAACGCATGTTCGAGCCACTGCGCATGACTCACACCCATTTCCACGAACAGTACGGCTCGCTCGTGAAGGGTCGCGCCTATTCTTACATCCCCTTGCCGGACGCCGGACGGGGAAAGTATCGAAGCATCGCGCTGAGCTATTCCAACGTCGGCGCGACCAGCCTTTTTACGACTGTCGAAGATCTCGCTCGCTGGGACGAGAACTTCTACACCGGTCAGGTCGGTGGCAAGGCACTGCTCGCCAGCATGCAGGCGAAAGGTGTGCTCAACGACGGCACCGAGATCGACTACGCCTCAGGTCTTGCGATCGGCGATTACCGCGGCTTGAAGGTCGTCGAGCATTCCGGCGCGGACGCCGGATTTCGCGTGCAGGTGTTGCGCTTTCCGGATCAGCACTTCTCCACGATCGTGCTGTGCAATGCGGGCGAAGCAAATCCCTGGCTCCTGTCGCGCAATGTTGCGGACATCTATCTCGCGGCGGAGCTGCAGCCGTTACCGACGCCCGCGGCGGAGGCGAAGCCGACGGAGGTGAAGATCGATCCCAAGATGCTGGACGCCTACGTCGGCGACTATGAGCTGATGCCGAATTTCATCCTCACCGTCATGCGACGTGGCGATCAGCTCGTGACGCAGGCGACGGGTCAGCCGGCATTCGTCGTCGTGCCGGCGTCCGAGCGCAGCTTTTTCCCAAAGGAATTCGCAGCGCTGCTCACATTCGACAGCCCGGGTACGGACGGCAAGTCTGCAGTGGTCACCCTGCGTCAGGGCGGGCAAGACATGCGTGGACCGCGATTGCAGCGGGCGCATCCGAGCGAGGCGCGATTGCAGGCATATGCCGGGACGTATTTCAGCAGCGAGCTCAACACCGTCTATTTCGTCACGGCGCGCGAAGGAAAGTTGTTTGCCCGCCATCCGCGCGGCGAGCTCGAGCTACAACCCCTGAAGGAAGATGAATTCGTCGCGCCCGAGGTCGGAGTCGTGAAGTTCAAATGCGCCACAGCGGTTCGCTGCGACAGCTTCGCAGTCAGCACGGAACGAGTGTTTGATCTCCGAGCCGACAAGGTCGATCTCGGCGCCCGCAAGGGTCAGCTCTGAATCGCGTTTCAGCTGAAACTCCGCAGCGAGCAACCTGGATCTTGCTCCGCGATCGTTTGCGCGCGACTCCTTCGAGGTGAACCCGTCGGGCTGCGGCCTTCTAGGCTTTCGCGATGAATCCTTACTCGTGGGGTCAACCGCAGTCCGTTGCTTCGCTCTGCGCAAGCGGCTCTTCACCAATCGCTGCTGCTTACCCTTGTGCTGGTCATCGGTCTTCCAGACCTGCTCCGCTACTTCGTCGCTGGCCTCGCATCCAGAAAGTCATTGATCATCGGCGCGATGACATCGATCTTCTGCATCAACGTCACATGCGTAGTGTCGGGCAACACCGCCAAGCGCGACGCGCTGCGCTGGCGCATGTCGCCCATGATCTCGTCGCCCTTGAGCCTGAACATCTCGGCGATGTGTTCGAGCCGCACGCCGTCCGCATCGCCGTGGATGAAGAACATCGGCGCCGGCGTCGCTTTGAGTCTGGCGGCGCCGAAGTCGTAGGGTTTCAAGTCCATCGAGATCGCGCGCTTGATGAAGGTGGGGAATGCGTTCGGCGTCGGGCTGAGTCGCTTGTATTCGGTTTCGAGAGGCGATCCCTTGAAGGCCTCCGCGGTGAAGTGCGGATACGCGTCGAGCACCTCCTGCACCCAGCCGTTCGCGCGGAACACCCCTGAGATGCTGACCACCTTGCGCACCTTCTGCGGATGCCGGATGGCCGTCTCCATCGCGACGCTGGCGCCCATGCTGTAGCCGACGACGTCGGCTTTCTCGATCTTGAGATAGTCGAGCAGCGCCGCGACGTCGTCTGCCAGGTTCTCATAGCTGAAGTCCCGGTCGATGTCGGCGGTGCGGCCATGTCCCTGCATCTCGATCGCGATGACCTGTCTGGATTTCGCGAGCGCGGCGATCATGTCCTGCCAATTGAAAGTCGTCAGGGTCATGAACGAGCCGTGCAGCAGCACGACCGGCTCGCCCTTGCCGTGGATCTCGTAGTACATCTTCAGGCCGTTCACCGGCGCGTAGCCGGTGACCGGCTGTTGTGCGTACACGGTGGCTGAGCCCAGGACCATCACCAATAGCGCTGCGACTCTGATCAAGGCGTTGCGGATTTGCATGATCACCTACTAACTGTTGTTCTTCGCGAAGACTGCCAGTTGATCTGCGAAGGCACGCTGGTACGCGGGCCGCGCTTCACCCCGGGCGACGTAGGCGGTGAGGTTCGGATAGTGCTGCAGATCATCCCATTTCTCGAGCCTGCGCAGCACCGTCACCATCAGCAGGTCACCCGCTGTGAATGCGCCGTCCAGCCATTGCGCATCGCCAAGTCGATTGGAAAGCTCGTTCAGCCGCACGCGAACACGTTCGGTCAGGATGGGCAGGCGCGCGTCATACCAGCTCTTGTCGCGCTCGAAGAGGAACGCGGCTGTGCGATCGACAATCGGCGGCTCCACGGTGTTGAGCGCGGCAAACATCCATGCGATTGCGCGCGCTCGCGCATGCGCATTCTCCGGCAGGAGTCCGGCATGGTGCTCGGCGATGTGCAGGATGATCGCCCCCGATTCGAATAGGGTGAGATTGCCCTCCTCGTAGGTCGGAATCTGACCGAACGGCTGCAGCTTACGATGCGCGGGCTCCTTCATCGTCTTGAACGAAACGAGTCGCACGTCGTAAGGCTGGCCCACTTCTTCGAGCGCCCAGCGAATGCGCATGTCGCGTGCCTGTCCGCGGCCGCGATCCGGAGACTGCTCGAAAGCGGTGATGGTGGGGATCATCGGAACGCTCCTGTGAGTGGCGCGCCAGCGCGCTAGCCTCTCAAGAACGATGGAGCACGGCCAGTTCCGACATCGGGACCCCAAAACGCACAGCGCCCCGACTGGCGGGGCGCTGTGACAACGTCGGAGACGAAACGATTAGCGCGTGGCGCGGCGGCGACGTGCCGCAACTCCCACACCGATCAAGCCGAGCGAGAACAGGGCGAGAGTGCCCGGTTCCGGCACGCGAGTCGGGATGTTGCCGAAGGCATGGTTGTCGGACTCGAAAGCGAAGTTCGTGCTCGTGAACACGATGCGGTTGAACAGCGCGCCGTCAGTGAAGAAGAAATTCACGTAGCGATTGGACGACCACGACGTCTGCCCGCCGTTCGCCAGCAGCGGCCAGATCTCTGTGCCGCCGAAAGTGCGGACCAGGGTGGCGCCGTTGTAGAACGAGATCGAGTTGTAGTCGTCCAGCGATCCCCAGTACAGCCCGAAGTAGTTGTAGCTACCCGGAGTCGTGAACGTCGCGCTGCCGCTGCTGTGGTTGAACGGGATCGACAGGTAACGGGTGTTGTCGAGGTACGGCGTCGCGTAGCGGCCGGAGACGCTGCCGGTCACCAGCGCGCCATCACCGAAGCAGTTCGTGTACGCGCCGCAGGTGCCGTTGTTGAAATCGACTGTCGTAACGCTGGGAACCTGTGACGTCAGGTAGCCCGGATCCAGGACGGTGTGGATGACGCCGGCCTGAGAGACCGATGCCGCCAGCGCCAGGGCGAATGCAATCACAATCCGTTTCATGCTGTATTTACCTTAACCTCGCCCCTCGTTGCTGGGGCAAGCTGATACAAGCACGTGGTATGCCAAGTGCTGCAACCGCTTTGCCAGCAAGCGGTTACAGCGACAGGGACCTACCCCGAAAGGGGCAGCTGGAAAGTTAATCGACGAACGGGCCCGCCCTTTCCCTCGTCCGGCTGGCCGTTGGTCCTATTGCTTCTTCTGCTCCGTCTGGGCCGCCCGTTCCTGTTGCCGCGCCCCCGCCAGCATGCCCGGCAGGGCGTAGTTACCCTCGGCGCAGGCGTACTCGTAGATCGGCTCGTTCATACGATTGAACGGCAGCTCACCGCTGTACGGCGCGGTCAGCGTCGCCGGGTCTTCGACCGTGAACTTGTAGTTCAGGACATCCGGACCCGTGCGCGTGAACCGTTCGGTCACCTTCAGCTTGTCGGACGCGCCGCGATAGGGGCCCAGCGGCGAGCTCTGCGCGAGTTGCGTCGGATTGATGTTGGTCGTTTCGACCACCAGCGTGTCGCCTTCCCAATGTCCGATCGAATCGCCGAACCAGGGGTGCACTTGCGGCGGCGCGTGCTTGGTGGCGCCCAAGCGGATGATGCGGGCGTCATGGACCATCTCCGTCATGATCATGACGTGATCCGGCGTCTGCACGATGGTGTAGTTGTTGTTGTAGAAGTAGTTGGCCAGCATCGGCGGGCCGAGGTTCGAGCCGAATGAAGTGAGGCAGCGGTCGGAGAGCGAGCGCATCTCGGGGCCGTCGAACTCGCCGAACTTCTTCGCCAGACCCATGTGTTCCGCCATGCGCTGTTTGCCGGCGTCGGTCAGCGCGGGAATGCGCCCGTCGGCCGGGTCGACGATGATCGAGCTGCGCGGGACGCCGTCGATGCGAATGACCTGGTTGCCCGGGTCGAGCCAGAAGCCGTTGTAGCCGCCGACGTTGCCGCCCGCCGCCTGGGCGATCCGCTCGACGAAAGTCGGTTCGCCCGGTACCGAGGCCAGCTCGTAGGTCCCGTTGTCCTTGGTCGCCGTCTCCCCCGGTTCAGTGGGTCGGTCGCGGAATTCCTGCACGTCCTGCGCACGCTTCTCGAGCGCGGCCGCCTGCGCGTCGGTGAGCGTCAGTCCGCCTTTGCCCATGCGCTCCAGCGGCGTCTGCGTTGCGTTGCTCCAGTTGCCCTGGAAGTCGGGGTGTCCGTCCGCGGTGCGCGGCGCAACCCAGGTTTTGGCCGGTGCCTTGGCAGGCGTTTGCGCGTCAGCGGGCGCTCGAGGGATCGTCGCAAGACCGAGCGCCATAGCGACTGCGCCGGCAAGCGCAAGCCCTCTGTGTCGCAAAAATGCTGATCTGCTCATCGCGATTGACTCCGGCAGCGGCTCGTTCCGCATGGTAGTGGGCCCTGAACTGACGAACAAGAATCGAGCTATTCCAGCACAGCCGGGCGGCGGACACTGATGAGAAAGGTCATTGCCCCACAACGGGCCTGGGACAAGCGAGGGCTCCGCCCGCTGCGGCAGCCGCCACGGGGTCAGCGCCGGCAACGTAGTCTCGCCACGTCCAGTCGACGGCGATGTCCGGTTCGAGATCGCGCACGTCGATATTCAAGTACAGATGCTCCTGCATGCCTGGTGTCAGCGGAGCGTCAGAGTAGTGATGCAGAGCGTCCGCATAGTGCATGGCGATGCCGGAGTTCGGCAGCATCACGTTGCCACCCTCGGACCAGAAGTCGAGCCGGTCGCCTGGACGGGTGCCGACCAGAACGGCCTTGCTCGTAGCCCGCAACGACGCGACCGCAGTGATCCCCGCGGAGAACGTGCTGGAACCGACCAGCACCGCGATCGCTCCGGGCTTGCTGCCCAGTTGTGATCGCGCGAGTCCCTCCATCAACGGAGCGGCCAGCTGCAGATTGCCGCCCGTATTGAAACGCAGATCCAGCACCAGCTTGCGCGGCGGCTGCGATGCGATTGCCGTCAGCAGTCTCTCGCCGAATGCGCGAACCGTTTCCTGTCCCGGTGCATCGGCGGAACGGCTGTAACGCACATAGAGCACGTCGTGGTCACATCGAGCGAAGCTGTAGTGCAAGTCGGGCGAGCTCAGCGAAGGCGGTAGATTTCGTGATGACAGCACGTGAGTCCAGTTGGATGCCGCCGGGTGCTGCGGCGAAAGGAACCACCAGCTTTCCTCGGGTCCGGTGCGCGGGTCGAGCGGTTCGGCGCCGAGCCGAACCGAGCGCGAAGTTGCGGCGCTTTGCACGGAGAACTCCGCAACATCGTCGTCGAGCAGCCCGACTGCCAGCAGTGCGTCCGGGCTGGTGAGCGTGTAACTGCCCATGTAGTTCGCCCAGCCGTCGTTGCCGGCGTAGAGCGGGCGCACCCTGGCGAAGACCTGCTCGACGGGAACATGCTGGATGTGCGTGATCCTGCCGCCGACCAACGGCGTGCCCTGCGCGCGAGCAGCGACGACATGCCAGCCGTCGGAGAATCTCCAGATGCGGATGGGATAGCGGCGCCAGTAACTGCGATTCCTCAGCAGGTACGCGCGCGTGTGCGCGTTGTCGGACAGGGCCGCTGCGCGAGCGAGGCTCGCGACGATCTGCTGATCGGTGAGATCGTCGAGGCGGTTGCGCGTGCGTTCGATCTCATCGAACGCAGCTTGTCTCGCCTCGGGCGAATAGCTGCGGTCCTTCTGCAGAAAGACAGCGCGAGCGACGAGCAGATCGTCGCGCCAGGCGGCGGCGCGATCCTTCGCCTGAGCGCCTGACGTGGCAAGCGCGCTCGCGACGGCGACGACAAATAGAAAACGCGATCGGTGCATACGCTGCCCTGCGTCTCGAGAACTCCTTTGAGATGCAGGGCAGCTGTCGAGGGTTTATCAGTCGACGGTGATGCGCGTAGCGGCGACCGTGCCTGCGACGTGGCTCGTGACGGTCGTCCCGTCGAGGCTGAACTGGTCGATGCTGAACGTGCCGGTGTAGTTGTCGCCTCTACGATTGAGCCGCACGTTCTCCTTGATCACGACCTGCCCGAGGAACTGCGTGCCGGTGATATCCCAGCCGAGCGCGATGTGCTTCAGCTTGTACGCGCCGGCGCCGCGCGGCTCCCACACTCCCATGCAGAAGTTGCTGGTGATGGGCGGCTTTCCGGAATTCATGATCTCCGTGCCGTCCGCATGCCAGGTGACGATGCCGTCATCGATCAGCGTGCCATCGGGCACCGGCGCACTGTCCTTCGCCGTGAACACCACGTGCCACAGTCCGACGATGGATGCGAAGCTGCGGCCGTGATTCTCCGAGAAGCCTGGCGCCAGCGAGGCGCCCTGCAGCCAGAGTGCGGCCGGCGCATCCTGCGACCACGAACAGCCGGCGTTCGCCTGGGTGCTGAAACCCGCCGCGGCGCCGACGAGCGCAAGCGCCGCCAATAGTCGTCTGTTGAATGAGCTCATTGAGAATTCTCCCAGCGTTGTTTGATTCGAGAGGTTCGGCGGCGGAGACTGTAGCCAGTCGCACGCGGCCCGGGCAGCGGGTTTGCGTGAGGGATGAATGAGGGATTGCGTGGATACGGCTCGCTACCAGTGCAATGCCTATACCATCGATGCAGGCAACCGGCGCTTGAGTCGTGCGGGTGCGGAGATCGTGCTCGAGCCTCGCGCGTTCGATGTGCTGCTGCAGTTACTGGCCCGGCCCGGCGAGCTCGTCACCCGCGAGACGTTGCTCGATGCCGTGTGGGGACATCGCTATGTCACGCCATCGACGCTCAACCGCATCATCACGCTGCTGCGCCGTGCGTTCGGCGATGATTCCGAGGAATCCTCGTTCATCCAGACCGTGCGCGGGGCCGGTTATCGATTCGTCGGCCCCGTCACCCGCCTGCGCGACGAACGGGCAGAACCGCGCGCGCGTTTCGAGCCGCCGCCGACGGCGCGGATTCCGGCGCGCATGGAAGCGATCATCGGCCGCGAGCGCGAGATCGCGCAGCTGAGCGACATGTTCGCCGTGCACCGGGCCGTTACGCTGATCGGCACGGGCGGGATGGGCAAGACGCAATGCGCGCTGGAGTTTGCGCGACAAGTTTCCGGCGACTACCCGGATGCAGTCTGGTTGTTCGATCTGTCGACGTTGCAGCGCGCGGGCGAATGGCTTGCAATGGTCGCGCTCGCACTCTCCATACCCCTAAGTGATGAAACCGAGATGCTCGCCAAGGTCGCGGCGACTTTCGCCGGTCGACGCTCGCTGCTGGTGCTCGACAACTGCGATCGGCTCGCGCCACAAGTCGGCGCAATGGTCTTCGAGCTGCTGCGGGCGACTCGCGAGCTGCGCGTGCTCGCGACCAGCCAGCAGGCGCTGAGCTTCGTCGGCGAGCAGGTTCTGCGCATTTCGCCGCTCGCATTGCCGGCGCGCGCTTGGGATGGCAGTGACGATGCATTGACCGAGATCGCCGCGGCGCCGGCGGTTGCATTGCTCGTCATGCGGGCACGCTCGTCGCAGCCCGCGTTCGCGCTCAAGGCCACCAATGTCGCTGCGATTCTCGAGATCTGCCGGCGCCTCGATGGGATGCCATTGGCGCTGGAGCTGTGTGCCGCACGCTTTGCAGTCCTCGCGCCGGTGCAGGTGCTCGAGCGGCTCGATCATCGATTCCGTTTTCTCGTCAGCGACGCGACCGGGCGCGATCGGCGGCACCGTACGCTGCTCGCGCTGCTCGACTGGAGCTTCAGCCTGCTTTCGCCGGATGAGCTGAGATTGCTGTGCTGGCTGGCCGTGTTCATGCAGGGCATGGCGCTCGATGCGGTCGAGGATCTCGCACCGGCGATGGGGCGCGACGCGGAGACGCTCCTGGATCTGCTGGCCGGCCTCGCGAACAAATCGCTCGTGGTCGCAGAGCCGAACAGCGTGCCGCCGCGTTACTACCTGCTGGAGACCGTGCGTGCGTTTGCGCTCGAGCGACTCGCCGCCAGCGGCGAAGAACCGACCGCACGCGACGCGCATCTCGCGCACATCCTGCGCCTGGCAATCGATTCGCACGAGGACATGCTCGGCGCACGCATGCGTCAGAGCATCACGCGGCTCGCGCCGGAGCACGCGAACATTGCGAGCGCGCTCGATTGGTCGCTCGCCGACGAGCGCCGCCACATGACTGCCGTCCGCATAGTCGGTGCGCTCATGCTGTACGCCAAGAGTCACGGGGAATACGCACTCGGCGCCGCCTGGCTGGAACGCGTGGTCGGCCGCGTCCGTGTGCCCAGCTCGGCGGAACGTGGCCGTGCACTGCTGGCACACGGAGTCATGCGCATGCATCGCCATCATCACGACGCGCAGATCACATTGGTGGAGGCGGAGCAGGAAGCGAAGGCGGCGGGCGACGACTGGGGCCTGGCCTGTGCGAGCGGGTACCGTGCGCTGGACCTGACGAATCGCGGCCGCACGCAGGAAGCCGAGCCGCCGCTCAGCGCCGTCGAGACTCTCGCGACGCGACTCGATGATGACTGGCTGCATTCGCTCGCCGGCCTCGCGCGCGGCTGGTGGTACCTGGCCCGAAACGAGCTGCCCGACGCGATCGCCGAGCTGCGCAAGGCGCGCGACTTCGGCAACGATCTGCACCAACGGCATTTCATCGGCATCTACATCGGGCTTGCATCGTTCGGGCTCGGCCTTGACGTCGATGCGGCTGGCGAATTTCATGCGGCGTTGCTGATTGCGCTCGAGATCGGGAATACGCGCGGCGGCGCCGGCTCGGTGGAAGGCTGCGCCTATTTGTGCGCACGCCGCGGCTGGTGCGCGGAAGCGGCGCGCCTGCTGGGCCTGGCGAGGCAAGTCCGCGAACGAACTGCGCTGCCGCTGTTTGCGTCGTGGATCCACCATCACGAGCAAGCGCTCGGCGTCGTGCGTGGCGCGCTAGGCGCCGCGCAGGCCGATGCGTTGCTGCTTGCAGGCGCATCGTCGCGCGAGGAGGAGGTCTTCAACGAGACGTTGAGCCTGCTGCGCCGGATCGGCGGAAACTGACTTCCCGGGTCGCGCTCACACCATCCCCGCGAAGAATCCGGGGGGCGCGAACTGCCGGCGCAGGGCATCGATGCGCCGCGCGCGCTCGGATCCGAAGCCGCGTAGCGCACCGCCATCGTCGGCGTCGAGAAAGTTCGGCTGCACGATGTCCAGTGCATGGGGCGCTAGCCGCGAGTGCAGTGCCTGAGTCCAGTCGCGCACGCGCCGTAGCTCTTCGGCCGTCGCTGAGACACCGATGACGTTCACGAAATACTGCGCCTCGCGGCTCGCATAAGCGCTGTCGGCGGCGTGCGCCCGTGCTACGGCGCCGCCAAGGTGTTGCAAGTGCAGCTCGGCGAGTGGGGTCGGCAGCTGTGAATGCGCTTCCACCAGCAGGTCCAGCACCGCCGACGGCAAAGTAGCGAAGTTTGCAGACTTCCAGTAGTTGAATCGTCCGGCCAGTGCGCTCGCGTCCTGCATCTGCTGCCATAAGGGATACGGCATCGGTCCGACGCTGTCCGCAAGCGGCGAGCCCGCGCGTCGCAGCGGCGCAAGCACGTGCGCACCAGCCTGCAAGTCGCCACACCAACAAAGTGCGAGCACCAGAACCGGCCTGCCGTGCCATGCCGGATCGAGGAATGGAAGCGAAGGCGCGTTGATGAGTGCGGCGAGGCCGCAGAATTCATCCGGCGCCGTGCGCGCGAAATCCGCAAAGTGTTCAAGCACGTCGCGGTCCGCAACGTGCGGGTGAACGACCAGACCCGCGAGCACGTTGTCGAGCGGATGCAGACGGAGCTCGAAGCTCGTGACCACGCCCAGTCCGCCCCCGCCGCCGCGCAGTCCCCAGAACAGGTCGGGATGCTCGTCCGCCGAGGCGCGCAGGGCGCGGCCATCCGCCAGCACGAGGTTCGCAGCAAGTAGGTTGTCGCAGGCGAGACCATGTCGTCGCATGAGCCAGCCTGCTCCGCCGCCGAGGGTGAAACCACCGACTCCGGTGCTGGAAACGAGTCCGCCGGTTGTCGCCAAACGGTGCGCGGCAGTGGCGACATCGACGTCGCGCCACAACGCGCCGCCCTGGACTATCACGACTCGCGCGCCCGTGTTCACGTCGACGAGACGAAGCCCGGAAAGATCGATCAGCACGGCGCCATCCCGGACTGCTCGACCCGCGATGTTGTGGCCACCACCCCGCACGGTCACCGGGACGCCATGGTCTGCGGCGACGCGAAGCACATAGTGCACGTCCTCCGCGTCGGCGCATGTGGCGATCGCAAGCGGCTTCTCATCGATTGCTGCATTCCACACGCGCCGCATGCGTGCGTAGGCCACATCCTGTGCGCCGGTGACAGAGCCACGGACATGGCGCCGAAGCGCCTCTACCAGGCTCTTGCTTCGCTGCTGAAGGTCGGGCATGGCGCAAGCGTAGCCAGCGGGTGGCTCTTGCGAAGCGCCGATGCGTGAGGAAATTGTGAGGGAACGATCCGGTGACTGCTGCGAGGGGCCAAAGCCTGCCGGCGTTGCCTCGAAGGGCAACGCCGGCAGGGGGCGGGGACTTAACTGATCTGCGTGATCGTCACCGAGTACCCATCGTGGGCGTGCTCGGCTCGTTCGGCGGCGAAGGCGCCGAGCGACAAGCTGCCACTGACGATGACAGCCGACAGGATCATGCAGACGACGGTCTGGGTTTTGCGGCTGAGGGTGGTAAACATGACGGTCTCCTCGTGTCTCTCTCTGCGTCATCCGCGTTATTGCGGGGTTAGCGTTAAGACACGGCAAACCGCTCCCGGGTTACACCCAAAGTGCGAATACCGGCGAATAGCACCGGGATACCGGCGAACCCGCGAATCACTGCCTGCCGAGCTTCATTGCGGGGTCGAAATCGCTGCCCGCGATGTCCTTGAATAGCAGCAGCTGCGACAGCTTCGCTGAAGCGCCATCGTAAAAGCCGTTCTCCGCGACGAACTGCCTCGGGTTGCGGAAGGTGCCGAACAGAATGTCGAACAGCGGCAGATCGGAATAGTTGTACTGGTGAATCCCGCGACCGTGATGCAGGCTGTGGCTCTCCGGCCGCTGCACGATGTATCCGAGCCATTGCGGCGTGCGAATGTTCAGGTGCTGGAAGACACCCAGGAATGTCGTGGCGTAGATGACGTACGTCACTGCCTGCGCGCTGAGTCCTACCACGACGGTCAGGCTGAGACTGGTCAGGAACGTGAAGGCGATCACGTCCAGCGGGCTGAAGTAGAAGGCGCCGTAGCTGTCCAGACGTTCGGCGCTGTGATGCATCTGATGGAAGGAACGCCAGATCCAGTGCACCCGATGCATGGTCCGGTGCCACACATAGACGAACAGCTCGTAGATCAGCACGCCGATGCCGGCCGCGACGAAGGGGTTCAGCGATTGCAGGTCGAACAGCGTGTACGCGGCGAGCGTCTCGCCCCAAAGCAGGGGAAGGTAGGACGAGAGATAGAAATAGAAGACGAACACGACCAGGGCCCGGGTCTTCCAACCCTTGACCTGGGGCAGCGGTCGGGCGGGGAACAGCGCTTCCAGCAGGATCAAGGCTGCGTACAGCCCGAGTACGGTCAGGGAAACCGGATCCATCAGGATCTGCAGTGGCGTCGGCATGTGACTCTCCCCCTCGTGGCCGTTGTTCGGACGGGTGTCACGGTGGCAGCAGGGCCGCAGCGCTGCATGGTGTCTGGATAATTCTTCGGTAATGGATCGATAATGATTTCGGGCGGGTCCCGACACCGGCCGAATGAAATACCAAGTCGCCGAATACACCATCGATACGGCCCGCTACCGGGTCAGCAGCGGGGATGCTGCGATCCCGGTGGAACCGAAGGTGTTCGATCTCCTGGTGTACCTGATCCGGCATCGCGATCGGGTGCTGTCCCGCGAAGAGCTGTTTCGGGAAGTGTGGGACGGGCGCGAGGTCTCGGATTCGACGCTCAGCAATCACGTCAAGAGCGCGCGCAAGATCCTCGGCGATAGCGGCGAGTTGCAGAAGACCATCCTGACGATCCGCGGTCGCGGTTATCAGTTCGTTGCGCCGGTCACTGTGATCCCGGAGGGAGCAGTCGCGGCAGACGAGGCGCCAGTGCCATCTGCCGAGTCCGCTCAACTCACTCAGGCTGCTGCGTCACGTTGGCGCGCACCGCTGACCAGTGCCGCGGTGCTGTTGTTCGCCGTGCTGGTCGGCTGGTACTCCATCCCGAAGTTCCGGACGGCGTCGGCCACCGATGGGCCCTATATCCTCGTCGTTCCCTTCGACGTGTCCGGCGATGCGCCCGAAGCCTGGGGGCCGTTCGCGGATCAGGTCACGCGCGAAGTGATCCGCAATCTGCGAAAGATCTCCGGCTTGCGAGTCGTGCCTGCGACGTCCGCGTTCATGTTCAAGGACAACAAGACGCGCGAGCACATCCGCAGCCAGGTGCCCGACGTCCAATATGTGCTCGATGGCTCGGTCAACATCTCCGCAGGCAACGCGCTGCGTATCACGGTGGAGCTGGAAGACCTGAACACGAGCCGCGTCGTCTGGGACCGGGACTACCAGGGCCGCACCGACGACACGAATCTCTTCGCGCTGCAGTCCGGCATCGCTGCGGCCGTGTCGGATTCGCTGCAGGTCGCGATCCTTGCCGACGAGCAGCGCGCGCTGGACGAATTTCCGACGACCAACCTCAAGGCCTACGAGTCGTACGTGGCGGGCCGGTATCAGCTGGACCTGCTCAGTCACGAATCCCTGCCGCGGGCGATCGAGCTGTTCGATGCGGCCATCGCGCTCGATCCGAAATTCTTCGACGCCTACATCGCCCGCAGCGATGCCTACCGGCAGTTGTTCGGATACTTCGAGCCGCCCATCAACATGCTGCAGAAGGTGGTCGACTCGCTGGTCGAAGCGCAGGCGCTGCGGCCCGATTCAGCGGAGGCGTGGTCTTCGCTCGGCCTGACCTATGTGATGGCCTGGCGCTGGAAGGATGCCTGGATCGCGTTGAACAAGGCGAAGCGTCGCGACCCGACGCTGGCGCAAACCGAGCTGGGATTTGCGCTGTACTACTCGGGGCTCGGCGAAGCAGCAAAGGTCAAGCAAGCGCTCGCCGCGGCCGATCGCCTCGATCCGCTGAATGCCGAGGCGGCGGATTGGGGCAATTGGGCGCTGTTCATGGTGGGCGAAAGCCAGGCTGCGCGGGAATGGGTCGATCGCAAGATGGAGCAGCATCCGGACATCGGGATGGTCGCCTCCGGCGCAGGTGTCGGCGCCTACATTGCCGGTGACTATGAACGCGCAGTGCGGCTCGCGGAGCGGGGCGTGGCGCTGGACGGCTCGGCCGTGGCCTTGATCATGCTGGCGCAGGCCTATGGTTACGCCGGCCAGAAAGAGAAGGTGCGGCCGCTGCTGGAGAAGGCTGCGAGCGCAGGTACTTATGTATGTCCGTACGAGTCGGCCGCCGCGTATCTGAGCATCGGCGAGAATCAGCACGCCATGGATCTGCTCGATGAGGCCATCGAGAAGCGATCCAACTGTCTCATGTTCCTGCGCTACGATCCGCGGCTCGAGCCCATCCGCCAGCAGCCGCACTTCCAGGTGTTGCTGAGCCGCGTGGGGTTGGACGACGTGGCCGTGGCCTCGTACAAGAAGTAGCCGCTGATAGCGACACGTAGTGCATTCCTTGACGAGAACGCGCGGGTCGTGCCCGATCCGGAGCATTCTGATGAAGAAGATCGCTTCGTCCTTCTTGGTCTGAGCTACCGTGAAGAAGAGTCGCTCGTCCGCATCATTTCCGCTCGGAAGGCAGACCGAGAGCAGCAACGTCAGTATCGTTGGTGGCTGCGATGAAAAAACGCTATGACTTTTCCAGATCCGTCAAGAATCCCTATCTTCGCAAGGCGAAGAAGCAACTCACGATCCGACTCGACGAGGACACTATCGACTACTTTCGAGCCCTCGCCGAGAAGAATGGCATCCCGTATCAAAACCTTATCAATCTGTATCTGCGCGACTGCGCGCAGTCGGACCGCAAGCTGAGCATGAAGTGGGAATGACGATCGGCTGGACCGGCTTGTCACTTTCCGCAGTGTGCGGCGTCTTAGGGTGACGGCATCATCGCCCGAGGACTGCTGAGGGACTCGACGTATGTGCGGAATCTTCGCTGCCATGACCCGTCGCGGGCTGACGCCCGAGCGCCGGGCGGCGGCGCTCAGGAGCTTGCGACATCGCGGGCCGGACGGCTCCGGCAGCTGGACGTCGCGCGACGGCCGGTGGACGCTGGGGCACACGCGCCTGTCCATCATCGGGTTGAACAACGGCGAGCAACCGATGACCAGCCCCGACGGCGCGGTTCACCTGATCGTCAACGGCGAGTTCTACGGCTATCGCGAGATTCGCGAGCGCTTGCGCGCCCGTGGCTATGGATTCTCGACCGAGAGCGACAGCGAAATCGCGCTGCATCTGTACGATGAGCGCGGCCTGCAAGCCGCGAGCGAGCTGCGCGGCGAGTTCGCGGTAGTCATTGCCGACGAGCGTCAGCAGGCGATGATCGCGATCCGCGACCGCTTCGGCATCAAGCCTCTCTACTACTCGGTCGTGAACGGCGAAGTGTTCTTCGCATCCGAGATCAAGGCGCTGCTGGCGATGGGCGTGCCGGCGGTCTGGGATCTGGAAGGCGCAACGGGCGGCATCGGCCGATCGCACGAGAAGACCGAGTTCGCCGGAATCAGCACCGTGCCGCCGGGTTGCTACGCGATCGCGAGACACGGCGAGGTTCGCATCTATTCGTATTGGGATTGGGAGATCCCGACGGCCGAACAGATGCAAAGGGAGACCCGCAGCGAAGCCGAGGTCGTCGCAGACTTCCGCCAGGCGCTGGACGATGCAGTCCGACAACGACTGGTCGCGGACGTCGAGGTCGCGTCGTATCTCAGCGGCGGCATCGATTCCTGCGCCGTTCTGGGTCTCGCGCAGCAAAGCACCAGTCGGCCGATCCGGGCGTTCACGCTGACGTTCGAGAATCCGTTGTATGACGAGGCCAGCGTTGCCGAGGCACAGGCCCGGCACGTCGGCGCGTCGTATCACCCGATTCCGATCACCGGCCGCGAAATTGCCGACGCGTATGCGGACGCTGTGTGGCACTCCGAGACGCAGATGTTCAACGGGCACGGTGTCGCCAAGTACCTGCTCAGCCGCGCCGTGCGCGATGCCGGCATCAAAGTCGTGTTCACCGGCGAAGGCGCCGACGAAATGCTGGGCGGATATCCGTACTTTCGCGTCGATGCGCTCAGCGGCGATCCAGCTCTGAGCGCCGCAGAGAGAGACGCACTGCTGGATCAGATGCTCGGCGCCAATCCCGCCACACGTGCATTCATGCTGCCGGTCCAGGTGAGCAATCCTGAAATGCAGGCAATCGAGCGCCGGCTCGGGTGGTTGCCGGCGACGCTCAACGTCAGCGCTGCGATGCGCAGCAGTATGTTGCCGCTCTACCGGGACGATCTGCTGACCCGGCTGCAGGGCTACTGGCCCATCCTGTCAGCGCTGGATCGTCTGCCGCTCGCGCAACGCATCGCCGATCGCGATCGCTTGAATCAGATGCTCTACGTCAACGCGAAGACGGTGCTGCCGAACTTCATTCTCAACTATCTCGCAGACCGCATGGAGATGGCTCATTCGATCGAGGGACGCGTGCCGTTTCTCGATCACCACGTAGCCGCCGCCGCGGCGCGGGTTCCCGTGAGCCTGAAGGTGAAGGGCATTCGCGAGAAACACGTACTGCGCGAGGCCGCGAAGGATGTGTTGATAGCGGAGGTCTACGACCGCCAGAAGCACCCGTTCACCACGCCTCCGACCCGCAACCCGAACGACCCGATGCTCGCTTTTTATCGGGATACGTTCGCTTCGCAGGCGGCGCAGGAGCAACCCATCTACGACATGACCAGGGCGCGCGCGACGCTCGAGCAGCTGCTCGAATGTCCGGCCGATCAACGCATCGCGATGGAAGGCGGTCTGCAACGCGTCGCGAGCGCGATCATCATGCAGGACAAATTTGCGCTGGCAGCCGGCCGCTGATGGAACGGCCTTGCGTGCCCAGGTGTTTGTGGGGGGTGCCCCCCGAGCATCGCAGCGCCCATGGCCGAGAACACAGCTGCTTCCCCAAGTCCTGACCTGCTCGTCCACGGCGCGGAGACGTTGAGCCGCGTCACGGTCGACGCCTATAACGCCGGGCTGCGCAATGCGGATGGCTTCGTCGGCGATCGGGCGAGCAAGCGCGCGTTTCAGGCAATCCTCGACGACTGGCGCGAGCGGGTCCGCAAGATGGGCGAAGACCCGTTGGGCGAGCAGCCGAGCGAGGAGATCAGCAAGAAGCAGCTCGACAAGGTGCTGCTGGAAGGCGACCCCGAGGCCGCCGGCATGGTTCACAGCGCCATCGAAGAGTTCGCGCAGGAGTTCGCGGCCGTGATCCGCAGGTTCCTGCGCCTCAAGGAATGGAAGGACGTGCAGCGCATCGTCGTCGGCGGCGGGTTGCGCCAGAGCCGCATCGGCGAGCTGGCCATCGGTCGCACGAGTGTCGCCTTGAAAGCGCGCGGCCACGCGGTCGAACTGCATCCCATTCGCCACGCCCCCGATCACGCCGGCCTGATCGGCTGCATCCATCTGGTTCCGTCATGGATTCTCGCCGGGCACGACAGCATCCTGGCTGTCGACATCGGCGGCAGCAACATTCGCGCGGGCATCGTCGAATTTCACGCGAAGAAGAAGCGCGACCTCGCCGATGCCGAAGTCCATCGCATGGAGCTCTGGCGTCATCGCGACGATGCGCCGAAACGCGAGGACGCGGTCGAGCAACTGATCGAGTTCCTGCACGATCTCGGCAAGCGCGCGGCCAAGGACGGCCTGACACTCGCGCCGTTCATCGGCATCGGCTGTCCCGGCGTGATTCGCCCGGACGGCTCGATCGAGCGCGGCGGCCAGAACCTGCCCGGGAACTGGGAGGCGAAAGCCTTCAACCTGCCGCAACGACTGCGCGAGGCGATTCCGACGATCGACGATCACGAGACGGTGGTCGTCATGCACAACGATGCGGTGGTGCAGGGGCTGAGTGAGCTGCCGTGGATGCAGGACGTGCAGCATTGGGCCGTGATGACGATCGGTACCGGCCTGGGCAATGCCCACTTCACCAACCGTGCGCAGCCGGACGACCCGACCGACTAAAGGTCAGTGCATCGTTGCGCGCGCCGCAATAACATCACGTCGCCGGACCAAACCTCACCCTGAAGGAGGTTGCGATGACGACGAACCGCGCCCCGCGTCCAGAGCATTGGGCGATCCTGCTGTTGTTCTTCTCCATGTCCTGCGCCCTGGCGCAGGCGCCTGCGAGCAGCGAAGGTCCGGCCACGTTCGAGCTCAAGCGTCTGGTCGCCGCCGATCCCGAGTTCGAGCGCCTGCTGGTCGCATCGATCGAGCGCGCGAAGCAAGTCAACCCCGACAAGGTCACGAATCCCGCCCAGACGCTGCAGCAGTATTACGAATTCATTGCGTGGGCCGAGCGGGCGCTGCCGGGCGATCTGGCCAAGCTGAAGCCGGATGCGACGATGTACCAGCGCCTGGATCAGAGCCTCGGCTATCTGTACTTCATCTGCGATCAGCCGCTGGACGAGCTCAAGGGCAGAGGGTTGTTCAACAACTCGCTGCAATATGTCGAGCCGTTCGCGTCGTGGAACCGGTCCTTCGTCCGCTCCTGGGGCAAATTCCTCGACTCGCCTCAGTCCTGGAATGCCGGGTATCTGCGGCTGGCCCAGGCCGATTCAATCTTCGGGCTGGATCACGGGTGGTACGAGGACTCTGCGAACTGGAAGTCATTCAACCAGTTCTTCGCACGGAAACTCAGGTCGCCCTCACAGCGGCCCATTGCCGCGCCTGCGGACGACTCAGTCGTCGCGTCACCGGTCGATTCCATTCCTCAAGGCCTCTGGGCCATCGACCAGAATTCGCGGGTCGTCGCAGAACATGGCGTCGCGGTGAAGACCGGCACGGTCCAGTCCGTGTCCGAGCTGATCGGCCCCCGCAGCGCATACAAGAACGCCTTCGCCGGCGGCACGTTCACTCACCTGTTTCTCGACGTCGGCGACTATCACCATTATCACTTTCCCGTGAGCGGCATCGTGAAGGAGCTGGCCGTCATCCCGGGAAGCGAGGTTGCCGGCGGCTACATCACCTGGGACGCGGCGCATCGGCGCTATGCGTTCGACCCCACGTCGATCGGTTGGCAGTCGCTCGAAACGCGCGGCTCCGTGATCGTCGATACCGGGCAATTCGGCCTGGTAGCTCTGTTGCCGATCGGCATGTCGCCGGTGAGCTCGGTGAATTTCGATCCCGCGCTCAAGCAAGGCGTACGCGTTCGCAAAGGCGACCGGCTGGGCCACTTTCTGTTCGGCGGTTCGGATTTCGTGATGGTGTTCCAGGCGGGCTACACCTTGACGGCCGACTCACCGCGCGACAAATCCGGACGCGGCTACTCGCACGTGCTGATGGGTGAGCGGCTGGGAAGTCTGCGACGCGCTGCTACCGGGCGGTCGCAACGATGAAGGCCTGGTCCTGAAACAGCTGCAGGATGAGCTTGCCGTAGAGCTCGGTGTAATGGTTGAAGGCATCCGGGATCGCGACTTCGCCGAGCAGCGCCGAATCCCAGTTGCTCTCGACGCGCAACACCTTGTCGTAGACGGGTTGGCCTGAGCGCGACACCTGAATTCTCACGGCGAGCGCGGCACTGCCCTCGTCGAGCCGACTCTCCACCAGCATGCCGGTGATCACTGCCTTGGCAGCCGGATCATGCTTGCCTGCCGCCCGCAACTCGGTCACGAACGCAGCGCGAGCGTACGAGGCGAGTGACTCGCCCCTGGCAGGCACTCGCTTGTGCATTCGGAAACTGACGCCGTTGGTGTCGTCGATCGCGGCGCCGGAAGCGACGGTGAATTCGCCCGTCGCCAACGGCGGTACCGACGATTTTTGCAGCACCTCGATGCTTTCGAGCGAGGGTCGATGTCGACCCAGCGGTTCCGCAGCACTGGCGGCGAGCGGAGCCAACGCAACCAGCGCACACAGTAGCGATGCCCTCATGGGGTCTGCGCCTGTTGGCGGAACGCTGGACTGTGCGAGAGATCGCGCAGGCCGGCAGTGATCGATTGGCCGGTTGCAATACGCCAGGCATCGACGCGGCTCTTCGCCAGGATGATGCCTTTGGGCCGCGCATCGATGATGCCGAGTGGAACGTAGATCGCGTGTTCCGCTGTGGCTGTCAGTTTATCCTGCGCGGGCGCGGCGATGTAGTCCAGCGTGCAAAGGATGGGATCTTTGCGGGTCGAGCCCACCAGGCCGAGCGTCAATCCAGCGGCGACCCCTCGCGATACTTCCGATCCCGTGTCGGGAAGAAAATCGACGCTGACGTTCAGGATCGCGCCGCCCGCCGCGGGCGCTTCGTCCACCGCCGCGAACAAGCCCGAAGTCGTAACGACTCGCGCGACCTCGGCCTCGAGAGCCTCGCTGGTTCTGGTGTCGACCAGTCCACGGATCTTGAAAGCGAACAGCAACTGCACCGGGCGCGGACGCTCGAGACGTTCGATTTGCGAGACGTCGACGTCTTTCAAGCCGCCGTCGACGAAGTAGCGCGGGCTCGCACAACCCGTGAGCAACGAGATGACGATAGCCGCCGTGACATTTGCGATGCTCTTGTTGTGGGCGCCGGCCATGCGGTCGAATTATGCCTCATACTCCGCGCATGGAAACCGAGCGCCCCGAGCCGATCGTCATTCCGCATCGGGAGCTCTCGGCCAACGTGCTGCGCGGCGTTCTGGAATCGTTCGTGCTCCGCGAAGGCACGGATTATGGTGAGCGCGAGGTCTCTCTCGACCAGAAAGTCGCGCAGGTGCTGCGGCAACTGGAGCAGGGC
>DATBKP010000126.1:0-104167 GCA_036555785.1 Steroidobacteraceae bacterium
CGTCTGCGCATGTCCGCCATCGATCCAGACGAAGCGTCCGCTGCGCACCATCGCTTCGAGCACGGGCAGGATCGTCTGGTCGCCCGGTCCCCAGACGAAGCGCGGGCGGATCGACAGGGTCGCGAAGCTGGGCGCATTCGCCGCGAGCACGAGCTTTTCGGCTGCCGCCTTCGTCTCGGGATAGAGAAACGGCGTGTGCGCGGGATACGGATAACGCTCGTCGATATCGCGCATGTGCTGCCCGTGGAAAAGCGCAGCCTCGGTGCCGATATGAATGAAGCGCTGCACGCCGGCTTGGCGCGCCACCTGCAGCAGCTGGCGCGTGCCCTCGACGTTAGCGGTCCAGAACTGCTCGCGCGTGCCCCATTGCTTCACGAACGCTGCGCAATGAATGACCGCTTCGCAGCCTGCGACCGCTTCCGCCACGACTGAGCCGAGCTGGCCGCGCACCGGGGTCGCTCCCGCCGCGCGGATCGCTGTGTCGCTGCCTTCCGATCGCGACAATGCGCGCAACGCATATCGCCCCGCGAGCGATCGAGCTATTGCGCCACCGACGAATCCGGACGCGCCAGTGATGAAGAGTGTCCGCTGCATATGCGAGCCAGGATGATAGCGCTAGCCAGCGCCAGGAGTGCAGCGGTGAAGAAGGGTGCGCCGGGAAAGTGCACGGGCGCAGCGGGATCGGAGAACTTGCCGAACAGCTGTGTCATGAGCGGCGGCCCGAGCACTGCCGCTACGCTCGACAGGCTCGCCAGTGCTCCCTGCAACTCGCCCTGCGCATCGGGCGGGACCTGTTGCGACATCAGCGCATTCAGCGAGGGCCAGCTCAGTGCGGCCATCCCCCAGGCCAGGATGCCGATGTAGAGCACCCAGCCGTACGGGGCGAACGCGTAGCAGGTATAGACCGCGGCGCCGCTCAGCAGCCCGACCAGTGCGGCGCGCTGCTCGCCGCCGAGTCTGGGAACCAGCACCCTTGTCAGTCCCGCCTGGCTGATCGCCATCACGATGCCCGCCGCCGCCAGCGAATAGCCGACCAAGGCCGTCGACCAGTTGAAGCGGAACATGGTGTAGAAGGCCCACGTGCTGGGCAGCACTTGGTGGCCGAGCAGCCACAGGAACGCGACACCCGCCAGACCGATGACGACCGGCTGCTTGCGCAGCTGCATCAGGGCTCCGAACGGATTGGCACGCGACCACTCGAACGTCCGCCGGCGCTCGCGGGGCAGCGACTCCGGCAGCGCGAACAAGCCGAACGCCGCATTCAGCAGCGCCAGCGCGGCGGCAGCGAAGAACGGGACCCGGGGACCCAGCACGCCGAGCAGCCCGCCGATCGAGGGTCCGAGCACGAAGCCGATCCCGAAGGCGGCGCCGATGAAACCGAAATTCTGCGCGCGCTTCTCGGGCGGACTGATGTCCGCGATGTACGCATAGGCCGGTGAGTACGACGCACCAGCGATGCCCGCGATCAAACGACCGGCGAACAGCCACCCGAGGCTCGGCGCCAGCCCCATCACCAGATAGTCGATGCCCAGCGCGAACAGCGCCGACAGCAGCACCGGTCGACGGCCGAAGCGATCGCCGAGGTTGCCGATCACCGGCGCGCAGAAGAATTGCATCACGGCGTAGACGAAGTTCAGCCAGCCGCCGTAGCGGGCGGCCTGGCTGAGACCGGTGCCGGTAAGCTGCATGATCAGGTCCGGCAGCACCGGAATGACGATGCCGAAGCCGATCGAGTCGATCAGCACCGTGATGAAGACGAAGACGATCGAGGCGCGGCTGGAGGTGTGCATGGGGGAGCAGTTTCGCTCCCCCATGCTCGGCGGGATTGTAAATTTCCGCAACCGCGCCGGCGGCGCCGGGCTTCAGGCTTTAGCGGCGATCCGGGCGCGAGCGATCGTTGTTGTCGTCGCTGCTATTACTGCCGCTGCGACGACTGTTTCCCTGGTTGCTGTTCTGGCGCTGGGGCTGCGGGCTCGGTTCCTGCGTTCGCTGCGGCGGCGGGCTGCTGCGAATCTCTCGCGGTTCCGAGCGCTCGACGCGCGGCGGCTGCTCGCGCTGCACCTGGGGCGCTGCACGGCGTTCGACAGGCGCGTCGCGACGCTCGACCGGCGCCTGCCGCACCTCGGGCTGACTCAACTGGCGGGCAGGCGGCTGCTCGCGGCGAACGCTGTCATTGCGACGAACGTTGTCGTCGTGCTGCATCGTGTCGCGCTCGTCATTCTGGCGCGAGCGGATCTCGTTGCTGCCGCTCTGCGTGCGCCTTTCGGTCGACGGGCTCGACTGCAGCGACTGCACCGGCGGCGAACGGTCACGCTGCACGCGGTCGTCACGCTGCACGCGGTCGTTGCGATCGTTCTGCTCGCGCCCTCGCATGCTCTGCACGCGCTCCTGCGGCTGACGCTCTGCAGACTGTGCCGGGACGGATTGCGCCGGGCGCGACGGCTCGCGCAAGGCGATCCGATTTTCCGGCGCCAGGTTGCGCTGGTTCGACTGCGCGCGCTTGATCTGCTCGGCCGCGAGACGTGTGGCGCGGAAATCGGCGCCGCCGCGCTTCGGGTTGTCGCTCGCGAACGCCGCCGCCGGCGGCGGCTGACGACGCGGCTGACCCGCCGTGATGCTCTGCCGGTCCGGCGCGATGGTCGACGGGCGAACGCCGGTACGCCAGTCGCGCAATTCGCGATCGTTCACCTGCACGCGCTGCGCACCGACCGGGCGGCCGCTAACGAACGCGTCGCGGTGCGCGGCAGTCACGGCGTTGCCGATGCTGCCGTAGGTGTAGTGCGGTCGGTCACCACGCCGGCCGTAAACGTTGGTGACGTTGATGTTGTTGACGATGATCGTGTTGGACACGTTCACGTGGCGCACGTAGCGCGGCGTGTGCCGATACCACGGCACGTACACCTCGTGCGGCGCGAGCGGGAACCAGCCAACGCCGCTGCCGAAGCCCACGGATACGCTGACCGACGGACCGCCGATCCAGCCGACCAGCGCCGGCGCGTAGTACGGGCGCAGCGTTCGCGGACCTGGCACCCAGCACCAGCGGTGCCGCACGAACGCCCAGCGGCCGTAGTGGAAGGGCGCGAAGCCCCAGCGCGCATCGTCGATCCAGGTCCAGCCCCACGGCGAGACCCAGCCCCAGCGGCCGTAGCGATACGGCGCCCAGTCGCTGACGACGTACGACGGGGTCCAGACATAGCCGTATTCGGGCTCGTTGTACCACTCGCCCTGGCCGTCGAGATCTTCGTAGCCGACGACCTCGCGCGATACGTACTTCGCTGACTCGGAGCTGTCGCCGCGACGATCGAGATCGTTGGCCCAGGACTCGAACGGCGTCCGCGACGACAGCCGGCCGATGTTCGCCGTCAGACCGTCGAGACCGGTGAACGTACCTTCCTCGTCCGCGCGCACGCGGAACGACTTCGAGGCGCCGGTGACTTCGGCCTCGCCGTTGCGGGTGCGGACGATGGTGCGGTCGCTATCGGGGTCGACCTGCACGGTGTAGTCGCCGGGGTGCAGGAAATGCACCGTGGCGTTCGGCGTCTCCATCTGGATCTGTTCGCGATCGCCCAGCGTGCGCACGCGGATCGTGGCGACGCCCTCGGTGAGACTCATTTGATTGACGTCGTCGTCGAGCTCGATGAACTCGAAACCGGTGCTGCGATCGAGGTGCACGCTCGACGTACCGATCTGCAGCTCTGCGCGGCCGTCCTTGTCCACCCACAGGCGATCGCCGCTCGTGATCGGGCGATTCACGACGGCGTCCGCCCATTCCTCGGTGCCGGCCGCCGCCAGCGAGACGTCGCCATCTTTCAGGCTCAGGCGCGCGACGCGGCCCGGCGGATCGGAAACCGGCCCGGAGTCCGAGGCCGACTGCTGCTCGATGACCGGCTCCTGCGCGCGGACGTAGTGTGCCGCGGCCAGACCGATCAGCGCGGCCAGCCAGACGATTGCATTCCGAGACGACAGCCGGGCGTTCATAAAACTCTCACCCCCGTATAAAACGGTTGTCGACATGATCCGTTCCGGGGGGTGAACTCCACGTGAACGGGTATGACGCGGGTCACAACCTGCGCAGATTCGTGGACTTGCCTACCCCAGGGTCCGCCGGCGGGCCCGGCACTGTGAGGCGGTTCCCGCCCGCGCCCACAGGGCGCTGCCTATACTGGCGCGCATTCGCAGATAACAAGAGTTCCATGGAGCTATCAGGAAGTCCCTCCGACCTGGCCTTGCTGCGGCGGTTTTCGCCGTTCGACGCCATGAAGCCGGAAAATCTGGCCGCCATCGCCAAGCGGACCACCCGCCTGCAGGCGCCGAAAGGCCGCCTGCTGTTCAGCGAAGGCGACGAGGAAAAACAGACGTACTACCTGCTGAGCGGCACCGTCGAGCTGCTCGCCGAAGGCGAAGTGATCGGCCAGGTGCGCAGCGGCACGCCGAAGGCGAAGAATCCGCTCGCGCACGCGCTGCCGCGGCCGTACTCGGCCGTCGTGACTTCGGATCGCATCGAATACCTGCACCTCGACAGCGAGTTCCTCGACGTCGTCGTGACCTGGGATCAGACCGGCAGCTACAAGGTCATCGAGCTGCGCGACAACGTGGAAGAGGGCGCCAGCGCGGACGACTGGATGACGGCGCTGCTGCAGACCAAAGCGTTCCACAAGGTACCGCCGTCGAACATCCAGGCGGTCTTCATGCGCATGCAGCGCATGGACTGCCGCGCCGGCGAAGTCGTGATCAAGCAGGGCGATGCCGGCGACTACTTTTACGTCGTCGTGAAAGGCTCCTGCTCGGTCGCGCGCGAGACGCCGCTCAACAAGGAAGGCGTGAAGCTCGCCGAGCTGAAGATGGGCGACACCTTCGGTGAGGAGTCGCTGATCTCCGAGGCGAAGCGCAACGCGACCATCACGATGCTGACCGACGGCTGCCTGATGCGGCTGTCGAAACAGGATTTCCGCACGCTGCTGCACGAGCCGCTGATCCAGTACGTCGAGTGGCCCGAGGCCAAGCGCATCGTCGCCGGCGGCGGGCAATGGCTCGACGTGCGGCTGCCGTCGGAGTACGACCACTACCGCGCCGAAGGGTCATTGAACATCCCCGCGCAATCGTTGCGGCTGAAGATGAAGTCTCTCGATCGCAACGTTCACTACATCGTCTGCTGCGATACCGGCCGGCGCAGCGCCGCCTGCGCCTATCTGCTGTCGGAGCGCGGATTCCAGGCGAGCGTCCTGCGCAACGGCCTGCCCGCCGCGGAGCTGACCAAGTAAGATACGTCCCTCCAAAAATAAGGGGGGCTTCTCATGCGTCGATTCGCGCTCTGCCTCGCGCTCGCGAGCCTGCCGCTGCTGGCGCACGCCGACTCGCAGCTGGCGCTCGGCCCGCCGGACCGCGTGCTGTTCTGGACACCGGCCCAGCAGCAGGCCAGTTACCCGAACATGGACCGGATCTTCCTGACGCGCGAGCTCAGCCGCGGCGATCCGAAGGCTCATCCGGCGTATCCGCTGCCCGTGGCGCTCGAAGATCTGTCGAAGGTTTCGTTCCAGGCGGGTGGCAAGCGCTACAGCGTCGCGGAGTACATCGAGCACAACCACGTCGCCGGCCTGCTGGTGATCCATAATGGCAAGATCGCATACGAGCACTACGCGCTCGGTCACACACCGACGAGCAAATGGACCTCGTTCTCGGTCGCGAAGTCGCTGACTTCGATGCTCGTCGGCGCGGCGATCAAGGACGGCTACATCAAGAGCGTCGACGACCCCGTCACGGACTATCTGCCGGTGCTCAAGGGAACCTCATATGACGGTGTCACGATCAAGCAGGTGCTGCAGATGTCGTCCGGCGCCGGCTGGAACGAGGATTACACCGATCCGAAATCGGACGTTGCGCAGATCGGCGCCGTCGCGGCGCAGGGCGGCTCGCTCGGCCTGGTGAAATACATGGGCGCGCTGCCGCGCGTCGCACCGCCGGGGTCGAAGTTCAACTACAACACCGGCGAGACGCACCTGGCCGGCGCCATCGTGCGCGCCGCAGTCGGCAACAACCTTTCGAGTTACGCGAGCCAGAAGATCTGGTCGAAGTTCGCGATGGAGTCGAACGGGTTCTGGATGCTGGCGGACGACTACGGCGCCGAGCACGCCGGCTGCTGCCTGAGCGCCACGCTGCGCGACTACGGGCGCATTGGCTTGCTGGCGCTGCGCAAAGGGGTCCTGGCCGACGGTACCTCGATCCTGCCCGAGAACTGGATGAAAGATGCGACGACGCCGTCGCCCTCGATGCCGGGCTACGGCTATCAGTGGTGGATCGTCGGGCCCGGCGACTTCGGCGCGCGCGGCATTTTCGGCCAGTCGATCGAGATCTACGAGCCGCAGAACATCGTCATCGTGACCCACGGCTTGTGGCCGAGCGCGCAGAGCAAGGAGCTCTCCGAGGTCCGTCGCGCTTTCCACGAGGCCGTTCGCGATGCGTTGAGCCGCTAGACCTACGCGCTGCGGGGAATTCTTGGCGGGAACCGTTTGACGATTTGACGCCTTCAGCAGACTTATTGGAGGCGTCACGATGAACGTACAGCAATTGATGCGGGCCCATCCCCGCGCCGGCCGCGGTATCAGCGATCCGCTCGTGGAGTGCATCGAGCGCTGTTTCTCATGCGCACAGAGCTGCACCGCTTGCGCGGACGCGTGCCTGTCGGAAGACATGGTCGACCGGCTGAGACGCTGCGTGCGGCTCGATCTCGACTGTGCGGACATCTGCATGGCCACCGGCACAGTTGCGTCGCGTCGCACCGAGACGAGCGAGCAGGTGATGCTGCAGCTACTGGACGTCTGCGCGAATGTCTGTCAGGTGTGCGCCGAGGAATGCGAGCAGCACGCGTCGCATCATCAGCACTGCAAGATCTGCGCGGCCGAGTGCCGCCGCTGCGAGGAATCGTGCCGACGTGCCATGCAGGACGTGGGCGGAGCCAGCGGGCGCGTGCAGGCTAACTGACGCGCCCGCCGCCGATCAGAACGGCGCGCGATCCGCCACAGCGTGCAAGTGTCGCTGCGAGCGCTTATAGATCCTGCTGGTGCGGTCGCGCACCATCTCGCGGCGCTGTTTGCCGGAGCTCGGATCAAGGAAATAGACGGCTGCGGCCGCGATTGCGGCACTGGCAGCGGCCAAACCCAGGGTTGCGGCGATCTGCGGTCGTTTTCTCCGCGATGCAAACATCTCGGCACCTCCTCGAAAAAATAGCTGAAAACAAGGCTGCACTATTTCAAGGTGGCAGGAGGGCGTGTTGTTCCAAGCAGTTCGGAGACGGTGACGCAGCTCAATCCGCGTTCGCGCAGGCCGCTCAGGATCGCAGGCAGCGCCGCCGCGGCGACAGTGCGATGTGAGCCTTCACGCTCATGGCCGTCGTGCATCAGCACGATGTCGCCGGGCCTGACGCGTGACAGCACGAGTGCCGCGGTTCCGGCGGGATCATGCGTGAACGTATCGCGGCTGTGCAGCGACCACGCGACGACAGTCAACTTGCGAGCATGCGCGACGCGCGCAAGGGCAGGGCTCTTCAACCCCACTGGCGATCGATACAGCGGCTCGGCTGTCGAGCCGCTCAGCTCCTGGATCAGCCGGGTGCTGCGATCGACGTCCGATCGCTGGTGATGGGTGCGATAGAAATTCTGGAAGTAGGAGTGCATCCACGAGTGGTTGCCGAGCTCGTGCCCTGCACGCACGGCCCGCGCAGCAATGTCGCGATGCTTTTCCAGATGCCGGCCGATCGTGAAGAACGTTGCACGCGCCCCGCAGCTCATGAGCGCGTCGAGAATCGACGGCGTGACCTGCGGATCGGGCCCGTCGTCGAACGTCAGCGCGACCTGCGGGCGATCGCGCGGCCCGTGCCAGATCGTCGGATAGAACACACTGGAGGTCGGCCGGAAGATCCCGTCGGTCAGCACGGCGAGGAACGCTGCAGAGGTGACCGCGATCGGCGCAGCGCTCAGCAGCGCCGATGAACCCAGGACGGCGGCACCGCCCGCGATCAGGACCTTGTCGGCGCGGCAGAGATTCCAGGGCATGCGTGGACTGTAACACTGCTATTGACAACTTCGATGGATACCATCGTGAAGTTCGATTGCCTGCAGCCGCGGCCCGGTGCAACGTTGTAGCCGTTGCAAAACCGGAGGCTTCGATGAGTGCAGAGAGCAAGCTGATTCCCGTGACCGACGCGACCTTTGCCGAGCAGGTGCTCGGTGCGGCTACGCCTGTGCTGGTGAAATTCGAAGCGCAGTGGTGCGGGCCGTGCAAGGCAATGAAGCCGATGGTCGACGAGATCGCGACCGAGTATTCCGGCCGCCTGACGGTCGCGACCGTGGACATCGAAGAGAACCAGCAAACTGTGTATCGCCTGGGCGTGCGTGCGGTGCCGACGGTGGTTTTGTTCAAGAACGGCGAAGTTTTCGCCCAGAAGGTGGGCCTGCCGCGCAAAGGCGACCTCGTTGCCCTGATCGACAAGGCGCTGGAGAAGGCCGCCGCCTAGTCTTTTGAGATGCAGTCCGGCTAGCATGCGCGCTCCAACCCGCAGGCTGAGGCGAAGGGGGAAGAGTGCGCACCTGGTTTGTATTGTTCGCGGTGCTTGCCGGCACCGCACACGCGGCCGAACGTGTCGATCTCATCGTCCGCAACGGCGTCATCTACGACGGTAGCGGCGGCAATCCAATTCGCGGCGATGTCGCGGTCAAAGGCGGACGCGTAGTCGCGACCGGCAAGCTGCAGGACTACTCCGCGGACAAGGAAGTCAACGCCAACGGGCTCGCAGTCGCGCCGGGCTTCATCAACACGCTCTCCTGGTCCGTCGAATCGCTCATCTACGACGGCCGCGGCATGAGCGAAATCAAGCAGGGCGTCACGCTCGAGATCTTCGGCGAAGGCAACTCGATGGGCCCGGTCAACGACCGCGTCCGCGAGGAGATGATCAAGACACAGGGCGACATCCACTACGACGTCACCTGGAAGACGCTCGGCGAATATCTCGACTTCCTGGTCAAGAAGGGCGTCTCGCCGAACGTCGCGTCGTTCGTCGGCGCGACGACCGTGCGCGAAAACGTGGTCGGGTTCGACGATGTCGCACCGACGCCGGCGCAGCTCAAGCAGATGCAGGAGCTGGTGCGCCAGGCGATGCGCGAAGGCGCGATCGGCGTCGGCAGCTCGCTGATCTACGCGCCCGCGTCCTACGCCAAGACCGATGAGCTCATCGCGCTGTGCAAGGCGGCCAGCGAGTTCGGCGGCAGCTACATCTCGCACATGCGCAGCGAAGGCGATCGCTTTCTCGAGGCGCTCGACGAGCTGATCAGGATCTCCCGCGAGGCGAAGGTGCACGCGCAGGCGTATCACCTGAAGGCCGCCGGCCAGAAGAACTGGCCGAAGATGCAGCAGGCGATCGCGAAGATCGACGCAGCGCGCAAGGAAGGCCTGCCGATCACTGCGGACATGTATGCGTACACGGCGGGCGCGACCGGCCTCGACGCCGCGATGCCGACGTGGGTGCAGCAGGGCGGCATCGACGGCTGGGTCGCGCAGCTGCAGAAGCCTGACGTTCGCAAGAAAGTGATCGCCGAGATGCGCGATCCCAACGCGAAGTGGGAAAGCCTGCTGCTCGCTGCCGGCTCGCCCGATCGCGTGCTGCTGATCGGCTTCAAGACCGACAAGCTCAAGCCGCTCACCGGCAAGACGCTCGCCGAGGTCGCCAGGATGCGCGGCGTTTCGCCCGAGGATGCCGCGATCGACCTGGTGATCGAAGATCACACGCGCGTCGGCACGGCCTACTTCCTGATGTCGGAAGAGAACGTGAAGCTCGGCTTGTCGCAGCCGTGGGTGAACATCGGCTCGGACGCGGAGGCTTCGGCGCCGGAAGGCCCGTTCCTGCTGAGCAATCCGCATCCGCGCGCCTATGGCACGTTCGCGCGGTTCCTCGGCCACTACGTGCGCGATCAGAAAGTCACGACGCTGCAGGACGCGATCCGCCGCCTGACGCGTCTGCCGGCGGAGAGCTTCAAGCTCAAAGATCGCGGCTGCCTGGACCAGGGCTGCTTCGCCGACATCGTCGTGTTCGATCCCGCCAAGATCGGCGACCTCGCGACGTTCGACAAACCGTTCCAGTACGCGGTCGGCGTGAAGGACGTGTTCGTCAACGGCACGCAGGTACTGCGCGACGGCGAGCACACCGGCGCCAAGCCCGGGCAAGTCGTGCACGGCCCCGGCTGGACCGGCTGGAAGAAGAGCTAGCCGGTGCCGGGAGAGAAAAAGCGGGGAAACTGCACAGCGCAGCATTTTGCTGCGCTGCTGAGTTTCACCACAATTTCTCTCCCGGCACCGATTTGAGGGTTTCGGACTTCTCTGCGACCCAGGCCGTCAGCGCCGGTATGTCGATACCCGCTGGCGGCTTTTCCTTGTTCGCTTCGATCCACGCGTGCATCGCGCGCAGCAGGTTTGCCGCGTGATCCGGCGCGATCGCATAAAGACGCAGGAAGTTGAACCGCGCTTCGTCGATGCGATTCAGCGCGAGAAACGCTTCGCCCTGGTACTCGATCGCATACGGCGTATTGGGCTCGATCTGCAGTGCCTGGTCATACGCTTTCAGTGATTCCTCGTAGCGTCCGAGTTTGCGATTCGCATAGCCGAGGTACGTGTAGGCCTCGTGCATCGAGCTGTCGAGACGTGTCGCTGTCGTAAAGTGCGGCAGCGACGCCCGGTACGCGTCCTGCGCAGCCTGTAGCGCAGCTTTGCGCTCAGTATCGTTCGATGAAGCTGCCGCCAGATTCTCCGCATGCTCGGCGCGCAGGATCGAGGCGTAGCCAGCCGTGTAGGCGTCGATCGCACCCTGTTCGGAGACAGCCGGACCGTGTTCCTTCGGTCGATAGCCGACCGGCCCGTCCGCACGAGCGGCCGTGACCGCGCCGAACAGCGCGATCACGACCACCCAGAGATGCGAGCGTTGCATCAGAACCGCGACGCGGTCAGCTGCACGTCGGCGTCGGCCCACGCCTTCTTGAAATCGGCTTCGATGACCTTCGCCTGGTCCGTCTTGCCCTGTGCGCGCAGCGCCTGCGCGAGCCCGTACAGCGCCCAGCCGTTCTTCGGATGCCGCTTGAGATCGTCCCAATAGACGCTCTCGGCCTCCACCGGCCGGCCCGCCTGCAGCAGCACTGCGCCGAGGTTGTGGCGCACGGGCTGATGCCAGTCATCCGGCTCGGTGTAGATCAGCGCATCTTCGTAGCGCACGCCACGATCGAGGTGCGCGATCGCGCTGTCGAACTTGCCTTGCGCGGCGTCGAGCTCACCCTGGAGCACTTCGATGCCGACGCGCAGCACCGAGTCCGCCAGGTTCAGGGACATCGAGGTCGGCGCCGCGATCAGCTGCGGATCGGCGGCGATCTTCTTGACCTCGTCGATCTCCTTGGCCGCGGCCGCCAAGTCGTTCTTGCGGATCAGCGCCATGCCGCGCGCATAGTGACGAGTGGCGCGAGTGAACAACGTATCGGCGCGGGGCGCCGGCAGCGCAAGGATCTCGTCCCACTTGCCGAAGCGCACCAGCGAGTAGTCGTGCGCCAGCAGGAACGTCTGCAGCAGCGGCACGTCCTTCAACGCCTCGACCGGGATCGACTTGGTCGTCTTGTCGGCCGCGTCGATCGCGAGCTTGCTCTCGCCGGCCATGGTCGCCGCGAACCACAGGAAGTGGATGTTGTGCGGGTAGTAGGCCATCGGATACAGGCCCTGCGCCCGGCACTGCGAGATATAGTCCTCGTCGGCGAGGACCGCGGCCTGATTCGCCTTCACGGCATCGTTGTAGCGACCCACGCGCTGGAAGAGGTGCCCGGGCATGTGGACCAGGTGGCCGGCGGCCGGCGCCAGCGGCAACAGGCGATCGGCGGCCCACTCGGCTCGCTCCGGCGTATTGCTCGCTTCCCAGAGGTGAATCCAAAGGTGTAGCGCGCCGGTGTGATCCGGGTTTGCCTTCAGCGTGCGCTCGAGGGCTGCGGTGATGTCCGCTGTGCGCTCATAAGGCACGCCGGCACGGTTCCAGTAATTCCACGGGCTCAGGTCCATGAGCGATTCGGCATACAAGGTCGATGCATCCGCATCGTCCGGGTACTTCTGAAACAGCCCGCGCATGGCGCCGGCATAGGCCTGGTCGGCCGCCTTACGGTCGTCGGCTTTGCCGGTGTAGCGGGCGGCGAGGGCGTCGATGAAGTCGCGCTCGCGCTGCGAGGCCTTCGACTTGAGCGCCTGCGCCTGCTTCAGATGCGCGAGCGCCTTCGCCTCGTCGTCGGGCGCCATCGGCGCGTTGATGTTGGGACCGAGCACCAGCGCCATACCCCAGTGGGCCATCGCGAGGTTCGGATCGAGTCGCGCCGCCTCCGCGAAGGCGCGGCCGGCTTCGGCGTGATTGAAGCCGTACGCCAGGTTCAGGCCCTGGTTCATGAACAGCTGGGCCTGCTCCGATTGGGTCGTGACCGGGAACACGTGCGAGCCGACCTTCTGCAGTCGGGGCGCGACGGCGCCGGAAGGGCCGGCGGTATCGAATGAATCGGTGGGTTGGTAATGCTTGTGGACGGGGACTTGGGCGAGCAACGGGGTGGTTGTGAGACTCAGCGCTAGTGCAGCGATGCACAACGAGAGGTGTCGCATAGAGGTTCTCCCTGGACTGGACGGAAAGACCCGGCTGCACCTTATACGACCGCATCGTGAGCCAGCGGTCTGCGCAGTCGTGAAAAATCCGTGAATGGGCGCGGTAGTGTATCTTTCGTGCCATGCAGAACGGACCCGAGCCCATCGTGATCGTGACCACCGGCGGCACGATCGACAAGGCCTACTTCGATGCCCTGAGCGCCTACCAGATCGGCGAGCCGGTGGTGAAGAAGCTGCTGGAGGGGGCGAACGTCACGCACCCTTATCGGATCGTCGAGCTGCTCCGCAAGGACAGCCTCGAGCTGACCGACGAGGACCGCAGCCGGCTCAAGGAGACGGTGGCGGCGCTCGAAGCTCAGCGGGTCGTGATCACGCACGGGACGGACACGATGACGGATTCAGCCGCAGTGTTGGCTGCGATTGCGGGAAAAACAATCGTCCTGACGGGCGCGCTGTCGCCGGCTCGATTCACCGAGAGCGATGCGACGTTCAACATCGGGATGGCGTTCGCTGCCGCGCAGACTCTGCCGGCGGGTGTGTACATCGCCATGAACGGGCGTGTGTTCAGGGGCGGTGAAGTGCAGAAGGACCGGGAACAGCGGAAATTCGTTGCGAAGAACGAATGAGATGATCGCCGCGCCGGCAGTTCGACATCTGCAGCAGCTGGATGAGCTGATCAACAAGGTTGTGCGTGAGGCGGAGTTGATACACGACTACGTTCAGCTGCGCTTTTGCAGCGGGTGGGTGTTGACGCTGAACAATCCGGTCGAGCTCGATGGGCAGATGCTGGCGAATTCGGCGGCAGGGCGGATCGCGCTGGCGTCGGTCGTCGGGCGGGCGGTGAACGACGTGGAGCGTGCTGCGGATCAGGTCGTGCTGACTTTTCGCGGGGGTTTGGCGCTGACCATGGGCTTGCAGTCGCACGCAGCGAATTCGCGCGAAGCACTGGTGTTTCGCGCGACGTATCGTTCCGTAGCCGGTTAGCGCTGTTCGTTGAGCAGAACGCTCGATCTTGACAGAAGTCCTACGTAGGCCGATTGCGAGGACGCCACACAAACCAGAAGTACGCCAACCCGCCAACCACCGCACCTATTACCAGGACCCAGCCCCACAGGACTGGACTGCGTGCGGGCCGCTCGCGAAAAAAGTCCACGAGCATGCGTATCCAGAGCCAGCAAGCCGCAATGCCGCCGACTGCCACCAGCACGCGAACGAACCCCGGAGCGTTTATCGACTTGAGAGCGTTGAGATCCAGATACAGTCGGGCTCCAAACATCGTCAGGACTGCAGCGAACGCTATGGTTGCCAGTGAGTGCACGAAATACCAATCAGCAATGGAGTTGGCTTTCGGCTCGTTCATGGCTGGACTCACTTCGATCGGTCGTAAGGATTCAGTAGCTGCTCGACATTGATCTTGAGGCTGACCCCAGCGATACCGGCATGCACGCTCGCTCCGAGGCTCATCTTGTCGGCTCCTTCTCTCTTGCTATTGACCTCAGCGTCCGCGCCGGGTCCACCGAACTCCGGAGAAAACTCGAAGCTTCCGTAGCTCTGCTCCGTCGTGCTCTCCACGTTGGGAGAGGCTGACGACATCTCCGTGGTTTCGCCATTGTCAGCACTCAGGAGTGTAAGCCCGAGAATCTTCAAGCTCGCACTGTTGCGGACCATGTTGCCATCTTGCGCGGTCGACTTAGTGTAGCGCACGTCACGCTCGAAAAACGCCGCCGCTGTCGTGCTCAGTGCCCTTTCGGTGCCCGCGACCTCCACGCTGAGCTCTGCAAAAGGACCAGCTTCCAGGCTTGCACCGAGACCCCAGCCGACTGCGGCCTTGACTTCCACTGAGTCGACGACGCCCTTGCCGAACTCATATGCACGATCACCGAAGCCTGACATGTAGCTCTGAGTACCGTCGGCGCAGGTGAAGATGAAGCATTCACCGCTGGGGTCGACGCCGTTGAGCGGATCGTTGCCGACATATGCATACAGATTCAAATCCTCCTTCGTCCCGATCGGATCGGTCTGCAGAAACCTCCCAAGAGTCGGGGAATAAAAGCGCGCGCGGTAGTAGTAGAGCCACGTCTCCGGATCGACACGTCGTCCGGTAAAGCGGAACGGATTGCCCGTCAATGCATCGTTCGGCGTCCAGTTCGTTCCTTCGCCGAACGGTCCATAGTGATACGTCGCGTTGAGCGTGTTGTTCTGGTTTACGAGAGTCGTGGCTGAGCCTTGCCAGTTGGACAAGTAGAAGCAACGACCGCCGCCTGCGCACAAGGCGCTGTCGTACATGGCGATTCGGTCGTCGACGACCGGTCCATAGGCGTACTTGCGCAGCACCATGTTCGAGGCATCGCGCTCCTCGATCTCCTCTTGTCCATCCGACACATAGTTCGTCCTGACTCCATTCACGACTTTCGCTCGCCGGCGGCCCAGCGGATCGTACTCGTAGCTGATCGTGTTGCCTGCGCCGACGGCGGTGCGCAGCCGATTCTCCTCGTCGTATTCGAACGTGAACGTTCCGTCACCTCTCATGTTGCCGTCTGCGTCGTACAGGAGGCTCGTCGCATTGACGGAGGTAATCTGATTCAGCCGGTTCGGCGTGTAGGTGTCCGTGCGAACCGTCGCTGGACGTGCGACTAGCGCGCCGTCGCTTGCGGTGATGCTGCTGATCTGACCGGAATGATTGCGCCCGAATCGCAGCGTCAGCGGCGATGGTCCGGAGTGCGTGAGCGACGCAAGGTCGTCGTCGGCGTCGTACGAGATATCGTTCGAGAAGCCGCCCGCGTTGTACGACACGAGGTCCCGGCGCGATAGCGGGTCCCAGTCATAGTTCGCGAGTTGCACGCCGCCGTTGTCCGTCACGGTGTCCATGCGATTGAGCGCGTCGTACGTATAGGTCAGCGAACCGCCGCCCGGCCACGCAAGCAGGTTGCGGTTGTCGGCGGCGTCGTAGCCGTAGTCGATCGTATTGGTCGCGCCGAGCAGGGAATCGGTCACGTAGTCGAGGCGGCCTGCAGCGTCGTAACGATGACTGATAGTCTGACCATCGGCCGTCAGGTCCCACTTGCGGCTGGCCAGGTCGTAACTGGTCGTCAGCGTTCTGGCGAAGTGGCCCAGTGGGTTGTTCGGCACGGTGCGAGTTGTCTCGCGGTTGAGTGCGTCGAACGCGAAGCTGATCAAAGCCGCGGAGCGAGTCTTCTTGCTCGCGACATTCCCGTTCGCATCGTAGTTGAGTTGCTCCCACCGCTGGCCCGAGACGCAGCTCGGCGTCGCCAGAGAGTGCGGAAGTGCCGGCGAGCACGGAGTGCCGTCGGCCGGATTCGGGAAGAAGGTTCGGAATAGACGGTCATGGCCATCGTAATCGAGGTTCGTGACGTTGCCGTTCGCATCCGTGACCGTGTCGATCTGGCCGTTTGGCGTCAGTGTGTAGGTCGCGTAGTTGATCGGCGTCATGCTGGCGCTTTGATACGCCTTGATCGTCCGTTTGGTCTGGCCGTCCTTGAAGTAGTCCGTCTTGACCTTCCGCCCATCGGGATCAGTTACCACGTCGACGCGATCGACGCCGTCATAGCTGTAGGTCGTAACTTCGCTGGTCGGTGACGTTTGCGTGAGCGTCTTCTTCGTCGGTGTGAAGGTCTTGCTCCAGATCTGCCACTGGGTCTGCGCAGCGTTCATCGCTTTCTCGACTTGGTAGACGTCACCGTCCAAGTCGAGCCGATTGATAGTGGTCGCCGACAGCGGCGCGTTGATCCGCGTCAATCGACGTTGCTTGTCATAGATATACGCGGTCGCGTTGCCGCGCGGATCCGTGACCGAGTTGATGTCGCCGTAGCCGTTGTGGCCGTAGGTCGTGGTCAGGTTCAGGCTTGCCGGGTTGACGTACCGATGAAAGCGATACTTGTTCGTGTCGTAGTCGAAGGTGACGACGCGACCCGTCGGATCCGTGATCTGCGTGATCTGACCCAGCGTGTTGTAAAGGAAGCTCGTCTGCGGTGTCGTCAGGGTGTTCGCGTTCTCAGGATTCGGCACCTGAGGCTGCTGGATGCTGGTCAGCGTGCACGTGGTGCTGTTGTAGTTCCAGGTGGTTACCTTCGATAGAGCATCGGTCACAGTCTTGATCTTGCGGCACGACGTGTCGTACGTAGCCTGGATCACGATGTCGGCGAACGTCGTCGAGAAGTAGCTCGCCGACTTCGGCTTCTGCGTGATCTTCGTGATCTGCTGAGTAGTGTCGTCGTACTGGAACAGCGTTCTATTGCCCTCCGGGAACGTGCGCTGCGCGACACGATCCTTGTTGTCGAAGGTTTGATTGATGCTGCGACCTTCCTCGTCGACCAGCTGAATCGCCCGACCGCGCGCGTCGTAGTAGCCGGTGTACAGATTGCCCAGCGGGTCCTGGCGTTCTCCGCGGCTGGTGCCGTTGATGAAGAATTGCCACGGCTGTCGGCTGGCTGGCGTCTTGACTGCGACAGCGTCGCGGTATTCCTTGGTGCGCCACGAGAGGTCGTAGTCGACCTGCATCTTCGGATTCGTACCATCGCTCGGCGTGAAGACCTTCCAGAGCTTTGGATAGAGCTGCGGTCGCGCAGTGGGCGATACGACTTCATTGTGCTGGCCGGCGGCGACGTAGTCGTATTTGACGACTTCGGCTCCGTTACCGCTCTCAGGCAATGTGACTTGCGTGAGGACGCGGAAGAACCAGCTCTGGCCCGGATACGAGTAAGACACCGTGCGGCCCTGGCCGTCGGTGACTGTGTCGAGCAGTATTCCATCAACGTCAGGTGAGCCAATGTAATTGAGCGTGAGCGTGCGGCCGAGAGTGTTGGTCACGCTGGTGAGGTGATCGACGTATGGCCAGTTGATCGGTCCCGCCTGACTGTAGTTGTACGTGACCGTCACGCCGAACGGGAACGTCCAGTTCGTCAGATGCCAGCCGTGTTTGCGGCCGGTGGAGTGCTCTGTCCACAACTGGAACGGGCTGTATGGCGTATCGGTCTCGAAGTACGCGAAGGTTTGCGTATCCTTTTCCGGGGACGTGTACGTGAACGACACCGGGCTGTAGTTCCAGTAGTCATACACGGGCTCGTCGTAATTCATCGATGGATCGGCGTGCAAGACGCGAGCGCCGGTCTGCGTCAGCGTGCCAACGCCGTTGCGCGGCGGATAGAAAGCACCGTCCGCAAAACGCGTGAACTGACGTGCATCGTGCCCGGCATTGATCGTGACGACGTTGTAGCTGAACTTCGTCCCGAGCCATTGCATGACGAACGGCGCCAGCACCCACCGCTTCAAATGACTCTGCAGATTCGCTGCCGACGTCGACGCGTCCAGCGTCGGCGCGACGCTGTAGATCTTCTGCGCCACGTAGACGGCTGCGATCGTCTCGGCATCCGCTTGCGCCGAGTCCGTTCCCATCTTGGCAAACGCGTCACCTGCGTAGCTGATGCGAACATCGAGATTGTGTGCCCAGCCGTCGGTCAGTCCCGGGCTCGCCGATGCGCTCGCCTTGAACGTGCGCTGGAGCGACAGCTCGTACGGGAAACCGCCTTCGCCGAGCGAGATATCCGCAGGTGCGGTGTAAGTGAACTCGCCGCTGTGGAGATCGATGCCGTGCAGACGGCTCTTGTCCTCGAACTTGTCCTTCAAGAGGCTCGCGGCTCCGGTCGCATCGAACTCCTGCGCGTACTGCGCGGGCACACCCGCGCCGCCGCCCTTGAAGCTCTGATTGCCCGCCTGGTTGCTGAGGCCGACGACGTGAGCGACCGAACTGTTGTCCGGCTTGAACGCGATGAACGCAGGTCCGCGTTGCATCGAGGCCGCCGGGAACGCCGACCCGTCCGGCGGCCCATACTTGTTGCCGGGGCCGAGGCACTGCTCGTTCGCAGCGATCGCCCAGAAGCTGGTGCTCATGTACGCAGTCAGCGGGTTTGCGGTGCTCTGGAACTGCGTGCACTTGGTCTTCGTGAAGTCGGAACCGAAACCGCCGGTCGGCGCCGGGCTCGTCGGGCGATACAGGAAGAACTTCATCCCGCTGACGTTGGCGCTGCCCCACTGAAAGCGGTTCGCAGTCGAGGTGACGAACGGCGAATCCAGCATCTGCTCGAAGATGCTGCCTTCGAGCATCGCGGCTGCGGCGAGGGTCGATTGAATGACTTGCTGCCGTTCGGCGGCTACGTCGGACTTGCTGTTGACGCTGATTGCCGCGTCGATGTTGACGCCGATCGCGCGATCGCGGATCTTCCACTCGTTCTTGGTATTCGGCGGATTGGGATTGTTCGCCCAGCCGTTCATCGCGTCGACCTCGGTATAGACGACGCCCAGCATGTGATGCATGACGTGCTCGGAGTTGCCGAGCCGCTTCTGAATCTCGGCCATCCGGCTGTACTGCGCGAGATAGGCCGCTCCGAGCTTGACCATCGTGTGGTCCATCGCGGAGTCGCCCTTGGCGTTGCCGGGCTCGTAGCCCGTGCCCGGACCCGGATCGGGATCGACGACCGGCAACAGGCTGTCGCCATAGGCCTCGCTTGCAAACTTCGACAGCAGCGCCGGGCTGACATCGCCCCAGCCGTGCACGATGACCGCGGGGGTGAGGAAGTCAGTCAATTTCTGGATGTGGTTGTTGCTGCTCTCCTTGAGATCCATGTACGCACCCGATTGCGCCGGATACGGGTGATCGACCTCCAGCTGGACGATGTACGAGCGGCCCAGCGGGATGTTCGTAGGCGCCGGGAACTGGCAGCCGACTACGGTTGGCTCGGCGACGGTGTTCGTCACCGGGACGTTGTCCACATCGAGCTGGATGCAGAGACGTTCGTAGGAGCCGGGTCCGCCGGTGTCCGGGAAATACGCGGTCTGCGGCGTATCGAGCGTGAGCCGCCGCCCGTAGATCTCGTCGACATAGAACGTCTTCTGGATCTTGACGAGATGCTGGGTGGTGAATGCGTCGCGCATCTTCACCGTCAGCGTCGTGCGCCACGGATTAGGGACGCCGCAAGTCGTGTTGCCCGTGCAGGCCCAGGTTCGCGTCACCGAAGTCGAAAATCCCGGCAGTGATCCGCTGTTGCGGACCGCAGCTGCGCCGGTACGAACGATGTCCTGGCCGCCGATCACGTCCTCGATCTCTTTGGCTTTGTGGGTCGAGGATTTGAGATTCGTCAGCAGCGCCGTCGCGTAGCTGTTGAGCTTCGTCTGGATGTTGTTGTGGTTGACGTTGCTGACCCACACGGGGTCGGCCGGCGTCGTCTGCTGCGACAGGCCAGACCAGGCCTGGCCGAAGAATCCCGCCGAGTTCGCGGTGTCGAACTCATTGGTCGCCATGCCCATGAGCGTGTCGAGACCGCTCAGCGTCGGTTTGAACGTATAGGTCTTGTATGAGGGATCGAACCAGCAGGTGCTGGCGCAGGAAGAGCTCGGGATCGTGACTTCGACCCACACGTGGCGGATCGTGAAGTTGCCGGCGCTGAAATCGACCGGAATGCCGCCGTCGCGAAAGATCTTCTGCAGTGCCGTCGTGTTGCTGGTGCCGACCCATGCATTCATCTGCGCCGTGGTCAGTGTGATCGTGCCTTCCTTGTAGCTTGCGGTGTAGCCCGCTTGGCGCAGCAGCTCCACCATGAGCTCAGCCTGATCGAACGGCGTTCCGGACTGATCGATCATCGCGCCCAGCGCGCCTTTCTGCAGTCCGTACATGAAGACGGTGCGAATGTTGTCGTGGACGTATTCGTAGATCAGGTCGACGTTGTTGCGCAGAGCTCGCGCCAGGTCCTTCAGCTCGACCGGCCGATTGCTCGGATCCGGTCCCCAGCGGTCGCGCGTGCTGGTGGTCGTGTCAGCGAAGCCACTGAAGTAGCTGTTCGCTGTAGCGGTCGAAGTATTGGCCGCCTGCGAGGCCACGCGGATCTGCGACAGATCCTGCGCGTGCGCGCTGATGCTCGCGATGCAAGCGCCAACCAGAGCAAACAAAACGATCCTGCTGTTCCTGTTCATGGTTGTGCTCCGCTCACTGACATCCGCCGCTGCCGCAGACTTCATAGCTCACGTAATCCGTGTACGCGCTGCAGATATTGGTGGGGCTGCAGGCTTTCACCCGGTAGTTGTAGAAGCCCGGTGGCTTGCCGCTGTACGACTTCGACGTGAACCCGCCGGTGACGTTGGTGGGAATGCCCTGTTCCTCGAGCACGTAGTAGGAAGTCGGCGGCCCGGAACCGCCCCAGAAGACGGTGTACGAGGGCGAGCCCCATCTGCCTGACGGCGAGACGTTGATGCTCGACGGGATATTTGGCACCGTGGGAATGTCCGTCAGCGTCGTACCGTTCATCGGTGCGGACTGCGGCCCGACGTTGCCGCCGCTGTCGAAAGCGGCAACGGTGTACGTGTAGGTCGTCGAGGGTATGAGTCCGACATCAACCAGGCTCGTTCCCGAAGCGAGCTGCTGATTCACGCCGTTGCGATACACGAAGTAGCCTGAGACCGTGCCGCCGTTCGGATCGACCGCAGCGTTCCAGGTGATCTGGATCGATTGCGTGGTGAGTCCGACGGCGGAGATGATCGTCGGCGCGCCCGGCGGAATCGTATCGACGTAGACCGTCAGCGGCGGCGAGTTGACCGACTCGTTGCCGGCGCGATCGACTGATCGCACTGTCCACGTGTGAGTCTGATTCGAAGGCGCCGCGGTGTCGTTGTAGGCCTGCGTCGGGTACAGCACCGTTGCGATGAGTGAGCCATTGCGATAAACGCGCCAACGGTCGACCAGCGAGCCGGATCCGCCGCCGCCGCTATCCGTCGATCCGCCGCTCCAGTTCAGGAATGTCTGTTGCGTTCTGCTGAGAGACGCGGGCGGTGTCGGAGCAACCGTATCGACCATCGTACTTCCCGCCGGAGCCGAGTCCGCGCTGCATCCGGCGTTGCAGGCTCGCACCTTGTAGCTGTACGTGCCGTCAGGTTTTCCGGAGACCGGGAAGCTCAGGTTGAGGCCGCTGTAGATGAGCGTGTCGCTGCCGAGTCCCACTCTCTCGAACAGTTCGTAGCGTGTCACCGGGACGATGCCGCCAGGTGCAGTCCAGGTCACCGTATAGTTGCCGACGTTAATGAATGCGGGATTGATCACTGAGCCTGGAGTGTTCGGCGTCAACGTCACGACCATCGAGTTGCCGCCAGTGCGATACGCGCTGCACGAAGGTCCGTTGCATCCGCGAACGCGATAGTAGTAGGTGCCCGTGGCCCGACCGTTGAGATCCACGCTCGTGCCCGTGCCGTTGAAGATCTGCACCTGGTTCGAGAAGTTCGAAGCGGTCGCTTCGTACACCTGATACATCAGCGGGATCTCGGCGAGTGCGCCGCTCGATGTGCCCCACGAAATGGTGTACACGCCATCGATATCCGTGGCGGGAATGGTGATCGACGCGGGCACGCCCGGCGGGGGCGGCGGTGCAACGACGATCGGATTGTCTGCGACACGGTGCGGGCCGCAACCCGAGGCCTCGCACACACGGATGCGGTAGTAGTACGTGCCGTATGGCTTCGAGTTGAGCGTCACGCTGCGTTGTGTGCCCGTACCGGTGTACACCGACGTCTGGTTGTAGAAATTCGGATTGGTAGCTTCGTACAGCTCGTAGCTGTTGCCGGTGCCGGTTGAATCGCCCCACGTCACCGAGTACGTCTGGGTGTAGTTGCTCGTTGGCACCGAAATGGAGCTCGGCCAGCCATGGCCGGTCGTCGACTTGACCAGCGTTCGATTGCCCGCGGCATCCAGCGTGTATGCCGCGTCCATTTCGGGCGCAACCGCGGTCTTGAGCCGGCCCGCATCGTCGTAGGTGTACTCGACCGTCGTGGGCGGAGCAGCCGACGCGCTCAGCGCCATTGCGCTCCATGCGAATGCGATGCGGACCAAGCCGCGCCGGAATCGGTGCCATGCTGTGCGAGTCATCGCCGTGGTCCTTCTTCGTTGCGAGCGCAGGCCGACCGCTGCATCGCTGCAGCTACACGTTGGGAAAGTCGAGAAAGGAAACGGGGAGCGCTACGTAACGAGCGTTGTCACGCCAGTGCCGAAGCGCAATCCCCGTTGAGTCGAGCTCGGATGGATCCTTATCACCTTGAATCCTCCCCAGGTCCGTCTTTGTCCGCTCGCACTATCGTTGCTTCGATTTCCCGCGAGCGCGTCCGTACTCTGCTCACGGGAGTGTTGTCGCGTCAAGTGATCCGAAGAAAAAATCCGGCAAAGGAGCAGATCGAAAATATTTTTATGCGCACGTGAGACGCGCGCCGAACGAATTTCGTATTGGTTTACTTCTGTTCTCTTCGCGGTTCTGTTCGCGTCGCCGACCCTGAGCGCAATTTCATCCGTTCCCGTACTTGACTCGATGCGCGCGCGTGCGCAGAGTGACGACGCGCGCGCGAACTCGAATCAACGCAACGCGAGCGACCACCGACGGACGGGAGGAGCGAACATGCGACGGATCCATACGATCGCGAGTCATCGGGCAGCACACTTCCATAGTCGACCGTTCGCGCTAGCCACGTAGCGCTCTCCCTCGTCTCCGCAGATTTTTCCCGAACGTGTAGCCGCGTCGTAACGCGGCGGTCTGCTCGCGCACGCAACCAAGAAGGACAAGCGAAATGTCTCCCCGCGCATGGCATCGATTTCGACTCGGGTTGGCTTCGGCGCTCGTAGCAGCAGCCGTTGCCTTTGCTGTGGCGGCGCCAGCGGCGGAGCAGGCCGCCGAGTACGAATACGACGAGCTCGGCAGGCTCAAGCGAGTCGTCGCGCCGGACAAGGAGATCGCATACACGCTGGACCCGGCGGGCAATCGCAATGCGCTCGCCAATACCAACGGACAAGGGTGGCCGAGCTCGATCGCAGTACCGGCGAGCAGCGCGACTGGCGACTACACCGTCTCGTGGGGCGCCTCCACCGGGCCGACTCCTCACCACTATGAACTGTTCGAAGCGACGAGCGGAGATTTCATCAACGAGACGAAGGTCTACAACAGCACCGGACTGAGCCTCGCGCTCACCGCGAAGCCGGACGACACGTACTATTACCGTGTTCGCTCATGCGTCACGGCTACGAGTTGCGGCCCTCGTCGCTACGGTGCAAATCCGATTCTCGTGCAGCGGCCGCCAATTCCCGGCGTGCCTGGAACGATGACGATTCCTGCGAGCGACATCGACGGCGCGTACACCGTGTCGTGGGTCGCATCTACGGGCACCGTCACTGCCTATGAGCTGTACCAGGCGACGAACGCCGCGTTCACCGGACAATCGCTCGCGTACAGCGGCGCGACCGCAAGCGCCAATCTCACGGGAAGGGGCAACGGGACCTACTACTACCGGGTTCGGGCGTGCAACACGTCCGTCTCGTGCAGTGGTTACCGCACGGGAGGCAATGCCGCCGTCGTGACGTTACCGCCTGGCGTGCCCGGAGCGGCCACTGTTCCAGCGACGTACACGACCGTCGGCACCTACACGGTGAGCTGGACAGCATCGACCGGAGTCGTAACCGCCTATGAGCTGCTCGAGAACACTACGTCCGGCGAGTCGCTGATCTACAGCGGCACGAATCTCAGCTTCCCGGTCACGGGGCGAGCGGAGGGTAGCTACTCCTACAGACTGCGAGCGTGCAATGGTCCCGCTTGCAGTGCGTACACCACCACGGCGGGGAATGGCGCTGTGGTTCTCGTCGACCAGACTGCGCCGCAGCCTCCCACAACACTCAGCCGTACGGGCCAGATACATCTGTTCTGGAGCGGCGGTTCGACGGATTCCGGTGTCGCGATCTCGGGTGTCGATCGCTGGCGTGTCTATCGCAGCGGGACGCTCGTCGGGACCGTGTTGTGGCCAGCGCAGTCCTTCGACGACACCGCGGCGCCTTCAAATCAGACCTACACGTACACGGTGCGATCGGTCGATAGAGCCGGCAATCAATCGGCGGCATCGACGCCGTTGACGGTCTTCGTCGACACGCTGGCGCCGGCCGCACCGACTGGCGTGTCCGCGGTGGCGGTCAACTCGCAGACGATCAATGTGTCCTGGAACGCGGCCGTTGATCCGAACGGCGGGACAATCACGGGTTACTTCTTGTACCGCGACGGTGGCAACCAGCGAATCGTTACCGGGACCAGCTACAGCGATTCGCCGCTGGCCGCGTCGACCACGTACACGTACACGGTGAAGGCATACGACAGCGCCGGCAATGTGGGGCCGTTGTCTGCACCGGCCAGCGCAACCACGCCGGCCACGGCACTGCCGCAGACTCCGCTCAATCTGAGGTTCGACCGTCACGGCCGGCCGCTCAACACAAATTCGTACGACGTGGTCTGGGACGCATCGCCTTCGCCGCCGACGATCAGCTACTACGTCCTGGAAGAGGTGCTCGGCGGCAGCACTGTGACCTACACGATCAACTCGCCGACCGTGCTGAAGGCGTTCGTCCAGTCGGTGGCCGGGACGTACTCCTACAGGGTGAAGTCGTGTACCGCCGCGAATGTCTGCAGCGCCTACACAGCAACGCCAGTCAACAAGAACGTGTGCGTCGGCGCGTCGTGCAACCAGTGAGTGAAGCACAGCCATGAACAAGAAGATCATGACTACCAAACGCTCTGCGATCGCTGCCGGTGCAGCTGCCGTGACGATGTTGCTGCCGCTGTGCGCAGCTGCGGTACCTTCCGTGAAGATCGGGACCGCACAATTGATCAAGCCGGACACGGCCAACGCCGCGGTGTTTCCGACCAGTACGACAGCTACTGCCAGCGTCTTCGGCAGCAGCCCGCCGAAGGAGATCGTCGAGCTCGCGCGCGCGCTGCATAACGACCCCGACCTGATCTACGACTACGTTCGCAACAACGTCGAGACGGTGTTGATGCACGGCCTGCAGAAAGGCGCTGTCGGCGCGATCATCGACAAGAGCGGCACGCCGTTCGACCAGGCGGACTTGATGGTGAAGCTGTTGCGGCAAGCGGGGTTCAGCTCGGCTGCGTACAAGGTCGGAACGATCACGATGACCGGCGCTCAGTTCGAGCAATGGACTGGCATCAGCGCCACAGGAACGAACGCGGCAGTCGCGGCATGCCAGCTGCTTGCGAGCGGCGGCATACCAGCGAGCGTGAATGGGTCGACTGCTACGGCTACCGACTGCGCGACGCTCAGTGGAACGCTCACGACAGTCCAGCTCGCACACGCGTGGGTATCGGTGAAGATCCCGAACACGGGGTCGACGACGTACGTATTCGATCCCAGCTACAAGCCGCACACGTTCAAGCCCGGCATCAATCTGGCGACCGCTGCATCGCTCACGACGGGTCAGGCGATGACGCAGGTCGCGACCGGTATGACGAGCGGTAACGCGGGGAGCCCTGCGACTGTGCCGTACGTCGTGAACCTCGGCAGTGAAGCACTGAATACGACACTGCAGGGCTACGCGAACAATTTGCTGACGCAGATCAACACCAACTATCCGGCCGGCGAAGTCGAAGACCTCGTCGGCGGCGCGACGATCGACCGGTTCGTCACGCCGCCTGGCGGATTGCGCCAGACGTCATTGACGGCCTACTCGAGCAGCAACGCCGCTTTCACATGGACTGGAAACATTCCGAATGCATATCGGACCGCTCTGACCGTCGTCGCTACCAAGGCCACCTGCATCGGCGACTACCCGACGATCGTGAACACCACGCTGTACGCGGACGACATCTACGGCTACAGGTTGACCCTTGGCGGAGACTTTCACCACGGAGGCAGGCAGTCCACAGTGACCATGGAGTTGCGCGATGAAATGGGCCTGGGCATCGATCTCTACTCGCAGCTCTACGACTGCAACCCGGGATTCAACGTCGGGGATCTCACGCTGACCGTCAATCATCCGTACCCTGCGTCGGCTGGCTACGCAGCCGGCACCGCCGGTACGTATATGGATGCGACGACGAGCAAATCAGTCAAGTTCGCTGCCCGGCTCACCATCGTGCACGGCTGGGGCGACGCCGGTCGCAGCCTGGTGGACAAGATCGGAACGCGTACCGACGAGACACTGAGGCCACTGATGACGGACGGCTGCGAGCTTTGCCTCACGTCATTCCACGCCCAGACAGGTGCCGCCCGACGCGAGCAACTCGCCGCAAGCTGGCTGGCCCAGTCGTCGACAGCAGCGCGCCTGCACGCGGCGATCGCAAAGTCGATCTATCAGCACCACCACTCCTTCGGCGTCATCGAAGGCGAGACCGAACTACACGACGTCAACAATGCCCCGAACGGACAGTCGCAGGATTTCATGTTCACGATCTCCGACAATTTCGATCGGCTGGATATCGAGTCGGGAATCAGTTTGACGAGCAAGACCGCCGACGCGGTCGCTCGTCGCGCGGCCGTGCATGCGATCGCTGCGACGATGGATGCGCTGGAGGCGAGCACGTCGGCGCAAGCTTCGGATCTGCCGGATACGTCGTCGACAGCGACCAAGTTCGAGTGGGGCAATCGTCCTCCAGTGGCCGAGGATCCGGCGCCCGCACCGTTTTCGGGTACTCCTCGCAAGTTCTACGCATTCGATTCCACGAACGCCACGCAGGCGACGAACCTCGTCAAGCTCGAAACGAAGACGAGCACGACGGATGACGGGTTCCACGGCCCGGACACCCCTGAAATCGGCAGCCAGGAACTCGGTATCCGCAGAGCCAGGCTGTCGAGCGCGATCAGTTTTTACACCGGCGCGACTTTCAAGGTCGTAGCTTCCGAAGAGGCGTTCCTGGGTCCGGGGCAGCGCGCCGGCTCGTTCGATCCGGACGGTGCTCCGGGGACGATGTACAAGCACAAATACTCCAAGCAGCGCGGCGGTGCGCTCATCGCCACCAAGTACGCGACCAATGGCCTCGACCCGCTGGAGATTGCACACGTCACAGTGGGCCCGGACTCATCCTCCAAGGGCGGCGGCGGTGGTGCGCAACCCGGACATCAGGCGCAATACGATCCGTCGACGGCTGCCGATATCCTGAAGACGCGATTCGCGGATCGCTCCAAGGTGCTGGGGGTGGACATGCTGACAGGCGACGTCACCGCTGTGAGCCTGGCTTCGATCACCGTCGGCAATGGCGACTTTCCCTATCAATTGAGCGCGAGCCTCATCTGGACGGGTGGCTATCAACGTAGCGACAAGCTGGGGCCGGTAGCTCATACCGAGCCGCAGCAGCCTTGGACGACGAACTGGAACAACACGCTGACTGTGTCCGGCAGCGGCTTGGAAATGATGGGGGACGGTGATGTTCGGGCGACCGCCGGTACGATCGCGGCATTCCTTGCTGCGCAAGACGCATACAAAGCTGCGGTCACGCCGCAGCGCGAGGTCGCTGGCGCACTCATCAATGCGTGGTGGGTGAAGCAACTGTCAGGCTCGGTCGTGACCGTCAACGTCGGGGCGAATACCCGCCAATTCGTAAAATTGGTCGATGGCAGCTGGATTGCACCCGGTCCGGGTCCATATGCGACCCTGACGCAAACCGGCACGCGCTCGATTTATGAGGAGCAAGACTGCGGTGGTGGTCTGGTCACGTTCGTGACCACGCGCGGTTGGAACTACTCTGGTGTTTCGTTTGCCGTCAAGAACGCGAACGGTGACGTTCAGAGCTTCTCGTCGTGGAGTAGCCCATTCACGGATGGCGGCAGCTACTGCGCGAAGCTGCGCGGCTTCCGCATGAGCAGCTGGAATTTCCCGCAGGGTGTCGCCATCAATCTGGTGTACACCACTCCCAGTGGCGGGACTCCGATGGAAGTACCGGAGCTTTCGGAGGTCAACAACAATGTCGGCCGCAAGATAAAGTTCGTCAATAGCGGTCGTGGTGGGTTCAACAACGGCCTGACCGGCAGCGATCTGCGTTCGGTGACTGTGACCGGCGATCCTGCCGCACAGGGAATCATCACACACACCGAGCCAAATGGCTCAGTGAACAAGTTCAACGTGCAGATCGTCAGCGAGAAGTATCTGCTGACGCAGATCTTCAACGCGGCGAACAGCACGGTCCCGTCGGTTCAGTACGACTACGACACGCTGCGACGGGCCAAGGAGGCGAGGGATGCAGTAGCTTTGCAAGTCGGTGGACGAAATCCGTATCAGTTCTTCCTGGCTGATGGCGTGCGCGGGGAGCGCGTCGATCCCGCGGGCGGGGCGTACACGATCGGCTACGACAAGCACAGGCGACCGTTCGGCTACATGGACGAGCTGGGACGAGCCACCGCCGTGGTCCACGACGGTCGCGGGCGGGTGAAGCAATACACGTACGCGGAAGGCGATCGGGAAACCGTCGACTACGACAATCACAACAACCCGACGCAGCTCACGAAGATCGCGAAACCGGGCTCTCCGCTGGCGAGCATCGTTGTTACTGCGACCTGGGATCAGACCTGGAACAAACCGCTGACGGTTGTCGACGCGCGCGGTTATCAGAGCGACTTCGACTACAACGCGAGCGGCACGAACGGCGCTTCGCTAATGCATACAGCCACACGTCCGCCAGACGATAACGGCGTGCGACCGATCTACACGTTTGCCTACAACAATCGAGGCAAACCGACGACGACTACCGATCCGACCGGCGTGGTGGTGTCGAATACCTACGACACCAACAATCAAAACCTGCTGACGTCGACTTTCGATCCGGGCACCACTCCGCACATTGCGGCGCTGACGACATACACGTATGACGCAATGGGCAACGTGATCACGGTTACAGATCCGCGCTCGAATGCGACGGAAGTCGTCTATGACACCAATGGCCGCAAGACGCAAACCAAGCACTACGATGGCAGCGTTGCAAGCTGTCAGCTGCTCGCAGCCGAGAAGACCGACTATGACTTGCTAGGCCGCGTGACGTTTGAGTACGGCGCCATAGCACTCGCAGGATGCGCGGTGACCAGTTGGCAGACTCTGAAGAGCTCGACCTACACCAAGACGAGTAAGGTGCTCACGGAGGCAAACGGGGCCGGTAACACGACCACGTACACGTACGACTCCATGGATCGTGTGGTCGACGTGGCGGACCCGATGAATCGCCACGGGCACTTCGACTACAACCTGGCGGGCGAGGTGCTAACCGAGTACCGCGCCTATGGCTCACCGCTGCAGCAGCCGTACGCAAGGTACACATACACGCTCAATGGCCGGCGCGAGTCGGTCAAAGACGCGAACAACAACAAGAGTACGCTTGAGTACGACGGCTTCGACCGGCTCAGCAAGCTGCGGTTTCCGATGCCGGCCTTGGGTGACGGCAACTCGAGCACCACCGACTACGAGTCGTACACCTATGACCCTAATGGCAACCGCACAAGCGTGCGCAGGCGCGACGGGCAGACAATAGGCTTCACGTATGACAAGCTGAATCGCGAGACGCTGAAGGACATCCCGGGCGGCGCCGCTAGCGACGTCTATTCAAAGTACGACCTCGCGGGCAGACCGCTCTTCAAGCGATTCAGCGATCCGCTCACCGGGCAAGGGATCGACTATGGGTATGAACCCACGGCGAAGCGCATGGCTAGCGAAACGAGTTTTGGTCGCGCTCTCTCCTTCCTATACGACGGCAACAACAATCGCACGCGCCTCACCTATCCTGACGGCAACTACGTGGTGTACGACTACGATGCGTTAGACCGTATGAAGGCGGTACGCGAAAACGGCGCGACTTCAGGTGCAGGTGTGCTGATCACTTACGCGTGGGACACGCTGTCACGCCGCTCCGGCACTACACCGCTCCTGCGTGGCAACGGTACGACCACGAGCTATGCCTATGACAGCGCCTCACGACTCAGCTCGCTCAAGCACGATCTGAGCGGCGCGTCATTCGATGTGACATTCAATTTCGGCTACACGCTCGCAAGTCAGCTCAGCGGTCGCAGGGTCACGAACGACGCTGTGGGCTGGTGGAGCCCAGCAGCGGCGGCGACAGATGCCTATGTTGCGAACGGGCTGAACCAGTACGGGAGCGTCAACGGGACGAGCTACACATACGACAACCGCGGCAACCTTGTATCCGACGGCTCACGTACGTTTGGCTACGACGTGGAGAATCACCTAACGAGCGTGTCGGGTACCGCCAGCATGACGCTCACCTACGATCCGGTCGGGAGGCTCAGGCAGACCGTGGCTGGTGCCACGACGACGCAGTTCCTGTACGAGGCGGACAAGTTGGTCGCGGAGTACAACGGCTCGGGCACGTTGGTGCGCAGATATGTGCATGGTAACGGAGTGGATGAGCCAGTCGTGTGGTACGAGGGCGGAGGGCTCACCGACCGACGTTGGTTGCACCAGGACGAGCGCGGCTCGGTCATCGCGTACACCGACGGAAGCGGCGCTGCGACGCCGTACAAATACGGCCCATATGGCGAGCAGACACTGGGAGATCCGTCGAGCTGGACCGGATCCCGTTTTCGCTACACCGGCCAGATCATGCTGCCGGAGGTGCGACTCTACTACTACAAGGCGCGAGTCTACGACCCGACGCTCGGCAGATTCCTCCAGGCCGATCCGGCCGGCTACGACGCCGGCTTGAACCTGTACATGTACGCAAGGAACGACCCGTTTACCATCAAGGATCCAACAGGACTGACGGATTACGATTGCTCCAGCCCCGGTCAGGGCAATTGTGATCTGAGTGCGGTCGTCAACGCCGGTGATACGATCAAGTACGGCGGCAAGACCTATAACATTGCCTCTGTGGGCTCCGGAGTTGTTACGTTCTCAGTCAGTGTGGGCGAGACGTGCGGCCCGTCGCAGACTGTGGTTCTGAACCTTGAATCAGCTCCGCAGCCAGAAGGAGTGGAGCACCTCGTGAGCAACACTGCAGGTACAGCAGGGGCCGCGATGGGGTTGATGGAGCACACGGCAGGCGAAACTCGAGTTGGATCCAACGGCAAGAAATACCCCGTGAAGCCAGGTGGAAGGCCGTACTTCGGTGGCGGACGCTCGGGTATCAGAACCTACTCGGTTTCTGAAATCGGCAAGGTCGGTGGAAGAATCGTTGTTGGCGTGGGATTGGTGGCCGACTTCTCGGCATACAGCAACCGCGAGCTATCCGGCGAGGATCTGACGATCAATCTAATCGTAGCTGGCGTCGGCTTTATGGGGCCGATCGGTGCGGTTGCTGCGGGTACCTTCGTTCTTGGCCGTGCGATGATGGAGGAACCCAAGGTGGAGCACGCTCCTACGATTCCGATGACGTTGGCGGATTTTCCGTATCAGTAAACATTGGCGACTTGCTACTACTACTTGATGTTCGCTTTTAGACGGCTCTTCCGGGCATCGTCAGAGGATAGTTTTGGTGAGTGGAAAGCGAAGATGCTGCTGCTGCTGGTCGACGTGAGCTTCATCGCCAATATCGGCCTGGCGATTTTTCCGAACGCACTTGGGTCGCTCCGTCCATGGTTTTTCGGACTGCTCGTCGCGGCGCCCGTCGGAATAGGCAACGAGGTCATCTTTTCCAACCGGCGTCGCTGGGCCGCTTACTCGAAGAGGTTTGCTTCGCTTTCGAGAACGAAGAGAGGAACCGCAGACGCAGCTGTTGCTTTGGTCGTGATCGTAGCTTTCGTACTGCCGTTCGTGCTGCGAAGCCTCACGACCGACCTCGCGTGGTGGGAATAGCGTCCATGAGTGCACTCTCGTCAGCAACGGTCCCGGATCGGTTCCTGGCTCACTTGATTAGCCGCGATCGTCTGAGCGAGCTGTCGGCCGAGCGGGTGAGTCGAGTGCAGCAGGAAACGTTCGAGCCATTGTCGAGCGTGCTCGTGAAGCTCGGCCTGCTTTCGGAAGGCGACCTGGCCGCCGAAATAGCAGCATTCAGCGGCAACACGCTGATCCGCGCCGGCGACTTATTGCGCCCAGCGGACAGCGGCGGTCTCGGGATCGCCGACTCATTTCTGCGTGCGCATGAAATCGTTCCGCTCACAGCCGACGAAACAGGGGTTACAGTCGCCTGCTGGGACACTCTCGACGACTACGCCTCGAAAGCTCTCGCGTTTGCATGTGATCGACCGATCACCTGGGTGATCGCGACGCGTTCGCAGATCCAGCACGCACTTGCCGGCAGCGAGCCATCGGCTGCCTCAACCGAGTCGAACGCCGGGGTTGCCGCCCTCGAAGACGACGAACTCGACCGCCTCAAAGACCTCGCGAGCGAAGCTCCGGTCATCCGTCTCGTCCAGCGTGTCATCGACGACGCAGTCCGCCAGAAAGCCTCCGACATCCACCTCGAAGCCTCCGAAACCGCGCTTCACGTCCGCTTCCGTCTCGACGGCCTGCTGCGCGAGGTCGAGCGGCATCCGAATCAACTCGCGGCCTCCGTCGTCTCGCGCATCAAAGTCATGGCCGGTCTCAACATCGCCGAACGCCGCCTGCCACAAGACGGCCGCATTCGCGTGACGATTCAAGGCAAGGAGATCGACTTCCGTGTCGCAACCTCACCCACACTGCACGGCGAGAGCGTCGTGCTGCGAATTCTCGATCGCCAGGATGTTGCACTGGACTTCGACGCGCTGGGATTCGACGCACCGCTCAAGGCACATCTGCGCAGCGCGATCTCACGGCCGCACGGCATCGTGCTCGTCACCGGCCCAACCGGCAGCGGCAAGACGACGACGCTTTACGCCGCACTGAAGGAGATCAACACGCCGGACAAGAAAATCCTCACGGTCGAGGATCCGGTCGAGTACGTGCTCACCGGCATCAACCAGGTGCCGATCAAGCCGCAGATCGGGCTGACCTTTGCGAACGCGCTCCGCTCATTCCTGCGCCAGGATCCCGATGTGATGATGGTGGGCGAGATCCGCGATCGCGAAACTGCGGAGATCGCGATTCAGGCCGCACTCACCGGACACCTGCTCCTCTCCACATTGCACACGAACACCGCAGCTGCGGCCGTCACACGTCTGCTCGACATGGGCATCGACGACTATCTGCTCACGTCGACATTGCACCTCATCCTCGGCCAGCGCCTCGTCCGCAAACTCTGCCAGCACTGTCGCGAGCCGTACGAGCCCACCGAGGATACACGCCGCCGGCTCAGCATGGACATACGAGCCTCTCTGACCTGGTATCGCCCCGTGGGCTGCCCAGCCTGCCAGGGTGGCTACAAAGGCCGAACCACGATCATTGAAGCACTGCCGATGTCCGACGCAGTCCGCGCCAAAGTGCTGGCGCGATCCGACGCACATCAGATCGAACAGACTGCGATCGGCGAAGGCATGCGCACGATGTTCGCTCACGGCATCGAACGTGTGAACGCAGGGCTGACGACGGCAGAAGAAGTGCTGCGAGTGACGAATTTGAGCTGACACCATGGCCCACTTCAAGTACGAGGCGGTGGACGCGAACGGCGCGTCGCATGCGGGCGAGCTCGAGTCGACGAATCGCTCCGGCGCGCTCGAGCTGCTGCAGCGCCGCGGTCTGACGCCGCTGGCACTCAACGATGCGTCGACACTCGCGGTCGCTCCGTCGTTCCTCGAACAGGTGCGTCAGCTCTGGCCCGCGTCGGACAGGACGGCGCTGAGCACAAAGCAACTCGTGTCGCTGACGCAGTCACTAGCCGCACTGTTGCGGGCGGGTTTGACGATCGATCGCGCGCTGTCCATCACCGCCGGCCTGGAAAAGCATCCGCAGACCCGCACGGTGCTTGCCGAGCTCGGCAAGTCCGTCCGTGCCGGGCGTACATTTGCGGACGCGCTGATCGAGAGCAAGCTCAGGCTGCCTCCCTATTATGTGGGCATGGTTCAGGCGGGCGAGGTCGGCGGCAGCCTCGCGCAGACGCTGTCGCGCCTCGCGGAGTTGCTGAGGAAACAGCACGAGATCCGGGAGCGCATTCGCTCGGCACTGATCTACCCGAGCCTGCTCGGCTGTGTAGTGCTCCTCACGATCGTGCTGCTGCTGACCTTCGTGCTGCCGCGATTCCAAACCCTCTTTGCCGAATCCGAGGCGCCGCTGCCCTGGGCAACGCGCGCGGTCCTGGCAATCGGCGGCTTCGTCTCGAGTTTCTGGTGGTTGCTGGCGATCCTCGTTGCTGCCGGGATCGCAGCCGTCCTATCGGCCCTGAAGACCCCGCGCGGCCGGGAGTGGCTCGACGCCTGGCTGCTGCGCTCGCGACTGACGCTCGGCCTGCCGGCCGCGATCGACACGGCACGGTTGTTACGAACGCTCAGCACATTGCTCGCGAACGGCGTGCAGATCGGCAGCGCCATGCGGATCGCGCGCGCGACGTTGTCGAATACGCGATTGCGTAAGGGTTTGGATGAAGCCGCGCAGCGAATAAAGGCCGGGCAGAGTACCAGCGCGGCGCTCAACGCTGTCGCCGTCTTTCCGGCGCACGCAATTCAGCTGGCCCGCGTCGGCGAAGAGACCGGACGCCTGGAGGAGCTGCTGCTCGAGGCCGCGACGATTCTGGAGGGCGAAAGCAACACCGCGCTGGAACGCCTGCTGACGCTGCTGGTGCCGGCGCTGACGGTCGGGATGGGCCTGATGATCGCCGGGCTGATCGGCTCGGTGCTGGTCGGCCTCTTGAGTGTCAACGACCTGGCGTTCTAGCATGGACCCCGGGAGAGTCCCGGGCCATAGACAATCACAACCGGGATCGGCGCTGGCCGCTGCACGGATCATGGCACGCTCCACTAGAACACAGCCGGGGTTCACGCTCGTCGAATTGATGGTCGTGCTCGTGATCCTGGCGATGCTCACGGCAATCGCAGCGCCGCGGGTCACGAAATATCTCAGCAAGGCGAAGGTCCAGACGGCGCACATCCAGGTCGACGCGCTCAGCGCTGCCGTCGATGCGTTCGTGGTCGACGTCGGCCGCGCGCCCTCCGACGCGGAAGGACTCAAAGCGCTGCTCACCGCGCCCTCGGATATCAAGACCTGGGACGGTCCGTACACGAAGAAGGGCGCGAGCTTGATCGATCCCTGGGGGCGGCCGTATCTCTATCGCAACCCGGGCCGGCACGGCGACTTCGACGTGTACACATTCGGGGCCGACAACAGGGAAGGCGGGGAAGGGGATGCACTCGACATCGGCAACTGGTGACGGACGAGGCTTCACGCTCGTCGAGATGATGGTCGTGCTGACCATCATGGCGCTGCTCGCGGCGTCCGTGCCGCTTGCGCTCAATCGCTTCATGCCCACGCGCCGGATCACAGCAACAGCGGATCATCTGATAGCCGAGGTCGAGCGCCTGCAGAGCGAGGCGGCGAGCAGCGGCCGTCCGGCGCGACTGGTGGTCACTGAGTTCGCGTTGCCAACATCGACGACGCTGCGGTTTCGCGCGCGCGAAGACGATCGGCCGCTGCGGGAGCTGGTCCTTTATCCCGACGGCACAGCCTCGGGCGGCCGCTTCATGATTGCCGACTCGGGCAGGGAAGCGGTCGTTGAAATCGGGATGCTCACCGGCCGCGCACGCCGCACGCGTTGAAGACCATATATATGAGACGCCCGCGACTGCATTCCGGCTTCACCCTGGTCGAGTCGGTCGTTGCGCTCGCGATTCTCGCCTTGTCGCTGAGTGTCGTTTACGAGAGCTTCGGCTGGAGCTTGCGACGCACGGCGGGCGTGGAGAAGCGCGAAGCCGCATGGCTCACGGCGCAGTCGCTGCTCGCGAGCGTTCGCGGCTGCTTGGTGCTCAGCGAGAGCAGCGATCGCGGCGAAGCAGCCGATGGCCTGCAATGGGAGACGCACATCGTCCCGGCCGACGCTGCGATCGATCCGCAAAGCGCGGTCAAGCCATTCGAAGTCACCATCGATGTGAGCTGGGGTGCACGGCCCGGTCAACGCATCACGTTGCGCAGCGTGGAAACGGCGAGGGTGACGCCGTGAAAGCAGCACGCGGCTTCACGCTCATCGAGATGGCGGTCGCCCTGGCGATCGTTGCGCTCATCGCGGTGGTGCTGTTCGAAGGATTGCGCTTCGGTCAGCGTGCCCACCAGAAGGTCATGAGCAGCAGCGCCGCGTCGTGGCAGGTCTTTGCGAGTCAGCGTCTGATTCGCTCGCTGCTCGAATCCGCCTATCCACGCGAGGCTGCGCCGACCGAGACGATCCCGGTGTTCGGTCTCGAAGGCGACCGCGAGAAGTTATCGCTGCTTGCGAGCGCACCGCTCGCTGATGGTGGAGTCGGACTGCAACGCTACGAAATCGAGCCCCGCAGCGACGGACACGGCAAGTTCGACCTGGTCGTTCGTTGGCGCGCTGACCCTGCGAGCGAATCGCAGGCGGACACGCGCGCGGAAGAAATTCTCATCGAGGGTGTCACGGCTGTCGGCTGGAGCTACCTGCCGAATGAGCGCGACTCGGAACCCGCGTGGACGCAGACGTGGCACGGCCGCCAGGAATTGCCGCGACTCGTCCGGTTGCGAATTTCCTTTGCAGCTGACGATCCCCGGACGTGGTCGGAGCTGGTGGTGGCGCCGCGAGTCACCGACGACGCGAACTGCGCTTTTGATGTCGTCGCACAGCGTTGCAGGAGCACGTCATGAACGTGTCCGTAGCGCAACTGCATTCGACGGCGCAACGGGTGAGCGCAGAGCTCAACGCGTTCGTGGCTTGGTGGCTGCAGGAGTTGCGCGAGATCTGGCTCGCGGCCAGCGAACGGCTCGCACCCCAGCGTGCTCAGCATTTTGTGATCGACATGAGCGGCTCGCGTGGCGCAATTCGACGGCATGGCGCGGCGGATCCAGCCATCGAGTTCGATTGCAACGGCCTGGAGTTTCCCGACTTTCAGCAGCTCTGGCCGCAGAATGCGCCGATCGGTGCGCGTGCGACCGTGCTTTTGCCTGAGTCGAGCACGCTGACGTGTGAGTTCAGGCTGCCGCCAGTCGCAGATCGCGACGTCGCGCCGGCGGTCGAGCTGCAGCTCGAACGCAAGCTGCCGCTGCCGCGCGAGCAGCTATATGTCGACTGGCGCATCCGGGAAACACTTGCGGACCGGTCGCGTCTCATCGACGTGGTCGTAGCCCGCCGCACGACGGTCGATCGCGTCCGTGACAGCGTGCGCGCGTGGGGATGGCGCCCGGTCGCGGTGGGCCGCAGCGAGCCCGATGGTCGGCAGCGCTTCAATCTGCTGCCTGCTCCCACCCGACGCCTGAGTTTCGACATCGGCAGGCGCGAGCGCTACCTCGCGTGGAGCGCGGCCGCGCTTGTCTTTATCTATCTGGCTGTCGTCATCGGCCAGGCTCTGTTCGAACGAGGGAGCGTTCGTGATGAGCTGCGTCAGGCCCGCACGCAAATGTCACGCATCGACAAGCAGCGTGCGTTGCTGGTGAGCGAGAGCCAACCTATCGCGATGCTGCACGAGTTGATGTCGCAGCCTTCCGCTGCCGAGGGATTGGTCGCGGTCAGTGGGGCATTGCCGCAGGATTCATGGATCTATCAGGCAGACATTCGCACGCTGGCGAACGGTGTGGGCGTGCATCTCGAGGGCTACACGCCGAGCTCGACGGTGTTGCTGCAGGCGCTGCAGGCATCCGGTCGCCTGGAAGCGGTCGAGCTGGTGGAGGCGACCAGCGCCGGCGTCGGTTCGGGATCGGAGCGTATCGAGATGAAGGCGCGCGTGCGCAACGGGGAGAAGCCATGAGCCTCGCCGAACGCTGCGCGAAGCTTCCGGTCGCGTCGCGACGTTTGGTCGCACTGCTCGGCGTGCCGCTGGCAATCGTGCTGGTCGTTTCCACGATCTGGGCGCCGATCGGACTGATGCGCCAGAGTCAGATCGATTGGCGTAACGAAGCGATCGATACGCTCTCATCCACGCAACGCGCGCCGGTGCTGCAAGCTACGCTCGATCAGCAACTCGCCGCCATGCGGTCCTCGCCGTTGTGGTCGCGGTTCTACAAGACGCCTGACAGTGTCTCCGCGACGACCGCTCTGCACTCCGATTTGAGTGCGCTATTGAGCGCGGCTCAGGCAAGCGTGCAATCGCTGACGCCGATCCCGTCCGAGCAAACGGCTGCGCTCACACGCGTCGGCGTCAGATTCGGCGCTTCGCTGCGCATGAACGATCTGCAAAACCTGCTGACGGCGATGGGCTCGCATGCTCGTTATCTGCGCGTCGAGCGCCTGGTCGTGACGGCTCCGCAGACACAAGTGCCCGATGAGAATCCGCCGCTGGCGGTGACGATGGACGTCTATGGTTACCAACTTGTCCGAGATCGCTGAGTGAGACTGCCGCTCTTCACTGTCCTGCTGGCTGTCGCGAACGTCGCGCTCGCGTGCGTCGTCGTCGTTCAGCTGTTCGGCACGACGCGTCTCGCCGATGAAGTGAAGGCCGCGGCGCAGCGGGCTCATCCGGCCACAGTTCCCGATGTGCCGACTGTGGTCACGCCCGCGTCATTCGAAGGCTTGCAGACGCAAGCAGTGTTTCACAAGTCGCGCAGCTTCTATGTCGCGCCGGCCGCGCCGGCGGTCGAGCAGCCGCCGCCGGATTATCGGATGGTCGGCCTGATGGCATTGCCGAATCGACCGCCCTCGGCCGTGCTCCTCAATAATCAATCGAACGCGCGTGTTCGCGTCGCAACCGGCGATCAGCTCGATGGCTGGAACGTCGCGGACGTGAACGCCCGGCGCGTCGTCGTACAGCTCGGGGAGAGGACGGCGGAGATCACTTCGACTTCGCGTGCGCCGAATAGCGGCGGCGTCGTGATCACGCCGGGTAGCCAGGCCTCCATGACCGCGTCACCCGGCATGGTTCGCGTGCTGGGTACGACGCCCGCCGTGCAGTCGCCGGCGTCCGTTCCTGCGCGGACAACTCCGTCAGTCGATGCAGCGCCACGTTTGTATCGTCCGCCGTCTCAATAACTACAGCTCAGCACCATAACAATGTACGGATCGACGAAGACCTTGAGCATCCCGCGCGCGCTCGCAACGTGTGCGTGCGCCGTCATGATCGCTTCTTGCGCGGCAGCGAAGAAGGACCAGAAGCCACGAGAGCGTGCAGCCCAGGTCACGGCTTCGCAGGCGGCAGCGGAGCAGCCAGCGACGCCGCCGTCGCGCGAGCCGGTCATCGTGCAGGGAACAGGTCAGCTCGTCGGCACGCCGAATGCTCAACGGACCACACCGCCGCCGGCGGCGGGCGATGGTTATCAGCTCACGTTCGTCGATACCGAAATTTCGAGCGTCGTCGCGTCGGTGATCGGTGACGGGCTCGGTCTGCCGTACTCGGTCGATCCGCAGGTGAAGGGCACCATGACGTTGCAAGCCGCGCGACCGTTGTCACGGGAAGAAGTATTGCCAGCGTTGGAAGCCGCGCTGAACGTGTACGGCGCGGCACTGATCAACGTCGGTGGCACCTATCAGGTGGTGCCGATGAAGGACGCGCCGCGGCGCGTCGGTGGTCTGCGCGGTCCGGGGCAGGGCAGTGGTGTCGGCTTCGGAGTGCAGATCGTGCCGCTGCGATACGTCAGCGCGGCAGAAATGGAAAAGGCGCTGCGCCCGTTCGCGCCGGACGGCGGAATCCTGCGGGTCGACGAAGGTCGCAACGTGCTCCTGCTCGCGGGATCGAGTCGCGAGCTGACCGTGATGAAGGATGTGGTCGCGACGTTCGACGTCGATTGGCTCGCGGGGATGTCGTTCGCGCTGTACCCGGTCGAGTATGTCGACGCCAAGACCATTGCCGACGAGCTGTCGCAGGTGTTCGCCGATCCACGCAGTCCGATCGGCAGTGTCGTGCGACTGGTGCCGCTGTCGCGGCTCAATTCGCTCATGGTCGTGACGCAGGAAGCCGGCTATCTGAAGGAAGTGGAGGCCTGGATCAAGCGTCTGGACATCGGCGCGACGACGCCAGGGCGGCGGATCTACGTCTACGACGTGCAGAACGGCAAGGCCGACGATCTGGCGGAATCGCTGAGCCGTATTCTTTCGATCAGCTTCGAGCGCTCGCAGACCACGACGGATTCGCAGGTTCGCTCGTATGGCCGGACGGGCGGCGGCGGCGGCAGCGGCAGCATCGGCAGCGGCTTTCGCTCCGCGATGACTGAGAGCCGCAGCACGGTCGAGGAAGCGCCGCAACGCAGTCCGCCGACGCAGGTCGGTGATGGCTCGAACGGTGAGCCGGGCGCGCTCAAGATCGTGCCGAACACCGATAACAATGCGCTACTGATCTATGCGACGCCGAGTGAGTTCTCGGTGATCGAAACGGCACTGCGGCGGCTCGATGTCACTCCGATCCAGGTGTTGATCGAAGCGTCGCTAGCCGAAGTCTCCTTGACCGATGATCTGCGCTACGGCTTGCAGTGGGCCTTCCAGGGCGGCGACGGTCCGCTGGTGCTGAGCGAGGCGTCGAATGGCGCCATCAGCCCCAAATTCCCGGGCTTCTCGTACTTGTTCACGGGCCGCACCGACATTCGCGCAGTGCTCAACGCGCTGGAGAGCGTGACGAACGTCAACGTGATCTCGTCGCCAAAGCTGCTGGTGCTCAACAACCGGGAAGCTGAGCTGCAGATCGGCGACCAGGTGCCGATCATCGTGCAGTCGGCAGTCAGCACCGTCGACCAGACTTCGCCCATCGTCAATTCCGTGCAGCTGCGCGATACCGGCGTCATCCTGCGCATCACGCCGCGCGTTAACCGTAGCGGGTTGGTGCTGCTGGACGTCGCCCAGGAGATCAGCGACGTCGTACCGACGACCACATCGAATATCGATTCGCCGACGATTCAGCAGCGGCGTATTTCGAGCTCGATTGCGGTCCGTAATGGCGAGACCATCGCGCTCGGCGGCCTGATCCGCGACAGCAAGTCACGCACGCGCGCGGGGCTGCCGATCGCGAGCAAGATTCCGCTGATCGGCGGGCTGTTCGGATCGACGAGTAACAACAATCGACGCACCGAGCTCATCGTGCTGATCACGCCGCGCGTCGTTCGCTCGCAGCAGGAGTCCGACGACCTGATGGACGAGCTGCACGAGCAGTTCCGCGGCTTGCAGAAAGCGTTGCCGGAATGGGGCGGCGGCGGTTCTTCACCTCCGAGCAGCGTCAGTGCGCCGACCGGGACGAAATGACGGGCAGCGCGGCATCGCGCTCGTTGGAGTGTTATGCGTAGTGAGCTTGCTCACCGTGCTCGCAGTCGGCGCACTCGAATCCACGAGACGTCACGGACAGCTCGCGCACCGCTCGTTCGAAGTAGCACAGGCCAGCGAGCTGGCGGACAGTGCGATTCGCGTCGCGATCCTGCAGCTGACCGCGCCTGTTCAAGCCGCAGCATCCCCGTCGGTGCCGGAGTCGCTGACCGTGCGCATCTTCAGCCAGCCGATTGCGGTTCAGATCGAGCGGGAGACGCGCCGCGTCGATCTCAACGCCGCGGACGAGGACGTGCTCGCAGCTGCGCTCGCAGCTCACCAGATCGAAGAAGGGGACGCGAGAGTGCTCGCCGCACGCATCATCGATTGGCGGGACGTCGACGATTCAGCCGAGCTGCGCGGTGCCGAGAGGACGGAGTATCGACGCGCAGGCCGAGACAGCGGCCCGCGCAACGGTGCGTTCGAGACTGTTTCTGAGCTGCGCCAGGTGCTCGGCGCTGAGACGCTTACGGATGAGATGCTCGATGCGTTCACTGTGTACTCACATGCGCGCGAGCCGAGGTCTCAGGGATCGAACGAACCTGGAGCGCTTGCGGGTGAAGCCGTGCGTCTGGTTGCGTGCGCAGCGATCGAGCGCACGAGCATCTGCAGAGTAGCGATCGTGCGGTTCACCGGCAATCGCGCGCAGCCAACGCTCGTCTACTCGTGGAGTACGCGCTACGGTACTTGACGCGGTGCTTGTGTGTGATCAGAGTACTGACGCGCTCAAGAAACGAATCGACGACAGCATGAGCGCATGACTCACGGATTTGGGGAGGAGCTGACATGCTTCGACTTCTCGCGCTAGTCACATAGCGTTTCTTTCTTCGTCTTCCGCGAACTCTCCGAACGTGTAGCCGCGTCGCGATGCGGCGGTCCGCTCGCGCGCGCAACGAAAAAGGATCACAGCAATGTCTCGCTGGGCATGGCATCGATTCAGGTCGGGCTTCGGCTCGCTATTCATCGTCCTGTGCTGCTTCGCAACGCCGCTGCAGGCCGGCGGGCCGGGAGGCGTGACGTACACGTACGACGATCTCGGGAGGTTGCGCACCGGCGATCTCGGCGGTGGCGTCAAGATCGACTATCAGTACGACGCCGCGGGCAATCGCACCGCGGTGGGTTCCGGCAATACGCCGACGGTGTCGATCGGCAACGCGACGAGTGTGACCGAAGGATCGAGCTTGTCGTTTCCGGTCACGCGAACAGGCACGACGACTGGGACCGTGACGGTGAAGTGCGCGCCGCAGAATGGCACCGCACTGGCCGGCAATGGCGGCGTCGCGCCGTTCGACGACTACGTGACGACGCGGCAGACCGTGACATTCCTGGCGACCGATCCCTCGCCGACCACGAAGAACTGCCTGATCGCCACGAAAACGGATTCGTATTACGAGGGGAGCCAGACGATCTCCGTCGTCTTGCTCGACTCGACCGCCGGCACCGTGATCCAGCCGCCGGGAATAGCGACCGGCACGATTCTGGATGCCACTGCGGCGCCGTCGTTCGCCGTTGCGGGCTCATCGAACGGCGAGGGCGCTGCCATCACCTTCACGATCACGAAGACCGGCCTGACCGAGCTCAGCCACAACGTCAGCTACGCCACGGCGAACGGTACGGCGACGACCGCGGACAGCGACTACACGGCCATCGGCACGACCGCGACAACGTTCGCGAGCACGCAAACCAGCAAGATCGTTACGGTGGCCACGACGAGCGATGGCAAGTATGAGAACAACGAAACGATGGCGTTGAATCTGAGCGCCGCAACAAATGGCGCGACGATCGGCACCAGTTCGGCGACTGGCACGATCACCAATAACGACGCGGCGCCCTCGATCGTCATCGACAACCCGGTAGTCAAGAACGAAGGCACGATGATCACCTTCACGCTCACGAACACGGGCAACACGAGCACAGCCTTCACGCACAGCATTTCGTGGGCGACTGCGAACAGCACGGCGACGGCAGGCAGCGACTACACCGCCGGCAGCGGCACCGTCAGCTTTGCATCCGGAGACACCACCAAGACCGTGTCCGTGCAATCGCTGGCGGATGGCGTCTTCGAAGGAACGAACGAGACGTTCTTCGTGAACCTCACGACCAATGGCAGTACCAACGGCGCCGTGATCAGCGATGCGCAGGGCCTCGGGACGATCGCGGATATCGACGTGCCGACACCGACGATACCGACGAACCTGCGCAAGCAGTCGAGCGGCGGTCCGACTTCCCCTGACTACTCCATTCTTTGGGATGCCTCGACCGGGCCGGTGGCTTACTACGTGCTCGACGAGAACGGCGCGACGATTCAGCTCACTGCCACGGTAAAGCAGTACAACAACAAAGACTCGGGTTTCTACGTCTATCGCGTGAAGGCCTGCAGCGCAGCGAACAGCTGTTCGAACTACACCAGTACCATCAGCAAGACCGTCTGCAACGGAACGTGCCCATGAGCAACAAGACCTGTGCGATCGCCGCCGTTGCAACTGCGCTCACAACGTTGGTGCCGTTTGTCGCGAGTGCCGTACCGTCGGTAAAGGTCGGCACGGCGCAACTCGTCAAGCCGGACATGACGAACAGCACGATCTTTCCGGCATACGTTGCGCCTACGCCGAGCGTCTTCGGCAGCACGCCGCCGAACGAAGTTGTGGAGCTGGCGCGAGCATTGCGCAACAACCCGGACCTGATCTACGACTACGTCCGCAACAACGTCGAGACCGCATGGATGTACGGTCTGCAGAAGGGGGCGGTCGGCGCGATCATCGACAAGAGCGGCACGTCCTTCGACCAGGCGGAGCTGATGGTGCAGCTGTTGAAGCAGGCTGGCTATGCCTCGGCCGCCTACAAGATCGGAACGATCACGATCACGGGCGCTCAGTTCGAGCAATGGACCGGCATCAGCGCTACAGGATCCACCGCGGCCGCCGCCGCGTGTCAACTGCTCGCGAGCGGCGGCATTCCGGCGAGCGTGAACGGAACCACTGCCGCGGTGACGGATTGCGCGACGCTCAGCGGCACGCTGAGCAGCGTGCAGCTCGTGCATGCGTGGGTCGCGGTCAAGATTCCGGACAATGGCTCGACGACGTACGTGTTCGATCCGAGCTTCAAGCCGCACACGTTCAAGACCGGCATCAACCTGGCGACGGCCGCGTCGCTGACGACCGGCCAGGCTATGACGCAGGTGACTACGGGCATGACGAGCGGCAATTCCGCGACCACGCCCGCCGTGCCATACGTCTTGAACCTCGGCAGCACAGCGCTGAACACTACATTGCAGGGATACGCGAACAACCTGCTGACGCAGATCAACACCAACTACGTGGCGGGCGACGTCGAAGATCTCGTTGGCGGCGCGACGATCACGCCTTACGTGACACCGCCGGGAGGGCTACGGCAGACATCGCTGACCGCATACACGGCCAGCAGCGCTCAGTACACGTGGACGGGCGACATTCCGGATGCCTACCGAACGTCATTGAGGGTGATCGTCACCAAGGGCGGCTGCACGGCCGCCGGCGACCAGCAGATCATCGACAGGACTCTCTACGCCGATGATATCTATGGCTACCGGCTGACGCTCGGCGGCACGTTCGACCACGAGGGCGACACCTCGACGGTGACGATGTCGTTGCGCGACGAAGCACGCAATGGCATCGATCTGTACTCACAACTCCATAACTGCAACCCAGGCTTCGACATCGGCGACCTCACGTTGACCGTCAACCATCCGTATCCTGCCTCGGCTGACTATGTGGCTGGGACCGCTGGCACATACATGGATGTGACGACGACGACGGAGGTCAAGTACGCGAACGCGCTTTCGATCGTGCACGGCTGGGGAGATGTTGGCCGCGGACTCCTCGAGAAGATCGGCACGCGCCAGGAAGGCACCATGCGGCCGCTCATGACCGACGGCTGTGACCTCTGTCTCACGACGTTCCATGCCCAGACCGGTGAGGCGCGACGCGAGCAGCTGGCCGCGAGTTGGCTTGCCCAGTCCTCCAAAGCTGCGCGCTTGCACGCGGCGATCGCGAAATCCATTTACCAGCATCACCACTCGATCGGAGTCGTCGAAGGCGAGACCGAGCTCCTGGACGTGAACCGGTCGCCCAACGGCGGGACGCCCGATTTTCTGTTCTCCGTCTCCGACAATTTCGACAGATTGGATATCGCCACGGGCATCAGCTTGACGAGCAAGACGGCCGATGCCGTCGCGCGCCGTGCGGCGGTGCATGCAATCGCAGCGACGATGGATGCGCTGGAGGCGAGCGCCTCTGCGCAGACCTCGGACCTGCCCGACACGTCCTCCACGGCAACCAAGTTCGAATGGGGCAATCATCCGCCGGCTGCCGAGGATCCGGCGCCCGCGCCGTTCTCGGGAAGTCCCCGCAAGTTCTACGATTTCAATTCGACGAACGTCTCGCAGGCGAGCTCGCTGGTAAGAGTCGAAGCGCAGGCGAGCACGACGGACGACGGCTATCACGGGCCCGACGTACCGGAGATCGGCAACAGCGAATTCGGCGTGCGCAAGTTTCGGCTCACCGATGCGATCAGCGCGTTCACCGGCGCCGGGTTCAAGGTTGTGGCATCGGAGGAATCGTTCCTTGGTCCCGGCCAGCGCGCCGGATCCTTCGATCATGACGGCGCTCCCGCGGGCGCGTGGAGACACAAGTACTCGAAGCAGCGCGGCGGCGCATTCGTCGCGACGAGGTACGCGGCCAACGGCCTCGATCCGCTCGAGATCTCACATGTCACGGTCGGCCCGGATGTCTACTCGAAAGGCGGCGGTGGCGGTGCGCAGACCACCCATCAGGCGCAGTACGACCCCTCGCTGGCCGCGGACATCCTGAAGAGCCGCTTCGTCGACCGCTCCAAGGTGCTCGGTGTCGACATGCTGACCGGCAGTGTCACGGCCGAGAGCCCGGCCTCGATCACGGTCGGCAACGGTGGGTTCCCGTATTCGCTGAGCGCGAGTCTCATCTGGACGGGCGGCAATTTCCGTTCTACCAACCTCGGCCCGGTCGCTCATAGTGAGCCGGAGGCACCCTGGACGACGAACTGGAACAACACGCTCACGGTGTCGGGCAGCGGGCTTGAGATGATGGGCGAAGGGGACATTCGCGCGACCGCCGGCACGATCGCGGCATTCCTGGCCGCGCAGGATGCGTACAAGGCCGCAGTCACCCCGCAGCGCGAAGTCGCGGGCGCCCTCATCAACGCATGGTGGGTGAAGCAACTGACCGGCACGGTCGTGACCGCCAACGTCGGCACGAATACGCGCCAGTTCGTGAAGCTGGTCGACGGCAGCTGGATTGCGACCGGTTCCGGACCGTACGCCACGCTGACACAAACCGGAACCCGCACGCTTTACGAGCAGCAAGACTGCGGCGGTAGTGAGGTCACTTATGTGACCACGCGGGGTTGGGACTATTCCGGTGTCTCCTTCAAGGTCACCAACGCGAACGGGGATTACCAGAACTTCCCGTACTGGGACTTCGAGTTCCGGGACAACGTCGGCACCTACTGCGCGAAGCTGCACGGCTTCCGCATGAGCAGCTGGAGTTTCCCGACCGGGGCCGCGATCACTCTGGTGTACACGAATCCGACGACACCCGGCGACGTGCCGGAGCTGGACGAGGTCAACAACAATCTCGGCCGCAAGATCAAGTTCGTCGAAAGCGGCCGGGACGGGTTCAACAACGGCCTGGCGGGCGCCGACCTGCGCTCGGTCGTGGTGACCGGCAACCCGAACACGTCAGGGATCATCACGCACACCGAGCCGAATGGAACCGCACTGGACAAGTTCAACGTCGCGGTCGTCGGCGGGAAATTCCTGCTGACGCAGATCTTCAACGCTGAGAACGGCACAACGCCGGCGATTCAATATGACTACGACACGCTGCGTCGTGTGAAGGAAGCGAGGGATGCGGTCGCGTTGCAGGTTGGCAATCGCAATCCGTATCAGTTCTTCCTCGCTGACGGCGTGCGCGGCGAGCGTGTCGATCCGGCGGGCGGCACATATACGGTTTTCTACGATCAGCGCAAGCGACCGTTCGGCTACATGGATGAGCTGGGACGGACGACGAGCGCCAACTACGATGGGCGTGGTCGCATCACGCAATACATCTACCCCGAAGGCGATCAGGAAACCTTCCAGTACGACGGCCACAACAACGCGACGCTGCTGACGAAGATCGCGAAGCCAGGATCCGGCCTCGCGAATCTCGTGATCCAGGCGACGTGGAACCAGACCTGGAACAAGCCGCAGTCGATCGTCGATGCGCGCGGCAATCAAAGCGATTTTGTTTACAACACCACAGGCAATGGAATCTCGCTGATTCAGACAGCGACGCGACCGGCCGACGCGCATAACGTGCGGCCGATCTACAGCTTCACCTACGACGATCGCGGCAAGGTGCTGACGACGACGGATCCGACCGGGGTCGTGACGCAGAACACCTATGATCCGACGACTCGCAACCTGCTGACTTCGACGCTCGATCCAGGCACGTCCCCGCACATCGCGGCAGTGACGACGTACACCTACGATGCGATCGGCAACACGAGCACCGTGACCGATCCGCGATTGAATGCCGTGGAGTACCTCTACGATACGAACGGCCGCAAAACGCAGACCAAGCACTACAACGGCAGCGTCGCGGGCTGCCAGCTACTCGCGGCGGAGAAGAGCGACTATGACACCGTCGGCCGCGTGACGTTCGAGTACGGCGCCACTGCGTTCTCAGGCTGCTCGATCACGACCTGGCAGACGCTGAAGAGCACGACGTACACGAAGACGAGCAAAGTCCTCACGGAAGCGAACGGCGCCGGCAACACGACGACCTATATCTACGATCCGATGGATCGCACGCTCGACAGGGCGGACCCGGTCCAGCGCCACACTCGCTTCGAGTACAACCTGGCGGGCGAGACGCTGCGCGAGATCCGCGCCTACGGCACAGCGCTGCAGCAGGACTACGGCACCTACACGTACACGCTCAATGGCCAGCGCGCGACGGTCAAGGATGCGAACAACAACCTAAGCACGCTGGAGTACGACGGCTTCGATCGTTTGATCAAGCTCCGCATGCCGCTGCCGGCGCTCGGCGCGAACGCCTCGAGCACGACCGATTTCGAGTCGTACACGTACGATGAGAACGGCAATCGTCTGAGCGTAAGGAAGCGCGACGGCCAGACGATAGGCTTCACCTTCGACAAGCTCGATCGAGAGACGGTGAAGGACATCCCGGGTGGAACAACGGAGGATGTGTACTCGGACTATGACCTTGCCGGCCGTCCACTGTTCAAGCGCTTTGGCAGTACGGGTGGGCAGGGCATCGACTATGCCTACGGCGACACCGCGAAACGCCTGACGGGTGAGACGAGCTTTGGCCGCGCGCTCACCTTCCAGTACGACAAGAACAGCAATCGCACCCGCCTCACGTATCCGGACGCGAACTACGTGGCTTATGACTTCGATGCACTCAACCGCATGACAGTGGTGAGGGAGAACGGTGCAACCTCCGGTGCCGGCGTGCTGGTGACCTATGCGTGGGACACACTGTCACGCCGCTCATCCACAACACCGCTGACTCGCGGTAACGGCACGACGACGAGCTACGGTTACGACGCTGCCTCGCGTCTGACCACCTTGGGTCACAACGTTGCCGGAACGGCGCTCGATGCAACGGTGACCTTCGGCTACACGCTCGCCAGCCAGCTCAACTCGAGAAACACGACGAATACGGATCTTGGCTGGTGGCTGCCACCCTCGAACGTGCAGGCGTACGTGGCGGATGGACTGAACCGCTATGCGAGCGTCAACGGCACGACCTACACGTACGACGCGCGAGGCAATCTCACTTCCGATGGCTCCCGCACGTTCGTGTACGACGTCGAGAATCGGCTCACGAGCGTTGCAGGTGGCGCGAGCATGACGCTTACCTACGATCCGCTTGGAAGGCTGAGACAGACGGTTGCGGGCGCGTCTACGACGCAGTTCCTCTACGACGGCGATCGGCTGGTGGCGGAGTACAACGCCTCGGGAACATTGCTGCGCCGATACGCGCATGGCAGTGGCGTTGATGAGCCAGTGATCTGGTACGAAGGATCTGCGCTGACTGATCGTCGTTGGCTGCATCAAGACGAGCGCGGCTCGATCATCGCGCACTCCGATGGCAGCGGGAATGCGACGCCGTACAACTATGGGCCGTACGGCGAGCAGGCGGGCTGGACGGGATCACGATTCAAATACACCGGCCAGATCATGCTGCCGGAGGTGCAGCTGTATCACTACAAGGCGCGGGTGTACGACCCCGTGACCGGGAGGTTCTTGCAGGCGGATCCAATTGGCTACAAGGATGACGTGAACCTGTATGCGTATGTTGCGAACAATCCGCTCAATGCAACGGACGCTACCGGGCAGTTGAACGACGCGAAGCTCATGGAAGCGTTGGTCAAAGCCAATACGGGCATGGATAAGGCCGAAAAGATTGGAGACCTTGATGGTCCGAGGCCCGGTCCTGCAGATGTCGCGGCCGGCGTTGTGGCTCTGGTGGTATTTGCGACTGCTGCCTACGAGGTTGGGCAAGCCATTCTAAGCGATCCGGAAAAGACTCCGGCGGATTCGGATACTGAAAGGGCTACGCGTACGGAGATCGCGGGGGGGCTCGACCGGCTATCCGACCTGCGAAAGAGCCCTACAGGACCTGGAACAGTTCCACCATCTGAGCGAGATCCACAGCGGGTCTACACCAAAGATCAGAAAGCCGAGGGTCTAGAGAAGCAAGGCGGCAGATGTGCCGGCTGCGGCCAACAACTGACCTTGGATGATGCTAAAGGACATCACATGGAACGACATGCGGATGGTGGTGCAACCGATGCAGACAATCTCGCTGTAGTCTGCGATCCTTGCCACAAGTTGCTACATTCGAAGTAGTTAGTTCCGATGAGTGAGAACTCAAGAAACGCGGCACTGGCGGTCATCCGCCACAACATCGCGACATATGGGCACCACGTTTATGTCGTGTCGGGCGGACCGTCGCCGCGATTTGGCTACACGATTGGTCTGCGGGGCGTCCTTGGGAGCGAACTCGTATTCGCCGGCGGCGCCTTCTTCTCTGTCCAGGACGTGCACCGAGTCATCAACGAAGTTGCACGAAACCTGAGAGAAAACCACGGGGGCATCGAAGCGAAGAGAGTCGAGATCGAACCACTCGGCATATTCGTCCTCAATCCCGCTCATCCATCGTGGACCAGTGCGCTTATGTTGGGCGCTTTGGATTTCCTCAATGTCTCGGAGATTTCGGCGCTGCAGATTGTTCCCGATGCAGATCACTGGACACTCGACATTCCGGATCTCGGCAAGCTATGGGACGCGTCCGCCGAACCGGCTTGGCAATGGTTGCATCGACCCTGGACGTACAGCGTATCAGCCGAATCTACGGCCATAACCAATCTTCGTGCCCTCCGTGGCGCGCGCGTCACCGAGGCCGCCCGATGGGAAGAGCGCGAGTGGGAAGTGTTCGCTGGGTCAGGCCCTAATATTCCGCGCGAGCAGATTCGCACAGTTCCGTTAGCTACCTTGCTTGCTGCGGACCGCTCGCTAGCATCGATAACGAGCCTCGAGATTGGTCGCGCGCTGTGGCGTGATGCCGAAGCAGGCGAATGGCATCAGTGGGGCAGCAAGGACGCGAGTCACTAGACAGCGAGGCCCACAAGAACCACGTTCATATCTCAAGTCAGGCGTGTCATCGGGCGGGGGGTTGTTAATCAAGACAATTCCATGCAAAGCCTCAGATTTGCGGCGGCGCCCAGACGAGGAAGGTCCCAATGAAAGCGCGCGTATCGCTGTTTGGGTTTCAGTGGTGAAATGACACGCGGCTAGCTGCGTTCTATGCGCGCGAAGCGATCGAAATATGGAACTGCGATTCCAATCAACAGTGACTTTGCTCGCGGAGTAGGGACCAATCGATGAGATTTGCCACTAAGCTTATGATCGCAACTTCTGCCGCGGTCGGACTCTTATCTGTATCTGCCTCGGCCGCCCCGCCAGAGTCCGCACCGGCGATGGTGATAGAGGTCGACCGATCGAATGCAAGCCTCACCTATGTCATCGACGGAGTTAGATGTTGCAAAGCGGACGCTGGCGTTACCAAGCAGCTGTTGGATGCCATTGGTGACGCCCATAAAGGGAGAGATGAATCGAGGACGGTAGCCGTCGTGATCACGTTGCGTGTGCCGCTGGAGCAATTTGGGACGATCAAGGGCATGGCAATGAAAGTCGGCTTTGAGCAGGTCAGGTACTTTCTGAAAGAAGCAGACACAGGTCGAATTGTCGAAGTATTGTTTGGCAGCTCCTTCTCGCTGGTAGGGACACCCGGTGATATGCAGATTGTTCCACAGCCTGCGCGATAGAACTGGAAAGGAGCGCGCCTTCATCGAGGGTGAGAGACACAAAGCACGGAGGATCTGGCACGTGTCTAGTGCACATCTCTCCTCTGCTGAGCAGCCTTGCTCTGCAAGCTGAACCTCGGCTCGATCTCTTTCCTCGTTCCTGTCACCAGCTGCGCAGCGTACTTGCCCACCGCCGGTCCATGCTTGAACCCATGCCCTGATCCCGCACCGACCAGCACGACGTTTTCCCACTGCGGATGGCGATCGATCAAAAAATCGCCATTCGAGCTGTTCTCGTACTGACAAACCCGCGACTCGACGACCGGGCGGTTCGCCAGCGCGGGGAATCTGCGCTTGATGAACTCGCGCACGTCGGCAATTGCTTTCGATGTCGGCAACCGATCTCCGGTATCCGGATCGATCGGTGGACCATGTCGATCGTGAGCGATCTTGAGACCGCGCGACTCGAGGTCCGGCATCCCGTAATAGATATCGCCGTCGTTGAAGTCGGCCCAGCCCGGCAGCTGCGCGGCTTCGAACCGCGTATCACCCGCATCGGGCGCGAAGAAGAACACTTCCTGCCGCGTCGGGAAAATCTTCGTGCCCAAGATGTCCGGGAAAACCTTCGGCAGCCACGGCCCGCACGCGAACACGAATCGTGACGCGCTCAGTGTCTCGCCGGCCGTCGTCTGGATCGAATCGAACGCTGCGTCCGGTTTTGGCGGCACGATCGCGGCCTGGCGATATTGGCCGCCCGCGGCCACGTATTCCGTCACCAGCGTCAGCACCGAGCGGCGCGCCATCAGCACGCCACGATCCTGCTCGAACAGCCCGAGCTCGACACCATCCAGCGCGATTTGCGGGAAGCGCTTCGCCAGCGCGGCACGGTCGAGTACTTCGAGCGGAATGTTGAGGCGCTGATGCACCTCGATGCTCTGAGTGACGTACGGCTCGCGGCGCCCGAACAGGAAGACCACCCCCGTTGGATGGAAGATCGGCAATCCCGAACGGCCGGACAGCCACCGCCATTCGTCCAATGATTCCAGGGCGAAGCGCGTGTAGATTTCGTCCCGGCCGTAGACGGTGCGCGTCATGCGGGATTCGCCGCCCGACGAGGCGCGGGCGTGGGCCGGGCCCCAGGCGTCTAGCAGCAGCACTTTGCGGCCGAGCTTGAGCAGGTGCCAGGCGGTCCAGGCGCCGAACACACCGGATCCCACGACGATCACGTCGGGACGGCCGGATTGCGCTGCGGACCCGCGCTGCTCGCCGCTCTCTGCCGCCATCGCCTTCACTGCCGAAGTCCCGGCAGCGGCAGCGATGCCCGTGAGCAGCGTGCGGCGAGATAAGTGCAAAGAATTGGGCATACTGTCGTTCTCGTAGCGGCGATTTCGTTGTTCATATTCGATCGGGGCGACAATCATTCACCGGGGAGCGGGGTCAACGCAATGACGAACCTGAGCTACGTCTGCGGCGTGGGCGGCGAGCCCCTCCTGTACAAGACGGTCGGTGCGGTTTTGGAGGACGCGGCAGCGCGCTGGGGCGAGCGCGAGGCGCTCGTCGTTCCTCATCAGAACATCCGCTGGAGCTACCGCCAGCTCGACGAAGCTGCGGACCGCCTGGCCGCCGGATTCGTGCACCTCGGACTCGCGCCGGGTGACCGCATCGGCATCTGGGCGCCGAATCGTCACGAGTGGGTGGTCACGCAGTTCGCGAGCGCGAAGGCCGGCCTGATCCTGGTCACGATCAATCCGGCGTACCGGACCTCCGAGCTCGAGTACGCGCTCAACAAAGTGGGCTGCAAAGCGCTCGTGCTGGCGCCGAGCTTCAAGACCAGCGACTACGCGGCGATGCTCGAACAGATCCGTTCGAAGGTGCCGCTGCTGCGGTCCGCGATACTGACGGACGCGACGCCGCGCGCAGGCTTTCTGCGCTACCAGGACGTTGAATCGAGCGGCACTGCCGAAGATCTCGAACGAGTGCGGCAGCTGCGCCCGCAGTTGCAGCCGGAAGATCCGATCAACATCCAGTTCACCAGCGGCACGACCGGCCTGCCGAAGGGCGCGACGCTTTCTCATCACAACATCGTCAACAACGGTTACTTCGTCGCGAAGCGGATGACGTTCACCGAGAAGGACCGGCTGTGCATCCCGGTGCCGCTGTATCACTGCTTCGGCATGGTGATGGGTGTGCTCGGCTGCGCGACGCACGGCGCCGCGATGGTTTTCCCGGGTGAGGCCTTCGAGCCGAAAAGCCTGCTGGAAGCGGTGCAGGCGGAGCGTTGCACGGCGCTGTACGGAGTGCCGACGATGTTCATCGCCGAGCTCGAACACGCGGACTTCAAGCGCTACGACTTGCACACGCTGCGAACCGGTGTGATGGCGGGCGCGCCGTGCCCGGTCGAAGTGATGAAGCGCGTGATCTCCGACATGCACATGAGCGAAGTCACGATCTGCTATGGCATGACCGAGACCAGCCCGGTGAGCTTCCAGAGCTGCCGCGACGATTCGCTGGAGCGGCGCGTCTCGACCGTCGGCACGATTCATCCGCATCTCGAAGTGAAGATCGTCGACGCGGACGGACGCGTCACGCCGCGCGGCGAGCGGGGAGAGCTGCTCACGCGCGGATACAGCGTGATGCACGGCTACTGGGACGACGAAGACAAGACGAAGCAGGCGATCGACGCGCAAGGCTGGATGCACACCGGCGATCTCGCGACGCTGGACGAAGCCGGCTACTGTAACATCGTGGGGCGCGTGAAGGACCTGATCATCCGCGGCGGCGAGAACATCTCGCCGCGCGAGATCGAGGAGTTCCTGTTCCGCCATCCGAAGATCCAGGACGTGCAGGTCTTCGGCATTCCGGACCGGCGTTACGGCGAGGTGGTGTGCGCGTGGATCAAGCTGAAGGCCGGCGAGCGCTGCGATGCCGACGCGATCCGCGCGTTCTGTCGCGAGCAGATTGCGCACTACAAGGTGCCGACGCACATCCGCTTCGTCGAGCAGTTTCCGATGACAGTCACCGGGAAGATTCAGAAGTACTTGATGCGAATTGAGATGAGTCGTGAGCTGGAGATCAGCGAGGAGAGCACGGCCTGAGGAAGAGGCTGTAGGCTGTAGGCTGTAGCCAGAGCCGGAATGAAGAGTTCTTCTTCTGGCTACAGCCTACAGCCTACAGCCTACAGCCTACTGGACGTGGCTCATTAATTCCTGGCGCACCACTGCGGGTGTCATGCCGAGGATCTTGCGCATGTGACGCGCGAGGTGGCTCTGATGAGCGAAGCCCGCGGCGAACGCGACCTGCGCGATCGACAGGCTCCGGTCCTGCAGCAGCAGCTTCGCGCGCTCGACGCGCCGGCGCAGCACGTACTGGTGCACCGGCATGCCGGTGGATTGGCGGAACAGCGTCTTCAGGTGCGACACGCTGACTCCCGCCACTGAGGCGATCTCAGCGAGCGACAGCTCGCTCTCGAGGTTGTCCTCGATGTACGAGATCACCTGCTTCAGCTTCCACGAGCCGAGCCCGCCCGGCACTTCACGCATAGGTAGCGAGCGCTGGTTATGCCGCTGCAGCAAGCGCGCGGCGAGCGCCTTGCCGAGACTTTCGCGAAACAGGCGTCCGCCCGTGCTGCCGGCATCGATGTCGGCCTTCAATGCCCACGCGATGTGCTCGATCACCGGGTCGCGCAGCTGAAAGCGATCGGCGATTTCGATGCTGCCCGGATTGATGTCGAGCTCCCCGGCGACAGCCTTCAGCAGGATGTCCGGCACTCGCATGATCAAAGTGGTGCCGCCCTGCTTGGTCTCCCATGCCGAGGGCGTGCGCGCCGGAATGATGTCGAGATCGCCCGCGACTTCGCGTCCGTGACGCAGCCGTCCGCCGCGCGAGCACGTGACTTCCACCGAAGGTCCGAGGTGCATGCAGACGATGGCGTACGGCAACGCCGGAATCTGCGTCAGGCCAGCCTGGAAAGAATTGATGGCGACCGTGACGGAGGTGTGCGTGTCGGGTGCCGTGGCGCTTTTGGCTACGTGTTCACTGACGGAGCTCATGTTTGTTGCCTCCACGCACTCAGTTACTGCTGTGCCGAGAATACAACGAATCTAAGAATAGTGCGCCGGCTGTTGCGCTCGCGGGTCGTCCATTCGTGCTCCGGGCGATCTGAATGTGCAGCGGAAACCATATTCGGCGCGGGTTCTGGGCCACGTCGCGCTGGATTCTGTCCATCCGATTCGGCTGATCTCGGCCTAACGGGTGCGCAAGAAATGCCGCCGAACGATTAACTATTTCGCAACACTCGTTCAGGCAGCGTTCAGATGCTGAATTCCAACAACGTTGCACTGGCAACGGCGGCGGACGGCATTCCGCTCTGCGCGGGTGGATTGCACCCAGGCGCCGCAGCTCGCAGCGGCGCGATTTCAGGAGGCTGACAAATGTCCATTCAGAATCGTTCGTTGCGACGTGCCGTGAGGTACGCGCTACTGGCCAGTGCCGCGGGGGCGGCCACAGCCGCGCTGCCGGCGCAGGCGGCGGAAGACAGCACCACCATCCAGGAAGTCGTCGTCACCGGTTCGCGCATCAGCACGCCGAACATGACGAGCATCAGTCCTGTCACCGCGATCGCTGCCGAAGACATTGCAGCGACCGGCAAAGTGCGCGTCGAAGACATCCTCAACCAGCTACCGCAGGCAATGGCGGCGCAGGGCTCTACTATTTCGAACGGCTCCAACGGCACCGCGACGGTCAACCTGCGTGGGCTTGGTGCCAAACGCACGCTGGTGCTGATCAACGGCCGCCGCTTGATGCCCGGCAATCCGGACAGCGGTCCAAGCGCAAATGCCAGTGCAGCCGATCTGAACCAGATTCCGCGCGCGCTGATCGAGCGCGTCGAAGTGCTGACCGGCGGCGCGTCGTCGGTGTACGGCGCCGACGCAGTCGGCGGCGTGGTCAACTTCATCATGAACACGCGCTTCGAAGGCGTGAAGGTCGAAGCGAATTACACGTTCAACAATCACAAGAACGACAACGCCGCCGCGGACGTCGTGCGCAATGCGGGTTACGAGCTGCCGGACCGCAACGTCAACACCGGCTACACGCGTGACTTCTCGTTCGTCATGGGATCGAATTTCGCGGACGACAAGGGCAATGCGACGTTCTACGCGACCTATCGCGACGTCGAAGCGGTCCTGCAAGGCGACTACGACTTCAGCTCGTGCACACTGAATTCCGGCAACGCCTTCACCTGCGGCGGCTCGGGCACGACCTTCCCGTCACGTCTGCGTCCGCGCGCACCCGAATCGGCGGGTGGCGGTCTCGGCAACTTCATCATCGATCGCGATAGCGGCGCGCTGCGCGCGTACGACGCGGCGACCGACACGTACAACTTCGGCCCGCTGAACTTCTATCAGCGTCCGGACGAGCGCTACACCGCCGGCGTGTTCACCGACCTCGAGGTGAGCGAGGGCATGACGGCCTACGGCGAGTTCATGTTCATGAAGGACCGCTCGATCAGCCAGATCGCGCCCAGCGGCTCGTTCGGCCAGGAGTTCACGGTTCCGTGCGACAACCCGCTGTTCACTGCACAGGAGCAGCAGCTGTTCTGCGGGCAGTACGGCCTGTCGACGGCGCCCGGCTCGACGGACACGGTCAACGTCGTCGTCAGCCGTCGCAACGTCGAAGGCGGCGGTCGCCAGAACGACCTGGGTCACGAGTCGTATCGCGTGGTGCTCGGTCTGCGCGGCGACTTCAATGACACCTGGTCATACGACATGTACGGTCAATACGGCGAGACGAGCTTCACCTCGCTCCAGACCGCCGACTTCTCGGTCACACGGCTCGCCCGCGCGATGGACGTAACACGCGATGCGAACGGCAACCCGGTGTGCCGCTCCGTGGTGGACGGCACCGACCCGGCATGCGTGCCCTACAACGTGTGGCAGCTGGGCGGCGTGACGCAGGATCAGCTCGACTACCTGCAGATCCCGCTGGTCCAGCAGGGCCGGACGCTGGAGCGCATTGCCAACGCGTCGGTAACCGGCGATCTCGGCAACTACGGCGTCAAGTCGCCCGCCGCGAACACCGGCCTGATGGTGAACGCCGGCGTCGAGTGGCGCGAAGAGAGCTCGGAGCTGGTACCGGATCTCGCACTGCTGTCCGGCGACGGTGCCGGCCAGGGCGGAGCGACGACGCCGATCAACGGCGGCTATATCGCGAAGGACGTTTTCGCCGAAGCGCGCATGGCGCTGATCGAGGACAAGCCGTTTGCGCAGAGCCTGTCGATGGAAGCGGGCTATCGCTACTCCGACTACAGCCTCGACTTCACGACCGACACGTACAAGTTCGGCATGGAGTGGACGCCGATCCAGGACATCCGCGCCCGCGCCAGTTACCAGCGCTCGGTGCGCGTGCCGAACGTGGCCGAGCTGTTCGGCGCCCGCACGGTTGCCCTGGACGGAACGGTCGACGTCTGCGCCGGCGCCACGGTGCTGACGCGAGAGCAATGCGCACGCACCGGCGTCACCGATGCCCAGTACGGCAACATCGAAGTGAACTCGGCGTCGCAGTACAACGGCTTCGTCGGCGGCAATCCGGATCTGCAGCCCGAAACGGCGGACACGTTCTCGTTCGGCCTCGCGTTCCAGCCGAGCTTTGCGCCCGGCCTGCGCCTGCAGCTGGACTACTTCGACATCAAGGTCAAGGACGCCATCCAGAATCCGAACGCGGACTTCACGGTGCTGATGTGCGCCCTGAACGGCAATCCGGAGCTGTGTTCGCGCATCACGCGCGACCAGGATGGCTCGATCTTCCTGTCGGGCAACGGCTTCGTCGTCGACACGTTCGAGAACATCGGCGAGATCCACACGTCGGGCATCGACATCGATACGTCCTACTCGTTCGAGATGGGTAATGCGGGCCGGCTCGGGTTCGACTTCGTCGGCACCTGGCTGAAGGACCTCGAGACGACGCCGCAGGCCGGTGTGTCCTACGACTGCGTCGGACTGTACGGCAGCGTGTGCGGCGTGCCCGCGCCCGAGTGGCGGCACAAGCTGGATACGACGTGGCGCACGCCGTGGGCAGGTGTCGACCTGACGCTCAGCTGGCGCTACTCCGACAAGGTCGGGCGCGATGCCGAGAGCTCGGCGAGCGACAACCCGTTCCTGTCGCAGCTCGGTGTGGCCACCGGCAGGCGCCCGACGGAATCCGTGCTGGGCAGCCGCAGCTACATCGACCTGACCGGCTCGGTCACGCTGGCGGACAAGTACACGCTGCGTGTGGGTGTGAACAATCTGTTCGACAAGGATCCGCCGTTGGTGGGTAACCAGACCTGCCCGACGGGGCCGTGCAACGGCAACACCTTCCCGCAGATGTACGACACGCTGGGTCGGCAGATCTTCGGCCTGGTTACGATCGACTTCTGATAACACTGGCCAACCTGGATTAGTAAGGAGTCCATCGGGAACTGGCGCCGCTACGCCTGCGAACGTAGCGGCGCCTTTTTTCGTTAGAATCGGCGGCATGCTCACGCCCGCCGACCGCGAACGCTACAGCCGCCATCTCGTGCTGCGGGAAATCGGCGTCGCGGGTCAGGAAAAGCTCAAGGCGGCGCGGGTGCTGGTGATCGGTGCGGGCGGCCTTGGCTCGCCGTCGGCGCTGTATCTGGCGGCTTCGGGTGTCGGCACGATCGGCGTGATCGATTGCGACAAGGTCGAAGTCTCGAATCTGCAGCGGCAGGTCATCTACGACAGCTCGAGCGTCGGCATGCCGAAAGCGCTCGCCGCGCGCCAACGCCTGCTCGCGCTCAATGCGAACATCGAGCTCGTCGCACATCAGGTCGAGCTGCGTGCCGCCAACGTGCTCGAGCTGTTCGGACGTTATGACGTCGTGCTCGACGGCACCGATCGGTTCGGCACGCGTTACCTCGCGAACGACGCGTGCGTGATCCTGCGCAAGCCGCTGGTATCGGCAGCGATCCATCGCTTCGAGGGGCAGGCGATGACGTACGTGCCCGACCGCGGTCCCTGCTATCGCTGCCTGTTTCCCTCACCGCCCGCCGATGGGCTCGTGCCGAATTGCGCGGAGGCGGGTGTGCTTGGCGTGCTGCCCGGTGTGCTCGGCACGATCCAGGCGACCGAAGCAATCAAACTCATCGTCGGAGCGGGCGAGCCGCTGCTCGGCCGCTTGCTCACCTACGATGCGCTCGCCATGCGCTTCGAGGAGTTTCGTTTCAAACGCCGCGCGGACTGCGCAGTCTGCGGCGATCGTCCGACGATCACGGCGCCGCAGGATGCTCCGGAACTGTGCAACGCCGAAGCGCTCTCGAGCGTGCGCACTTTGACTGCTGTCGAGCTGTGCGAGCTGCTCGAGGAGCCGGGCGGACCCGCTGCCATCGTCGATGTTCGTGAGCCGCGCGAGTTCGCGGTTGCGCACCTGCCGGATGCCGTGAACATCCCGGTCGGCGAGCTGCATTCGCGCATGGGCCAGCTGCCGAAGGGTCGCGTCGTATTCGTCTGTCGCAGCGGTACGCGGAGCTTGACCGCGGCGGCGCTGGCCAGTCGCGCCGGTGTCGAGGACATCGCGCACCTGGAAGGTGGATTGCTGGCGTGGGCGCGAGAGGTCGACGAGGCATTCGAGGTGGCACCGGTGTGATACGGCCTGGCACCGGCGAAACGAGTTGAGCAAGGCTGGCTTAGGGCCGACAATGATTCGCACGTAGCGACATGCTGCGGCTACAGCGGGGATCGCGATGAACGAAGTCACTGCAGAGCCCACCGGCAATCCGGACATGGCGAAGATCGTCTATATCCTGTACCTGGTCGGCGTCGTCACCGGCGGCCTCACCATCCTGATCGGCGTGATCATGGCCTACATCTACCGGGACGGCTCGCCGGACTGGCTGCGCACGCACTACACATCCCAGATCCGGATGTTCTGGATGAGCCTGCTCTATTGCTTCGTGGCGGGCGTGCTGATGTTCATTCTGATCGGCTTCCTGTTGATGGCGGTGATCGTGGTCTGGTGGATCATCCGCTGCATCAAGGGTCTGAAGCACCTCGACCAGAAAGGCGCCTACCCGGACTACGAAGGGTGGGCTTTTTGATCTAGCCGCCAGGTCGATCTACTGCAGGTCGGAATGGACTATCATGGCACTCCGGTTCAACGGAGTGCCTGCAGGTGTTCGTCAGCGTCTTCGACCTGTTCAAGATCGGCATCGGACCGTCCAGCTCCCACACCATGGGACCGATGACGGCCTCCTGTCGATTCATCCGCGAAGTTCAGGAACGCGGCCAGCTCGCGAACGTCGTGCGAGTGACGGTCGACCTTTACGGCTCGCTCGCGCTCACCGGTAAAGGGCACGCGACCGATACCGCGGTGACACTGGGTCTCGCCGGCTGGCTGCCGGCGCAGGTCGATCCGGACGCAGCCGCGAGGCTGATCGAGGAAGTCCGGGCGAAGGGTCAGCTCGCGCTCGCCGGCTCGCAATCGGTCGACTTCCGCATCGATCGCGACATTCACTGGCACTACAAAGAAAGCCTGCCGTATCACCCGAACGCGCTCACGCTGCGCGCGTATGACGCACAAGATGCTGTCGTGCACGAGGGGACGTTCTATTCCGTCGGCGGCGGTTTCGTCGTCACCGAAGCGGAAGCGAAGTCGCCGGCGACACTCGCGACCGGTCCCGCGATTCCGTTTCCGTTCGACAATGCAGAAGAGCTGCTGCTGATCGCCGAGCGCGAGAAGGTGCGCATAGCGGACATCATGATGCGCAACGAGTGCGTCTTCCGCACCGAACAGGAGGTGCGCGACGGCCTCGATCGCATCTGGTCGGCCATGAATGCCTGCATCGATCGCGGCATGCGCGAGGAGGGCATCCTTCCCGGCGGTCTCAACGTCAAGCGACGCGCCAAGAGGCTGCGCGAAGCGCTCGAAGAGCGGGAGCGCAACAAGACCGCGGATGCGCTGATCGCGATGGATTGGATCAACGTCTGGGCGCTCGCGGTCAACGAGGAGAATGCCGCGGGAGGCAAGGTCGTGACCGCGCCGACAAACGGAGCGGCTGGCCTCGTTCCAGCGGTGCTGCGCTACTACGATCGATATGGCAACGGCACTGTCGAAGGCCGGCATACATTCCTGTTGACGGCAGGCGCGATCTGCGCGCTGTACAAGCGCAATGCCAGCATTTCCGCGGCGGAAGTCGGCTGCCAGGGCGAGATCGGCGTCGCGTGCTCGATCGCAGCTGCGGGGCTTGCAGCCGCGCAGGGCGGCACGAACGAGCAGGTCGAGAATGCCGCGGAGATCGGCATGGAGCACAACCTCGGTCTCACCTGCGATCCGATCCGCGGCCTGGTGCAGATCCCGTGCATCGAGCGCAACGCCACCGGCGCGGTGAAGGCGATCGATGCGACCCGCCTCGCGCTGATGGGTGACGGCACGCATCACGTGACGCTCGACACCGTCATCGAGACGATGCGCAAAACCGGCGCCGACATGCGCGACTCCTACAAGGAGACTTCGCTCGGCGGGCTCGCGGTCAACGTGCCGGAATGCTGAAGCTCATTCGTCTCGCGCTGGCCGTTGTCGCCACGCTGTGCGGCGTCCCATCGCGGGCAGCGGACTCACCACCCTCCAGTCCGCCGCACTACACGTTCTCGTGGCCGCTCGATGGCAGCGGGCTCATGCCGCGCGGCGGCACTACGAAAGGTCCGGCAGTCACGCTCGACAAGAGCGAGTCGGCCGCGTGGCAGCGGTTGCAGGAGAAGGGCCTCGGCGATCTGGAGCGCGACCGTCGCGCGATTCTCGCGATGGCCGGCACGTATCGCGTGACCTTCGATTTCCTGGAAGTCACGCCGTTCGGCGCCAACGACGGGCCGAAAGCGCCCTACCAGTCGTGGGGCACCGAGAAGATCTACGTCGACAGCGACACGGGCGAGTTCATCAGCCTCGTGCACATTCTCGAGATGCGCATCGTGCAGGCCGACGGCAAAGTCAGTGAGCCGATGGTCACGAAGCACTGGCGGCAGGACTGGACCTATCAGCCGCAGCAGATCGTCGAGTACCGGGGCAACGACCGCTGGGAACGGCATGCGCTGGCTGCGGGCGAAGCAGCGGGTCGATGGATGCAGACCGTGTATCAGGTCGACGAATCGCCCCGTTATGCGGGGCTCGGCAAGTGGCAGCACGCCGGCAGCTTCTCGAGCTGGCTGAGCGCTGACACGTGGCGGCCGTTGCCGCGCCGCGAATGGAGCGTGCGGCAGGATTACCAGGTGCTGGCCGGCACGAATCGTCACACCATCATTCCCACTGGCTGGGTGCAGGAAGAGAACAATCTCAAAGGCGTGCTGACCGCAACGCGCGAGCTCGATCCGTCACGCCCGTACGTGGCGCGTGAGTATGGCGTTGCGCGCTACGAGCGCATTCGTGATGCCGACTTCGCCGCGGCGGACAGCTACTACGATCGCACCAGGGAATTCTGGGATCAGGTGCGCGATCGCTGGAGCAAGGTGTTCGCGGAGAAGGGGACAGTGACGCTGCGCGGCCCGGTGGACAAGCTCGGCTTGTTCCAGCCGCTGTTCGCGCACGCCGAGGAAGTCGCGGAGCAGGGCGCCGCCGCGTCGAAGAACAATCAGGCAGTCATCGAGTCGGCGCTGCGAGAGATGGGAGCGGTGCCGGGAGAAGAAAAGAGGGGAAACTGAGCGCCGCAGCAAACTCCTGGCTTCTTTGCTGCACTGCTGAGTTTCCCCCGTTTTTTTCTCCCGGCACCGTTACACGCTTGCCAGCACGCGCTGATTGGCGCGCGGTTGCTGGAACATGCCTTGGCGGCCGTAGACCTTCGGCTGATTCGCACGACCGGTCAGCACGTCCAGCATGCCTTCGACCTTCTTCAGGCGCGCGGTCACGAGTGCGCCGTTGCGGTCGTTGAGCTCGCGGCAACGCGCGGCGCGCTGCGAGCATTCGGCGAGGCGACGCTGCAGCGTGTTCGAGGGATCGCACCAGCGCAGCAGCTTTTCCAGCCCGTGCACGTCGGCGGGAACGTTCATCATCCGGCACATCGAGCGTCGTTCGTCTTCCACGCGCAGCAGGGTCCCGACGCACTGCTGGCGGGTTTCGCCGGCGCGGTCGAGACCTTCGACGTCATTGGCCACGAGCAGCTCGTGCTCGCGATCGAGCAGCGTTTCGAGCTGCGTCAGTGCGTTGAATTCTTCGGCGAGCAGCTTCTGCAGATGCTCGCGGCAGACGCCCGGATCCACTTCGTCACTTCTCCGTCTTCAGCAGGTCATGTTCCATGCGCAGCAGCTTGTCGGCGATGCGCTCCGGCACGACTTCGTAGCGGCCTTCCTCGATCGCGTTGCGAACCGCCGTGACTCGCGCATCGTTCACGACCGGCGCGTCCTGTACCGCGCGTTCGAGCGCTGCCAGCTGGCGAGCCTGGTCCGTGATCTGAACCGGGGTCCCGGGCTTGGCGGCATCGGCCGACTGCGACGCCGACGTTGCGGCATCGCGCTCGCGCGACACGGTTTTGCCGGTGCCGTTGTGCACCGGGCGATTGCCATAGCCACCGATCTTGTTCGTCACGGTCCTACTCCTGCCTGCGGGTCAGGCTCCAGCCCGACTCCGTACGAGCCCTGTAACGGCAGCAGTTCTCAGAACTTTAGCGATCGCCTCGGCGCCGGCCGTACGGGCGGTTCGGGGATCCGCCGAAGCCGAAATGTGCGCTATGACAATAGGTTAAATAGCCCTAAAGCCCGACGCGCACGACGCTGTCGCTTTCGACCACGCCCTCGACGACCTTGAGCGAGCTCAGATTCTGGACCCGGACCCGGTCGGCAACGCCGCCCTCGGTCAGCGCATGGCCCTGGGCGCGGATCTCGACCGCACCGCTCGCGGCGATCAGCGTCACCTGCTGGCCACGGCGAACTACGACATCCGGCACCAGCATATCGACGGTCAACGCCGTGCCGGCCGGCAGCGAGCGCTTGAGCCGATGGCCCTGCAGGCTCGCGGTGTCCTGAATGAAAACGGCGGCCGAGCCGGGCATGCGGCGCGTCTCGGGCTCGACGTCGATCATCTCGACGCGTGCGCGGCGCGCGAGCGCCCGGCGCAGCACCAGCACCGGGATCTCGACTTCAACGGCGACCGGTACGTACAAGGTCCAGGAATTCGCGGAGTCGCAGCGCACGCCGACGGTGACGCGCTCGCCGCGGGTCGTAGCGCTCTGCTCGAACGTCTGCAGCGGCCGCGCGCACTGCTCGACGCGCAAGCGCGGATCGAGCTTCGCGGCGCTCACGAACTGCTTCGCGTGACTGAACGGCAGGCGCGAGCGCACGAACGCCTCGGCGGCCGATTGCACTTCGACGATCGACTCCGTCGATGCGAGCGCCGCGCTCGCGAACAACGCGATGCACGCGAGCAGAAGGTGCGAACCGATTCTCTTCACGACTGCCGGCACGATGACGCCATCGCTTTGACGGCACCTGCAGACTAAGCAAGGCCGATGCCAGCGCAGAGCGGGGCGTGCGCAAAGTGTGAGCAGAGTCACACGAGGCCGGCCGCGCGCCTCTACATATATATGTGGCGCGTCGACGCGGGAGGCGACGCTTGCCGCAGCGGCAAACTCTTGCCGCCGCGCGCGTGAGCGCTCTCACAACAATCTCGCGCTCCGGCGCCGCAGAGGGCGGCTGGCACGCGGCGGCGGTCCCCTGGCACGTCCCGTGCAACGTCCTGCCGCAGACGGTTTTCTGACGGACAGGCACATGCCATCGAGCATCGACAACTATCTCGGAGTGCACGCCGCGGCGCTGAAGCTGCGCTCGCAGCGCACCGAGGTGCTGGCCGCGAATCTCGCGAATGCGGATACGCCTGGCTATCGCGCTCGCGACATCGACTTCAAGGATGCGCTCGCGGCGGCGAGCGGCCAGGGAAGCGGTGTGCATCTCGCCACGACCCGTCCCGGTCACATCGGCGCTGCCACTGCTAACGGCACGCCGTCGCCGGAACTGAAGTACCGCGTGCCGCTGGCGCCTGCTCTCGACGGCAACACCGTCGACGGGCAGCTCGAGCAGGCCGCGTTCGCCGAGAACACCGTGCGTTACCAGGCGACTCTGTCGTTCATCAGCTCCAAGTTCCGCGCGCTGATGACGGCGATCACAGGGCAGTAACCATCATGTCATCGTTCAAGATCTTCGACATCGCCGGCAGCGGCATGAGCGCGCAGTCCGTGCGGCTCAACACCACGGCCAGCAACCTCGCGAACGCCGACAGCGTCAGCGGCGATCCGAACCAGGTCTACAAGGCGAAGCATCCGCTGTTCGAGGCGATCCGCGCGAGCCTCGGCTCGAACGCGGCGAGCTCGGGCGTCGCCGTGAAAGGCGTCGTCGAGAGCCAGGCCGCGCCGACGGCGCGCTACGAGCCGGGCAACCCGCTCGCCGATGCCAACGGCTACGTCTACGCGCCGAACGTCAACACGGTCGAGGAGATGGTCGACATGATCTCGGCCTCGCGCTCGTACCAGAACAACGTGGAAGTGATGAACACGGCGAAGGAAATGATGCTCGCCACGCTGCGGCTCGGCCAGTAAAGGTAACGATCCATGTCCATTGCAGACGTCATCAACGGCACCGGCGCGGCAGGCAGCGCTTCGCAGTCGAGCGGCGCCCAGAAGAAGGACCAGCTCGGCCAGGACGAATTCCTGAAGCTGATGCTGGCGCAGCTGAAGAACCAGGATCCGTTCAAGGCCATGGATCCGAGCCAGTTCCTCGGCCAGCTGGCGCAGTTCAGCACGGTCTCCGGCATCCAGGAGATGCAGAACGCTTTCACCTCGCTTTCGGACTCGATGCGCTCGTCGCAGGTGCTCGACGGCGCGAACATGGTCGGCCGCGACGTCCTCGTGCCGAGCGACACGATCACACTGCACGCCGACGGCTCGGTGCACGGCTCGGTCGACGTGCCCGAGGGCCTCAGCTCGCTGCAGGTCAACATTCGCGACTCATCGGGCGTGCTGGTGCGCCGGATGACCTTGCCGACCGACAGCGGCACGCAGGAAGTCACCTGGGACGGCCTGCGCGACGACGGCACGCGCGCCGCCGCCGGCGACTACGACATCGAAGCGATCGGCAGCCTCGACGGCCAGTCCGGATCGCTGGAAATGCTGTTCTCGAGCCGCGTCAACAGCGTGACGATCGACGCCTCGGGCCTGGTATTGAACACCAACGATCTCGGTGCGCGTCCGCTCAGCGACGTGCGCCGGGTGATGTAACGAACTGGAACGTAATCGGAGACCTCAATGACCTTTCGTCTCGCCTTGAGCGGTTTGAATGCGGCCCAGGCCGATCTCACCGTCACTGCCAACAACATTGCCAACACCGCGACCGCCGGTTTCAAGGGCTCGCGCGCGGAGTTCGCCGAGCTGTTCTCTGTTTCGCCGCAGGGCGTGAGCAGCAACGCGATCGGCAACGGCGTGCGCGTCTCCAACGTCGCGCAGCAGTTCACCCAAGGCAACATCGACTTCACCGACAACAGCCTGGATCTCGCGCTGAGCGGCCAGGGCTTCTTCATCCTGAACGACAGCGGCGCACTCGCTTACACGCGCGCCGGCGCGTTCCAGGTCGACTCGCAGGGCTTCGTCGTGAACGCCCGCCAGCAGCGCCTGCAGGTCTATCCGCCCAGCAACAACGGCCAGTTCAATACCGGTGCGCTGTCGGACATCCAGCTGGTGACGAGCGAGAGCGCGCCTTCGGCGACGACGGCGGTCGACGTCACGCTGAACCTGCCGGCCAACGCGACGCAGCCGACGGTGGCGACTTTCGATCCGGCCAACGTCAACAGCTACAACAACGCGACTTCGCTGACGACTTACGATTCGCTCGGCGCGGCCCACACTGCGACGCTGTACTTCACGAAGACGGCGAACCCGAATGAGTGGACCACACAGTTGTACGTCGACGGTAACGCGGTCGGCACGGCACAGACGCTGAACTATGACAACAGCGGCGCGCTGACGACGCCGGCCGGCGGCACCATCACGTTCCCGGCCTACACGCCGGCGACCGGCGCTGCCGACATGAACATGACGTTCGACTTCGGCACGTCGACGCAGTACGGCGGCAACTTCAACGTCAATGCCATCACGCAGGACGGTTACACGACCGGCCGCCTGATCGGCATCGACATCGATTCGACGGGCGTCGTGCAGGCGCGCTTCACCAACGGCCGCTCGACCGCGCTCGGCCAGGTGGCGCTCGCGAACTTCGCGAACCCGCAGGGTCTGCAGCAGCTCGGCGACACGAACTGGGCGGAGACTTTCGGCTCCGGCCAGGCGCTGCGCGGCCAGGCGGGCAACTCGGGCTTCGGCCTGGTGCAGTCGGGCGCGCTCGAAGCGTCGAACGTCGACATCACCGAGCAGCTGGTCAACATGATCACTGCGCAGCGCAACTTCCAGGCGAACGCGCAGATGATCTCCACGGCGGATGCGATCACTCAGACGATCATCAATATTCGATGAGGTAGTGGCAGGTAGTCATGGACCGGTTTCTCTACATCTCGATGTCGGGCGCCAAGGAGACCTTGCGCGCCCAGACCGTCAACAACCACAACCTCGCGAACGCGAGCACGAACGGCTTCCGCGCCGATCTCAGCGCGTTCCAGAGTCGTGCGGTTGCGGGCTCGGGATTTCCGTCGCGAGCGTATGCAACCAACGCGACGGTCGGCTGGGACTCCACGCAGGGCGCGTTGATGTCGACCGGCCGCGATCTGGATGTCGGCATCAACGGTCCGGGCTGGATTGCCGTGCAGGGTCCGGACGGTCGCGAGGCTTACACGCGCGCCGGCGATCTGCGAGTGGATCCGAGCGGGCTGCTGTTGAACGGTGCCGGTCAGACGGTGCTGGGCGAGGGCGGACCGATCAGCGTGCCGCCGAACACCTCGTTGCTGATCGCGGGCGACGGCACGATCTCGATCGTGCCGGTGGGCCAGGGCCCGGAGACCACCTCACAGGTCGGGCGCATCAAGCTGGTGAATCCGCCCGCCGAGTCGATGGTGCGCGGCGATGACGGTCTGTTTCGCACCGCCGACGGCACGGATGCGCCGCCGGACGCGAATGTGCGGCTCTCCTCCGGCGTGCTCGAGTCGAGCAACGTCAACGTCGCCGATGCGATGGTCAACATGATCGAGCTGTCGCGCCACTTCGATCTGCAAGTCAAGGCAATGCGCACCGCGGAAGAAAACGCGGCCGCAGCGGCGCAACTGCTGAAAGGCTAACTAAGAGGTCGTCATGAATCCTGCTCTGTGGGCTGCGAAGACCGGACTCGATGCGCAACAGACGCGCATGACCGTGACTTCGAACAACCTGGCGAACGTCAACACCAACGGCTACAAGAAAGGCCGCGCGGTGTTCGAAGACCTGCTGTATCAGAACCAGCGCCAGGTCGGCGCGGCGACCTCGCAGGATACGCAGCTGCCGACTGGCCTGAGCCTCGGCACGGGCGTGCGCGTCGTCGCGACGGAGAAGACGTACACGCAGGGCAACATGACCCAGACCGGCAACTCGCTGGATGTCGCGGTCAACGGCCGCGGCTTCTTCCAGGTGCTGTTGCCGGACGGCACGCTCGGCTATACGCGCGACGGCAGCTTCAAGCTCAGCGCGCAGGGCGAGCTTGTGACCTCGAGCGGTTACGCCGTGCAGCCGGGCATCACGATTCCGGACGGCGCGCAGTCGGTCACGATCGGCGCCGACGGCGTCGTCAGCGTGCAGCAGGCGGGCCAGAGCTCACCGACGCAGGTCGGCACGCTGCAGATCTTCGACTTCATCAATCCCGCCGGCCTGCAGCCGCGCGGCGAGAACCTGCTGGTCGAATCCGCGGCGAGCGGTCCGGCGCAGGGCGGCACGCCGGGGCTGAACGGCCTCGGCCTGGTCGAGCAGGGATCGCTCGAGAGCTCGAACGTGAACGTCGTCGAAGAGCTGGTGAACATGATCGAAACGCAACGCGCCTACGAGATGAACTCGAAGGCGATCGCGACCACCGACCAGATGCTCGAGTACGTGACGAATCAGTTGTAGAAGAAGTGATGAAGGTGATGAGGTGATGAGGGTGATGCGTCAGAAGACACTTGCAGTGGCAATGTTGGCTCTGGCCGGTTGTGTTTCGCATCCGCACGAGCCCGACTACGCCGCGACCTTGCCGGAGCCGGCACCGACGCAGGCGCAGGCCAACGGCGCCATCTACCAGGCCGGCCACGACGTCGCGCTGTTCGAGAATTCGGTGGCGCGCCGCGTCGGCGACACGCTGACGATCCGCCTCAACGAGCGCACCAACGCTTCGAAAAGCTCGACGACCTCGACGAAGAAGTCGACGAATATCGACCTGCCGGGCCCGACGATCGCCGGCCGGCCGGTGACCGTGCACGGCACGCCCATCCTCGAGACCTCGGTCGACAACAAGACCGACTTCGACGGCGAAGGCACGAGCGCGCAGAGCAATCGCCTCGAAGGCGACATCACCGTGACCGTCGCGCAGCGCCTGTCGAACGGCAACCTGCTGGTGCGCGGCCAGAAGTGGATCACGATCAACCAGGGCCAGGAGTTCGTGCGCATCCAGGGCATCGTGCGCCCGATCGACATCGATCCGGACAACTCGATCTCCTCGCTCAAGGTGGCCGACGCGATGATCGCGTACGGCGGCAAGGGCGCACTCGCCAATGCCAACTCGCCCGGCCTGCTGGCGCGATTCTTCAACCTGCCGTTCCTGCCGTTCTGAGCCTGCAATGAAAGCACTTCATCTCTTTGCCGCACTCGCGCTCACGCTCCTGGCCGCTACCGCGCAGGCCGAGCGGGTCAAGGACATCGCGTCGGTCGCGGGCGTCCGCGGCAACCAGCTGGTCGGCTACGGCCTCGTGGTCGGCCTCGACGGTACTGGCGACCAGACCAGCCAGGCGCCGTTCACGATCCAGAGCATCCGCAACATGCTCGCGAAGTTCGGCGTGACGATTCCGGCGAACGTGAATCCGCAGCTGAAGAATGTCGCGGCGGTCACGGTGCGCGCGGATCTGCCGCCGTTTGCGAAGCCGGGCCAGACGATCGACATTACCGTCGACTCGATCGGCAACGCCAGCAGCCTGCGCGGCGGCAGCCTGCTGATGACGCCGCTGCGCGGTATCGATGGCGAGGTCTACGCGATCGGGCAGGGCAGCCTCGTGGTGAGCGGCTTCGGCGTGTCCGGCAAGGACGGCTCGCGCATCGCGTTGAACGTGCCGAGCTCCGGCCGCGTGCCGAATGGCGCATCGGTCGAGCGTGCAGTCGCGACCAACTTCGCGTCTGAGCCCTATGTGGTCCTGAATCTGAATACGCCGGACTTCACGACGGCGGCGCGTCTCACCGACGGCATCAACAAGCTGCTCGGCGCCGACACGGCGCGGGCAATCGACGCAGTCTCGGTGCGCGTACAGGCGCCGACCGATACCACTCAGCGCATCGCATACCTGTCGACGCTCGAAGCGATCGAGATTGAGCCGGGCGACGCGCCGGCGCGTGTGATCGTGAATTCGCGGACCGGCACCGTCGTGATCGGCTCCGCCGTGCGCGTGACGCCGGCGGCCGTTGCACACGGTTCTTTGTCGGTCACGATCACCGAGCGCAACGACGTCAGCCAGCCCAATCCGCTGTCGCAGGGCGAGACGGTCGTCACGCCGCGTACCGACATCAAGGTCGAGCAGCCCGAGGCGCGGATGTTCGTGTTCCATGCCGGCGTCAATCTCGACGAGATCGTGCGCGCGGTGAACCAGGTCGGCGCCGCACCCGGCGACCTGGTGGCGATCCTCGAGGCGCTCAAGGAAGCGGGCGCGCTGCGGGCCGAGCTCATCGTGATCTAGAGCATGACGGCGCCGACCCACATCAACTTCTTCGCGGACTTCCAGGGCATCGCGTCCCTGAAGAACGACGCGAAGACGCAGGCTCCGACGGCGCTGAAGGAAGCAGCGCGGCAGTTCGAGAGCCTGTTCACGCAGATGTTGCTCAAGAGCATGCGCGAGGCGAACAAGAGCTTCGGCGAGGATTCGTTGTTCGGCAGCGACCAGGCCGACATGTACCAGGACATGTTCGACGACCAGATCGCGATGCAGATGTCGAAAGGCAAGGGACTCGGACTGGCGGATATGCTGGTGCGACAGCTGCAGCAGAATGGGGACATTCCCCATTTCGACAAAGCAGCGGCCAACACTACGGCGGCGCAACGAAATGGGGAATGTCCCCATTCTGCTCCAACACCCGTGGCTTCCTCCAAAGACGATTTCCTGCGCACGATGCGTCCGCACGCCGAGCAGGCCGCGCGCGAGCTCGGCGTCGATCCTGACGCGCTGCTCGCGCAAGCGGCGCTCGAGACCGGTTGGGGGCGCTCCGTGCCGTGCAATGCGCAGGGCGACTGCAGCTTCAACCTGTTCGGCATCAAGGCCGGCAGCCAGTGGTCGGGCTCGACGGTGAACGTGCCGACGCTGGAGTTCGAATCCGGGATCCCAGTGCGCAAAGTCGAGCGCTTCCGCGCTTACGACTCGCCGGCGGACAGCTTCCGTGACTACGCCGCCTTGATTCGCGACAGCGCGCGTTATGCCAGCGCCCGCGGCGCCGGCGACAACGTCGAGGCATTCGCAGCGGCTCTGCAGCAGGGCGGCTATGCGACCGACCCGAACTACGCGCAGAAAATCGCGGCCGTGGCCGACGAGGTGCGCGCGCGCTCCGACGCCCTCAAGTTCGCTGACGCGATGCCGTCAACGACGCAGACCAGAGAGGTCTTGTAATGGCTGACCTTCTTTCGACCGGCGTGTCCGGCCTGCTGGCTTTTCAGCGGGCGCTCGACACGACCAGTCATAACATCTCGAACGTCAGCACCGACGGTTACAGCCGTCAGCGCACGCTCATCGGCACGCGTCCGGCGCAGGGCTACGGCAATGGCTGGATCGGGCAGGGCGCCAACGTCCAGACGACCCAGCGCGTGTACGACCAGTTCGTCGCAATGCAGACGCGCTCGACCTCCAGCAGCCTGCAGCACCTCGACATCTACGCGTCCAACGCCGAGCGGCTCAACAACATGTTCGGCGACTCGACCACCGGGCTGAGCGCGAGCCTGCAGAACTTCGTCAATGCGTTCCAGAGCGTCGCGAACTCGCCGGCCTCGACGCCGGCGCGCCAGGTGCTGCTGAGCGAGGCCAATACGCTGCAGCAGCGGCTGAAGTCCTACGATTCACGGCTCGAGGACATCGGCAACGAGATCAACACGCGCATCAAGGGCGAGGTCAGCGAGGTCAACACGCTCGCCGCAGGCATTGCGCGGCTGAACAACGAGATCACCGCGGCCACGGCCCGCACCGGCGGCCAGCCGCCGAACGACCTGCTCGATCAGCGCGACCGCCTGCTCGATCAACTGTCGGAGAAGGTTTCGGTCAACGTGGTGACCCAGGACGGCGGCGCCGTCAATGTCTTCGTCGGCAGCGGTCAGCCGCTGGTGCTGGGCGGCGACGTCAACCAGCTGACGACTGTCCAGGACCCCTACGATTCCTCGCGGCTGTCGATCGCCTTGCAGACCCCGGGCTCCTCCGTCGACATCAGCCGCAACGTTTCCGGCGGCGTCCTCGGCGGCCTGATGGACTTCCGCACCGAGCAGCTCGATCCGGCGAAGAACGCGCTGGGTCGCATTGCGGTGGCGCTCACCGATGTCGTCAACTCGCAGCACCACGAAGGCATCGACCTCTCCGGCCAGCTCGGCGGCGACCTGTTCGAGGTCGGCGATGCCCAGGCGCTGGCGAGCAGCCTGAACACCGGCAGCGGCACGCTCAGCGTGACGCGCACCGACGTGGGCGCTCTGACCGGCCGCGACTACATTCTCGAAATGACCAGCGGCGGCTGGGCATTGCGCGATTCCCTGACGGGTGCCGCCGTGCCGATGACCGGCACCGGCACCGCCGCCGATCCGTTCGTCGTCGACGGCCTCGCGATCGAGGTCGGCGGTACCGCGGCCACCGGCGATTCGTTCCTGATCCGCCCGACCAGCGGCGCGATCAACGACATGAACGTGCTGATCGCCGATCCGTCGAAGATCGCGGCGGCAGCGCCGATCCGCAGCGCTGCGGACACAGCAAATGCAGGCTCCGGCGCGATTTCCGCGGGCGAGGTGCTCGACAGCACCAATGCGCAGCTGCGCTCGCCGGTGACGATCCAGTTCACCAGCGCGACCACGTATTCGATCAATGGCGCCGGCAGCTTCGCGTACACGAGCGGCGGCGACATCGACGTCAACGGCTGGCGCGTGCAGATCACCGGCAATCCGGCCGCGGGCGACACCTTCACGGTCAGCGACAATACTTCGGGCACCGGCGACAACCGCAACGCTTTGCTGCTTGCGGATGCACTCAAAGCGCCGGTGCTCAACAACGGCACGACCTCGCTCGGCTCCGCGGTCGGCGAGTTCGTCGGCGGGATCGGCGTCGCCACGCGGCAGGCGCAGGTCAATCGCGATGCGCAGAACACCGTCTACGAGGAGAGCCTGGCGGCGAAGGAAGCCGTCTCGGGCGTCAACCTCGACGAGGAAGCGGCCAACCTGCTCAAGTACCAGCAGGCCTACCAGGCCGCGGCGCAGCTGATCCGCGTCGCCGACACCATGTTCCAGACGTTGCTGGCGGCCACGGAGCGCTAATCCCATGCGCATCTCCACTGCAGGTATCCATCACGCCGCGCTCACCGCACTGCTGAGTCAGCAATCGGTGCTGTCGCAGACGCAGGGGCAGATCGCTTCGGGCAAGCGCGTGCAGACGCCGGCCGACGATCCGGTCGCCGCCGTGCACATCATGGAGCTGCAGCGCGCCTTGTCCGAGTCGGATCAGTTCGATCGCAACGCGGACATGGCGAAGAGTCGGCTGACGCTGGAGGAGCAGGCGCTGGCAGACGCGAATACGCTGATGCAGCGCGTGCACGAGCTCACCGTACAGGGCAACAACGCGTCGGTCGATCCGGCGAGCCGCAAGATGCTCGCGACCGAAGTGCGCAGCCGCCTGAAAGAGCTGGTTGACATCGCCAATCGGCGCGATGCCAACGGCGAATACCTGTTCTCCGGTTTCGCGACGCTGACGCAGCCGTTCGCGCAGACCGGCAGCACCGTTTCCTACTTCGGCGACCAGGGCGCGCGAGCGCTGCAGATCGGCCAGGACCAGCGCGTCGTCGACGGCCATTCGGGCACTGACGCATTCATGGCTGTCACCGAGGGCAACGGCACGTTCGTCACCAATGCCACAGCCGGCAACACCGGCAACGGCGTGATCGCGGGCGGCACGCTGGCGGATCCGGCGCAGTGGGTGCAGGGCGATTACACGCTGCGCTTCACGTCCGCGACCGGCGACTACGAGATCGTCGACAGCGCGGCTACCGTCGTTGCGACGGGCACGTACACGCAGAACAGCACGATTTCCTTCAACGGCGCGAACATCGACATGACCGGCATGCCGGCGCAGAACGATTCGTTCTCGATTGCACGCAGCCGCTCGGAGGACATGTTCACGACGCTGAGCAACCTGGCCGCGACGCTCGAATCCTCGACGGCGACGACGGCCGACCGCGCGCAGTTCAACTCGAGCATGGCGACGGCGCTGCAGCAGCTCGACCAGGCCTCCGATCATCTGCTGAGCGTGCGCGCTGAAGTCGGTACGCGGCTGTCGTCGATCGACGGTGCGCAGGAAGCGCTCGCCGACCGCAAGGTCGAGCTCGAGACGACGACCTCGCAACTGCGCGACCTCGACTATGCCGAGGCGGTCTCGCGCATGAATCAGCAGCTCGTCGGGCTGCAGGCTGCGCAGGCTTCGTATTCGAGGATCGCGCAGCTCTCCCTGTTCGACTACCTGAGATAACCGCGCGGCGGGGGTTTTCCCTGAATGCCGCCCAGGTACATTTCACGTTGTTGACGATTCGATTCTGTCCGTGAATTCCCTCACAAAACCTGACGATCCAGCCTGCGTCTCTCAAGTTCCCCAGCGCGGCACCGATACAGCCCTTGCACAGGTTGATGGGCATCGGAAATCAACCCGGCTTTGAGTAACGGTAAACATCAGGAGAGACTCTAATGCCTCAGGTTATCAACACCAACGTGATGTCGCTGAATGCCCAGCGCAATCTGTCGACATCGGGTGGCGCCCTTGCCACCGCCCTGCAGCGCCTGTCTTCGGGCCTGCGCATCAACAGCGCCAAGGACGACGCTGCCGGCCTCGCGATCGCGGAGCGTTTCACGACGCAGATCCGCGGCTTGAACCAGGCTGCGCGCAATGCCAACGACGGCATTTCGCTCGCGCAGACCGGTGAAGGCGCGCTGGCGGAAATCACCAACAACTTGCAGCGTATCCGCGAGCTCGCGGTGCAGGCTGCCAACAGCACCAACAGCGCGTCGGACCGCGAAGCGCTGAACCAGGAAGTCGAGCAGCGCCTCGCGGAAATCGAGCGCGTCGCTTCGCAGACTTCGTTCAACGGCCAGAAGATCCTCGACGGCTCGTTCGGCACGGCGGCCTTCCAGGTCGGCGCGAATGCCGGTCAGACGATCTCCATCGGCCTGAACACCTCGATGAAGAAGGACGCGATCGGCCAGGTGGCGGTTTCGACCAGCACCGTCGACGTGACCGACATCGACGGCGACGGCGACCACGCTGACGCGTGGACCGCGGATGCCCCGCTGTCGATCGCGGATGACGACTTCACGATCGCGGTGGGCGACGGCGATGCCGTGCAGCTGACCGGCGACTACGACACGGCCCAGGACCTGGTTGACGCGATCAACTCGAAGGTCGAAGGCGCGTCCGCGTGGGTCGACGCCGACAACCACGTGGTGCTCGCCTCGTCGGAAGACCTGACGGTGGTCCTGGCGAACGGCGCCGCCACCAACCTCGCGGGCCTCGCGGACACCGCGGTGGCCGACGACACGGACTTCCTGACGAAGGTGTCGGTCGAGACGGCTGGCGATGCCAACCAGACGATCGTCCGCGTGGACGCGGCCCTGACCTCGGTCAGCAGCCTGCGCAGCACGCTGGGCGCGATCCAGAACCGCTTCGAGTCCACGATCACCAACCTGACGACTGCCGCCGAGAACCTCACGGCCTCGCGCAGCCGCATTCAGGACGCCGACTTCGCCCAGGAAACTGCCGCTCTCACCCGCGCGCAGATCCTGCAGCAGGCCGGCACGGCGATCCTGGCACAGGCGAATGCGGTGCCGCAGAACGTGCTCTCGCTGCTCCGCTAAAACGGGCAGCCTGGGATGACGTTTGACTGACATCAGGACGATGGCAGGCCACGCGGTGGGCGGTGAGGGTCGCAGGACTCTCATCGCCCGCCGCTTTTGAACTGGAGACAGGAGCAGGCCATGAGCAATGACGGCATGACTGTGAAACCGGTGGCGAAGCCGCTGCCCGTGCAGGTTGCTGCACCGGCCACGCAGGCGCACGCCAAGCCGAAGCAGCCGCCCGTGGAAGTGAAGCCTGCAGACATCGAAAAGGTCGCGCAGCAGCTCGAGAGCTTCCTCAAGCGCGTGAGCCGCGAACTCGAATTCCACGTCGACGACGCGAGCGGCCGCATGGTCTGCAGCGTGCGCGACGCGCAGACCGGCGACCTGATCCGGCAGATTCCGAACGAAGAAGTCCTGCGCCTGGCGGAGCTGGCGCACGACGAGACGATCGTGCTCGTGAACGAGAAAGCCTAAGAAGAGAGACTACCGTGGCAGGCATCCAGGCAAGCGGCGTCGGTTCGGGACTGGACATCAACAGCCTCGTGAGCCAGCTGGTTTCGGCGGAGAACGCGTCGCGCTCAGCGCCGATCTTGCGCCGCGAGACCGCGGCGACCACCAAGATTTCCGCGCTCGGCACGCTCAAGGGCGCGCTCGGCGCCTTCAAGGGCGCGCTCACGCCGCTGCGCAACCTCGACGTGTTCTCGGCGCGCAAGGCGACGTCGGCGGACACCGATCGGTTCACGGCTACTGCGACCTCGGCAGCTGCTGCAGGCAACTACGACGTCGAAGTGCTCAATCTCGCCAGCGCGCACCGGCTCGCCTCCAATCCGTACCTCGACGGTGCGGGCGCAGAGGTCGGCTACGGCTCGCTCGCGATCAGCGTCGGCGATGAGTCGTTCGATGTCGACATCGCCCAGGACGCGAACACGCTCGAAGACATCCGCGACGCGATCAACAACGCGCCGGACAACAAGGGCGTGCAGGCGACTCTGTTGAACGGCACCGAAGGCACACGCCTGATCCTGACTGCGCGCAAGACGGGTGCAGAGCACGCCATCAAGATCGTCGCGAGCGGCGGCGACGGCGGTCTCGCGGCACTCGATTACGATCCGAGCGGGACGATGAACCTGATCGAGAAGGACCCGGCCAAGGACGCGCTGGTGAAGATCTCGGGCTTCGAGGTCTCGAGCTCGACGAACGTCATCGACAAGGCCATCGAAGGCGTGTCGATCAACCTGTTGAAGGCGGAGACGGGGGTCAAGACGACCCTCAACATCAGCTTCGACACGGCCAGCGTCACGACTCGCATCCAGACCTTCGTCACCGAGTACAACAACATGCAGGCCGCGGTCGCCAAGCTGGGCAGCTACGACGCCGCCAGCAAGACGGCCGGACCGCTGCTCGGCGACTCGCTGCTGCGGAGCATCGAGCAGGACATGCGTCGCGGTCTCACGAACCCGGTGACGGGCCTGACCGGCGACTACAGCGTTCTGGCGAGCGTCGGCATCACGACGACCGCGACCGGCGCGCTGGAGCTCGATACGACCAAGCTGACCCAGGCGCTCAACGACGATCCGGACGCAGTCGCTCAGCTGTTCGGCTCGGAGAACGGCGTGGCGGCACGCCTGTATGCGCAGGTGGATGCGCGTCTCGCCAGCGGCAGCGATCTCGACTCGCGCAACAGCTCGCTGAAGCGCGATCTCGATCAGGTCGCCGACGACAAGGAAGCGCTCGCGCTGCGCATGGAGCAGGTCGAGGCGCGCTATCGCAAGCAGTTCACGGCGCTCGACTCGCTGCTGTCGCAGCTGCAGACGACGTCGAGCTATTTGGCGCAGCAGTTGGCGAATGTGCCGAAGGCGGGAGGGTGATGAACGTGATGAACGTGATGAACGTGATGAGGTGATGGCCATCACCTCCATCACCTCCATCACCTCCATCACCTCCATCACGTTCCCCTCAAGTCCCTAGTACCTCCGCCGTTAAATTCCCCAGGAACCTTTCTCACGGAGATCCCGCCCATGTCCCACGCCGCAAAACTCGCTGCTTACAGCAGCGCGCAGGCGCATGGCGGCGTCGCGGCGGCGGATCCGCATCGGCTGATCGTGATGTTGATGGACGGCGCGCTGGAGCGCATCAGCACGGCGCGTGGCTGCATGGCGCGCGGCGATATGACGGAGAAGGCCCGGCTGTTGAATCGGGCGGTCTCGATCATCGGCGAGCTGCGCAACAGCCTCGATCTCAAGGCCGGCGGACAACTCGCGGCCAACCTCGGCGAGCTCTACGACTACATGGGCCGACGCCTGCTGAAGGCCACGGCCGAGAACCGCGTCGAGATGCTCGACGAGGTGTCCAAGCTCCTGCACGAGGTCCGCGCGGGGTGGGTTGCGATTCCGAACGAGGCGCGCGCGCGATGAGCGGCCCGATCGCGGACAGCGTCATGGCTGCGACCTACAAGCTCGTGCAACAGGCCATGACCGGTCAGTGGCAGGAAGTGCCGAAGACCCTCCAGGAACGGCGCGACCTGCTGGACAGGATTGCTTCGAGCGCCCGCCCGCAGGATCAGCAATGGCTCAGCGCGCTGCGCCAGGCGATGAGCGAGTCGGATGCGGCCGTCACCGATATGGCCAAAGCTGCCAGTAGCACCGTCGGCTCGACTTCGGCCGAACAATCCGTCGCCACTCAGGATCCCGTCACCACCGTGATGGACATGCTCGGCAAGGGAGGCTGACGATGTACGAAGGACTCGACACGGTCGTTCTCTATGAAGAGCTGGCATACGAAGACGTGCTGCCGGTCTCCTGGAAGAAGATGCCGGAGCCGTTCGATCCGGCGCTGATCGGCAGTTATGCGGATCGCAACCTGCGCGTCCTGCAGGCGCTGTCGGCGCTCGACGAGCATGGCCAGCCCGAGAAGAGCGACGAGAGCTCGCCCCATGCCGCGGACATCATGCGGCTCGATCTCAAGGTCAACCTGCTGCTCGACATGGTCGGCGCGCTGCTGGTCGCCAGCCGGCCGCGGCCGCGCCCGACCTCGATCCGCTTCAATGCGCTGGGCGGCGTGTGGCAGGCGATCCCGCCGTTCCCGGAGCTGGGCGCGCAGGGCATCCTGGAAATCTACGTCCGCGACAGCATTGCCGAGCCGCTGCGCCTCGCCGGCCGCATCGCCTCGGTCGGGCCGGACGGCCGCGTCAAGGTGCGCTTCGCCGCGCTCAGCGAGAACGTTGCCGACCTGCTGGAGAAGCTCGCGTTCCGCAAGCACCGCCGCCAGATTGCCGGGATCCGCTCGCCGAAGAAGTAGCTCAGCTGTTCGCCGGCGTGTGCTCGATGATCCAGTTCGTTTCCCACGTCTTGCCGTCGGGCGAGAACGCCTGCTCCCAGCGGACCAGGTCGCGCCGCCAGATGTAGCGGGCGACGACCGGCCGGCCGTTGTCCGTGTAGTCGCCGTAGAACTCGCCGCGGTCGCCGTTGAACCCGCCCACCATCGGCGAGGTGAGCCCGCCGCGCGAGCTGTTGATCCAGTACAGCGCCCAGTGCTGTGTTGCCGGGTCGAAGACGCGCACAGTCATGCCCGAGAAGCCTTGGGTCGGAAAGTCGCCCTCATCGATGTTCACCGCGCCGTGCATGCGGCTCTCGCAGCGGAGCGTGGCGGGGAAGACGTCCCAGTCGTCGCTGCCGGTCCAGCGCGTCTTGAGCCGCCGGTTGCGCAGCGTCCAGTGGCCGGCGAGGAAGTCGAAATCACCGGCCTTGCCGGTCGGAGGCGTGATGCCGAAGGCGGTGGTGCGCGTGAGAACCGCGCGGGGGTCGAACGGATCGATGCCGGCCGAGTTGGCAGCGACCGCGGTCCGTACGGTGCCGACGAGGCCCAGCGCGCCGGCGCCTGAGAGTGTCTGTAGCAGCAGTTGCCTGCGGTTCATCGGCGTGTTCTCCACTTGAAGAGCGGGGTCACGCTAGGCGCGCGGGCTCGATGCGAGAAGATCCATTTATCGAGCGCGTGCAGGGCCACGATGTAAATCTGAGAACTACTCGTGATGGTAAGACCTATCAGGCAGTGACGACGCTCGGTTTGCGCCGACCTCGCAGGCAACCACGGTTGCACTTCGTGTAGCCGGGCGCAGCCCACTTACTCATCTCGGTTTTCCGAAATTTTGCGCGCGCGCTTTTTTTCTGACGCACGCGCAGCACGAAAACACCTTGTTTTAAGCCTTCCGCGCGCGTCTTCCACTAGCGCGCGCTCAGTGGTTCCCTTAAGCGTGCGCCAAATTTCTGGCAGTAGTTCACGAGTCGGGGGCGTTAGGGGAGAGTCTTATAGAGCAACTTACAGGGAACGACAGAATGCCGCCAAGAGCAAAGCACTCGCGCAAAGAGCGCAAGGACCGGGAATGAACTTGAGCGACACGGCCAGGCTGAGGACCCTCACACTGCAGCGCGCAGTCGTCTATGACGGCGATGCGACGCGCGCGGAACGAGTGGCCGAAGTCCTGCGCACCCTCGGGCTCGAACCCCTGCTGATCGATCACAGCGCCCTGATGCGCGCCGTCATCCAGGCACCCAGCACTCCGCCGGCACTCCTCATCGGCGACGTCGCCGACTGCGATTGGCGCGAGCTGGGCGCTGCGTTGCGTGAGCAGCTCGGCGATGTCCCCGTCGTCGCATACGGATCGTCAGCGGTGGCCGACCAGCTGCTGGCAGCCCTCGGTGCGCGGTTGCAGCGTCTGCAGTTCCCATTCAAGCACACGGTCCTGGCCGCGGCGCTGCGCGTTCCGGTCGAGGCGGCGCTCGAAGAGGCCGGCGACGTGTGCATGCCGACCGGCTCGTCGCTGGCGGTGCGCGAAGTCAGTGGCCTGATCCGCCAGGTCGCGGCCCACGATTCGAGCGTGCTGATCCTCGGCGAATCGGGCACCGGCAAGGAGCTCGCGGCCCGCGCCATTCACGACGCCAGCCCGCGCCGCCAGCGCCCGTTCGTCGCCATCAACTGCGGCGCCATCCCGGCCGAGTTGCTCGAGAGCGAGCTGTTCGGGCACGAGAAGGGCTCGTTCACCGGCGCGATCGCCTCCCGCAAGGGACGGTTCGAGATCGCGGAGGGCGGCACTCTGTTCCTGGACGAGATCGGCGATATGAGCCTGCCGATGCAGGTCAAGCTGCTGCGGGTCTTGCAGGAGCGCGTGTTCGAGCGCGTCGGCAATCACACGCCGATCCGCTGCAACGTGCGCATCATCGCGGCCACCCATCGCAACCTGGAAGAATCCATCGCGCGCGGCGCGTTCCGCGAGGACCTGTTCTACCGCCTCAATGTGTTCCCCATCGAGATGCCGTCGCTGCGCTCGCGGATCGACGATCTGCCCTCGCTGGTGCGGGATTTCTCGGATCGCAACGTCGAGGCCGGCCGCAGCAAGGTCGAGCTGACGGCGCGCACGCTCAAAGTGCTCGCAGCCTATCCGTGGCCGGGCAACGTGCGCGAGCTCGGCAATCTGATCGAGCGCCTGTCGATCCTGTGCCCGAACCGGCGCGTCGACGTCGGCGACCTGCCGCTCAAGTACCGGCCGCCCGCGGTGCTGGCGCACCTGGACCTGGACGCGGTCGCGGACGAGCTGCCGCCGATCGAGGAAGCCGAGGAAGCGGACGAGGCGGGCGCGATCGACGACAGCGGCGTGATCGCGATGCTGACGGAGCAGGATCCGACCGAGACCGTCGTGCAGCTGCCGGCCGAAGGCCTGGACCTGCGCGACCACCTGTTCACGATCGAGCGCGGCCTGATCCAGCAGGCGCTGAGCCGTTCCGGCGGCACCGTCGCCCACGCCGCGCGCCTGCTCAAGCTGCGGCGCACGACCCTGGTCGAAAAGCTCCGCAAGTTCCAGATGCTCAACGAAGCCGCGGCGTCGGAAGTTTGACGTGCGGCAAATGGGGACATTCCCCATTTGGGCGGGAAATGAGGAATGTCCCCATTTCCCCTGTGACCGGCTCCACAGCTTCGCGGCCCGGATCCCACGAATCCCGACACTGGAACAGAACTTGCTCCCTCACTGGTCACTATGGGCGTGATTTCGCGAATGGCTGACTATGGGCGCGACGACGGGACCTCCCCGCCGGCCGCCGCCGTCCTGTCGCCGGCGCCCGCCGAAATGATCGCGACCGCGGAACCGTCGCGGCGGCTGGCGGAGCTGGCCCGCCGGGTCGCGGCGAGCGACTGCACGGTGCTGATCGCGGGCGAGTCGGGCACCGGCAAGGAAGTACTGGCGCGCTTCATCCATCGCAACTCGCCGCGCGCCGAGCGGCCGTTCGTCGCGGTCAATTGCGCGGCGATCCCCGAGAACATGCTGGAGGCGATCCTGTTCGGTTACGAGCGCGGTGCGTTCACCGGCGCGCATGCCGCGCATCCCGGCAAGTTCGAGCAGGCGCAGGGCGGCACGCTGCTGCTCGACGAAGTGACCGAGATGCCGCTGGGTTTGCAGGCGAAGCTGCTGCGCGTCCTGCAGGAGCGCGAAGTCGAACGCCTGGGCGGCCGCGTGCCGGTGGCCCTCGACGTGCGCGTGCTCGCGACCACGAATCGCAATCTGCGCGGCGAAGTCGCCGCCGGACGCTTCCGCGAAGACCTGTACTACCGGCTCAACGTGTTCCCGCTCACGACGGCTCCGTTGCGCGAGCGTCGCGACGACGTGCTACCGCTCGCGATGCACGTGCTGAATGCGCGCTGCCGACCCGGCGAGCGGATCCCTGCGTTGAGCGCAGAAGCTGCGCACGTGCTGCTCACGCACGCGTGGCCCGGCAATGTCCGCGAGCTCGACAATGTCATGCAGCGGGCGCTGATTCTGGCCAATGGCCCGGTCATCCAGGCCGAGCACATCCACATCGAGCCGAGCGAGCAACCGATCAGTGACGGTGCGCCGTCTGCAGATTCTCTGTCCGATTCCGTGACCGCCACCGAGCGCGACCTGATTCTGCAGGCGCTGCGCTCCGACAACGGTAATCGCCAGGCGATGGCGAAGCGGCTCGGCATCAGCCCGCGCACCTTGCGCTACAAGCTCGCGAAGCTGCGCGAAGCCGGCGTCGAAGTTTGAGGGAACAGTCCATGTCGAACATGCAGATCGATGCAGTGCTCGCCCAGATCCGCGCCATGCAATCGCAGGTGCGCGGCGCGGGCGGCGCGCCGTCGGAGATCTCGCAGGCCGCTGCCGGCGTCGGCAATGCGCTGCAGTCTCCCGCGAATTCGTTTTCCAACGTGCTGAAGCAGGGCCTCGACCAGGTGAACCAGACGCAGCAGCGCGCCTCGGACCTCGCGACGCAGTTCGAGCGCGGCGTGCCGGGCGTCGAGCTGCCGCAGGTCATGCTCGAGATGCAGAAGGCCAGTGTGTCGTTCCGTGCGATCACCGAAGTACGCAATCGGTTCGTGAATGCGTACCAGGAGATCATGAACATGCCCATCTGATGCAAGTGTTAGGTGACTAGGACATGAGTACCGAAGCAGCGGCATTGCCGCGTGCCTCCATCATCCCGCCGAGCCTGAAGCCGCTCGCGCTGCTCATCGGCATCGCCGCCGCGGTCGCGGCCGGCGTCGTGATCGTGCTCTGGTCGAAGGAGCCGACCTACAGCCTGCTCTACGGCAACCTCGGCCAGCAGGACGCGGCGCAGATCGCGCAGGCGCTCGACACCAACAACATTCCTTACAAGATCGACGGCGGCACGATCACCGTTCCGTCGGATCGCGTTCACGATGCGCGGCTCAAGCTGGCCGCACAGGGCTTGCCGGAAGGCGACGGCGGTTTCGCCGTGATGTCGAAGGAGCCCGGTTTCGGCGTCAGTCAGTTCATGGAAGGCGCGCGCTATCAGCATGCGCTCGAGACGGAGCTGGCGCGCACGATCTCGAACCTGCAGCCGGTCGAAGGCGCGCGCGTGCATCTCGCGCTGCCGCGTCAGTCGGCGTTCGTGCGCGATCGCCGCCCGCCGAGCGCGTCCGTGTTCCTGCAGATGAAGCCGGGCCGGCGGCTCGAGTCCGAACAGGTCACTGCGATCGTCAACCTCGTGGCGTCGAGCATCCCCGAGCTGGAAGCCGACCAGGTCACGGTCGTCGACCAGCAAGGCCGCCTGCTGTCCGCGCCGGAAGGCAACGACGAGATGGCCGCTCGCGAGAAGCAGCTGGAGATCGCTCGCGGCATGGAGGAGCGCTACACGCAACGCGTCGAGCAATTGCTTGCGCCGCTCGTCGGCCCCGGTCGCGTGCGCGCGCAGGTCGTGGCGGATGTCGAGCTCTCGACGACCGAAGAGGCGCGCGAGCAGTACCGGCCCGAAAGCCAGATCGTGCGCAGCGAGCAGACCGCGGAAGAAACCAGCCGCAACGGCGCCGGTCCGCAGGGCGTGCCCGGGGCGCTCACGAATCAACCGCCGACGCCCGGCGTGGCACTGCCGCCTGGCGTGACTTCTCCTCCCGCTGCACAGGCTGCCAATGCTCAACCGGCTGCGGCGCCTTCGCCGCCCGACAACACTTCGAAGCAGTCGACTCGCAACTACGAGATCGATCGCACCGTGGCGTACACGCGCCAGCCAGCTGGCCGCCTCAAGCGCCTGACGGTTGCCGTGCTGGTCGACAACCTGAAGACGACCGACGACGACGGCAACGTCACCGAGACGGCGCTGACGCCCGATCAGCTGGAGAACATGACGAAGCTGGTGAAGGACGCGGTCGGCTTCGACCAGGCGCGCGGCGACAGCGTCAACGTGGTCAATGCATCGTTCAAGGGCGAGCTGAAGCCGGAAGACGTGCAGGAAGAGGCGATCCCGCTGTGGGAGCGCCCGCTGATCCGCGACGTTGCCAAGCTGCTTGCCGGACTGATCGTGCTGCTGGTGCTGGTGTTGATGGTGTTGCGCCCGCTGATCCGCGGACTGCTCTCGCAACCGCGCATCGCGTACGCGCCGGCGGCGTTGGGTGAGCCGGGCAGCAGCCTGCCGGGCGGCCGCGCCGCGGGGCCGCCGCTCGACTATGACGGACAGGTTTCGCAGGCGCGCTCGATGGTGACGCAGGATGCGGCGCGCGTTGCACAGGTCGTGAAGACGTGGGTCGGCGACGATGAGTAAGAAACAGTCACACGACGCCAAGCGCACCGGCACGGAGCGCGCCGCGATTTTCCTGTTGTCGCTCGGCGAGCAGGAGGCGACCGAGGTCATGCGGCACATGGGCGCCAAGGACGTGCAGCGCATCGGCGCCGCCATGACGCAGCTGCAGAATGTCTCGCGCAACGATGTCAGCCAGGTGTTGAGCGACTTCAACCTCTCGGTCGAGGGACATACCTCGCTCGGCGTCGGCGTCGACGAATACCTGCGCAAAGTGCTGGTCGGTGCGCTCGGCGAGGACAAGGCTCGCGGCGTGATCGACCGCATTCTGTTCGGGCGCTCCAGCAAGGGCCTGGAAGCGCTGAAGTGGATGGACGGTCGTGCGGTTGCGGAGCTGATCCGGCAGGAGCACCCGCAGATCATCGCGCTCATCCTCGCCTATCTCGAGCCCGACCAGGCGGCGGAGATCCTCGGCTTCTTCCCGGATCCGCTGCGCGCCGATGTCGTGCTGCGCATCGCGACCCTCGACGGCATCCAGCCATCGGCACTGCACGAGCTCGACGAAGTCATCGAGAAGCAGTTCGCCGGGCGCGCCGCGGGACTCAAGACTTCGGTGCTCGGCGGCGTAAAGACCGCGGCGAACATCCTCAACTTCATGGACTCGAGCGCCGAAGCGAACGTGGTCGAGCTGATCTCGAAGGCCGACGAGGCGCTCGGCACGAAGATCCAGGACCTGATGTTCGTGTTCGACGACATCGCCGAGGTCGACGACCGCGGCATGCAGGAAGTGCTGCGCGCGGTCCCGAGCGACAAGCTGCTGCTCGCCATCAAGGGCGCCGACGAGGGTCTGAAGCAGAAGATCTTCAAGAACATGTCGCAGCGGGCCGCCGACATGCTCAAGGACGACCTGGAGGCGAAAGGGCCGGTGCGGTTGTCGGAGGTCGAGGCGGCGCAGAAGGAAATCCTGGCGATCGTCCGCAAGATGGCCGAAGCCGGCACGATTCAGCTCGGCGGCAAGGGTGAGGAATTCGTATGACGGCGGTTTCTCGCTGGGACTTGCCCGCGGTTGCCGGCAAGACGGTGCAGGGGCGGCGCGCCGGTCGCACGGTCAGCGAGCTCGAAGACGTCGAGCAGCGCGCGCACAAGGAAGCCTTCGCGAAGGGTCACGCGGCCGGTGCAGCGGCGGCGCGTGCGGAGCAGGAGAAAGGCCTCAATCAGATCAAGACGCAGGTCGCGACCATCGAGAAGATGCTCGGCGCGGTGGCGCAGCCGTTTCGCGATCTGGACGCGCAAGTCGAAGAACAACTGGTGCACCTCGCCATCGCGATCGCGCGTCAGCTCGTGCGCCGTGAGCTGCGGACGGATCCAGCACAAGTGATCGCAGTCGTTCGCGAAACCGTAGCACTGCTGCCCGCGGCGACGCGCGATGTGCGCGTGCATTTGCATCCGGAGGATGCTGCAGTCGTGCGCGAGAAGCTCGCGACCCCGAGCGCCGACCGGGCCTGGACGATCGTCGAAGATCCGGTGATGCCGCGTGGCGGATGCCGCGTAACCACGGACACCGCCTGCATCGACCAGCGCCTGGAGACGCAGATCCGCAGCATCATGGCCGCTATCCTCGGCGAGGAGCGCAGCGATGCCGGACGCGGCGCGTAGCTCCAGCATCGCGAGCCTGCTGGAGCGCCATCGCAAGCGCATCGAGCAGCTGCCGCCGCCGCCGGTCGAGGGCGTGCTGACCCGCATGGTCGGGCTCACACTCGAAGCTGCGGGCTGCCAGGCGGCCGTCGGCGATCGCTGCGACGTGCTCGGCAGCGACGGTGCGCGCATCGAAGCAGAGGTCGTCGGCTTCTCCGGCGATCGTCTCTATCTCATGCCGACCGGCGACATCCATGGCTTGAAACCCAACGCACGCGTCGTACCGCGCACCGGTGCCGAAACAGTCGCGGCCGGGCCGCAGTTGCTGGGCCGGATCATCGACGGTGCGGGTGCGCCGTTGGACGGCCAAGGACCGATCGCCGGCGAGGCGCGGATCCGGTTGACCGGCACGCCGATCAATCCGCTGTCGCGCCAGCCGATCGAGGCGCCGCTCGATGTCGGCGTGCGTGCGATCAATTCGCTGTTGACTGTCGGACGCGGGCAACGCATCGGCCTGTTCGCGGGCAGCGGCGTGGGCAAGAGCGTGCTGCTCGGCATGATGGCGCGCTACACCAGCGCCGACGTCATCGTCGTCGGACTGATCGGCGAGCGTGGCCGCGAAGTGAAGGAATTCGTCGAGCGCATTCTCGGGCCGCAAGGGTTGAAGCGCGCCATCGTCGTGGCGACTCCCGCCGACAATCCGCCGCTGATGCGGTTGCACGGCGCGTGGCGCGCCACGGCGATCGCCGAGTATTTCCGCGATCAAGGCAAGAACGTCCTGCTCATCATGGACTCGCTGACGCGCTTCGCGCAGGCGCAGCGCGAGATCGGGCTCGCGATCGGCGAGGCGCCGGCGACGAAAGGTTATCCGCCTTCAGTCTTCGCGCGTCTGCCGCAGCTCGTGGAGCGTGCGGGCAACGGCGCCGAAGGCAGCGGCTCCATTACAGCTTTCTATACGGTGTTGACCGAAGGCGACGATCAGCAGGATCCGATCGCGGACGCCGCGCGCGCGATTCTCGACGGCCATGTGGTGCTGTCGCGGCGAATCGCGGAGGCGGGCCACTATCCGGCGATCGACATCGAAGCTTCGATCAGCCGCGTCATGCACGACGTCGTCGAGCAACAGCAGTTTGCACTGGCGCGCCGTTTCAAGCAGGTGCTCAGCACCTACCAGCAGAACCGCGATCTGATTGCGATCGGTGCGTACCACAAGGGCTCCGATCCGCGCATCGACGCAGCGATCGCGCTGTGGCCGAACATGCAGAACTTCCTGCAACAGGATCTGACGGAGCGCGTCGACTACCAGCGTAGCCTCGTCGAGCTCGGTGCAGTCATCGGCGGTGCCGCGTGACGCGCGCCAAACGGATGAAACCGGTGCAGCACTTGCTCGAGGATACCGAGCGTCGACTGGCGCTCGGCCTCGCAGCGATCGAACGCAAGGTGGCGGATGCGGAGACGAAGCTGCAGGAGCTCGAACGCTATCGCGCCGACTACGACAAGCAGTTTGCGCAGCGTGCCGGCGGCGGCATCGGCGTAACGGCGCTGCGCGACTACCAGGCCTTCCTGGCGCGCCTGTCGGAAGCGATCAAACAGCAGCAAGCCGTCGTGAAACGTGCGCAGTCCGAGCGCGATGCGGAGCGTCAGCGCTGGCAGGAAGCGGCTAAGCGTTCCAAGGCACTCGACCATGTGGTTGAGCAATGGCAGACGGAAGAGCGCCGCGCGTCGGATCGACGCGAGCAGCGCGAGAGCGACGAGCGCGCCCAACGCAGAGTACCCAAGACATGACTCCTACGAATCTTCCCGTGCAGCCTGCGACGCCCGCGACCCCGGCGACTCCCGCGACTCCGGTGCAAGGATCCGTCGCGACAGCGGCGGAGCAGTCGCAGACGACAGATTTCCTGCTGATGCTCGGGCAGCTGGTCGCCGCGTCGGTGCAGCGTAGCGGCACGACGCTCGCGCCGACCAGCAAAGTCCCGGCGATGGTGCTGGACAGTGATGCGAAGAAGGACGAAGTCGATCCGGAGCAGTTGCTCGCGATGTTCTCGATGGCCCTGCCGCCGCCGGTGCACCCGATCAACATCGAGGTTCCGGTCGGACAGGCGCTGCAAGCGCTGTCTGGCGTCAGCGTTTCGGCGGCCGCCGCCGAAGGGCCGGTGCAGAACATCCTGGAGGAGGTTGCGAAGCAGGTGACGGATGCGAAGCTGTTCGCCGACGTCGCCGTCGATACGACGAGCACCAGCGCGCCGACTGCACCCGATGGGTCGCAGATGCCGACGTTGCCGGTGCAGTTGCAGCAGCCGCAGCTGCAAGCAAATCCGCACGTGCACGATGCCCTCTCCCGACCCGTTCATGCTCCGGTCGGCACGCCCGCCTGGGCGAACGAGGTCGGCGCGCGCGTCGTGATGATGACCGAATCCGGCAACCACACTGCGTCGCTGAAGCTGTCGCCCGAGCACCTCGGACCGCTCGAGATCAACATCACTGTGCGCGACGACAAAGCGTCGGTGTGGTTTGGCGCCGCGCACGCCGACACGCGTGCGGCGATCGAAACAGCGCTGCCGAGGCTGCGCGAAATGTTCGCGTCGCAGGGCTTGTCACTCGCCGATGCCGGCGTATTTCGCGAGCCGCCGCGCGAGCAGCCGGTCGTGAAGAACACTGCGACGTCGGGCGCGCAGGGCGAAGCAGTCGAAGAAGTTGCGAGCACCACGGCGCGCGCGAGGCTCGGTCTCGTCGACGCCTACGCCTGATTTGTGGTTCGGACTCGGCCCTGCTTTGTTACGGATTTGTAACGAAGCATCACGAGACTCTCAACAGCTCCTTCTCGTATCGATAGCTGAACGGCGATTGACTTCTCTCGGAGAATTGCGGACAGTCGCCGCACGCGCGCGATACGAATCACTAGACGTGCGCGAACAAGTGGAAGGAGAGTGGAGGAATCACTTGTGACCAGGAATAGCGGGACACGTTCGCGCGGTCGACTACATCAAGCGCTTCAGCATCTTTCTCTTTGGATCACGTAGCCGCAACGCGGCTATCTGATTCATAGCTCTATTCCGACTGTCTACTGCGGGGCCTTCCTATGAAGCGGTCCATGCGGGCGCTCGCGCTCGCGTCGTGTTCGATCATTCTGGTTCTTGCAGCACTCAGCTGTTCGCTGCTCGCGCGGGCAGAAACGACGACGTACACATACGACGCGCTCGGCCACCTGATCCAGGTGAATGGCAGCGCCAACGGTTCTGTTGCCACATACACATACGATGCGGCCGGCAACCGCACCCAAACGACGTCGAAGTCGGAATCGATCGCACCTTCGGTGCCGACAGGCCTGGGCGCGACCGCGGTCTCGCAAACGCAGATCAATCTTTCGTGGTCGGCTTCGACGGATACGGGCGGCTCTGGACTCGCCGGCTACAAGATCTATCGCGGCGGATCGCAGGTGGGTACGAGTCCAACGACGTCGTATTCTGATTCGTCGCTCGCGGCTGGCACGACCTATAGCTACAAAGTGGCAGCGTACGACGTTGCCGGCAATGTCTCAGCGCAGTCGAGCGCGGCAAGCGCGACCACACTCGATACGACGGCCCCGTCTGTCCCCACTGGGCTCAACGGTTCGGCGGCATCGGCGACGCAGATCAACCTGACCTGGAACGCATCGACGGACAATGTCGGCGTCACGGGGTATCGCGTCTATAGGGGCGGCAGCCAGATCGGGACAAGTGCGACCACTGCGTACACTGACTCGACTGTCGTCGGTAGCACGACGTACAGCTACACCGTCGCCGCGTATGACGCAGCGACCAACGTTTCGGCGCAATCGTCTCCGAAGAGCGTTTCGACGCCGGACGTGACTCCACCCTCGACGCCCACGAATTTGTCCGCGACGGCGGCCAGTCCATCGCGGATCAACCTCTCCTGGAGCGCATCGACGGACACGGGCGGCTCGGGTCTCGCGGGCTATCGCGTGTATCGCAATGGCGGCGGGACGCCGATCGCAACCGTGGCGACGACCAGCTATAGCGACACGAATCTCGCGGCCAGCACTGCCTACTCATACACGGTGCGCGCCTATGACAATGCGACGAATACGTCGGGTCAGTCCAACACCGCGAGCGCAACGACATGGCCGGCAGTCGTAGCGAGCTTGAGCACCACCGCGTGGCAGTGGATCAAACGCGGCACGAATGCCCCGCAGATCGATCCGCCAGTCGTGTGCACGGGTTCTGGCGGGTCCGGATCCGGATACACCTATGCATGGCAGTGGGTGTCCGGCGATACACAGACGTCTGCCGTCAGCCCGACATCGAGCAGCACGCGTTGGTCGCGCACCGTTCCAACCAATATTAATGCGACCTATACGTCGGTCTGGCGTTGCCTCGTCACTGACAGCGGCGGCAATACCGGCCAAAAGAACGTGACGGTGTCATTCACGATGAACACGACGCAGTTCGCGCCATGAAGCCGTCCACGCCGAACCCGAGGTCGGAGAAGAAGATGAGCTTTCACACTGTGCGAGTCCTGGCCGTGCTTGCCACTGCGGCCGCGTTCAGCACGCCTCTCCAGGCCCAGGAACTGGAGATGCCCGAGGCCATCTCGCCCTTGCGGGCGGAGACGGATCACAACGGCCTGAATGTGGTCGACGGGCAGCTCACGATTTCAGTTCCGACGCTTTCGGTGCCCGGCGCGCCGCATCTGAAATTCGATCGAGTGCAGAACGTGACGCCATACCTCAAAGGGAAGGTGGGCGGCGGCGTAGGCAGCTATGCCATCGGCAATTTCACAGTGCACACCGGGACGGGCACCTCGGAGTCCTTCCAGTGCACTGATATTGATGTCTGCCAGAGCGTCACCGGGACAGGATCGACCTTCCAGAGCAGCAACACCTACAAGTTTCGCCAAGCGGGGTCGGGCGCCTTCTATCTGTTCAATCTGCAGCACATCAAGACGACCGGCTCGAATCCGAACACGGTGATGTACTACGCGTCGAGCGTCACCTATCCGAACGGAGAGACGATCAGCTTTAGCTACGGTACCGCGACGAGCGGCGGACTGACTTTCTATCGCCCGGTAACGATCACCAGCAACCTTGGGTTTTTCATCACCCTCACGTACGAGACCAACACGTTCACCGATCCGGTGAATGACTGGGGCGGCGTAGCGCAGGCGACGATCTACGCAAGCGCGGATCCCGCGACACCCCTCGGGCAGCTCACCTACGGCAAGGACCTCGCGGACAGCACGATCAAAACCATCACTGATATCGGCGGACGCGTTTTCCGCTGCAAAGGTTGCGTGAATTCGCTTGGAACCAACCTCGAGACTTCATCCGGCATGTTGCAACTACCGGGCGAGGCAACGCCGGCGGTGCAGGTCGCATCGATCGGGACCAACCCGCTCGTCGGCTCGGTCACGAACGATGGTGTTGCGTGGACCTATGCCTATACCAATCTACGTCACGCTGCGTCGAACTCGACTTACTTGTACGACAAGCTGACAGTCACGGGCCCAGACGGCTACCACACTGTCTACGATCTGAGCGACGTCGGCCAGCGCAACGTGATTACGCAGATCACGGACTCGATCGGTCGGGTGACGGCCTACGACTTCGACGGCAACTACCGGGTGACCGGCATTACCTATCCGGAAGGCAACCAGGTCAACGTCGTCTACGACAATTTCGGCAACATCACCTCGCGCACGGTCACCCCGAAACCAGGTTCAGGGCTCATTGTGATCAGCGAAAGTGCCTCGTACAGTCAGACAGGTTGCAACGGCATACTTGGTACTGTGCTCTGTTATCGACCCGCGTGGTTCCGCGATGCCCGCGGCAAACAGACCGATTTTCTATATAACGGCTCCGGCCAGTTGACGGAGCGCACGGATCCGGCGGATGCCAATGGTGTCAGGCGCAAGACTTACATCACCTACGAGGGTTCTACCGGCGTGAGTCGCAAGAGTGTCGTGCGTGTCTGCGGCGACACCACCACCTGCGGCACATCGGCCGAGATTCGCACCGAGTACGAGTACTTCGGGAGTACGCTCCTGCCGAGCGTTGTGCGTCGGATCGATGCCGCTCGTGGGGAAACTCTCGAAACACACTACACGTACGATGGCGCCGGACGCGTGCTGAGTGAGGATGGACCTCTCGTTGGCACCGACGATGCGAAATATTTCCGCTACGACGCCTACGGTCGCAAGACCTGGGAGATCGGGCCGCTCGGCGCCAACGGGTTTCGCAACGCGCGCAAGTTCACGTATCGCGATGCCGACGATAAGCTTTCGAGCACTCAGGACGGCACGGTGACCGATCCTTCCAGTCAAACGCTCGCGATGGCCACGCAGAGTGTCGTGACCTACGACAGCCATCGCAATCCCTCAAACGAGAAAGTCTCGGCTGCCGGCGCAATTCAGACTCTCACCCAACGCTCGTTCGACGATTCCGGCCGCCTGGAGTGTGAGGCGCGGCGCATGAATCCGGCCGTCTTCGCGACGGTCTCGGGCGCGTGCACCCTGGGCTCCGCGGGAAGTTTCGGTCCCGACCGCATCACGCGCAACATCTACGACGCAGCGGGGCAACTGCTCAAGGTGCAGCGTGCCTACGGGACGTCGATCCAGCAGGACTACGCCACCTACACGTACACGCTGAACGGCAAGCGCGCGAGCGTGACCGACGCGAACGGCAATCGAGCCGAGATGCGTTATGACGGGCACGATCGCCAGAACCGCTGGGTGTTCCCCTCGAAGACGACGGCTGGCTCAGTCAACGAGAGCGACTACGAAAGCTACACGTACGATGACGCCGGCAATCGCACCTCGCTCAGAAAGCGCGATGTCACGACCCTGAGCTACCAATACGATGGATTGAATCGGGTCACGGTGAAGACTGTGCCTGCCTCGGCCAGTGGCGCACCGGGATACAGCGTCTTCTACGGCTATGACATGCAGAACCTCCAGCTCTTTGCCCGCTTCAGCTCGACATCCGGTGCCGGCATCACGAACGTTTACGACGGCTTCGGGCGACTGCGCTCCTCGACCAACAACATGGCAAGTGTCAGTCGAGCGCTCACTTCGGACTACGATGCCGGCAGTCGGCGCACTCGGCTGACGTTCCTGGATGCCAACTACTTCAGGTATGACTATGACGGTGCCGGCCGACTCACCGCGATTCTCGAGAATGGCGCGACCACGGTCGCGAACTTCAACTACGATTCGCTGGGCCGTCGCTCGGATACTTCGCTCGGCGGGGCAGTGGCGAGCGATGAGTACGATGCGATCTCGCGCTTGTGGAGGTTGACCAACAACCTCGCCTTGACGGCAGCCGACCAGACGCTCGAGTTCGGCTACAACCCGGCGTCGCAGATCGTCTCGCGCATCGACAGCAATGACGCTTACAAGAGCACGACACCGGACGGCCCTGCTCGCAATTACGGCGTCAATGGCCTCAACCAGTACACGAGCGTCGCGGGTGTCACTTACGCGTATGACTTGAATGGCAATCTGACGTCAGATGGCGCGGCGAGCTATGTCTACGACGCTGAGAACCGATTGGTGTCTGCAAACTTAGGGACGAAGACGCTCACCTATGACCCACTTGGCCGGCTGTTCCAGATTTCTGCCGGAGGCGTTACCACTCAATTCCTCTACGATGGCGACAGGCTAGTTGCCGAATACAACGGCAGCAGTAGCCAGCCGTTGAGACGCTATGTGCACGGAGCGGGATCAGACGAGCCGCTGCTGTGGTACGAAGGGCAGACGCTGGCGACGCGCCGTGGACTCTTCGCCAACCATCAGGGCTCGATCGTCGCCGTGGCCGATGCAAATGGGAGCTTGGTTGGAATCAATGCCTATGATGCGTACGGTGTCCAAAACTCCGGCAACATCGGACGGTTTCAGTACACGGGACAAGCGTGGCTCGCTGAGCTCGGGCTCTACTACTACAAGGCGCGGCTGTACTCGCCGAGCCTTGGGCGGTTCCTGCAGACCGATCCAATTGGATACGATGATCAGTTCAATCTGTACACATATCTCGGCAATGATCCGCCAAATCGGGTTGATCCAGCGGGAACGTGCGGCACGTCAACAGGAACTCACATTCCGCAGGAGTGCCACTTCCAGCAGCAGCATGCCGAAGCCGCAAGCCGCAACAATTCCGCGGCTGTGAAGCCCACCGTCTCGCAGGCGGCGCAAGCTTCATACGCGGGAGCTGCCGTTGCTCACACGATCGACGCCATCGCGGGAGATAAGATGCCTGCTGCCGGCCACGTGGGCGAGACTCTCGGCACAACAGGCGAGGTACTTACCGGAGCCAAGGCTCTAGGAGAGGTCGCTGAAGGTCATCCGCAGGAAGCGGTCACGACCGTCACTGGGGCCGCAATCGATAAGGGGATCGGTACCGCTGTCGCGAGTGCGCTGACATACTTTGAGGTGCCGCCTCCTATTGCCAAAGCAATCGGCGAGGGAACCTCGAGTCTGTCTGGCGCAGCAGGTGTCGGAGACGCAGTCGCCAAAGCTGGGGTGGACCGCGCGGTGGAGGGTGTCCAGAATGGCATGCGGGAAATCAATAACGCTCTACCTTCGGACCGGCATATCATTCAAGCGTTCTCCTGCATTGGTGACCCAACGTGCGGGCGACCTGACCCGTAGAAGCCCGAAGTCACGCTTCCTGGCAATGCAATGAGGGATATCTCGCGGGCAGCCCGACCCGTTCGTGCACGAGCATTCATCGGCCTCGCAATACTTCTGTGCGCGCGCACGCTAGTGCTGGCGTTAGGAATTGATGGGCTTAACACGTTGCGATGGACAACGCCTCTCACCATCGGCCTTGCCGCAACCATGGGCGCGTTCGCTTCTTTACTCGTGGCCAGAGAAGCCATTGTCGTGACGCCGCGTGCCGGCGAACCCGCGGCCGGCGTCGATCGTTCTGTTAAGGATATCGGCGCTGTCCTTTTGGTCGCAGTCGGTGTCTTCTTCTTGGTGGCGACGCTATCCGGCGTCGTTGCTCAACATCTTCCGGGTCGCACATACATGCGCGACGCGACAGTCGACCGGACGCTGAAAAACTACTCTGGCCGAAATCCATGCCAGCTCAGGGTTATCGCAAGCGCGGACCAGCACGCTTGGATCGCGAAATTCTGCGCCAAGACTATCAGCGGCACTGCTATCGGCCCAGCCGATCTCGGAGCCGGCGATGTGGTCAGCATCCGCCTTCGTGCCACAGCGCTCGGTATAGTAGTCGAGTCAGTTACTCGTGCGAGATAGTCGGCCAGCTGCAGAGGCCTCGGTTGCCTGGAAGAGGCCACTGCTGTTCGTGCTACGTGCGGCGATCATTGCGTTGCTCTGGGCAACTGCTACGTCGATTGCTATCTATATCCCACCTGAGCTGAATCTCAGGCTCGACCCACACCTAGTCTGGTTCCCATTGCCGACTCTCGTTGTCGCAGTCCTCGTGCTAATCAAAGTCAGAAAAAACGTCGTCTCCTCTTCACATGTCGCGCAGCGCCAAAATACGCACTTGTGGATCGCCATTTGCACACTCATCGTGGCGATTTCAGCCCTTGGGCTGTTCTTGAACGGCTGGGATCGAATGCATCACGGAAGCGTCACTCTCCGGGGCGATGTAAAGGCGGCGCCAGAACTGTTTCGAACCATCTTTTCCGTCGTTGTAGTGCTCGCAGCTGGACTCGTCGAGGAAGCAAGTATCCGAGGGCTCTTCCAACTACGCGTCACACCGATTGTCGGCGATGCGGTGGCACAAGTCGGCGCGCTGATCACCTTTCTTGCTTTTCATGGAGCTGCTGTGACCGAGTTCCGGCAACTGGTTTTTCTTGCCGTCCTCGGCGCGATCTCCGGGCGCCTCACTTCGATCACACGGTCGGTCGTGGCGCCAGCGATATTCCATGCCGCTGTGAACGTACTGATCGTGTGCATCGTCTTGATATTGCGCCCTGGTTGACAGTCGTGGGCACATAGTCGGCGCTTCGAGTCCTCGTAACCCTCAACGCAGTGCGACAATGGGAGAGGCTTTTTCAAGCGCCCGGTGGATACCGAGATCAGTACAGTCAAGGACTTCTTTGCCATTGACTGAAGGAAGCACGATGAAAACAAGTATCTGGAGGTTACTCTCAAAGCTTGCAGAGATAGATTTCAAGTTGCAGCTGCTGTTTGTCGTCGGTTTGGTCGTAATCGGGTTCATCTGCGCCGTTTTCATTAGATCTTAGCCACCGGCGTTGCATGGTAGTTGTTCTGTCTTTCCTACTGCCGTTCATGGTATGCGCGCTCACCACCACTGATCTCGCTTGGTGGGGGTAGGGATGCCATGAAGGATGGGGACATGATCGGCGGCCTTGTTCTTATTTGTGGTCTCGTTGCGGTTTGTCTCTCGCTTGTATGGTTCATTCGGAGTCGAGTTGCTGAGCAGTACGTCGTGCATATCGCGGACGTACCGATGGTGTTTCAGCAGCTGCGAGAGCATGGCTCGGACGGATCATTTGCGGCATTCATGTTCTCGGATCACGGCAGGCCGGGTGAGAAGAATCAAGTCGATCTTCAGTTCTCAATCGAAAACGGCACCGCAGGTCTGGACTGGGTGCTGCTGGCTCCCATCAACGTTCGTGACGAACAGCGTGCGTTTGATTTCTTGAAGGCACGCCACGCGAAGCCTCGCCGGCTGGCCAAGAACGACGTGACTTACCGGCGCGTTGAAGAAGGAGATCTCGTGCAGCTGTGTCAGCACATCATGTCCGGTCTTTACGGCGTTAAGGCAGACGATCCGATCGATCTAGTGCCAGAGGGCTTTGTTTGGAAGCCCTGACATCCAGAAATACGACACGGCGATCCTCGGAGGCGACACGTTCTATCGCCCGATAGCGATCGCGAGCAACTCGGGTTCTTCATTGTCTGTGGCTCTGCTATCGGTCCGGGCGGCAAGATCGCACCAACTGAACTAGTGGCTGGGGGGCTTGAACACTCGATGTGAGCCCTTCTCGGCGTAAGGTTCTCGTATTCGGACCTCGCCTTTTTCTATGGAGTACGGGAACAAGACGATGACGGAGTAGTCATCTCGATGGTCCAGCGCGACCGCGATGGCATCTGACTTGATCGTTGTGTCCGGTATGGTGACGCGGACGTCATAGACGACGGCAGTTGCTTTGTACTTTCCGAGCGCAGCGTCTTCGCGAAAAGCTTCGTTCAGTAGCTCAATTAGACTCGCCGACGAGGGCCGTTCCCAGCCATCGTAGCCGGCAATGTTGACGATCTCTCCATCGGGCGTCATAGCGCCCCCGAAGGGGTAAAACGCGCCGCGCTTTGCAAGCATCTTCTCTGCGAAGGGCAGCAGGGCGTTCATCAGCACTTCTACATCCTCTTTGGCACTGGCCATGGCTCGTTTCCAACCAACTGGTGACCAATCTTGGCCGACGATCGACCAGTGCTGAACCTCGTCGTCCCAACACGTAGTTACGCGACCCAATCCTGTTGCCGATCGACAACCCGCCACTCACCGTCCACTCTGCGCATCGTGTATTGCGTGCTGCCGGCGCACAGGCTGCCGCAGTGGTAGCCGAGCCGGATCGTGAAGGTATCCGCATCGATCTGCTTGATGTCGCCGACACCGATGCTGATCAGTGGGCTCGCATGAACCGGATGCTCATTCTCGCCGGGGACCTTCCTGGCCGACGCGGGCAGGGCATTGATGCCCGACGCGTGGAGCTTCGCTGCCAGCGCCGAGTCGAGATCCTCGCCGAAGACGCCGACGAAATACTGGTGATCCTTGCCGGGAAAGGACGAGGTCCGAATGAACTCGACCACCAGTGCGGCTACCAGATCGCGATAGTCGAAGGGCAGCGCTGCGGCGAACTTCCGATCCTCCGCGTCCTTGGCTGCCGCTTCCGCCGCCCATTCCGACGCCCGCTTGCAATTCGTAGGGTCGTCCACTTTGCAGGCGATGACGTCCTCTGCACACGAGCTACCCGCCGGTAGCGCGAATGCCAGAACACACAGGGCTCCGTGCCAGCGAATGTTCATGATGTTCTACCTCGGTGCTGATTCCGCCAACGCCTCGCGCGGCTCCGCAGCTCCAGATTTGAGCGTATTGCTCCCGGACTCGGTCGCATAGACCGCAGCCAACTCCTGCCCCTTGTCGCGCACACTGACCGTCGGCAGGTGGTAGTACTCGCACTGAGCGCGGTCGCGCGTCACATCGAGAATCGCGTAACCCCGTTTGTGAAGCTCCGCGTACTTGATGTGTGGAGAAACGGATCGAATCTGTTGGGCGTCCGTCGCCGCGTGCTCCTGATCCCGCAGCCCGGGTGAACTCACGGCCGGTCCGACGAATTCGACGCCTACGGGGCGTGCCTCGTCTGCAGTCGCCGCTGCAGCCCACGGATTGGAGCTCAACTCGTTGCACCAGGAAGAGTGAATATCGCCCGTGAGCACGACGTTGTTGCGGATGTCGCGATCGCGAAGCAGCTGGAACAATCGATCCCGGGTCGGTGCGTAGCCATCCCATTGGTCTGGATTGCGGATGGTGCGGCCTTCGGTGCGACTGAGCTGAGCCATCATCACTTGCTGACCGATCACGCGCCAGGGCTGCTTGCGGATCTTCGAGCTGCGCAGCGCCTGCGCCAGCCATTTTTCCTGGTCGAAACCCAACAGCGAGCGTTTCGGATCGTTGAGCACGGCATCAGTCGCCACGATGTCCGACGCGCCGGCCGGTATGTCGACTTGCTTGTCGCGGCCGTACAGGCGCGTATCGAGCATCACGATATCGGCGAGATCGCCGAACTGGAAAGCCTGGTAGATCTGATCGTCGCTCATCGAGTCGCTGCGAATCGGCATGTACTCGTTGTACGCCTGCACGGCAGCGCGTCGGCGCGCACGCCAGTCCCCTTCACCCTGATCGGGGTTGTGATTCTCGGCACCGTCGCGCCAGGAATTGTTGGCCGTCTCGTGGTCGTCCCACACGCTGATGAATGGATGCTGGCGATGGACCTCCTGCAGGTCGGGATCGCTGCGGTAGAGCGCATAGCGCAGCCGATAGTCTTCGAGCTTCACGATCTCGTGTGTCGGCACCACGTCGCGCTGGCCGGCGAGCTGCGGATCCGCATACACGCCGAGCTTGTACTCATAGAGGTAATCGCCAAGGTGCAGCACGAAGTCGAGGTCGTCGTGCTCGGCGATCCGCGCATACGCATTGAAGTAGCCGTGCGGATAGTTCGCGCACGATGCGAAGGCGAAGCGCAGGCGATCGACGCGTCCGACCGGCAGCGTGCGAGTGCGGCCGATTGGCGATTTCACGCCGCGTGCGTCGAACTGATAGTAGTAAGTCTGGCCGGGTTTGAGTCCCGTAGCGTCGACCTTTACCGTGAAGTCGCGACGGCCGTGAGTGTCGACGCGGCCGGACTGGCGGATCTGCTTCATGCCGGCGTCGCTCGCAATGGTCCAGCGGACGGAGACCGTCTCGCCCCGGTCCTTCGGGGTCACGCGTGTCCAAAGAATTACCCGATCGCGCTGCGGATCGCCGCTCGCGACGCCGTGAGCGAATGTGAGCGAGGGCTCGTCAGCTCGCGTCAGCGTCGCGGGTGCGAAGCCCAGTGCGGCCAGCGCGGCGAGCAATTCGCGTCGATTCAGCTGTGTCATGGTGTCTTCCTACGAGACCAAAGCCCCTCGCTCGCGCGCGATAATCCGCCAGGTCTTGCCGCTTTGGCGCAACGTGTACATCACAGAGCCGGAGCAGAGAGAGCCGCAGTAGTAGCCGACCCAGACCGTGTACGTGCGCGCCTCGATCTGCTTGAGATCGTACACGTCCACCCGGAAGTGAACGTCGATGGGACGGCCATATCCCGGTGACGGCATGTCGCCGAGCGTCCACGCGCTGGCGGGCAGGACTTCGATCTTCGATTCGTGCAGCTTTGCCGTGAGTGGAACATCGATGTCGCTGCCGAAAACGCCGACGAAGTTCCGGTAGTTGACGTCGGGAATGCCGGATGGGCGCAGGTAATCGACCAGCAGCACGTGCACCAGATCGCGATAGTCGAAGGGCAGCGCGTGCGCGTAGCGCCGCTGCTTTTCAGCGTCGGCAGCTTCCTCGGCTGCGAATGCTTCTTGCATGGCGGCCTTCGACGGATACGTTTTGCAACTGAAGCGGCTGTCGCAGACCGTGAACTCGCCATGACGCGAGCAGCCCGCCGCAAGTGCCAGCACTGCAACCCTCAGGGCTCGATGCCAGCGCGCGTTCATGCTGCGATCGGCTCCTACAGTTTCTTGAAGTAGCGGGCGACCGGGAACAGTCCGAATCCGGCGCGCGCGTACGCAGCTCGCGCCGGACCGTGGCCGGGATCGCCGCCGGTCTCGACCATCGCAATGGTCATGCCGGCTTCCTTCATGCGCGCGACGGCAAAGTCCGTCATCGCGAGGGCAATGCCGCGCCGCTGAAAGTCCGGATCGACGGCGATCATGTAGATCTCGCCGAGCTTGTCGGTGGCGTGATAGCGAATGGCGACGAAGCCCGCGACCGTTGCGGATTCGATCGCGACCCAGACCTTGAAGTCCGCCGACGTGCACGTATCACGGACGGACTTCTCCTGCGCGATCCGCCAGCCGCTCGGGTAGAACGTGTCATACACAGCGGGCGCGAACACCTGCTTGAGCGAGCCGAACACCGGCGCCCAGGCGCGCAGCGACAGGCGCACAACGCCTTCGAGATGCGCCGGGCCGTACGGTTCGATGCTCATTGGATCAGCCGCACTTCGATCGGCGGGGTTGTTACGAAGTACGGCAAGATCATCGACACGGCGATGCCGGCCAGCACAACGCAGGCATAGACACGCGCCGCATAGCCCCAGGGACGTTGCCGCACGTTGAACGCAGACATCCAGAGCGAGACGTGAGCCCACACAACGTAGGCAGCGAGCGCCGCGAAGAACGCTGTGGTTGCTGTGTCTTCCGCGATAAACGAGTCGAACGGCAACATGGTCAGAAGGTATGCAGAGCTGAGGCAGAGGACACTGGTCCCGAGCACGCAGTACAGCCAGAACACGACCCACAATCGTTCCTGGCCGCGCAGCACCTGCCAGGGATTGTTCATCCCCAGACGTCGCCGAACAGGCGCGCGAAGTTCGCGCCGAGGATCTTCTCGACGCGCTTCGCCGGCCAGCCGCGATCGGTCAGATCGTTGGCGAGCTTGAAGAAGCGGCGCGCGTCGTTGTATTCCGGCACGAGATTGAAGACGTCAGCGGCTTCGCCCGGCGCGGCAATGCCCGCCTTGGCGCGATCCTCGAAGAACTTCTTCTGAAACGCTGCGTACTTCTCGTCGAGCTTGATGCCGGAGATGCCGCCGTCCGTGCCGAGCCCGACGTGATCCTCGCCGCAGACGTTGACTGCGTGCTCCAGGTGCCGGATCAGATCGTCGGCGTGCGGCTGGCCGGACGCGCGCAGGAACGGCATGAAGTAGATGCCGACCACGCCGCCGCGGTCCGCGACTCCTTTCAGCTCGCTGTCATATGTGTTGCGTGGAACATCGACGAGCGCGCGACAACCCGTGTGCGTGATCGCCATCGGCGCTTTCGACGCGGCGATTCCTTCGCTCTGCGTGCGTGCGCCCGCGTGACTGAGATCGAGCAGGATCTTGAGCTTGTTGATCTCGTCGATGAGCTGATGCCCGAGCGTGCTCAGCCCGCCGTTCGCGGGCTCGAGACAACCGTCGCCCATCAGGTTGCGGCGGTTGTAGCACGGCTGCACAATGCGCACGCCGAGAGCATGGAACATCTTGAGACGATCCAGCTTGCCGTCGAGCGGGCTAGTATCCTGGAAGCCGTAAATGAAGCCCATGCGGCCCGCCGCCTTCGCGGCGCTGAGATCGCGGCCGGTGAGCACTTTCGAGAAGAGCTCGGGATGATTGCCGATCTCGCGTTCGGCGAACGCAATAGCCTCGATCGTCTCCTCGAATTTCCCCGGACCGTTGCCGACGCTGCTGACTGTCAGGTTGATGGCCGTGACGCCGGAAGTCTTCACATCCGCAAGGTCGGCGGCCGAGAGCCCTGCATCGGGCGCCGCGTCGGGATCGAACCCGCCGGGTGCGCCGAGCGCGTCGATCACGATCGCCTTGGAGTACGCCTGTTCGGCAAAGCCGCGCTTCGGCGCGGCGGCCCGGGCGATGGGGGAGGCGGCCAGCGCGGCAACC
>DATBKP010000127.1:0-7303 GCA_036555785.1 Steroidobacteraceae bacterium
AGCTGACGTGCGCTCGCGCGGTCCGGCCGCACTCGCAGGCACGCATCGACGTAATGTCCGATGAGCCAGGGCCAGACTGTGCCCTGGTGATATGCCGCATCCCGCGAGCGCAGGTCGCCGCGATAGTGCGCCTTGTAGTCCGGATGGTCGGCGCTGAGCGTGCGCAGTCCGTACGCCGTCACCAGTCGGTTGCGGACCGCTTCGAGCACGGGCGCCCAGCGGCGCTCGTACAGAATCGGATGCGGCAGCGAGATCGCGAACACCTGGTTCGGCCGGATGCTCGCGTCGTCGCCGCTCGGGCCGTCGACGACGTCGTACAGGCAATTGGCTGCAGCGTTCCAGAAGCGCTCGTTAAACGTTTCGCGCGTGCGCTTCGCATGCTCGGTGTAGGAGCGATGTTCCGCGCCGAGGTGCTCGCCCCACGACGCCATCAGCTGCAGCGCGTTGTACCAGAGCGCCTGGATCTCCACCGGCTTGCCGCGACGAGGCGTGACGACCCAGTCGTCGACTTTCGCGTCCATCCAGGTCAGCTGATAACCCTCCGCCGACGCGGCGAGCAGACCGTCGGCCGGATCGACGTGGATGTTGAAGCGCGTGCCCCGCAGGTGGTGCTCGATGACGTCGGCAAGAATCGGATAGAGCTGGAGCAGGATCGAGCGGTCGCCGGTGACTTCCACGTAGCGCGCGATCGCATGGAAGTACCACAGCGTCGCATCGACGGTGTGGTAGAGCACTTCGCGCTCGCCCTCGGGAAACAGGTTCGGCAGCAGCCCATCGCGAATGTAGTGCGCAAAGGTGCGCAGGATCGCGCCGGCCTCGCGATAGCGGCCGGTCGCGAGCGTCAGTCCTTCGAGACTGATCATCGTGTCGCGCCCCCAGTCGCCGAACCAGTGATAGCCCGCGTAGATACTGCGCAGCTCGGTGCCTTCGGCCTGCGCCATGACGTTCTCTTCGAGACGGCTGCCGGGTAGCACGACGAATTGATCGGCGGCCATCGCCAGTTGCTCGGCGAATGCGTCCCCTTCGAGGTGCGGCGCGAGCGCGAGCAGACCGCTCAGGCGGCGGCGCTCGGCGTTGAACACCGCGGAGGCATCGAATTCCATGCGCTCCCAGGGGTGCACGGAGGCGACGAACACGGTCGGCCGGTCGGCGGTGAGATGCGCGGCGAAGTAGCCGGGACTGAAGGCGCTGTCGAACGCCGGGTCGCCGCGGTCGCGCTCGACGCGATACACGAACTGGTTCTCGTCGCGCTCGTCGGTCATGAAGCGCGTCGGTCCGGGCCGCAGCGCTACGCGCAACACCAGCGGGTTGTTCGCGAGACGGATCTCGTGCAGGCCGCTGCGCACTTCGACCACGAATGCGTCGCCGGTAGTGCTCGCGGGCGTAGCATCGTGGCGGCGGAACGAGACGAACGGACGCACCTGCAGGTCGAGGCTGCTTCCCCGCAACAGCCGGTACTGCACGCACACGGTGTTCTGGTAGTGCGGCATCACGATGGATTTCTCCAGCACGACGCCGTCGAGCTCGAACGTCCACACCGCGATGCGATGATCGAGCCGGAACTCCTGCAGGTAGCGGTGCGATTCGCCGACGAAGCGGTCGTGCTCGAACTCTGCGCCGCCGAGGTGCACCTGGCGCTGCTGCGTGACCACCGATTCGTCGCAACGCGAAATCATGATGTGCCGGCCTTTCGGCGCCGCCAGGTTCGGCACGAACAGGCCGTGATACTTGCGGGTATGGATGCCCGAGATCGTGCCGGACGCGTAGCCGCCCAGACCGTTGGTGATCAGCCACTCGCGGTTGCGCAGCTCGAGCGGATCGCGATCGCGATCCCAGCGCAGCACGATGCTGCGTTCCCGGAGCTCGTCCGGAATCACGCCTGGCCCTCGACCAGCAGCACTGCGCTCTGCGCGGGTAACCGCCACTCGCCGTGGCCGGCGTCGGCCACGGGCATCGTGACGCCGTGGCCTCCGTAGCGCGGATCCTCGCTCGACCACAACAGTTGCCAGGTCGCGCCGTGCGTGGGTGCCAGCAGCGGCTCCGATGGCGGCGTCAACGGCAGCTCGCGATCGAGATTGACGACGAGCAGCCGGTCGCCGTGCTCGGCGTCGAACCAGCGCAGCACGAAGGCTTGCTCCGACAGCGTGGCGCCATCGAGCTTGCCGCCGTCTTGTTGCGAGAGAACCGGATCGCAGGCGCGCAGCTGAATGAGGTCGCGGTGAAAGGCGAGGGCTTCCGCATGGTGCTCGACCTCGCTCCAGTCCAGCTTCGAGCCCACGAACGTCGCTTCATCGTGCGGCGCCGGCACCAGTTGCTGCGCGGCTTCGTCGGCGTAGGCGCGGAACTGGCCGAGGAACTCGCGCCGGCCCTTGTGCACCAGGGCGGCGAGCTCCGGATGATGATCTGCGAAGAACATGAAGGACGCAGAGGCCGCGAACTCCTGGCCCATGAACAGCATCGGCGTCTGCGGACCCAGGAGCGTCAGCGCCATCAGCGTGCGATAGCGGCCCGGCGCGGCGGTGGCGTGCACGCGATCGCCGAGAAACGTGTTGCCGACCTGATCGTGATTCTGCAGGAACACGATCGATGTACATGCCGCGAGTCCGGGCGCTGCCTGACCGCGCGTCTGCTTCTGCCACGGGTACCACTGGCCTTGATAGAGAAAGCCGCGCCGCACGCACGACAGGAATTCCTGCGCGCGGCCGGTGTAGTCGCCGAAGTAGCCGTCGCGCGTACCGGTCAGCGCGACCTTGGCGGCGTGGTGGAAATCGTCGTTCCACATCGCATCCAGGCCGAAACCGCCGCGCTCGGGCGGCAGCAGCTGCTGGGCATGCTGCGGCTCGTTTTCCGAGATGATGACGATCGAGCGCGGCTGCGCTGCCTCGCGCGCCGTCTGCGCGAGCTGCTGGAGAATGTGCGGCCGGCTGTCGTCGAAGATCGATTGCGTCGCATCGAGCCGCAGCCCGTCGAGATGGAACTCGCTCAGCCAGTAGCGCGCGTTGCCGAGGATGAAATCGCGCGTGCCCTGCGCCTGCTCGCCGTCGAGATTCAGCGCTTCGCCCCATTCGGTCGCATGGCGCGTGCTGAAGTAATACGGGCTGAAGCACTTCAGGTAATTGCCGTCCGGACCGAGATGGTTGTAGACGACGTCGAGGATGACCGCGAGGCCGAGCGCATGCGCGCGATCGACGAAGCGCTTGAGCGCCTCGTAATCGCCGTAGACGTGATTGGGCGCGAACAGTTGCACGCCGTCGTAGCCCCAATTCCAGCGGCCTGGGCACTGGGCCACGGGCATCACCTCGAGCATCGTGATGCCGAGCTCGCGCAAATAGGGCAGCTTGCCGAGCGCCGCGTCGAACGTACCCTCCGGCGTGAAGGTGCCGATGTGCAGCTCGTAGATCACCTGGCCGGCGAGCCGCGCGCCGCGCCACTTCGCGTCGTTCCACTTGAAGGCCGTGGGATCGACGATCAGCGATGGACCGTGCACGCCCTGCGGTTGAAAGCGCGAGCAGGGATCGGGAAAGGGCCCGGCGCCATCGACGCGATACTTATATAGAGAGAACCGCTCGGAAGTCGTGCCGGTGAAATAGCCGTCGGGCTGGCGCTGCAGTGCCAGCGGCCGTGCGGGCGCCTCGTCGTACACGACTTCGACGACGCGCGCTTGTGGCGCCCAGACGCGGAACAGGGATTCGCCGCGCGCGCGGATGGAGCCGAGGAAAGAGGTGGGCATCTGACGGCAAGCGGCAGATGGGGAGGAAAGTTCCGTGGGGGACAAGGTGATGAAGGTGATGAAGGTGATGAACGTGATGGGCATCACTTCATCACGTCATCACCTCAGTTATCCGGCAACTCCGCCAGCCGTTCCAGCAAGCGCGGGTCTCCGGCCACGTGCACCCGCTCGGCGGGACCGAGCCATGCAAGAACTTCATTCAGCGTGCGTGCGTCCGCCAGCTTGCGCTCGGCGGTCAGTCGATGCGGGTCAGGATGTCCGCGCGTTTCCTGCGGCCGCGGCAGATTCCCCGATACGTGTGCGTAGCGCGCCTGGCGATTGCGCGCGATGTAGCGCAAGCCATCCGTCGGCATCGCCGCCGCGTGCGCCAGCAAATCGTCGCGGCGACGGATGACCGCCGGCACGTGCTTTTCCTCCGGCGTGCGCAGGACGCGGAACCAGTTGAGCAGGCGGCCGAGCCGCACGCTGCCGCTCATCTTGGAGAGAGGAATCGCGAGGAACAGGCCCGCGAGTGTCGGCGTGAGCCAGGCGAGCAGCGTCGGCGAGATCAGGAACGCGATCACGCCGATCACGATGCCGATCACGAGGTGCGGCCAGTGGAAATTCCACGCTTCCTTCCAGGTCGTCATGTGCGCGTGGCGGCGCTGCGCATTCCAGCCGGAATCGCGGCCGGTCACGATCTCGATGATGTGCTGGGTCTGCACCAGCATCATGACGGGTGCGTACAGCGCCGAGAGGATCGTCTCGACCACGAGGCCGATCGTCATGGCGATGATTCCGCCGCAGCCGCGACGTGTGCGCGAGGCAAAGATGCTGCGTACGAAGCCGAGGATCTTGGGCGTGAACAGCACCACCATCGTGTAGACGAACAGCGCTGTCATGCGCGGCGCATCGAACCGCGGCCAGTCCGGGAACAACTGAAAGCTGCGACTGAAATACTCGGGGCGGATCAGCGTCGCCTGCAACGTCAGCGCGAAGCCGACGAGCAGCAGCATCATCCACAGCGGCGAGGACAAGTAACCCATGATGCCGATCGCGAAGTGCGCGCGGCTGGTGATCGCCAGCCCCTTGGCGTCGATGATCTTCGAGTGCTGCAGGTTGCCCTGCGCCCAGCGCCGGTCGCGGATCGCGATGTCGACGAGCGACGGCGGGCTCTCTTCCCACGAGCCGCCCAGGTCCGGCGCCATGCGCACCTTCCAGCCGGCGCGGCGCATGAGCGCAGCTTCGACGAAATCGTGCGACAGGATGTGGCCGCCGAACGGCCGGCGTCCCGGCAGCTGCGGCATGCCGCAGGCCTGCGCGAACGCCGCGACCCGGATGATGGCGTTGTGCCCCCAGTAGTTGCCTTCGTTGCCGCTCCACGCGGCGACGCCGCGCCCGATCAGGCTGCCGTAGACGCGGCCCGCGAATTGCTGGATACGCGAGAACAGGCTCCAGTGGCCGATCAGCATCGGCACCGTCTGCAGGATGCCGAGATGCGGATCGGCCTGCATGCGGCTCACGAGCGCGACCAGCGTTTGCGGCGCCATGATGCTGTCCGCGTCGAGCACGATCATGTAGTCGTAGCGCGAGCCCCAGCGCTTGACGAATTCCTCGACGTTGCCGGCCTTGCGGCCGGTGTTGTGCCAGCGACGCCGATACCAGACCGGCAGGGTCTCGCGCAGGTCGCGCCGCAGCTGGTCGACCGCGAGCGATTCGCTGATCCAGGCGTCGGCATTGGTCGAATCGGAAATGATCGCGATCTCGAAGTGCCGCGCGGCGTCGATCTGCGCCAGCGCTTCGGCCATCGCGTACAGCGCGGCGGTGGTGCGCGCCGGATCTTCGTTGTAGATCGGCATCACCAGTGCGGTGCGCGAGCCGGCAATCGAAGGTGCGCTGGACCCGCGCAGCGGCGGAATCAGGAAGCCGGTGATCGCGGAGGCGGCCGCGAGCGAGATCCACAGCAGCGTGATCGCGAAGAACACGATCATCACGCCCTGCAGCACGGTCATGTTCGTGAAGCTGACGATGCCGAGCATCTCGAACACACCGTAGCCCGCCAGCCCGAGCGTACCGAGCACCGTGAGCAGCCGCGCGCACACCACGCGCACCGGCGTCGCGCCGATCTTCTGCGCCGACGGCATGGTTTTCAGATCCTGCACCGGCATGTCGGCAGGCCGCTCGAACGGCATGCCGCCGCGCACGACGTCGCGCGCTTCCGGGGCGGATCTCAGTTGGCTGTCCATCGATACAACCAGGTTTCGCTGGCCGGCTTGTCGGCGCGCATCAGCCGCAGCCGCAGCTCGGCGACATCCGCATTCGAGGGATCGAGCTCGAAGCTGGCGCGCACGCCCTTGGTGAGCGGGCTGGGCTGCAGCACCTGGTTGCTGAGCTTGCCGGCGGAAGTGCCCAGGTCCAGGCGCAGGTCGTCGATCGCGCGCCCGGTGCCCGTGAACTCGACCACGAAAATGCGGCGCTTGCCGTCGTGGGTCGGTCCGCTGCGGGTCGAGGTCACTTTGCCGAGCGCGGGCGTGAGCTTCGGCTGCTTGTCCCAACGCATGCGGTACGAAAGGTGATAGGGCTTGCCTTCGGGAATCACCGTCGTCGGACGCCAGAAGGCCACGATGTTGTCGTTGGTCTCGTTGTTGGTCGGGATCTCGAACAGCTGCACCGCGCCCGCGCCCCAGTCGCTGGTGGGCTCGATCCACACGCTCGGTCGCAGCTCGTAGTGGGCTTCGAGATCGTGATAGTCGGAGACGCGGCGCGAGCGCTGCACCAGGCCGAAGCCGCGCGGCGCCTGCGAGGTGAAGCTGGAGACCTGCAACTGCGTCGGATTCTTCAACGGCCGCCACAGGCGCTCGCCCTGCGCCGTCACGATCGACAGGCCGTCGGAGTCGTGCACTTCGTCGCGGAAGTCGTCGATGCGGGCGCGATCGGATTCGTCGAACAGGAACATCGAGGTCAGCGGACCGATGCCGATGTTGTCGAGCGCGACGCGCGGGAACAGCGTGACGTCGATGTCCATCACCGTTTCGACGCCGGGCGTGACCGAGAAGCGATAGGCGCCGGCGACCGAAGGGCTGTCGAGCAGGGCGTGCACCACGATCGCGGATGCGTTGGCCGACGGCCGCTCGATCCAGAAATGCGTGAACGCCGGGAATTCCTCGCCCGCCGGATGCGCCGTGCGCACGGCAAGGCCGCGCGCCGAAAGCCCATAGAGTGTGTCGCGCGCGACGGCGCGGAAGTACGAAGCGCCCTGGAACACCAGGAATTCGTCCCACACCGAGCGCGAATTCAAATGCGTGCGCACCCGGAAACCGGACAGCGCCAGCGACTGGTTCACCAGCTGCTTCGGCACTTTGTTGCCAAACACGAACGTCGTCGGGTCGACCACGATGTCGCGCGCCAGCCCGCCTTCCACGACCGACACCGTGACCGGCGTCTGGAACAGCGAGCCGGCCGGGAACAGCTCGACGTGAAACGGCACCTGCTCGTTGCGCCAGACGGCTGCCTCCGGATCGAAGCGGATGTCGCGATACTGGTCATAGCTCAATTGTTGCAGTGCCGGGTTCTCCAGGCGCTTCGGCACGAAGG
>DATBKP010000128.1:0-2679 GCA_036555785.1 Steroidobacteraceae bacterium
GGCGCGATCAGCACCACGTCGAGATCCTTGCGCGGCTTGATCTGCTTGAAGTGGATGTTGAAGCCGTGCGCGAACAGGAGGGTCGCGCCTTTGCCGATGCCGCCGACCACTTCCTTGTACAGGTCCCGCTGCGACAGGTCCGGCGTGAGGAATGCAACCAGTGCGGCGCCGGTCACGGCAGCGCGCGGCTCGGCTACTTTCAAGCCGTCTTTGCGTGCCTTGGCCCAGCTTGCTCCCGACTTGCGGACGCCGACGACGACGTCGAAGCCGCTGTCCTTGAGGTTGAGCGCGTGGGCGCGGCCCTGGCTGCCGTAGCCGAGGATGGCGATGCGGGCGCCCTTGAGGGCTTTCTTGTCGACGTCCTTCTGCGAGTAGATCTGCATGTACGCTCCCGACGCTTATTGCGAGAAGTTGAAGAGTCCGATGCGCGCGTTCGCAACGCATCAACAGCGGCGGCTGGCGGCGAGGCGGGAAGGCGAGACCGGAAAATCACAGGGAATTCACCATATGGCTGCGGAGGCTGTCAAGCTGCGCTACGCTGCGGACTGAAGCGATTCCGATGCCACTGGCCAGCGCGCACGCCGATGACCGTCAACGAAGAACGCCACGGTTCGATTCCTATATATCTGCTGTACGAGGATGACCTCGACCAGTGGCGCACGGCGCAGAACGAGGCGACTCGCAACTGGAGCGCGGCAAACTGTTTCAAGGCCGAGCGTGGCAAACAACTCGTCGTTCCGGGCGCGCAGGGCCGGCCGGCGGCTGTCATCGTCGGTCTCGGACGGCGCAATCCACGCGAAGAGCTGAGCTGCTGGGCCGCCGCGGCGATCCCAGACCGGTTGCCGGACGGCGACTATCACCTCGCGGACGGCCTGCCAGCCCGCTTGGCGACGCAGTTCGCCTTCGGCTGGGCGTACGGACAATACAAGTTCGAGCGCTACCGGCGTGCGAATCCGCAACGGGCCGTGCACCTGCGACCGCCTGGCGAAGCCGATGCCGCCGAAGTCGCGCGGCTGAAGTCGGCAACTACGCTGGCGCGCGATCTCATCAACACGCCGGCCAATGACATGACGCCGGAAGCGCTGGCGAACGCGGCTGTCGAAGTCGCCCGGCGCTACGGCGCACGACATCGCGTGATCATCGGCGACGACCTGCTCAAGGAACGCCTATCCGCAATCCACGCAGTCGGGCGCGCAGCGTCGGTGCCGCCGCGACTGGTCGATATCGAGTGGGGCGATCCGGCACATCCGAAAGTGAGTCTGGCGGGCAAGGGCGTGTGCTTCGACTCCGGCGGGCTCGACATCAAGCCGGGCGCGTCGATGCTGCTGATGAAGAAGGACATGGGCGGCGCCGCCGTCGCGCTCGGGCTGGCGCAGCTGGTGATGGATGCGAAGCTGCCTGTCCGCTTGCGGCTGCTATTGCCAGCGGTCGAGAACGCGATTTCCGCGAACGCGTACCGACCCGGCGACGTCCTCGGCACTCGCAAGGGCCTGACGGTCGAGATCGGCAACACGGACGCCGAAGGCCGCCTGATCCTGTGCGACGCGCTGGCGCTCGCGGATGAAGAGAAGCCCGAGTTGCTGATCGACATGGCGACATTGACGGGCGCGGCGCGAGTGGCGCTCGGTCCTGAGCTGCCGGCGCTCTTTACTGCTGACGACGCGCTCGCGCGCGAGCTCAGCGATATCGCCGCACAACAGGGCGATCCGGTGTGGCGCATGCCGCTGTGGAGCGCATACGAGGACGAGCTGTCGAGCAAAGTCGCCGACGTCAACAACGTCTCGAGCTCGTCGTTCTCGGGAGCGATCTTCGGTGCGCTGTTCCTGCAGAGGTTCGTCACAGAGGCGCGCACCTGGGCGCACCTGGACCTGTATGCCTGGAACGGCAAGGAGCGACCGGGCCGGCCGGTCGGCGCAGAGCCGCAGACCGTGCGCGCACTCTACGCATTCCTGAAACATCGTTACGCGCGCTGATCCGCCCGCATGTCCGTGACTTCCGAGAGTGCGGGCGATTCGAGCTCGCTCGCGGGCCGCGACCTGGCGCTGCTGATCGGGATGAACCTGATCTGGGGCCTCAATCTCATCTCCTCGAAGATCGGCGTCAGCCAGTTCCCGCCGATCTTCTTCACCGCGCTGCGCTTCGGCTCGCTGGCCCTGTTCCTGGTGCCGATGCTGAAGATCCATCGCGGCCAGATGACCAACCTGTTCGCCGCGGCGATGCTCACCGGTCCGGCGGCTTTCGCGCTGCTGTTCGCGGGCATCTTTCTCACCGCGGACGCGGCGACGGTCGCGGTTGCCACGCAGATGAGCGTGCCGTTCTCGACGCTGATGTCCGTGATGTTCCTCGGCGAGACGATCCGCTGGCGCCGCATCATGGGCATCGTGCTGGCGTTCGCCGGCATCGTGATCATCAGCTTCGATCCGCGAGTGTTCGCGTATTGGCAGGGATTGGCGCTGGTCGTGTGCTCGTCGTTCGTCAGCTCGCTCGGCCTGATCTTCCTCAAGCGCCTGAAGGGCATTCGACCGCTCGAGCTGCAATCGTGGATCGCGCTCGTCGGCGGCTCGATCCTGCTGCTGCTGAGCTTCATTCTGGAAGGTGGGCAGGTGGATGCAGTTCGCAATGCAAGCTGGCATGGTTGGACGGCGCTGCTCTTCACCACGGTGATGTCGAGCCTCATCG
>DATBKP010000129.1:0-2700 GCA_036555785.1 Steroidobacteraceae bacterium
CCCGAAGTTCGCCGCACCCAGGATGGCCGCCCGATCGTCAATCTGCGGGTGGCGACCTCGGAGACCTGGAGGGACAAGAACACCGGCGAGCGCCGCGAGAAGACCGAGTGGCATCGCGTCGTGATCTTCAGCGAAGGTCTCGCCAAGATCGCCGAGCAGTACCTCAAGAAAGGCTCGAAGGTTTACCTCGAAGGGGCGCTGCAGACGCGCAAGTGGCAGGACAAAGACGGCCAGGACCGCTACTCCACCGAAGTCGTGCTGCAGGGCTTCAACTCGGCGCTGACCATGCTCGATCGCGCCGGCGGCGGGGCAGGGGCCGACAACGGCGACTTCGGCTCGGCAGGCCCGACCGCGGCCTCACGCGAGCGCAAGCCGGCGATGGCCGGCGCCGGCGGCAAGCGCGACGACATGGATGACGAGATTCCGTTCTGAGCCCACAACTCCGCTCGTCCCCGCGAAAGCGGGGACCCAGGGCGCCAACTTCTGACCCGCTGATAGTTTCTGGGCCCCCGCCATAGGCGTGCGAAAGCACGCCGTCCTTCGGACGGCTATGCGCGGGGGTGAGCGGATGTAAATTTATTTCTCCTCCACCACCATCGACACCGCCAGCGAGCAGAAGCCGGCGAAGCCGATCATCGCGTTCATTGCGTGCGAAACCTCCCACTGCCAGCGCAGCTGCTGCCAGTCGGCCGGGACCTCCGTCCAGTTGTTGGTCGCCTCGTTGGCCGGAAAGGTGAAGGAGAAGAAGATCACGAGATTGGCGACCAGGCAGCCGAGGCAGATCGCCACGAAAACAAAGGGGCGCTGCCCGCGCTGCGTCCAGGCGAGCGCCAGGTTGGCGAAGATCGCTGCGAACAGCACGATGCCGAACAGCGCCCAGCCGCGGTAGATGTTCTGCACGATGAAATAATTACTCTCGGTGAGGGCGATCTTGTTCGGCAGCGAAAAGAAATGCGCGCCGCCCGGCACCAGCGCCAGCGCAGTGAGCACAATGGCCAGAAATTTGAGGGTCCTCACCCGGTCACAGTTCCACGCTGGACGCGCCCCTCAACCTCAAGCGTAGCACGGCCGGAAGGTTCCCGCGACAAGCTCCTGCCCCCGTCATGTGGGGTAAGGAACGACGAAGCGAACGCGCGCTACGCCTTGATGTCGATCTTGTTGGTGGAGTCCACCGTGATCGTAATATCGACGGTGGTGCTGCCGTCGGAATTGTCGTCGCTGTTGGTACCGTTTGCGTTCGTGCCCGCAGCGTTCGATGGATCTGACCCCGAGACACCGCCATGGTGGTGATGGTGATGGCCGCGGTGCGCCTGCTGCTGTTGCTGCAGTTGCGCGAGCGTGTTTTGCGCGTCGGACAGGTCGTTCGCCTGCAGATCCTTTCCGATCTGCTGAAGCGCCTGCGCGAACGGCCCGTTGCCTTGCGCCATCGGCGAGGACGACAGCGTGTTGTAGGCATTCTGCGCGGCCGTCATGTCGCCTGACTGCAGCGCGTTCGTCAGCTGGCTGAAAGCCTGCCGGTATTGCTGGAAGTTGGTGACCTGGGACGCACTGAACGAAGAAATTGCGGAGATCGTCATGACTCTCGCTCCTGACGGGAAGTGCATCCCGTGATTGAGAGTCGCCCCGCAGCCGGTGTAGCGATTCGTCCTTAGCAGGCTGTAAATGCTGAAGTTACAGGATTTTTACATCAGCGCGGCGCGCACGCCGTCGACGACGTACTGCACGGCAAGCGCCGCGAGCAGCACGCCGAGCAGGCGCGAGAGCACGATATTGCCGGTGACTCCGAGCAGCCTGCCGATATGCGTGCAGAGCAGGAAAACGGCGGCGCAGAGTGCCGCCACGAAGACGATGACCGCAAGCAGGATGGCAAGGCGCATCGGATCGCCGTCGCTGCGGCCGGCGAGCAGCACCGTGGCCGTGATCGCGCCGGGGCCGGCCATCAGCGGAATGGCAAGCGGAAAGGCCGCGACGTTGCGCACGTGCTCCTCGATCGCGTCCTCGGCCTGGCGCGACTGCCGCTCGATGCGCACGCCGAACACCATTTCGGACGCGATCGAGAACAGCAGCAGGCCGCCGGCAATGCGGAAGGCGGGCAGGCCGATCGAGAGCGTGCGCAACAGCCAGTCGCCGATCAGCGCGCTGCCGGCAAGGATGGCCGCGGCGATGACGGCGGCGCGCAGCGCGACGTTGCGCCGGGCGCGCTTCGGCAGCCCCTGGGTGACCGCAAGATAGGACGGAACGAGGCCGATCGGGTCGACCACGACCAGCAAGGTCACCAGCGCGGAGACGAGAAATTCGATCGGCATAGCGAACGCAAACTATCATTGCTCGCTGCCCTGGACCCCCGCCTTCGCGGGGGTGAGCGGACTTCTGGACTGCGTCGACCTCATCCGCTCATTCCCGCGAAAGCGGGAATCCAGTCCTGGACTGCGGCCGGGACCGAGCAAAAATTGTCCCGATTTCGGCAACAATCGGCCCCCGAAAACGCCTGCTTTTCGGAACTCTTCAGTGCCCCATAACATATTGAATCAAAAAGAGATATTCGCCGGTATAGGCGCCCGTTTCGGGTGGCTTTGCCCTCATGAATCAGCTAGAAAAATCGCAACAAAAAACCCACGCAGGACGTCGTCTTGGCCGACACCGAACCGCCCAAATCGGGGGACGCGACCCCCTCCGATGTGCGCCCCGTTTCCATCACCG
>DATBKP010000130.1:0-45058 GCA_036555785.1 Steroidobacteraceae bacterium
ATGCTGCTGCACCTCGAGGCCGCTCATCTCCGGCATGCGAACGTCGAGCACCAGGCAGCTCGACTGGTTCGGATCGTACTTCGCGAGGAACTCGCTCGGGCGAGCAAACGCCAACGGCTGATAGCCGACGGTTGTCATCAGAACCGTTAAGGCGCGTCGCATGCCGTCATCGTCATCCACAATGTAGACAACCGGCTTGCGCTTTGTATCTTTCGCGGCGCCTGTGCCCGTCATGCTTCGATCTCCTTTGCTTCGGCCTGAGCAGGCAGACGCAGACAGAACCGAGTCCCGCCGCCTGACACATTCTCGACGTCCAACGAACCCTCGTGCGCTTCTGCGATCGCTCGGCTCGACGCGAGCCCCAAGCCGGTTCCGTGGGATTTCGTGGTGAAGAACGGCCGGAAGAGATGCTCGCGTGCATCGCTGGGGATTCCAAGCCCATTGTCTTCGACAGCGACCCTCACTCCATACCGATCGCCGCTAACTTCGATGCGCACATTGGTCGCTTCGCCGTTTCGCGTCGGCGCCTCAAGCGCGTTCTGGACCAGTGCAAACAGGACGTGCTGAATACGCAGCCTGTCGATTGCGACCTCTGGAAGGGCGCTTTGCGATGAGAATTGCAGCGTTGCGCCGCTACGGGTAGCCAATAGCTCGAGCAGAGGCAACAGCTCTGCGATCACGTCAGCCAGGTTGCTTCCCGTGCGTTCGGCGTGCTGGCCGTGGAACAGGCTGCGTATACGGCGAATGCCCTCGCCGGCGTTGAGCGCTTCGTTGCTGATGTGTCGAAGGACTTCGGCTGCCTGTCCGACCATTGGCTCGGGGCGATCGAGCATGCGCTGCCCTGCTTGCGCGAACGTAGTGATAGCTCCAATCGGTTGATTGAGCTCATGCGCAATTCCACTTGCCATCTCCTCCAAAGCGGAGATTCTCGCGACCTGCAGTAGCTGTTCGAGCAACGCGCTGGAGTCTTGCATCTGGCTGCCTGTCGATGTCGCGGAACTCTTCGGCTTTGGGGAGTCGAGAATTTGGCCAACTCTAATGGGTGTGCTCATGGAGCCAGCCTGCCCGAGACGGGCGGGAACTACACCCGAGAGTTCCACGGAGGCACCTGTGACCGTCCCGTAGAGACAATTTACCAGCCGGCGGGCGATCTTACGTCCATTCATTCGGCCAGAGCGAGCACGACGCACCATGTCCGCCCAACGAGACCTCAGCAAGGTGAAGCACGCACTCATCGGCCGTCGTAGGTCGCTCAGGATGAGGCATGAGCGCATTCAGCAGGACCTGCAGCGTCGCAACGACCCTTTGGCAGCCGATTCCGCCGACAGGGCAATCCAGCTGCAGAACGACGCGGCGCTACACGTCATCGACGACGCTACCAACGATGAACTGGTCACAGTCGAGGAGACTCTGCAGCGCCTCGATCAGGGTCTCTATGGCGTGTGCAAGAAGTGTGGTGGTGAGATCGAGGAAGTCCGACTGCTGGCGCTGCACGCCGTGACATGCTCGAAGTGCGCAAGAGCCTGAAACTGCTCGAAAATCGCCCTACCTAATTGCGGCTTCGCCCCATTTATCCGTTGCCGTGATCCGAGGCATACTTGCAACATCACGGCAGCGGATCCGACCCTGGCAAAAACTCCGGGGCGAGATCTCACCTAACTATGGACGAGCTTCGCGAAATCACGCAGCACCTGCTGCGCTTCTCTCCCGACGCGCTGATCGTCATCGACGACGGCGACCGTATTCGATTTGCGAACGAGACCGTCAAGGATCTCTTCGGGCACTCGCCTGAGTCGCTGATCGGACAACCTCTGGAGATGCTAATTCCGGAGCGCTTGCGCGCCCACCATGGCAAGCACACCGCGCATTTCATGCGCAACCCGAATAATCGCGAAATGGGTGCGCGTATCGCCGACCTTTTCGCGTTGCGGGCCGATGGCACCGAGTTTTCGGCTGGAATACGGCTGGCTCCGTTCCGCATCGGCGGAAAACTGTTTGTCGCAGCCGCCATCCGCGACACCACGGAGCGCAGACTCGTTAACGAAGAGCTGGTTGCTGCCCGCAAGGAAGCGGATCGCGCAAATCGGGCGAAGAGCCGGTTCCTTGCGACGGCGAGTCATGATCTGCGGCAACCCATGCAGACGATTCAGCTGCTCAATGCATCGATGCTGAAGTTCGTCCCGGATCCTCAGGTGCGCGAGTTGCTGCAGCAGCAGGGTCAGGCAATCGAAAGCATGACCCGTCTGCTCAACGCGTTGCTCGACATCAGCCGTCTTGAATCCGGCGCGATCGAGCCTGTCAGTGTCGAGGTGGCGGTGGCCGAGATCTTCGAAGAGCTTCGTTCGGAGTTCTCCACGGTTGCTCGTGCGCGGGGCATCGATCTACAAGTCGATTCCCAGCGCGTCGTGCTGTCGACGGATAGAACCCTCTTCTATCAGTTGTTGCAGAATCTGGTCGGCAACGCGCTCAAGTACACCGACCACGGTTCGGTACGCGTGAAGTGCACCACTGAGCCCAATGGCGTAGTCGTTATCGTCGAAGATTCCGGCATCGGCATCCCGGCCGATAAGCTCGAGCGCATCTTCGATGAGTACTACCAAGTTGACACGCATGGCACCAAACGGATGGGCGTCGGGCTAGGTCTCGCTATCGTGAAGGAAGTGGCTCGCTTGCTTGGATTCTCCGTGAGGATCCAATCTGAGGTGGGCAAGGGCACGCAGGCGTCATTGCGAATCCCGAGCAAATATCGCGTTGCTTCCGGAGCCGCGAGTGTAGAGCCGTTGCCCGCGCAAGCGCCTGCCATCAATGTGCGCAAGGCCCGACTGATCCTCGTCGAGGACAACGATGGCGTCCGTCTCGCGACTGAGTTGTTCCTCAAGCTCGAAGGTCACGAAACGTTGAGTGCGCGCACGGTGGCTGAGGCAGAGGAGTTGCTAGAACGCCTTGCGCCCGGCGATTTGTTGATTGCCGACTATCACCTTGATGGAAAGAACACCGGCCTCGATTTACTCCTGCGCCTGCGTGAACGCGTGGGCTACGATGTTCCAGGGGTCGTCCTGAGTGGCGACCTGCCTTCTGTCCTGCGATCGATCAAATCACCCGTCCCCGCCTGTCACTTCCTTAGCAAGCCCGTGAATACGACTGCTTTGGTCGATGCAATCGCCGAACTCAGCACAACGTCGAAGGGCCTGAGCCGCGGCGCGGCCTAGGCAACCAGACTCCGGGGTTACGCGGCCAAGTTACGCGGATCTCCCCATACCTCCTGCTCGGGGTCGCGTGGAGACTGCCTTCCATGGGCGACTTCAATCGAATGGCGCGGATTGCAATGGCGGCTGCAGCGCTTCTGTGCGGCGCGAGTGCCACTGCTTCACCGACACGCGTTGACCAGCTCGTTCGCACCGCCTTGCAGCTGGACCCGAATGCTTCGCACGGCGCGGCGCTGTACCTGCAGAACTGCGCGCGATGTCACGGTCAAGGCGCCATCGGCGATCCGCGTAACGTGATTCCGGCGCTGGCAGGGCAGCGCGAGGCCTACCTCATTAAGCAGCTCGCAGATTTCACTGAGCTCGAGCGCGAGAGTCAGGAGATGCATGCGGTCACCGCCAAGGCGGCGTTGAACGAGCCGCAGGCGTTGGCTGATATCGCCGCCTACCTCAGTCAACTTCCTGCCGCAAGATTTCCTGAAACTGCGGACGGTGAGGGTGTGGAGCTCGGCGAAGCCATCTACCAAGAGCAGTGCGCCTCGTGTCACGAAGAGGACGCTCGGGGCGATGATGATGGTTTCGTGCCTTCGCTCCGCGATCAGCACTACTCGTACCTCGTGCGCCAGATGCGCAGCCTGGCCGCATCGCACCGACTGAACGTCGATGCGGATCTCGTCCGCTTCATCGACAGCCTCGATACCGACGAGATAACCGCCGTGAGTGACTACCTGTCGCGACTGCGCAGTCCGGTCCGAGATCGCACGAAGCTGCGCGACGATGGCGAGCTGCGCAACTGAGAGGGCGAGACATGAATCCGATCAACAGCATCCTGGTCATCGTCGATCCGACCGCTGAGCGGCATCCGGCCGTCGACAAAGGCGCGCTGCTGGCGCAGAAGCTGGGCGCGCGATTGGAACTGTATGTCTGTGATACGAAGGCCTCGCGCGAGGCGCGAATCGCAGCGCATGCGCGGAGCCACGCGAAGGAGCCGTTCGTCGTCGACCTGAAGTCGATCGTCGAAGAGCTGGCGATGCCCCTGCGCGTGCAGGGCCTGGATGTCACGACGGAAGTCGAATGTGCCGATCCACTGCATGTGGGGTTGATCAACCGCGCTAGGCGCACGACTGCTGACCTCATCGTCAAGGATACGCATCATCACTCGATCGCGCGGCGCACTTTCCTGACGAATACGGACTGGGAGCTGGTCCGCGCCTGCCCTGTGCCGCTGCTCCTGACCAAGCCGAACCCGTGGGCGAGCTCGCCCAAAGTTTGCGCGGCCGTCGATCCCGGGCACGCAAATGACAAGCCTGCGCTGCTGGACAACCGCATCGTGGACTACGCCGCAGTCGTCGCTAAGAGGCTCGGTGGCGAACTCCATCTGCTGCACGTCTACTTGCCCGTCGCGATCGTCGCTGCTGCCGCGGCGGGAAGCCCGCCGATGGCGATGACGGTCTCCGCGGAAGATCTCGCGCGTGAGGCAGAGCAGAAGCGCGAGCTGCTTCAGGAGCTCGTCGCAGAGTATCGTGTTCCTCAAGGCAACGTTCACATGGAAGTGGGCGGTCCCGCGGCGGTCCTGCCGCGCGCTGCGAGCGATGTCCGAGCTGACATCGTGGTGATGGGAGCCATCTCGCGGAGCGGCTTTCAACGAGTCTTCATTGGTAGCACGGCTGAGGACGTACTCGAACAGCTGCCCTGCGATGCGCTGATCGTGCGCCCGCCGGATTTCGCTCACGATTTGCCATTTTAGAGCGCAAAGTCCACATGAGTCTCACACGCAGCCATCGGCTCGATGCGTATCGCTGCGAAAGTGGTGCGCGTTTGATCGAGATCAAGTTGCGTGAGCTCAGGCAGTTGTTCAACACGCTCGACCCCGCCCCCTTTCACGAGAAGGGCCTTGACCCCGCGGCTGAGGAGTACATCGTTAGCGCCGTACGAGAGATTGGCGCGCACTCCAGTCGGCTCGTCTTGCATCTGCCGCAGGGAACCACAGACGATGAGGCATACGGAGCAGTCATCGCGATCCGAAACTACTTCGCTGGTCGCACTCGCCATGCTCATGAGCAACTGCGCCTGCTCTTTGGCCGCGGAGTGATCAGTCTCCTGTTGGGCTGGCGTTCCTGGTTACCTGCCTCTCGGCGCGAGAGCTGGTCGTGGCGTCCATTGCGCCCGGCAACGCGGTTCTGTCCGAGGGGCTTCTCATCCTCGGCTGGGTCGCAATGTGGAAGCCGGTCGAGATCTTCCTTTACGACTGGTGGCCGGAGTTTGACAAGGAAAGGCTGTTCGCACGCATCTCGCACATGAGTATGGAGACTCTTGCTACGCGATACTCTGGTGCCGCGCCTGCCGCAGTTCTCGAATCACGCGTGGCGCACGCATGACATCCGCGCACAACTCACTGCGTTTGGTGAAGGTTGCGCACACAATCGTCTGGGCGATCTTTGCCGCCTGCATCATCGCTATTCCGGTGCTCGCATGGTTCGGTCACGATCAACAAGCCAGCATGCTGATCATGGTTGTTCTCGTCGAGCTACTCGTGCTGCTTGTTAACCATGGGAATTGTCCGCTGACCGCAGTCGCTGCGCGCTACACGACGGATCGTCGCGACAACTTCGATATCTATCTGCCACTATGGCTGGCGCGCTACAACAAGCTCATCTTCGGGTCGATTTATCTCGTTGGGGTTGCGGTCACATTCGCGCGCTGGAATGCGTAGCCAAGGTTTCTTGTGATCGCATTCCTCGAGGCTCGCCGCGCCGGACTTCTCGGTCTCTCACATTGGTTGCACAACATCGTTGCCGGCGTCGTCGTCGGTGTTGTGGCGCTGCCGCTGGCAATGGCGTTCGCCATCGCTTCTGGAGCAAAGCCTGAGCAAGGCCTCTACACTGCCATCGTAGCGAGTGTGGTTGTTGCGCTGTTCGGGGGTAGCCGGCTACAAATCGCAGGTCCCACTGGTGCCTTTGTCGTCATCCTGTCGAGCATTACGGCTCAGTACGGCATCGACGGCCTGCAGATCGCGACGCTCCTGGCCGGTGTGATCTTGCTGCTGCTTGGGATCGCGCGCCTCGGTGCGATCATCAAGTTCATTCCAGACCCGGTTATCACGGGGTTCACAGCCGGCATTGCCGTCATCATCTGGACGGGACAGTGGAGAGAGTTCTTCGGCCTGCCCGCGGTGTCCGGGCAGCACTTCCACGAAAAGATATGGCACCTGCTGCAGGTCTTCCCGCAACTACACGTCGCGACGACTGCGCTTGCTGTGCTGGCACTTATCGTCGTGGTCATCACGCCGCGCATCCCTGGTCTGAAGCGAGTGCCGGGTCCGCTCATGGGACTCGTGATAGTAACTGCCGTCCAGGCGATGGTGCATTTGCCCGGCGTCACCACTATCGGCACCGCCTTTGGTGGAATTCCGTCCGGGCTGCCGTCTTTGCAGATCCCAGAGGTGAGCGCCGCGCGTGTCATCGAGCTAATAGGTCCGGCGTTCGCGATCGCAATGCTCGGTGCGATCGAGTCGCTCCTATCGGCCGTCGTTGCGGACGGCATGGCGGGAACGCGCCATGACTCGAATCAGGAGCTGATCGGGCAGGGCATTGCGAATGTCGTCGCGCCTCTCTTCGGCGGCTTCGCCGCGACTGGCGCAATTGCCAGAACGGCTACGAACGTCCGCAACGGAGGCACGAGTCCGCTAGCGGGCGTTGTGCATGCGCTCACATTGGTCCTCATCGTCCTTTTTCTGGCTCCGCTGGCTGCCCATGTGCCACTAGCGGCGCTCTCTGCCATCTTGTTCGTTGTGGCCTGGAACATGAGCGAGGCCCGACACTTCGTGCGAATGGTCCGTCGTGCACCATCGGCCGACGTTGTCATTCTGCTCGTAACCTTCGCCTTGACCGTGTTCGTGGATCTGGTGGTAGCGGTCAATATCGGTGTGATCTTGGCGACGCTGCACTTCCTCCGCCGCATGGCGAGCAGCGTCGAAGTGCAGGAGCAGACGGCGGCGCAACTGCACGAGGAGTTTGGGCATCGAGGCCTAATGTTCCCGCAAAACGTGCTCGTCTATCGTGTTGAAGGGCCATTCTTCTTCGGCGCGGTGGAAAACTTCGAACGGGCTCTCGCCAGCACGCACACGGACCCGGAAGTGGTCATCCTGAGATTGCGGTGGGTGCCCTTCATGGACATAACAGGGTTGCAAACGCTCGAGGAGGTCGTGAGAGACCTGCATCGTCGGAAAGTGCGCGTGATGATCACCGGCGCCAACGAGCGGGTTACCGGGAAGCTCGAGAAGGCGGGGCTTCTCGACTTGCTGGGTCGAGCGAACTTCTGCAGGGACTTGCCGCATGCGCTGAGTGTTCTTGCCGATTCGTCGGTGTCTGACGCCGGCAGCACGAGAGCCGCAGATCAGGCCAACCCGCGTCTTCCCGAGAACAGCTAAGCGGGGTTCCGGATACGGATTGCTCTGCGACGAGCCTAGGCTGCTGCGAACACTATTCGGAGCACCTCAATGCAGGCATTTCCTCATGTGTATTCAGTGGCTGCTGCCGGCGCCCAGAAGGGGAGCGTTTCGCTGACGGCCGCTGGCTTGCCACGGCTGGTGAGTGCTGCCCCTGCAGAGTTTGATGGGCCAGGTGACCAATGGTCACCAGAGTCCCTGCTATGTGCTGCGGTCGCAAGCTGCTTCGTGCTGTCCTTCCGGTCGGTCGCTCGTGCGGCGGGCCTGCAATGGACGAGACTCGAATGCGAGGTCGAGGGCACGCTCGAACGGATCCTAGGTGTCACTCGATTCACCAAGGTCATCGTACGTGCCGTACTCACGGTGCCGGAGTCCACCGCCGCGGCGGCTAGCGAAAGAGTCCTGCACAAGGCAGAGCAGAGCTGTCTCATCGCCAATTCGCTGGTCTGCGATCGAGAACTCCGAACGGAAGTCCTCAGGGCGCCGGTTCTGGAATCCGTTGCTTTGTAGTCTGTGCGGCAATCCGGAGATGACTCTTATGCGGCATGCAATCGCTCTCGGTATCGTCCTGGCAATGCTGAGCGCGTGCGCCAGCAATGCAACGCGCGATCGCGGTCCCGCACAAATGTCCGGTATGCAGATGTACGAGCAGTTGTGTTCCAGCTGTCATGGCGCAAGTGGACACGGCGATGGACCAGTATCGTCACTGATCAAGATTCGCGTGCCGGACCTCACGCGGATAGCAGAGCGCGACGGCGGCGAGTTCCCGGTCGAGGATGTCCGCCGCACGATCGATGGGCGTTGGGATCGCCGAGCGCACGGAGCGCGCGACATGCCGGTCTGGGGCTGGCAGTTTTACGACAGCGCTGCGACGAACGATGCCGAGGAGCGCGCGATAGTCGACTCCATGATCGGACGGCTCGTCGACTACCTGCGGAGCATCCAGGTGGAGTGAACGTCATGTACAAGAAGATTCTGGTCGCCGTGGATGGCAGTGCGCCCTCGTTGCGGGGATTGGACGAGGCGATCAAGGTTGCGAAGGGCACGAACGGGCAGCTCATGCTCGTCCACGTCGTCAACGAGCTCGTGATGGCCGCTGATTACGTGCCCTCCGTGTACTCCGAAGGACTTTTCCAGATGCTGCGCGAATCCGGTGCAAAGCTTCTGGAGCAGGCCGCGGCGACGGCTCGGCGGGCGGCGGTATCGACTGAACAAAGGCTACTCGAGACAGTCGGCGGGCGAGCGGCGGACGAGATTGTCAAACAGGCGAAGGAGTGGCCGGCTGACCTCATTGTGATGGGCACCCACGGACGTCGGGGGCTCAAGCGCTTGGTCCTGGGAAGTGATGCCGAGCTCGTGCTGCGCCTTTCGACTGTTCCCGTGCTCCTGGTCCGGGAGAACCCTGAGGCATTCTGATCCCGGTCGCGCCCGCGATGTGCGATTCGCAGGCTGATCACGCGAAGAGTCCCCGGGGAACCCGAAATCTCTCCATGGAAAGTCCCGGGTGCGCGCAGTAGGGCTGATCGTCACGCTGTGTCCACATGACCGGAGTGCGATAGCTATGAAATCGAATGTCCTCATCCTGGACGGCCATCCGGATCCTTCCGACAATCGACTCATCCACGCGCTGGTGGACGCGTATCGACAAGGAGCTGAGCAGTCGAATCACGAGGTCAGGGTCGTGCGACTCGCCGACTTGACGTTTCCGCTACTGCGCTCGCAAAACGAATATGAGCGCGGTGAGCCTGTTGAGGCCGTGCGGCGGTGCCAGCACCTGATGGATTGGGCAACTCACGTTGTCATCTTCTATCCGCTCTGGCTCGGTTCCATGCCGGCAATGCTCAAAGCGCTGCTCGAACAGATGTTTCGACCAGGCTTCGCGTTCAGCACGAAAAAACTCGGCCGCTGGCCGGTCAGGTTTCTCAGCGGCAAGTCCGCACGCATCGTCGTGACTATGGGTATGCCGGCGTTCATCTATCGTTGGTACTTCCGCGCTCACAGCCTGCGAAGTCTGCAGCGGAACATTCTCAAGTTCGTCGGTTTTCGCCGAGTGCGTTCGACGATTATTGGTGGTGCCGGCAGCATGACGCGCGCACAGCGCGAAGACTGGTTGAACGACGTGCGCAGACTCGGTCGGGCGGCGGCATGACGTTCAGGAGCTCAGAGCACATGACCAATACAGCAAAGAACTCTCGTCGGCGCGCCCGTCAACTCACTTCTGAGAGGGCGACAGCCAGCGTGGAGCCGAACGCAGCCGATCACCAAGCGCAGGTTGCAGTGGTCGCGTACTTCCTAGCCGAGAAGCGCGGCTTCGAATCTGGCCACGAGCTGGAAGATTGGCTTGCAGCGGAGGCCGAAATTGCGCGTGCGGAGCAGCCGTGCGACGGTGCGTAGACAACTGAACCAGGCGGAGGGCGTGTCATGAAAGTCGGGGACTATTGCAAGAGAGCAGTGGTGGCGATCGCCTCAAGCGCTGACGCAGCGCAGGCCGCGAAGTTAATGCGCAGCCAGCATGTCGGCTTCCTGGTCGTTCATCGCGAAGGAGACCCCCTGCAGAAGCCTGTGGGAGTGCTGACGGATCGCGATCTGGTTCTTGGCGTCATGGCACGCGACGTCGACCCGCACTCGGTCACTGTCGATGACGTCATGAGCCGCGAACCGCTCACTGCAAATGATGGTGACGAACTCAGCGATATGCTTCAAGCCATGAGGCTCGCGGGTTTTCGCCGCGTGCCGGTGCTCGACTTTCGGGGCGCCTTGATTGGTATCATGGCGCTCGACGACGCAATTGGTGTGGTGTCCGAATTGATGTGCGACATCGCGGGCTCCATCAAGAGCGAGCAACGACAGGAGTGGCGCACGCGCGTAGGTTGAATGACCATCCGCATCCCGATCGCAGTGTCCGCGCGGCACGCGCACTTGTCGCAGGCGACGATCGACCAGGTGTTCGGAGTCGGTCACCAGCTGCACCCACGCACATGGCTGTCCCAGACAGGACAATTCGCTGCTCAGGAGACCATTACACTCGTCGGACCCAAGGGTCGGCTGCGCAACGTGCGTGTCATGGGACCGCCTAGAGATCACGATCAGATCGAGGTCTCCCGCACGGATGAGTTCGAGCTCGGATTGGACGCGCCCGTGCGAATCTCCGGGGATCTCGCGGACACGCCTGGCCTCACTGTGCAAGGACCGTTTGGGAGCCGCGTGTTGAGCTGCGGCTTGATCAGCGCGCGGCGCCACATCCATATGAGCCTACAAGATGCGGCCCGCCTGCACGTGGAGGATGGGCAGTCGGTACAGGTCAGGGTCGATAGCGAAGGCCGGGACTTAATTTTTGGGGACGTGACCGTACGTGTCAGGCCGGATTTTCGTCTCGAGCTGCACCTCGACACCGACGAAGCCAATGCCGCTGGGGTAACTAGCGGCAGCTACGCGGAGCTGCTAACTGCCGCGGACTAGCAGCCGCTCAGGGAGCAATCGCGACCTTCAGTACGCCATCACGCTGATGCGAGAACAGATCGTAGGCAGCCTTGATGTCATCCAGTTTGAAGCGATGTGTCACCATCGCTTTCAGATCGACCCGGCCGGACGCCACGACGTTCATCAACCGTCGCATGCGCTCTTTCCCGCCAGGGCACAGCGTCGTCACGATCACATGATCGCCCAGTCCGGCCGCGAACGGACCGAGCGGAATCTTCAGATCGCCAGAGTAGACACCCAGGCTTGACAGCGTGCCGCCCGGGCGCAGCACACGCAAGGCAGCCTCGAAGGTGGTCTGAGTGCCGAGCGCTTCGATTGCTGCATCGACGCCGCGACCGTCGGTGAGCCTCATGATTTCCTCGACCGCGTCCGTCTCACGGAAGTTCACGACGTAGTCGGCCCCTATGCGTTTCGCCATCTGCAGTCGCTCGGGAACGCCATCAACCGCGATGATCCTGGTGGACCCGCGCAGCTTGGCTCCGGCAGTGGCGCACAGACCAATCGGCCCTTGGGCGAAGATCGCGACCGAATCGCCGATACGAATGTTGGCGCGCTCAGCGCCGCCAAATCCCGTGGACATGATGTCGGGACACATGAGGACCTGCTCGTCTGTCAGTCCTTGCGGAACCGGCGCGAGATTCGCCATTGCGTCGGGCACGAGTAGATATTCGGCCTGACAGCCGTCGATCGTGTTGCCGAACTTCCAGCCGCCGATCGGCTTCCAGCCGTGAGGAGTCGCCGGGCCGTCCTGGGCGTGATCACCATCGAGCGAGGCGTTGCTATGTCCGCTCGGACAGATCGCACCGGCGATCACGCGCTGGCCCTCACGATAGCCTTGTACTGATGAGCCGAGACGCTCGATCACGCCAACTGGTTCATGGCCGACGATCAGACCGCTCCGTACCGGATACTCGCCCTTGAGGATGTGCACGTCCGTGCCGCAGATGGTGGTCGTGGTGACGCGCAGCAATGCGTCGAGCGGTCCCACCTCTGGAATGGGCCGCTCGTCGAGTTCGATGCGGCCAGGCGAAACAAAAACGGCTGCTTTCATCGTCCGCATGGAAGTCTCCACAAGAAGGCTAAGCATGGTAACCGTGAGACAGCCGCGCGCTTACCGTGGGATTCACGAAACCGGTACATGGAATCGCGTACCGTACCTTTCACGATCAGTGCAGACCTATCCCTCATGCCGCGACATGGCGGCCTGCGGACAATACTGTTCGCGTCAGGACTGTGATCGGAGTAGTGACGAGGAGACACGCAAATGACTGTGGAACGGATGGTGCTGGCTTTGGCTGGCTCGCTCATCGTGATCGCCATTCTTCTCGGCATTCTGGTGCATCCGTACTGGTACGCTGTGGCTGCATTTCTGGCTGCAGACCTCGCGCAATCATCGATTACTGGGTGTCGCCCGCTGGCTTGGTTGCTGAGAAGGGCCGGCGTGCGCTACGGCAATGTCTTCCATGATTGAGCGTCCTGACCAGGTTTCCGTCGTGACGTCGTAGTGCGCGCGAGGGTTCGCGGTCCCCATCGTTTTCGCCTAATCCGTGACGTGGGGATTGACGCTGGCTGCGATGCGTCTGTCGACGAGCTGCTGGATGAGCAACAACTGCCTCTCCTGCTTTTCGAGCAACTGCGCAAGGTGCTGCTGGCGCACTTCGTCCAGCTTGTCATGCAGTCGCATGATCTCGAGTTCGGCCTTCAGGTTCACTTCGTAGTCGTGTGCCGCTGCCAACCGATCTTTCGCCGACTGACGGTTCTGCGACATCATGATTACTGGCGCCTGAATAGCCGCCAGCATCGACAGGAAGAGATTGAGCAGAATGTAGGGATAGGGATCGAACGCGCGACGCTGGAGAAGAAAGGAGTTGGTCACGATCCATGCTGCCAGCACCGCCGCAAAGACAATTATGAATGGCCAGGAGCCGCCGAACGCGGCCACTCGATCCGCAACGCGCTCGCCCAGCGACAAGCGGTCGTCAAATACCGCGTTGAGGTTCCGGGACACTTGAACGCGAGTCGCGATGCGAGTGAGGACGCTGCGTTCGTCGGCGGAAAGATCGTCGACTCCGCTGCGCAGAAGTTGCTCGGCGAGTTGTGTCAGTTTCTGATTCATAGGGTGGCCAACGTATTCTCAAACAATTGGTGGTGATCCGAAATCGGAGGATCCCCGAGCCGATGCGGTGCAGTACTTAGGTGCCCGAGTAACTTGGTATCCGCGCCAACAGTCGCTTTCCCGGTGCTTGATGCGTCGATCTCTGCGGTAACCGAAGTTCACGCGAGAAGTACGCAATCAACTCGTGAATCCTCGGATCGGAGATCGGTGATCGAAAGTGCAGGCTAATCGCAGTCATCTGTTTGGGTTCGGGTGCCGAGATGAACGACACTGGCAAGATGCATCCTGCACATGCGCGAACGTTCGATCCGCGCATGGCAGAGTCGCTGGCGCGTGAGATGGCCGTACCTGTCGAACTCGTCTCGCGAATCTATCAGGAGGAGCTCGAGGCGCTCGCAGGCGAGGCGCATTTCGCAGTTCCTGCAGGTAATCGCTGGTCGCCGTGCACGGCTGAGATTGCGCAGGCATTGAGCCACTGCGCGTGAATGTGCGCCGAGAAAGGCGTCATCGACGACATGCATTTCGTGCGTCACACTTGCGGATAGTTCCCGGTCGGAGGCATGTCCATGAACAGAGATGGCATCAACAAGGGACTGCCGGCGCTAATCTTGTGCGCGGCGATGTTCACGGCCGCTTCGGTTGCCAGCGCGGCTGCCGATCGGGTAGTCGAGTTGACATTCGATGCACTCGATCTCGACGCCGATGCACAACGTGGTGCGGCGCTATACAGCCAGGAGTGCGCCGGTTGTCATGGACGTGATGCGGGTGGCGCGGGCCAGCACGATATTCCAGCACTCGCCGCGCAGCGCCGCGCATACATCATCAGGCAGCTCGCCGAGTTCGTCGAGCGTGACCGTATCGCCACACAGATGCACAAAGTGGTCTCTCGCGATGCAGTGAGCAAGCCGCAATCTTGGGCTGATCTGTCGCTGTACCTCAACAAACTGCCGCCAGCAACGGGGACGGACACGGGCGACGGAAAATACTTGTCTCTCGGCAAGGCAAGTTATGAGCAATTCTGTCGCAATTGCCATGAGGAAGACGCTCGCGGCGATGACGATGGCTTCGTGCCCTCGCTGCGCAATCAGCACTATCGATATCTGATGAAGGAAATGCGCAACCTCGCGCTGGGCCATCGGTTCGACGTCGACGAGGACCTGGTGCGGTTCATGAGAAATCTCAAAACGGACGAGATGCAGGGGCTCGCGGACTACTTATCGCGCATGCAGGGCCCGGTTCGCGACCGCGCGCCCGAAGAGTGACGGCACGACATGCATTTCGCGTAGCGCACTGCCGCTCGGGCGAAACACATCGCCAATAGTGGCGGACGGCAGGGCCCTCATCTTCGCGTCCGGTGGCCATGCACTGGTCAGCCGATATGCTGGAGCGATGCGCGAGAGCGTAGCTTTCATCGAAAGCCGCTGAGCCGGTTTTCCACCAGCGCGTCGAAGAGCCTCTGGTGGAGCACTTGGCCCTGTCGCACGATGCGAACCACTGCCGTGTAGCGGGTCGATCCGTCGGCCTGCTTTCGAGCTTTGATCGCTGGCATGGTAGTCTCGTCTCTCGCAGGCACGGTTTTCTTGTCCCCTCGGCAAATCATAAACTCCGCGGAATTCGCAGAAATCCCGCAGAAACGCCTCGCATGACAAGCCCTGAAAAAATAGGCATCGCAAGCGAAAATTCCGGCGTTGCAATGGATCGCCGCGTCTCTGTCGCTCCCATGATGGACTACACGGACGATCGCAGCTTCAGCTGAGGCGTCAACGACTTAGGCACCAGAAAAATGGTGTGTACCAACGTTGTCACAGCTGACACGAGTCTTCATTGAGCCAACTCGCGGTTCATCAGGTGACGTTTTCGCTATCTGCCTGAGTGCTGAGCGACCTCGGGTGAGTTGCTCGACGATCCAATTCGGAATCGTCCGTGGTTCTGCCCAAGCGGGCTTGCAATTTTGAGGAGGGTTCCAGAGCAAAGCGCGACAACGTGCAACGCCGAGCGACAGCGTGCGACGGCAGACTGCTGCAACTTCGCCGAGGCCGCCATCAAGGTGAGGGACTGCATCCGGGCGGCGCGAACCGGGTCAGCATCGGCCGGGCCCGACCACCGACGAGCACCCGGATGCGCGGAATGGCTAGGAACCGATCTACAGGCCCGCGCCGCATGTGGGCATCCATCCAGCAAGTATGTAGAAGTGCGGCGCCGGCTGTTTGCTCAGCGCCGACGCTGTGATCAACCGCTGTCAACCAGCGCTCGATAGCCAGAGCGCTCCTCCCGATGAGCTGCGCGTTATGCACGCGGTCCAAGTCGTCAGCGACATTGTCAACGACGCAGGTCACAGCGGTCGAAGCGACGACCCGCTGAGCGTCGCCTCATTTACATCTCAAGCTTCGGCCTCGCTGGCGGGGCTTTTTTGCGCGAAACTTCACGCTGTATGCCTGGATACTTCGCGTCAGGGACGTTCGCACAGCTGCAGGAGGCATTGAACGCAGCGGTCGGGTGGCTTGAGGCGTGCGGCGCGAACGTGCAGCACAGTCGAGTCGGCCGGTATGTCGCGAGTATCCGCGACTTGGTGAACGCCGTCAGCGCACAGAATTTCTCGCCGCTAGAGGGACGCAACCCGGAGATGGCGACCACGCTCTACGAGGCGCACGAGATCGTCTCGATTCATCGGGCACTGGGCGGCGGCGAGTTCGACGCAGCAATTGCAGATCGGATCCGTCGAATTTCCGATGGGCCGATTTCATACACAGCCGAGAAAGCGACGTCCTCCTCTAACGCTGCGCGCAATTTTGCTTTTGAGCTGCTGGTGGCGGAGCGTCTGGTGTCTGGCGGCAGCAAGCCTCTCTTTCCGCACTACGCCGATGTCGGCGCCCTGGCCTCAAATATGCAGCTCGCAATCCAATGCAAGCGGGTCTGGAGTTCGGACGAGCAAGCGATCGGCCGTAACTTCCGAAATGCCGAGAAGGATCTAAAGCCCGCCAAGAAGGTCGGTGCGCGAGGGATCGTTGCGCTGGATATCTCGCGAGCTTTGAATCCAGACTTCACGATACCGCGGCTCGCTGATCAAGCAGCCATTCGCGATGCCCTGGTTGGCGTACTCGAAGACTTCATCGACGACAACGCACAGATGCTTCGAGACGCCAAGGCGAAGACTATCGGGCTGCTTACACGAGTGAGCATGATGGTCGAGCAGGTAGAACCGCGGAGCAGTTACATGTACTGCCAGCAGTACGCGCTGACGCCTGTGCCATCGGTCAGCGCAAGTGAACGTCAAGCGCTCGATGAGTTCGGTGTTGTGCTGCAAGCTGCCGCGAGCGGGGACCGAGACAGGTTCACGCTGATGTCCAATCCTGCACCCAGTGCCTCAATGTCAGATCCGGAGACGTAGCTATGACGCTGTTCGCAACGGCACCTGCAAACGCCTGTGCGGCGTACACGAATCTGCGCAATGCGACAGAGGGTTGGCAGCTTGCGGGGCGCCAGCACTGCGACAATCTCTGGCACGATTTCCAACCGCATGCGGATGCAAACTTCGTCGCGGAGTTTCCGCTGCATCTCCATGAGCGATGGTTCGAGATGTACCTGACAGTTGCGCTGCTGCGCGCGGGCTTGAATGCAACGTGCCCGAAACCGGGGCCAGATGTGCTGATCACAACAGCAAGCGGAACGCGCGTGTGGATCGAAGCGACGTGCGCGACGCCCGGAGCGACCGGTCTACCAGATTCAGTTCCAGCGCCGCAATATGCGCAAGCAGGTCAACCTCCAATCGTGACAAGCCGACCTACTGAGCAGATGGTGCTGCGGATTCGGAACGCACTGTCGATCAAAGAAGCCGTCTATCGCAGCTACCTTCAAGCGGGCATCGTCGCCCCGACTGATGTACTCGCAATCGCAATCAACGTACATGCCGTGCACGGTCTATGGGCAGATATGGGTGACCTGATGATGCGCTCGTTCTACGGCGTCGGAGATCTCGTGCTCACGCTTGATCGAGACACCGGTACCGTCGTGCGCAGCCATCACAATCAGCTAACGCATGTGGCAAAGAAAAAGACCGGCGCACCGGTGGGTGTACAGCCCTTCATCGATTCGAGTTTGCCCCACATTTCTGCAGTTATCGGGTCACGCGCGGACGCGGTAAATCTACCGAACCGTCTCGGTGACGACATGACGCTGTTTCCGAATCTGACATCAAGCATCGCGTGGCCGCTAGGCGCTGTTGAGCGGGGTGAAGAATGGACATTCACAGCTGGCACGCACGGTTGGGACGGAAACAGGGTCGTGTATGTTGCCGCTTGAGCGGCAGCAGCGATCTTGGCACACCTGACACTTACTCAATTGGTCGCCGATCATGTGATGCGGGAGAGCAAATGGAACCCGATAGAGAACGTGCCTTCCGCTTTGAGCTTCTCAGTGAGATTCATTGGATCAAGAGCGGACTTTCGAACTATTTGGATCTATCGCGCGAGATCGAGAGCATGCTTGCTCAGAAGGATGAGCAGATCGGAGACACGATTAGGGCGAGCCTTAAGGGCGCGCATGAAAGCGAGCACCAGGACATCGCCGAAGACTACGCGTGGGATATTCACAAGTATCAGGACGTGTTTCCGTTGTTACACCGCGAAGCCATGTTCTTGACGGTCTACAACTACTTCGAACATTTCCTCACTAAGCTATGCGAATGGATAGGCGACGAGATCAAGAGCCGCATACGACTCAGAGATCTGCAAGGGAGGGGCGTGGAACGTGCTTTCCTGTTTCTCAAACTTGTCCCCGAGTTCGAATTCTCCAGAATTCCGGCCGTTGTCCTTGATCTGCGAGGCGCCAATCTTCTGCGCAACGTCATCGTTCGTGCGGGATCTGTTCTTCCGGTCGAATCAAACGATAGGCTCAATCAGTTCGTGACCTCGCATCCCCATCTAAGTGGGAAGCCAGGAAACGCAGTCGCTTTGCATAAAGAATTTGTGGCTGCCTTCGCCGGAACGCTGGATCAATTCTTCACCGAAGTTCAGGAAGAGATGCAAAGGTATATGGATCGGACTTGGCGAGGATCGACCAATGACTGACCATAGTCCAACACTTCAATGCTCATTCTGGTCTAGATGTCGCGAGATGCGTCGTACTTGAACTCCATCTTTCCATCCACGAAGCGGTAGCCGTACGGTGAAGGGGCAGGTTTACCGAAGTACTTTTCAATGTAGTCGCCAGGAACGGGGCTGTGCGAGAAGACAAACCGCCGCGCTGATCCAAGCGCAAGCCGATTGCTTCGATCTATGCCGGCGTTGCGTGCCCGCATGATCTCAATATTCTCCGAGGACCAGCGAACGGCAGGTGGACCTGGTAGCACGTTCAGCGCAATACTTGGAGTCAGAGGAAAGTGAATATCAAACGGAATCGGCTCCGCGCGCCAGGGCTCTGTTACCGTGATACCCGAATCGGAGAACAGAAATTCATGGGAGTCCTCCCGAACGACCAGCATGAAGTCCGACCGTAAGATCACGTCCCGGTAGATTCCAAAGACGTACAACATATTCTCCAATGTGATTGTCTTGCCGGTGTTCTTGTCGGGTGCTTGGTTGTTCTCTTGGTGAAACTTTAGGATCCGCTCAAGGTAAAACGGATTTCTGACGACTAGCGCCGCCACATAGTCGGCAACGATTTTCCGCTCCTTGGCAGTGATCGACGTGTGCTCACGATAGTCCTGTGTCACGTAGCCAAGATTCTCGACTACTTGCCGCTTATGAGGGTCTGGTCTGAAGGGTGTGCGCTGAATGTTGTCGAGCGCAATGAGTCCATCGAAGATCGACGCAAAGGGATCCTCGACCTCTCGGCCGAACCAAGTTTCGATAGCCACATCTCTGGATCCATCTGGGCCGAATCGGGTGTACAACTGACCCTCGACACCGATGTTCTCTGGCGAAGATCGGAAGTTCGTACCGTCGCTACGTGTCGCGTACAGCAAGCCGGACGCATCAGCCCAGTACTTGGACTGACACTCCGGCCACCAGTGATGACGCTTCGGCTCGTTCACTCCATGTTCCCATGTAAAGGAAGGATGAGCGTCCAACGTCCAGGATTAACGGTCAAGTTCTTGTGTCTTGCGCGGCGGCCGGCGCGAGCCGACTCGTTCGAGCGTGATCGTACATCGCCTCGAAAGACGTCGGCCAAGGCACCTTTACAGCGTTGGAGAAGATCACTGGCCTCTTCTCGGACATTGCCGTCATCAGGCCGCGGCAATGTTCAATCGTATGAGTCGGCCAAGGGAGAAAGGTCAGAAGACCAGCGAAAGTCACTACTACGATTCCATCCTGCTCGGCTACCGCAAGCGTGTTCTGCTGAGCATCCGCATGATTATCGAACCACCACCTGTCGATGATGGGATCGTTCGGATGAGTGACCTGCCTCAGCACGTCTTTGAGTGCCGTATTAAAGCCGTAGCTGTACCCGAACTTGGCAACGCACAGCAGAAATGCCGAACGCAAGTCGCTGGCGCGGGCTAGTCTTGGGTTGAACCTCTGAAACGAGGTGACTTGAAACGTGTAGCCATCGGTTCGTCCCTCGGCAGCCAAGCGCTTCATGAACTCCATCGCTGCCTGGACCTTGGCAGGGTTATTCAGCTTCCCCAAGACCTTGAGTCCAGTTGTTCCGTCTTGCTCGACCTCGACATCCACGGTCAGACGTTCGTTTCCCCACGTGATAGTGGCACGTGCCTTTGCGCCAACCTCTGCCTTCAGCATCATTCGCTGGAAGTCTTGCAAGGCCTCGCGCGAGGCTGCCGCTGCATCGATGGTGTGGCCTGCCGTGTTGTTGCAGCGCTTGCAAGTCAGGATGATTGCCGTACCACCGATCGCTGCTGGAGGCACGTGCTCTAGTGTGAGTTCTTCATTCTCAAGTGCCTGGCGTTGGAACCTTGCTTGGCACAGGGGACATACATATTGGCCGGCCAATCCCCAAAGCATGTTGGCGGCCGCCTCACCCTGATCGAACAAGTATTGCTTGTCGGCCATGTCAGTGCGCTTCGGTTCTCGACTACCGACCAAGGCTTGCGCCTTCACCCCGCGTTGTAGTCGTCATGCAGCCGCTTCAGCTCTCGAGTCAGCTGCCGCAGATATCGCCTCGCACGTTTCGACTGCGCATCTGTGTGCCAGTAAATTCCGCCGAACCTCCAACCCAAGTGCTCCACGATCTCAAGGTTATATAGGCAAATAGTCGGGAGCCCGGCAAGTTCGATTGACCAGCCCTGCGCGTGGAAGTGAATGAAGCCGTTGCGCAGCTCGTTCAATCGCTTGATTGCGTTGTCGTGAAATTCGCTGGCAGCGAACTTCGAGTGTTCTTTCGCCTTCCTATAGAGTTCTTCAAAGTAATCGAGATCGAGTTTGCCTGTGTGAGGCTGGCCGGATCTGTAGGCTTCCAGCCATTTCGCGGCGTGTTTTGCTTTGAGCGTCAGGAGATCGTTACCGAGCGAGAGTGCCAGGACGAACATTCCCTGAGTAGCAGAGTGCACTGCGATCAAAAGCCATTTCCATTCCGCGGGATCGGACTCCACCAGAGTTACCGTCTTCGCGGCCTTGCGGAGTGATCCCTCAGTATCCAGGCGTTCGTCGGTACGCAGGTATCGTGGCTTCTTTTTCATTGGGCTGTCGGTTGTCGCGCGCGCTGCTCAAGATCGATACAGGCTGAGGCCCGTGTTGCTAGCGCTGCTTGGTGTATTGTCTTGATGGTAGGGAAATGCGTGGGCGTCTCGCTTTCAAGCGTTGGTCGATGGTTTTGCATCGACGGACGGGAGCGTCGCGCGAAGGTGCAGGGCGAAAGTCTTACTGCGCGGACGCTACGCACGGTCTCATCAGTCGGCGTGGCTGGTACACACGCTTCTTGTACCAATTTTGTACCAGCTGCCCTCAAGGATCGCATGCGCTCAGGATCAGAAACGGTGATAGCGCGGGGCGAAATCACAGCAAATCCAACGGGTCAGGGCACTCGTGCTTTCGGCGGCAATGCCGATGCGTGCAGTCTAGACACTGCCGACACACCTCGAAAATAATAGCCAGATGAATGGCTTAGATCGACGCGTCAGCGTCGCCCCCATGATGGATTACACGGACCGGCATTGCCGCTACTTCCTGCGGCTGCTGAGCCCGAGCGCGCTGCTCTACACCGAAATGATCACCGCGGCCGCGATCGTCCGCGGCAATGCTGCGCGGCTGCTTGAATTCCATCCGGCCGAGCATCCGGTCGCACTCCAGCTCGGCGGTAGCAGTCCGGATGAGCTGGCGCAGGCGGCGCGCGCCGGCGCGGAGTTCGGCTACGACGAGGTCAATCTCAACTGCGGCTGCCCGAGCGATCGCGTGCAGAGCGGCCGATTCGGTGCGTGTCTGATGGGCGAGCCCTCGCTCGTCGCCGAGTGCGTCGCGGCAATGCGCGGCGCTGTGCAGATCCCAGTCACGGTCAAATGCCGCATCGGCATCGATCCGATGCCGCACACTGCTACGGACTCCTATGAGTTTCTCGTGCAGTTCGTCGAAGCCGTTGCGAGCACCGGCTGCACCGTGTTCGTCGTGCACGCGCGTCAGGCTGTGCTGAACGGACTGAGCCCGAAAGAGAATCGCGAGATTCCACCACTGCAATACGACATGGTCCGCCAGCTGCGCGCCGATTTCCCCGCGCTGAAGTTCGTCGTCAACGGCGGCGTGCGTACGCTCGAAGACGCGCTCGACCATCTGCGGTTGTTCGACGGTGTGATGATCGGCCGCGAGGCGTATTCGAATCCGTACCTGCTGGCGCTGCTGCACCAGGCTGTCGTCGATCCGGCGTGGGCGCTGCCTTCGCGCGAGGAAATCATCGAGCGCTATGTTCCGTATGTGCAGGATCGGCTCACAGAAGGCCATCGTCTGCGCTCGATGGTGCGGCATGCGCAGGGTTTGTACGCTGGTCTGCCGCGCGTGCGCTCCTGGCGCAGATTCCTGTCGGAGCGCGCGTCGTCACCTGATGCGGGCGCCGAGCTGCTCACCGACGCTCTGCGAATCGTGCGCGCCGCGGCATGACACTCCGGGGCTCAACAGCGCGCAGAAGCTCCTGCGCGGTGGCCGCATTGCTCGCACCGTGGGTATCGACAGCTGCATTCGCCGCACACGGGCAGGTCAACGATCAGAACAATCGACCGGTGGCAGGAGCCTGGGTTGTAGCCACGCGCAGCGAATGCCGCGGCCTGGCGCATTGCACGACGTTGTGCGAGGAAGTGAAAGTCGTCCGGACGGACGAGCAGGGCAAGTACGCGTTCTGGTCCTGGTTTCACTCGCTCGACGACTACCAGCTCACGGTATATCGCGAAGGTCATGCGCCCGAACTGCGCCTGGTCGGGCCAACGGCGCTGCCGCCGCTGGTCCGCACTAGTTTCGCTCCCCGGTTCTCCGCCCTGGATCCGGCGATCCGGCGCATCGCTGAGCTCGTGAAGACTGCGAGTGCGATCTCCTGTTTCACTGCGCCTGTGGAGCAGCGCGCGGCCCTGGTGCCGGTCTATCGAGCCCTGTTCCGCGATGCCAATGCTCTGGCTCGTTTCCCGGAGCAGAAAAAAAAGGCGCAGGAGATCTGCGACGAGCTGTTCAACACGCAGATGTCCGCATTCAGCCCAAGCCCTCCGCCTTCGGCGAAGCTGCGCTATCTGCAAGACGTGGAGCCAGCCTGCAACCTGCCCATCGATGACAGCCGGGAGCGGGCAATTCTCGCGGCGATCAGCAGCAACGATCGTGAGGCGCTGCGTCGAGCGGCAAGCGGTGGCTTCGATCTCAACCGCCTGATTGATACAGGCGAGCCGCCCATCATCTCTGCGGCACTCGCAGGCTCCGCCGACATGGTGAGCGAGCTGGCAGCCCTGGGCGCGAAACCCGACACGGTTGGTTTCTACGGCAGAACCGCACTCGAACGGGTCGCCGTTCGCACGCAAACGCCGCAGCCGCGAGCAACGGCTGTGTTGAAGGCACTGCTCGAAGCCGGCGCCGATGCCAACCGACCCGATATGTGGGGTTACCCGCCGCTGGTGCGCGTCGCGGGATCGGCAAACCCGGAGATGTTCGACCTGCTGCTCGAGCACGGTGCGCGAGTGAACCAGGGCATCCTGTGTGATGAGTGCAGCGACCATGGAAAGACCGCCTTGCACTCGGAACCTACTGTGGCGCAGGCTCTCGCCGCCATTCGCTACGGAGCCAACGTAAATGTCCGGACGCTGAACGGCAACACACCTCTCATGTTCGCGCTCCACCCCGAGTTGGTGAAAGTACTGCTGGAACATGGTGCCGATCCCAATCTCGCCAATCGCTTCGACCAGACTCCTCTCATGAGGGCACTGGAGTCGTACCAATCGTTTCAGCTGACGCGCTACAGTGAGATTGCCGAGCTGCTCGTGGCACATGGCGCCCGACTGGACGTCCGCGATCAACGCGGGATGACGCCCCTCGACTTCACCCAGGACGAAGCGCTGAAGGCGCGCTTGCGCAAGTTGTCCCAGGAGTGAATTTCGCTGCCCGCGGCAAAACCGGGCCTTGCCGTCCGCATAATCGGGTAGACGACCCATTCTGATCGTCCGCAGGGGTGCCATCTGCGTCGCGGAGACGAAAACGAGCAGCAGCGGGAAAGCGCCGAGCGGGTCCGCGCGCACATTTCGAGCCTCACGCGCGCGCAATTTCAGGACCTCACTCGCCGCCTAGTGCTGTATGCGGCGCGGCTGCTGCGCAGTGGCAGCCTCGATCATCACGCGTACGAGATCGTGACCGGCGCGATCGATCTTGCGCTGGAGGGCACGCGGACCTGGGATCCCACGGCCTGCACCTTCGACGCCTTCATTTTCGGCGTGGTGCGCTCGCGCGCCAGCACCTTGTGCCGCTCGATGGCCGCGCGGCTGGTGAAGATCGCCGCGCAGCTGCCCGAGGACGACGATGCCGTCGATCTGCTGGAGCGGTTCGCCGACGAAAGCCTGCAAGCGCACACCGCGTTGAGTGTAGAGCAGGAGCAGGAAATCGAGCGCTTGATCGCGCGCCTGGCGCGCATCGACGCCACGCTGGCGCGGATGCTGGTGCTCGCAATCTACGAAGACATGTCCAACCTGGAAATCGCCCGCGAGCTGAATCTTCCCGTGCGCGCGGTGGAGAACGGCAAGAAGCGTCTGCACCGCGCGGTGCGCAAGCTCTACGCGGACGAAGTTGCGGCGGCCCAGGGTTCGAGGCGAGGTCATTGACCGTGGAAAGAAACGCTATGTCTGCAGAATCGCCGCGCTGGGAGTCGGACCCCGCATCGGCCACCGTGCTCATGGAGTACCTGAAGCGCGTCTCGCCCGAGTTCGTGGCGGCGGAGCTCGACGAGCTCGGCCTGCTGGACGCGGCGGACAGGATTGCCGCAGCGAAATTCGGCGCCGTTGCGCGGCCGCGTGCGTCGCGCGCCGGCCTCTGGATGGTGGCGTTGGCGATGTGCGCAGTCGTCGCGGTCGTCATCGAGACCCGGCATCTCGGCGCGCTGGGCCTGGACGACGGCAGTCAGTTCATGCAGCTGGCAGGTCCGACCGCCGAGTGGTGAGATGAACCTGCGCATCAAGCCGCTGGCGGACCTGTTTGCCGCGGCCGAGAGCAAGCCGCTCAAGCGCTCGCTCGGCGCGTTCCAGCTGATCATGCTCGGTGTCGGCAGCGTCATCGGCACCGGCATCTTCGTGTTGTCGGCGGAGGCCGCGCAGAAGGCCGGCCCCGGCATGATGGTCTCGTTCGTGCTTGCCGCGTTCACCTGCGCCTTCACTGCGCTGTGCTACGCAGAGCTGGCTTCGATGGTGCCGCTCTCGGGCTCTGCATATACCTATTCATATGTCGTGCTCGGCGAGCTCATCGCCTGGATGGTGGGCTGGGCGCTGATTCTCGAGTACGCGGTGGCGGCGAGCGCAGTCTCGGTCGGCTGGTCGAACTATTTCGTGGGGCTGCTGGAGCGAACGCTCAGCATCGATTTTCCCGATGCGCTGTCACGCGGGCCGGCACTCGGCGGTCTGTTCAACCTGCCGGCCATGGTGATCGGCTTGCTGATGACGGGCCTGCTGGTCATCGGCACGCGCGAGAGCGCGACGGTCAACGCGGCTCTTGCGGCGATCAAGGTGCTGGCTCTGGTGCTGTTCGTCGCGCTGACTTTGCCGGTGATTCGAGCGGGCAACTTCGAGCCCTTCTCGCCCAACGGATTCTTCGGGAAGGAATCCGGGATGGGCATCGCCGGCGCGGCAGCCTCGATCTTCTTCGCCTATATCGGCTTCGATACGGTGTCCACGGCGGCGGAGGAGACCCGCAACCCACAACGCAACCTGCCGATTGCCGTCATCGGCAGTCTGATCATCTGTACCGTGTTCTATCTGCTGGTCTCGGCCGGCGCGGTCGGATCGATCGGCGCCCAGCCGGTCGTCGATCCGGTCAGCGGCGCGGCATTCGAGCCGGGCAGCTCCGGACTGGCTGCGGCGTGTGCTGCGCCGGCAACCGCCCGGGCATTTGCCTGCAGTCCCGAGCCGCTCGCGCACGTCATCAGTCAGCTCGGCTGGCGAACGGCCTCGCAGTTCATCGGTCTCGCGGCGTTCCTGGCAATGCCTGCAGTGGTGCTGATGATGCTGTTCGGTCAGACGCGCATTTTCTTCGCAATGGCTCGGGATGGTCTGCTGCCGTTCAACGAGTCGTTGAGCCGGATTCATCCCAGGTTCAAAACGCCCTACGTCGTAACGCTGATCACGGGAATCGGCGTGACGATTTTCGCCAGCCTGTTTCCCGTCGGCGTGCTGGCCGACATCAGCAACACCGGCACGCTGTTCGCCTTCATGACCGTGGCGCTGGGCGTGATCATCCTGCGCCGTCGCGATCCGCAGCGACCGCGGCCGTTCCGCACGCCCGCGATTGGAGTGCTCGGACCGCTGGCTCTCGCCAGTTGCGCATTCCTGTTCCTGTCGCTGTCGACGCGCACGAAGATAATGTTCGTGTGCTGGACGCTGCTGGGACTCGCCGTCTACGCCGTCTACGGCTATCGCAAGAGCCCGTTGCGCCGGCAGACCTAGTGCTGTTCCTTCTCGGGCGGCAGCCGGCCGAAGTCGCCGCTCTTGCTCGCCGCGAGGTACGCGGCGACTGCATAAGCGGCAACGACCTGATTCAGCGCCTTCGCATCGACCCGCGGCAACGTGTCGTCCACCGTGTGGTGCACGTCGAAGTAGTTCGTGGCGTCCTGCGACAGATCCAGGAGCGGTACGCCGAGGGCGCGCAGCGGACCTAGATCCGAGCCGCCGTGCGCGTCGTTGCCGCCAGCTTCGAGCGCGAGCGGCTTCAGAGCTTCGCGGATCGTATCGATTGACGTCACTGCTTCCGGCGCCACCAGTGACTGCACGCGCCACACTGCGCCGCTGCCCAAATCGGCTTCGGCCGCGATCACGTGGCGTGCAGCTTCGTCGCCGATCAGACGTGCATATTCGTTGGCGCCGGACAGGCCGAACTCTTCGTTGGCGAACAGTACGACGCGCACGGTGCGCGCCGGTTTGCGTTCGAGCCTGCCGATGAGCCGCGCGGCTTCCATGACGATCGCGACGCCGGCGCCATCGTCGATCGCGCCCTGACCCAGGTCCCAAGAGTCGAGATGCGCACCGAGCAGCACGATCTCGTTGGCGCGGTCGGTGCCCGGGATCTCGCCGATGACGTTTGCTGACCAGGCGGCCGGCAGATCGCGCGAAGTGGACTTCACGCGCAATCGCACCGGTTTGCCGGGTTTGAGCCAGCGCGCGAGCTGATCTGCATCCGGGTTCGACAGGGCCAGCGCCGGAATGCGCGGCGCATCGACGCGATAGCGCGTCGTGCCGGTGTGAGCATGGCGCTCGTCGGAAGTGCCGACCGAGCGGATCAGCACGGCGACTGCGCCGAGCTGACCGGCTTCGCTCGGGCCGTCGGTGCGGATCTTCACCGTGTCGCGGTAGCCCGCGCCGTCGCGGGCGCGTTCCATGCGTTGATTGATGAACACGATCTTGCCGCCAACGCTCGCCGCGGGCAGCGCCTTCAGCGCATCGAGCGAAGCGACTTCGAGCACCGGTGCTTCGATGCCTTCCTCGGATGTTCCGACGCTGCCGCCGAGTGCGGCCGCGACCAACGGCTGCGGGACGGCTCCCGCCAGCGTGACCTCGGCATGTCCGCGCACCCAGTGGGGCACCAGTACATCCTGCGTGCGCACGTTCGAGAAACCCAGGGTCCCGAGCTTGTTCAGGGCCCAGCGCACGGCGGCGGCATCGCCGCTCGAGCCCGCGGAGCGCGGGCCGACTTCCGTCACGAGCGACGTTACGTGTTCGTAAGCTGACGTGCCCGACAGCGCCCGGTCACGCAGTGCGGACGCCGCGGCGAGCTGCTGTTCAGTCCAATCGGCGCCAGCGGCGAGCGCCGGCACCAGGGCTGCACACAAGGCCAATGTCGGCACCTTCGCGCAGCGAACCACAATCGACATCGGAAACTCCTTAATTCGAGGGCTATCCGGGGGTAACCAAGGTTATGTCGCGTTGTATGTATAATGCCAACGCTCCCGGCAGTGCGCCGCCGACCTGCGGCGGTGAGAGACTGAAGAGGTCATGGGAAAAGACATAGAACTCGCCATCCTGTTCGCCGATGTGGTCGGCAGCACGCGCATCTACGAGGTCATGGGCGACCTGCGCGCCCGCGATATGGTACTGACCTGCGTCGAGATCATGCGAGCGGCGACCGAGCAGAACCACGGAACGGTGATCAAGACCATCGGCGACGAGATCATGGCGACGTTCCCGACGGCCAACGACGCGCTCAATGCGGGCAGCCGCATGCAGCACGACATCCGCATCCATTCCGAGCTCAAGGTCGAGGGCCAGCCGATCGCGATCCGCATCGGCGGACACTTCGGCCCGGTCGTGCTCGAGAACCGCGACATCTTCGGCGCCGCCGTCCATACCGCCAACCGCATGACCAGCCAGGCCAAGGCGGGGCAGATCATGATCACCAGCGCGATGGTCGAGCGGCTGGCGCCCGAGTGGCAGTCCGCCGTGCGCCAGATCGACGTCGCCACGCTCAAGGGCAAAACCAGTGAGGACGAGCTGTTCGAGGTGCTGTGGCAGAAGGAAGACGCCACCAGCATGCTGCCGGCGATTGCCCTCGGCAACGCCGCGTCGCGCGAGAAACAGCGCGCCCGCCGGCTGCGCGTGCGCTTTCAGGGCGAGGAGATCGTCGTCGACGACACCCGCACCAACATCGCGATCGGTCGCGCCGAGGAGAACGACATCGTCGTCAAGGGCAACCTCATCTCGCGGCTGCACGCGCGCATCGAGTTCAACCGCAACAAGTTCCTGCTGATCGACCAGAGCACCAACGGCACGTTCGTGACGACGCGCGAGGGCGAGGAAGCGTTCGTCCGGCGCGACAGCATGCAGCTGAAAGGCGAGGGCCTGATCGGCTTCGGCCGCGTGCCGGAGTCGGGCTCGAGCCTGACGGTCAAATACGTGTGTGAAGAGTAGAAGCTAACCGCTTCCCAGCCGCTTCGCGACGTCCCTCAGCTCCTCTCGCAATTTCGCCGGCACGCGCTCGCGGAACTCATCCAGGTACTTGCCGATGGATTCGACTTCGTGGCGCCACGCCACCGGGTCCACCGAGAGCAGCGTATCGAGCGTGGCCTCGTCGATGTTCAGCCCCGCGACGTTCAGGTCCTGCCGGCGCGGCACCAAGCCGATCGGCGTGTCCTGTCCCTCGACCCTGCCGTCGCAGCGGTCGGTAATCCAGCGCAGGACCCGCAGGTTCTCGCCGTAGCCCGGCCACATGAAGCGGCCGTTCTTGTCCTGCCGGAACCAGTTGACGTGGAAGATGCGCGGCAGCTTCGCGGCGCGGCCCTCGAACGACAGCCAGTGCTTCCAGTAGTCGCCGAAGTTGTAGCCGCAGAACGGCTTCATCGCCATCGAGTCGCGGCGGACCACGCCCATCTGGCCGACGGCCGCGGCGGTCGTTTCCGACGCCATGCCCGCGCCGACCAATACGCCGTGCGACCAGCTGCGCGCCTCGTAGACCAGCGGCGCTACTTCGCGGCGGCGCCCGCCGAACAGGATCGCAGAAATCGGCACGCCCTCCGGCGCGTCCGCGAGCGTCGAGTAGATCGGATTCTGCTTCGCCGACACGGTGAAGCGTGCATTCGGATGCGCGGCGTGGCCGCTACCGGGCGTGTATGGCTTGCCCTGCCAGTCCTTCACCGGCGTGCCGCTGTCCAAGCCCTCCCACCAGGGTTGATCGTCGGCGGTGACCGCGACGTTGGTGAAAATCGTGTCGCGCTGGATCATCTCGAACGCGTTCTGATTGGTCTTGCGGTTCGTGCCCGGCACGACGCCGAAGTAGCCGGCCTCGGGATTGATCGCGCGCAGCTGCCCGTCGGCGCCGGGATGCAGCCAGCAGATGTCGTCGCCGACCGTCCAGATCTTCCAGCCCGGCATCGAGGCCGGCGGCACCAGCATCGCCAGGTTGGTCTTGCCGCAGGCGGACGGGAACGCGCCGGCGATGTAGTGCGTGCGTCCCTCGGGGCTCTGCACGCCCATGATCAGCATGTGCTCGGCCAGCCAGCCCTCGTCGCGCGCCTGCCAGCTCGCGATGCGCAGCGCGTGGCACTTCTTGCCGAGCAGCGCGTTGCCGCCGTAGCCGGAGCCGACGCTCTTGATCGTCAGCTCTTCGGGAAAATGCATGATGAAGCGGCGATCCGGGTTGAGGTCGCCGATCGAGTGCAGTCCCTTCACGAAGGTGCCGTCACGCTCGATCCGCCGCAGCGCCGGCGTGCCCATGCGCGTCATGATGCGCATGTTGACCACGACGTAGGCGCTGTCCGTGATCTCGACGCCGCAGCGTGAGAACGGCGAGTCGATCGGTCCCATGCAGTACGGGATCACGTACATCGTGCGGCCGCGCATCGCGCCGTCGAACAGAGCGTCGAGCTTGCGGTGCGCCTCGGCCGGATCCATCCAGTGATTGTTCGGGCCGGCGTCGTCGCGGTTGCGCGTGCAGACGAACGTCAGATGCTCGACGCGGGCGACGTCGGAAGGATTGGAGCGGTGCAGGTAACAATTCGGGTGGGTGGCCGGGTTGAGCTTGCTAAGATCGCCGTTGCGAAGCATCGCTTCGATCAGGTCCAAGTTTTCGGCGTCCGACCCGGTGCACCAGTGAATCGAATCAGGCTTGGTCAATCGCGCGACTTGCTCGACCCAACTTTGAAGCGTCGCATTCGACGTGCTCATTTAGACGGCACCCTCCACGAACGGCCAAAAACAGGCGCGGGATTATACCGGTCGGTCCCGCACTGTCATGGAGACGTCGGCACGCGCCGGAACCGCACGGTGCAATAGTGCTGCGCTGTGGAATTTCAAGAGCTATCCTGCGTAAGCCTAGGAATTTGCCAAGATTCTACGTCGCCGCCGCCACCGCCTTCGCGGCACTCTTCCTGACCGCTGCGCGCGCCCAGGAGCCGACCGAGATCCAGACCGAGTTGGTCGCGGAAGTGCGCGAGAACGTGAGCCAGACGCCCGGCCGCGAGGTCTACCGTTTCGTGCCGGCGCGGCTGCTCGAGCAGGGCCAGGTCGTTTACTACACCGTGCGCATCACCAACCAGACGACCGTGCCCCTGCGTAACGTCGCTGTCGTACAGCCCGTTCCGGCGAACACCGTGTACATAGCGGATTCCGCCGCCGGGCCGGGCGCGGCCGTCTCGTTCTCGATAGACGGCGGTCACACGTTCGGCGCCCCCGAGGCGCTCATGATCGACATCGAGGGCACGAAGCAGCCGGCGCAAGCGGCGCAGTACACGCACATTCGCTGGCAGCTGCGCAATCCGCTCGCGCCGGGCGCGACGGCGCTGGCGCGCTTTCGTGCGACGTTCCAATAGACACAGCTCACGATGCACGACTACACAGATCTGTTCGGAAGCGAAGGACCGCTGGCAACGGCGATCCCCGGCTTCGCGACGCGCGAGGAGCAGATCGCAATGGCCGAGCAGGTCGCGATCGCGTTGCGCGCGCACGGCCGCCTGATCGTCGAGGCGGGCACCGGCACCGGCAAGACCTTCGCGTACCTGGTGCCGGCGCTGCTGTCCGGCCGCCGCGTGATCGTTTCCACGGGCACTCGCAATCTGCAGGACCAGCTGTTCCACCGCGATCTGCCGACAGTGGCGCGCGCCATCGGGCGGCCGGTTCGAGTCGCCCTGCTGAAGGGCCGCGCGAACTATCTCTGCATTCATCGACTCGAGCTGGCCGAGCAGCAGGCGGCCGCGCGAGGACTGCGCCGGGAAGTCGCACGAGGGCTCGCGAGAGTGCGCGAGTGGTCGCGCACGACGCGACAGGGCGACATCGCGGAGCTCACGCAGCTCAGCGATTCCGATCCGGTGTGGCCGTGGGTGACCTCGACGCGCGAGAACTGCCTCGGCCCGGAGTGCCCCTCGTTCGATCGCTGCCACGTCGTGCAGGCGCGGCGCGAAGCGCAGGCGGCCGATGTCGTCGTCGTCAATCACCATCTGCTGATGGCGGACCTCGTGCTCAAGGAGGAGGGGTTCGGCGACCTGCTGCCGGGCGCGGATGCGATCGTCATCGACGAGGCGCATCAGCTGCCCGAGATCGCCGCTAACTTTCTCGGCTTCGCGGTTTCGAGCCGCCAGCTGCAATCGCTGTCCCGCGACGTGGCCGCGGAGCTGCTCCTGACCGGCGCGCGTCACGAAGTACCCGCAACGTTCGCGCAGACGCTCGATCGTCACTTGTACGATCTGCAGGACGCGCTGCGCGGCCCGCGCGAGCGCACGGAGCTCAAAGACTGGCCGGCGCCAGTCATCGAATCGATCGAGCGGGTGCAGGCGTTGCTGGACGAATTCGTCGTATCGCTGTCGGAGGCAGCCAAGGATCACTCCGGCCTCGCGGCGCTGCGCCGGCGCGCTGCCGAGCTGTCTGCGCGCTTGCGGCTGCTCGTCGCGCAGGAGCCTGAAGAATCGGCGAGCGTGCGCTGGGCGCAAGCGACGACTTATGGCGTATCGCTGCATTACGTCCCGGTGGACGTGGCGGAACAGCTCGGCAATCTCGTCGAAGGACACACGAGCGCGTGGATCTGCACGTCGGCGACGCTCGCCGTCGGCGACAGCTTCGATCACTTCATGAGCCGGCTCGGCATGCGCGAGGCGACGACGGTGCGGTTCGGCAGCCCCTTCAGCTACGAGCGACAGACATTGCTGTACCTGCCGCGCGGGCTCGATCCGCCGTCATCGCCGCGCTACACCGAACAGGTGATCGATGCAGCGCTGCCAGTGCTGCGTGCGGCCGGCGGACGCGCTTTCCTGCTGTTTACCAGTCACCGCGCGCTGCGCGACGCTGCGGAGATTCTCCTGCGCCGGCTCGGTGCGACATTGCCGTTTCCGGTACTCGTGCAGGGCGACGGTCCGCGTGAATCGCTGCTGTCGAAGTTTCGCGAGTACGGCAACGCCGTGTTGCTCGGGACCAGCAGCTTCTGGGAAGGAGTCGACGTCAAGGGTGCGGCGCTGTCGGTCGTCGTGATCGACAAGCTGCCGTTCGCGGCGCCGGACGATCCGGTGCTGAAAGCGCGGCTCGACGCGATCGAGCAGCGCGGCGGGAGTCCGTTCTTCGAAGAGCAGATTCCGCAGGCGGTAATTGCGTTGAAGCAGGGGGTCGGGCGGCTGATGCGCGATCCGAACGACTTCGGCGTCGTCATGCTGTGCGATCAGCGCCTGCGCACGCGCGCCTACGGCCGGATCTTCCTCGAGAGTCTGCCACCGATGCCGCGCACCGAGCGGCTCCAGGACGTCGAGGAGTTCCTGTTCGAGAAGCTCGCCGCGGTGGGCATCGCGGCCGAGCCGCGCCGGGCTGCCCCATGAAGCTGCTCGCCATCGATACAGCCACCGAGCGGTGTTCCGTCGCGCTCGTCATCGATGAGCACCTCATCGAGCGCGCAAGGGAAACCGCTCGGGGCCACGCCGACCTCGTATTACCGATGGTCGACGAAGTGCTGCAGGAGGGCGGACTGACGCTTCGTCAGCTCGACGGTCTCGCCTATGGCCGCGGACCTGGTGCGTTCACAGGCGTGAGAATCGCCGTCGGCGTCGCGCAAGGCCTCGCGTACGGCGCACAGCTTGCGACGGTCGGTGTTTCGGATCTTGCGGCCGTGGCTCAGTCCTTCGCTGCCACGGGTGCGCGAATCCTCGTCTGCATGGATGCGCGCATGAACGAGGTGTACTGGTGCCGGTTCGAGACCACGCCAGAGGGGCTGGTGCGACCGACGGCGCCCGAGCGCGTCGACCGGCCGGCAGCGGTCGACCCGGGTGATGCGACCCTCTTTGTCGGAACCGGCTTCGGCGCGTATCCGCAGCTCGCCGCCGGGCGCATTCCGGCGACGGTGCACGGCGCTGCCCTGCCTCATGCGCGCGAAATTGCAAGGTTGGGGGTTGCGGAGCTGCGCGCCGGGCGCGGCGAGCCGCCGGAGCGGGCGCAGCCGGTGTATTTGCGTGACCAGGTTGCAACCGTCAAGGCGCCGTAACATGGACACTGCCCCTGGCGCCGGGACTTCATGTGGCTGTAATAATCCGTTGCTGTAATGAAGCGGCTCTCCCAGCTGTTAAATTGCTGTCACGATGACCGCCAAGCAGATCCTGATCGTCGAAGACGAGCGGCCGATCCGTGAAATGATTGCATTCGGATTGCGGCGCAGTGGCTTCGAAGTACGGGAAGCGCCCGACGCCGGCAGCGCGCGCGCCAGCGTCGCGGATCGCCGCCCCGACCTGGTGCTGATCGACTGGATGCTGCCGGACATGAGCGGGCTGGAGCTGACCCGCGCGCTGAAACGCGACAAGGAAACGCAGGAAGTGCCGATCATCATGCTCACCGCGCGCGCGGAGGAGCAGGACAAGGTGATGGGCCTGGAAGGCGGCGCCGACGATTACGTCACCAAGCCATTCTCGCCGCGCGAGCTGCTCGCGCGCATCAACGCGGTCCTGCGCCGCTCCAATCACGGCGGCAGCGAGGAGTTGATCGAAGCCGACGGACTCGTGCTCGACGCGGCCGGTCATCGCGTGATGGTCGGCGACCGCACCGTGCAGCTCGGCCCGACAGAATACCGGCTGCTCTCTTTCTTCATGACGCACGCGGAGCGGGTGTACAGTCGGGCCCAGTTGTTGGACCGAGTGTGGGGCGGCAACGTCTATGTCGAGGAACGCACTGTCGACGTGCACATCCGGCGACTGCGCAAGGCGCTCGAGGCGTTCGCCTACGATCGATTCATCCAGACGGTGCGCGGCTCCGGGTATCGTTTCTCGACGCGGGCGGAGTAGTCGGTGAAGCTCCCCGCTGCGATGTCTCCGGCGGGCTGGCAGAGCGTTTCGCGGCTCGGCATGGCGCTGCTGGTCGCGTTCCTGGTCGGGCTCGCGACCGGTCACATCGCATTCGCTTTCGCGATCGTGCTGGCGCTGTACGCCGGCATTCAGCTCTGGAACCTGGTGCGGTTCGAGCACTGGCTGCGCCGGCGGCGCATCGAGAATCCACCCGACGTCAGCGGCTTGTGGGGCGAAGTCGTCGCGATCGTCAGCCGCATTTATCGCCGCAAGCAGTTCCACCGGGCGCGCGTCACCGCATTGCTGCGTGAATTCCGCCGGCTCACGACGGCAATGCCGGAAGGCGCAGTTCTGCTCGGCCCGGAGCACGAGATTCTCTGGTTCAATCGTCGCGCGGCGGAGTGGCTCGGGCTGCGACGCAAGCGCGACTTCGGCATCCGTGTCGAGAACCTGGTGCGGCACCCGGATTTCGTCGAATACCTGCGTGACGGCGTGCCGGCGGACGGCGTCGTGGTGCAGGACGCCGGCGACGTCAATCGCTGGTTCTCTTTTCATGTCGTGCGCACCGGCATGGCCGAGCGCCAGCTGCTGATGGTGCGCGACGTGAGCCGCGAGCAGCAGCTGCAATCGATGCGGCGCGACTTCGTCGCGAACGCGTCGCACGAGCTGCGCTCGCCGCTCACGGTGATCACCGGTTATCTCGATGCGCTGGCCGACGACCAGAAGCTCGATCCGACCTGGAGCGCGCCGATCCTGGAGATGCGTCGCCAGGCCGAGCGCATGAGCACCATCATTCGCGATCTGCTGGAGCTGTCGAAGCTCGAATCCGGCGAGCGACCGCTCGATGCCGAGCCGGTCGACATTCCGGGCATGCTGGCGCTGCTGCGCAAGGAGACGCTTGCGCTCGAGCATCGCCCGCGCGAAGTGCGGCTCAAGCTGGACAGCGGCTCGTGGCTCAAGGGAGTCGAGAGCGAGCTGCATTCCATCGTTTCCAACCTGCTGTCGAACGCCGTGAAGTACACGCCGCCGCAAGGCGAGATCGAGTTGCGCTGGTGGACGGACGCGGAGGGCGGCCACATCTGCGTCAGCGACACCGGCGTGGGCATTGCGCCGGAGCACATTCCGCGCCTGACCGAACGTTTCTATCGCGTCGACTCCGGCCGCTCGCGCGACCTCGGCGGCTCGGGTCTCGGCCTTGCGATCGTGCGCCACGCGCTGCAGCGGCACGAGGCCTCGCTCACGATCGACAGCGTCGAAGGCAGCGGCAGCACTTTCACTTGTCACTTCGCGCTTGCACGCGTCGTGCCGCCGCCCGCCGAGTTCAGCCGCGCGCTCGCCTCCGACGGTTGAGTCGTCATCGCAACGTCACAATTCCTTCCGTGCGCGCTGGCCGCACTGCAATCTGTCTGTAACAAGTCGTCCGTATAACGTCTGTCCGACAAACAAGCGCCCGCGAAAAATTATTTCGCGCGCGCGGCTTGGCTTCATTCGTCACGCCTGACAACCAGACAAAACGGAGACCTTACCGTGAAGAACCTGATGATCGCGGCCGCCGTGGCCGCCGCCCTGTCACTGCCCGCCGGCGCTCAGGCTGCGAGCTCGGACGACCTGGCGCAGATTCGCGAACAGCTTCAGGGACTCATGCAGCGCGTCGACAAGCTGGAGCAGGAAAATCAGGCGCTGAAGACGCAGAACGAGAAGCTGACGGCCGAGGGCGACTACCTCAAGGCCGAAGCGAAAGGTCTGCGCAAGGATTCGGCAACCAACAGCGCCGCAGTCGCTGCGGTGAAGGGCACGGACTGGGCAAGCAAAGTCACAGTCACGGGCGACATGCGCTACCGCTACGAGGCGATCTCCGACGACAGCGCGACCAACGGCGCTGGCGTCACGGCTGCGGACCGCTATCGCGATCGCATTCGCGCACGCCTCGCGGTGACGGCGAAGGCGACCGACAACCTCACCGTCGGCATCGGCTTGACCACGGCCGAGGCGCAGGATCCGCGCTCCGGCAACCAGTCGCTCAGCGGCGTCTTCAGCAAGAAGCCGGTCGAGCTCGACCTGGCCTATTTCGACTGGAAGTTCGCGAGCTGGGGCGACCTGATCGGCGGCAAAATGAAGCTGCCGTTCGTCAAAGGTGCGCAGAATCTCTTCTGGGACAACGACATCACGCCGGAAGGCCTGGCGTTCACGTTCTCGAGCGGCATCTGGTTCGGCAGCGTTTACAACTTCTGGCTCAACGAAGTCTCGGGCGCGGAGACCGCCAACACCTCGGACCCGATGATGCACGGCGCGCAGTTCGGCGTGAAAATGCCGGTCGGCGCCGGGACGTTCACCGCTGCCTTGCATTACTACGACCTGAGCGCGTCGCAGGGCAGGATCCCGGGGCCGTTCTACAACAACAACGCCAACGGCAATACGACGTTCGGCACCGCGCCGGACATCGGGCTGTTCAACGACTACGAAGTGTTCGACGCCCTGGTCCAATACGACGGCGTGCTCGGCACTCTGCCGTTCCAGGTGTGGGCGGAAGCGGCGCAGAACCAGGATCCGAGCGGCGTGCTGCCGAACGGCACTCCCAATGACCAGGACACCGCGTGGTCGTTCGGCACCCTGTTCGGGCGCGCCAGCAATGCACGCACCTGGGAAGCGGGCGTGCTGTATCAGAAGGTGGAGAAGGACGCGCTGTTCGCGCAGCTGATCGACTCCGACTTCGCCGGCGGCGTTTCGGACAACGAGGGCTTCGTGTTCCGCTTCGGCTACGCGCCGGTGCGCAATTGGGTGCTCAATGCGACTTATTTCCTCAATAAGCGCAACGTCGAGCGGGCCAACAGCTTCAGCCAGACCGAAGTCGACTACGACCGGCTGCAGCTGGACTTCAACGTGAAGTTCTGAGCGGAGGCCGTCTTGCACACTGTGGGGGCTGCGGGTATACAGCCCCCATCAGTCGCAGCGAGCCCATCATGGAAAAGTCGGACCTGTCGCATCACATCCTGAGCCGTTACAACGACGACCTGGAGCGCGTGCGTACCAACGTGCTGCAGATGGGCGGTTTCGTCGAGGAGCAGCTCAAACAGGCAGTGACCGCGCTCGTGCAGGGCGACAGCCGGCTCGGCGAGCAGGTGGCGCGCGGCGACCAGAAGGTCAACGCGATGGAAGTCGCCATCGACGACGACTGCAGCCGCATCCTCGCGACGCGCTCGCCCGCGGCCTCGGATCTGCGATTGATCGTCGCGGTGATCAAGACCATCACGGATCTCGAGCGCATCGGCGACGAGGCGGAAAAGATCGGCTACATCGGCTCGCGGCTCGCCGCGGTCGAGCGACCTGCGGACCGCTATCGCGAGATCAAGCATCTCGGCCGGCTGGTCGGTGACATGGTGCACGAAGCGCTCGATGCCTTCGCGCGCCTCGATCCGGAAGGTGCGGTAGCGATCGCCAAGAAGGACCGGCTGGTCGACGAGGAATACGAAGCGATCCAGCGCCAGTGCATCACGTTCATGATGGAGGATCCGCGCACGATCCGCCGCGCGCTCGACGTGTTGTGGGTCGCCCGCGCGCTGGAGCGCATCGGCGACCATGCCAAGAACGTGTGCGAGTACGTGGTCTACATGGTCCACGGCAAGGACATCCGTCACCTCTCGATCGACGAGGTCGAGAAACACCTGCAATCGCGCGCCCAGCGCAATCAGAGCAATCAGACGAACGAAACGGCGAGACAGTAGATGCTCGCCGCGATCAGCCGCCGCTCCGGCAACGCGCTGGGCTTTCTCGCCTGCGCGGGTCTCATGGGCTATGCCCTTTATGCGCAGTACGGTCTGGGTCTCGCGCCTTGCCCGCTGTGTATCTTCCAGCGCATCGCGACGATCGCGACCGGAATCCTGTTCCTGATCGCGACCGTGCATAACCCGCGCGTCACGGGTGCGCGCGTGTACGGCGCGCTGATCGGGTTGGCGGCGCTATGCGGCGTGCTGGTGTCGGCGCGTCACATCTGGATCCAGGCGCAGCCGCCCGGCACGGTCGCGGCGTGCGGCGCGGATCTCGATTACCTGCTCGAGATCATGCCGGTGACGCAGGTCGTGTCGAAGGTGCTCACCGGCTCGGGCGAGTGCGGCAAGATCGACTGGACGTTCCTGGGTCTGTCGATGCCGTGGTGGGTGGCGATCTCGCTCAGCGTGCTCGGCGCGTGGGCGGTGTTCGTGAACTATAGGAAGTCGGGCTGAAGCCCGACCTACAACAACAACTCCTTCATCACCTGCTCGTAGATCGTCGACAGCGCGCTCATGTCGGCGACGCGCACGTGCTCGTTCACTTTGTGAATCGTCGCGTTGATGACGCCGAGCTCCACCACCTGCGCGCCGGTCGGCGCAATGAAGCGGCCGTCGGAAGTGCCGCCGGTCGTCGACAGCTCCGGTTTGCGCCCGGTGCGCTCTCGCACTACTCGATCGACCGCGGCCGACAGGTCGCCGGGCGGCGTGAAGAACGGCAGCCCCGACACGAACCACTCCAGCGTGTAGTTCACTTTGTGGCGATTGAGGATCTCGGTGACCGTCTGCTGCAGCTTCTCGACCGTCTGCTCGGTGGAGAAGCGGATGTTGAAGCGCGCCTTCAGCTCGCCGGGAATGACGTTCGGCGCGCCGGTGCCGGCAGCGATGTTCGAGACCTGAAAGCTGCTCGGCTGGAAGAAGTCGTTGCCCTTGTCCCAGACGCGGGAGGCGAGCTCAGCGAGCGCCGGCGCGACCGCGTGCACCGGGTTGTCCGCGAGGTGCGGATAGGCGATGTGACCCTGAACGCCGTGCACCGTTAGCTTGCCGGACAGCGAGCCGCGGCGCCCGATCTTGACCGTGTCGCCGAGCGCGTCGGTGCTGCTGGGTTCGCCGACCACGCACCAGTCGATCTTCTCGCGGCGAGTTTCCAATGCTTCGACGACACGCCGCGTGCCGTCGACCGACGGGCCTTCCTCGTCGCTCGTCAGCAGGAACGCCAGCGAGCCGGCGTGGTTCGGATGCGCGGCGATGAAACGCTCTGCGGCGGTGACCATCGCGGCCAGGCCGCTCTTCATGTCCGCGGCACCGCGGCCATAGAGCAGGCCATCGCGAACGACCGGCTCGAACGGGTCGGTTTGCCACTCCTCGCGCGGCCCGGTCGGCACGACATCCGTATGACCGGCGAAACACAGCACCGGACGTGCGCTGCCGTGACGGGCCCACAGGTTCTCGACCGGGCCGAACGGCATCTGCTCGACCCGAAAGCCGAGCGCCTCCAGGCGCTGGCCGATCAGTTGCAGGCACCCGTGATCCTCGGGGCTGACGGAAGGGCGCCGGATCAGGTCCTGGGCGAGGGCGAGAGTCGCGTCGGCATCGGTCGGCAAAGTCGTGGTCTCCCTGGGAGCGCGGTCTTATAGCGAAGGCCCTCCGCGCGGGCAAGCCGCGCTTGTTACGCGCGTGTGACAAGCGGCACCGGAGATGTCACACGAATGTCATCGAAGCTGGTCAGACTGCGCGCAGGTGGAAGCGCCGGAGCTTCCGATAGACATCCTACAACGAGGTCAAATCCATGAAGTTGTGGCACAAATTGGGCGCTGCAGTCGTGCTGAGCGGGCTTGCTGCAGCCGTCGCGCCTCAGTACGCCGCGGCGCAGAGCGTCATCAAGCTCGACGGTTCCAGCACGGTGTTCCCGATCGCCGAGGCGGTCGCCGAGGAATTCCAGATCAGCAAGCACGGCAAAGTGCGGGTCACGGTCGGCATCGCCGGCACCGGCGGCGGCTTCAAGCGCTTCTGCCGCGGCGAGACCGATATTTCCGACGCTTCGCGCCCGATCCTCAAGGAGGAGATGGAAGCGTGTCGCGCCGCCGGCATCAAGTACATGGAGCTGCCGATCGCGTTCGACGCGCTGACCGTCGTGGTGAATCCGCAGAACACCTGGGTCAAGTCGCTCACGGTGGCCGACCTCAAGAAGATGTGGGAGCCGGGCGCGCAGGGCCGCGTCAAGACCTGGAACCAGGTGCGCTCCGAATGGCCGGCGCAGCCGCTGATGCTGTTCGGCCCGGGCGCCGATTCGGGCACGTTCGACTACTTCACCGAGGCCGTGAACGGCAAGGCGAAGGCGAGCCGCGGCGACTACACCGCGAGCGAGGACGACAACGTGCTGGTGCAGGGCGTGGAGAACAACAAGAACGGGCTCGGCTACTTCGGCTTCGCGTACTACGTCGGCCACAAGGACAAGATGAAGGCCGTGCCGATCATCAATCCGAAGAGCCAGCCGGTCGGCCCGAGCATCGAGGCCGTCAACGACGGCTCGTATCAGCCGCTGTCGCGCCCGCTGTTCATCTACGTGCGTGACACGGCTGCGCAACGCCCCGAAGTGAAGGAGTTCATCGCGTTCTTCCTCGGCGAGGGCGCGGACCTGGTGAAGGAAGTCGGCTACGTGCCGCTGCCGCCGCAGGCGTACAAGCTGGCCCTGCAGCACTTCAACTCCAGCAAGCTCGGCACCGTGTTCGGCGGCGTCCCCGAAGTAGGCGTCACGATCGACGCGCTGCTGGCGCGCGAGGGCAAGCTGTAAGCCGCCCGCTCGAATCGCTGCCAGCTGCCGCCCGACCCGCCAGACTCCCCCTTTTTGGCTGGTTGCCGGCAGGCTGGCGGCAAGTCGTCAATCGCCGGTCGACGGATCCGCCGCCGCCCATTAAAGTGCGCAGCGCGATGGGGGCGGTGCGCAGGAAGCGTCATCAAGAATGCAAGGTTGAGTCGAAGGGTAAGCAGTGACCTCGCCGACACCGACATCAGTCATCACGCGCAGCGGTCTGCGCTACCGCAAGGTGCGCGATCGCATCGTGGAAGTCCTGCTGCTCGCGAGCGGCCTGGTCGCCGTGTTCACCACGCTCGCCATCGTCGCGATCCTGCTGTATGAGTCGAGCGCCTTCTTCGAGCACGTTCGCATCGTCGACTTCCTCACCGACACGCTGTGGACGCCGCTGTTCGCCGACGCGCACTACGGCATCCTGCCGCTGGTTGCCGGCACGCTGACCACGACCATGGTCGCATTGCTGGTCGCCGTTCCGCTCGGCACGACAATCGCGATCTACCTGAGCGAGTTCGCGCCGCATCAGCTGCGCGAGAGCGTCAAGCCCGTGCTCGAGCTGCTCGGCGCGGTGCCGACGGTTGTGTACGGCTACTTCGCGTTGACCATGGTCACGCCGGTCCTGCAGTGGTTCATGCCGGAACTGCCCGGGTTCAACATGCTGAGCGCCGGTCTGGTGATCGGCCTGATGATCGTGCCGTACGTGAGTTCGGTGAGCGAAGACGCGATGCGCGCCGTGCCGCGCTACATGCGCGAAGGTTCGTACGCGATGGGCGCGACGCGGCTGCAGACTGCGTTGCGCGTCGTGGTGCCCGGCGCGTTCTCCGGATTGGCCGCAGCTTTCATTCTCGGCATCTCGCGCGCCGTCGGCGAAACCATGGTGGTCGCGATCGCCGCCGGCATGCAGCCGAATCTCACGTTCGACCCGCGCCAGCCCGCCGCGACCATTACGGCGTACATCGTGCAGGTGAGCCTGGGCGATCTGCCTCACGGCAGCATCGGCTACCAGAGCATCTTTGCCGCCGGCCTGGTGCTGATGCTGCTGACGCTGGTGTTCAACATCGGCGGTTTTGCGCTGACGCGTAAATTCCGCGAGGCGTACTGATGAGCGCCAACGCCGCCTCCGTGGAATATGCAGCCCTGCGGCGCGGCCTGTCGCGGCGCAAGCTTCTCGACCAGGTGTTCGTGCTGGTCGGCTTGATCGTGATGATCGCCTGCCTCGCGATCCTCGCCATCCTGTTCATCGACCTGGTGCGCGACGGAGCCGACCGCTTCACGCTGGACTTCTTCACGAACTTCGCCTCGCGCCATGCCGAGCGCGCCGGCATCCTCGCCGCGTGGGTCGGCACTTCGCTGATCATGCTGGTCACGGCAACCTGCGCCGTGCCGGTCGGCGTCGCCGCCGCGATCTACCTCGAGGAATACGCGCCGAAGAACTGGTTCACCGCGATCATCGAGATCAACGTGACGAACCTGGCGGGCGTGCCGTCGATCGTCTACGGCCTGCTGGCGCTCGGCCTGTTCGTGTACCAGTTCGATCTCGGCCAGAGCATCGTCGCGGCCGGTCTCACGCTCGCGCTGCTGATCCTGCCGATCGTCATCGTCGCGACGCGCGAGTCGATTCGCGCGGTGCCGAAAGCGATCCGCGAGGCGGCTTACGGGCTCGGCGCGACGCGCTGGGAAGTGACCAAGGACCACGTGCTGCCGTATTCGACCGGCGGCATCCTCACCGGCATGATCCTCGGCCTGTCGCGCGCGATCGGCGAGACGGCGCCGATCATCACGATCGGCGCCCTCAGTTTCATTGCGTTCCTGCCGCAGTCGCCGATCCAGAGCGAGTTTCCGTTCATCTCGTTCCACTGGCTCAAGGATCCGTTCACGGCGATGCCGATCCAGATGTTCAACTGGGTCTCGCGGCCGGACCAGGCGTTCCAGGCGAACGCCGCCGCGGCGGGCGCCATCCTGCTGGGCATGACCCTGGTCATGAACGCGCTCGCGATCTGGATTCGTTACCGCTTTCGCAAGAAAATCAATTGGTGATGCTGCATGGAATCTGCCGTGGCCAACGAAGACGCTGCGCGTAACGCGCACAACTCCGCTCAGCAGACCGGCGCCTCGACGCCGCGCGTGTCCATCGCAGTGGATGACACCCGCAAGGTGCGCACGCTCAACGTGAAAGCGGCGGTCGACAATCTCAGCTTCTATTACGGGCAGCATCGCGCGCTGAAGAACCTGACCATCCCGATCGCCGAGCGCCAGGTCACGGCGCTGATCGGTCCTTCGGGCTGCGGCAAGAGCACGTTCCTGCGCTGCTTCAACCGCATGCACGACCTGCAACCGGATACCCGCTACGAGGGCAGCATCACGCTGCATCCGGACGATCTCAACCTGGTCGGCCCTGGCGTCGATCCGATCGAAGTGCGCATGCGCATCGGCATGGTGTTCCAGAAGCCGAACCCGTTCCCGAAGTCGATCTTCGAGAACGTCGCGTACGGCCTGCGCCTGCGCGGCACGCGCAACCGCGCCACGCTCGCGGAGGAAGTCGAGAAGGCGTTGCGCGGCTCGGCGCTGTGGGACGAAGTGAAAGATCGGCTGCAGGACTCGGCGCTGGCATTGTCCGGCGGTCAGATGCAGCGCCTGTGTATTGCACGCGCGCTGGCGACCACGCCGGAGATCCTGTTGTTCGACGAGCCTACTTCCGCGCTCGACCCGATCGCAACCGCGAAGATCGAAGAGCTCATCTCGACGCTGCGCGACCAGGTGACGGTGCTGATCGTCACGCACAACATGCAGCAGGCTGCGCGCGTCAGCGACTACACCGCCTTCATGTACCTCGGCGAGCTGATCGAGTTCGACGAGGCCGCCAAGATCTTCACGAACCCCGCTAAGAAGGCTACGGAAGACTACATCACGGGTCGTTACGGCTGAGGCGCCGCAGCCGTGCAGGACGCGTCGCTTGCAGATCCGGTGGAAGGCCACACCTCGAAGGCCTTCGATGGCGCTTTGACGCAGCTGCGCCTGCACGCTGTCGCCATGGGCGGGTTGGTGATCGATCAGGTCTCGACCGCGGTGCGGGCGTTGCTCGATGCCGACGCGAATCTTGCGCAGACGGTGCTCGCGCGGGAGCCGCAGGTCAACGACATGGAGCGCACGGTCGATCGCGAAGCGTTCGAGCTCATCGCTCTACATCAGCCGGTAGCGGGCGATCTGCGGATGGCGACTGCAGTGTCGCGCATCACCGTCGAGCTGGAGCGCGCGGGCGATGAATCGAAAAAAATTGCGCGCTTCGCCGGACGCATGGCCGGCGGCGAGCCGCAAGGGCCGGTGCGTGCGGTCGCGCGTTACCTGCAACACATGGCGGAGCTCACGACCGGCATGCTGCGCGATGCCGTGCGGGCGCTCGACGAGTCGAACTCCGAGCTGGCCGAGCGCGTCCGTGCGCGCGACTCAGAGCTCGATGCGGAATTCGCGGCCGCTTTGCGCCAGCTGCTGACCCTGGCGATGCAGGATCAGCGCTACCTGGGCGTGACGATCGACACCGTGTTCGCGCTCAAAGGTCTCGAGCGCATCGGCGACCATGCCAAGAACATCGCCGAGCAGGTAGTGTTCATCGCCAGCGGCCGCGACATGCGGCACAAGAAGAACTAGAACTAGAACGAGAACGTCATCACGAAGGCGACCGAGCCGGCGTCGCCGAACTCGTAGCTGCCCGAGCGCACGCTCGCACCGAGCGACATCACGTCGTTGACGCGCTTGCCGAAGTCGAGCTCCCAGAAATACTCGTAACCGCGCTGCTCGTCGGTCTCGACGTCGTTGTCGTGCAGCAGCCAGCCCTTCTCGCTGGTGAGCTTCCACTTGGAGCGGCCGGCCTTCGGCACGATGTGCCAGCCGTCGCCG
>DATBKP010000131.1:0-7670 GCA_036555785.1 Steroidobacteraceae bacterium
CGGCTGGTCCCGGGCTTCATCGACACGCAGGTCAACGGCGGCGGCGGCGTGCTGTTCAACGACGATCCGAGCGTCGACTCGATCGTCGAGATCGGCCGCGCCCATCGCCGCTACGGCACGACCGGCTTCCTGCCGACGCTCATCAGCGACGACCTCGACGTCGTCGTCAAAGCGGTGCGCGCCGTGCAGACGGCGATGGAGATCGGCGTGCCGGGCGTGCTCGGCATCCACATCGAAGGCCCGTTCCTCAACGAGGAGCGCAAGGGCGTGCACGATGTGACCAAGCTGCGCTGGCTCGACGAGGACGCGCTCGGCCTGCTGACCGCGCTCAACGGCGGCCGCACACTGGTGACGCTCGCGCCGGAGCGCACCAGCCCGCAGATCATCCGCAAGCTCGCCGATGCCGGAGTCATCGTCTCGGCCGGCCACACCAACGGCACCTACGAAGAGATCAAGGACGCGCTGTCGCAGGGCCTGACCGGCTTCACGCACCTGTTCAACGCGATGTCGCAGCTGACCGGTCGCGAGCCCGGCGCGGTGGGCGCTGCGCTCGACGACGCCGACAGCTGGTGCGGCATCATCGTCGATGGTCACCACGTCGACCCGGTCGTGCTGCGCATCGCCTTGCGCAGCAAGCGGCCGGATCGCTTCATGCTGGTGACCGACGCGATGCCCAGCGTCGGCGCGCCGAGCAAGTCGTTCAAGCTGCAGGGCCGGCCGATCTCGGTCTCCGACAACATGCTGCTGGATGAGCACGGCCGGCTCGCGGGCTCCGACATCGACATGGCGAGCGCCGTGCGCAACGCGATCTCCATGCTCGGCGTCGAGCTGGAGCAGAGCCTGCGCATGGCGAGCCGCTACCCGGCGGAGTTCCTGCGACTCGGCCACGAGCTCGGGCGCATCGCGCCGGGACAGCGCGCCAATCTCGCGTTGCTCGACAGCAAGCTCGACGTCGTCGAGACCTGGATCGACGGGCGCAGCAGCCACCCCTGAGCACGACCATGCCCGAAGACCTGCGCATCGCGACCGCGCAATTCGAAGCCCGCAGCGGCGACAAGCAGTTCAACCTGGCCGCGATCGACGCGCTGTCCGCGCGCGCCGCGCAGTCCGGCGCGGCCGTAGTCGCATTTCACGAGTGCTCGATCAGCGGCTACAGCTTTGCGCGGCGACTTTCGCGCGAGCAGTTGTGGGAGCTCGCCGAGCCGATTCCGGCCGGTCCGAGCATTGCGGCGCTCGTCGACATCGCGCGCCGCCGCCGCATCGCCATCCTCGCGGGCCTGTTCGAACGCGGCGCCGACGGCGAAGTGTACAAGGCGCACGTCTGCGTCGACGCGAACGGCCTCAAGGCGCAATTCCGCAAGCTCCATCCGTTCATCAATCCGCACATCCGGCCGGGCAACGAGTACGTGGTGTTCGAGCTGCACGGCTGGAAGTGCGGCATCCTGATCTGCTACGACAACAACGTGATCGAGAACGTGCGCGCGACCGCGCTGCTCGGAGCCGAAGTCATCTTCATGCCGCACGTGACGATGTGCACGCCTTCGACGCGTCCCGGCGCCGGCTTCGTCGATCCGGCGCTGTGGCGCGATCGCGAGCTCGATCCCACTGCGCTGCGCGCCGAGTTCGACGGCTTGAAGGGTCGCGCCTGGCTGCTCAAGTGGCTGCCGGCGCGAGCCTACGACAACGGCATCTATGCCGTGTTCTCGAATGCCATCGGCATGGACGACGATCAGCTGAAGAATGGCTGTTCGATGATCGTCGACCCGTTCGGCGACGTCATCGCCGAATGCCGCACGCTCGACGATGACATCGCCGTCGCGACCTGCGCGCATCGCAAGCTCGCGCAGGCCGGCGGGCATCGCTACCGTCAGGCGAGGAAGCCCGAGCTGTACCGCGACATCTTCGGCGCGGAGCATCGCTCCGAGCAGAAAGTCGCGTGGCTGCCCGACGATCAGGACCTGAGCACGCCCCGTCGCGCTTGATCGCCCGCGGTTGACCGACTGTAAGCATTTCGGCATGGTCGGCGGACCATGCCTACACCATCTTCTTATGACCTGCTGGTAATCGGCGCCGGCTCCGGCGGAGTCAGGGCCGCACGCGTTGCGGCCGGCCACGGCGCTGCAGTTGCAATCGTCGAAGAGCATCGCATCGGCGGCACCTGCGTGATCCGCGGCTGCGTGCCGAAGAAGCTGCTCGTCTACGGCGCGCACTTCGCCGAAGACCTGGAGGATGCGCGGCGCTTCGGCTGGCAGCTCGCCGGCGCGGAATTCGATTGGGCGACGTTGCGCGACAACGTGCTCGCCGAAGTCTCGCGCCTCAGCGGGCTGTATCAACAGACGCTCGAAACGCACAAGGTCGAAATCCTGAACGGGCATGCCGTCGTCACCGGACCGAACAGTGCGCGCATCGACGGGCGCGAGGTCAGCGCCAAGGTCATCCTGATCGCGACCGGCGCACGCCCGCAGCTGCCCGCGATCCCGGGCATCGAGCACGCGATCACCTCCAACGAGGCATTCCATCTCGAGCGTCTGCCGGCGCGCATCGTGATCGCCGGCGGCGGCTACATCGCGAACGAGTTCGCCGGCATCTTCAACGAGTTCGGCGCGAGGGTGACGCTGGTCAACCGCTCCGACCGCATCCTGCGCGGCTACGACGCGCAGATACGCGACCGGCTGCTGCAGATCTCGACGTCCAAGGGCATCCAGTTCCTGTTCAACTCACCGCTGGAGCGCGTCGAGCGGCGCACGGACGGCGTGCTGGTAGTGCATCTGGGCGGTGGCACCTCCGTGGAATGCGAGGCTTTCATGTGCGCAATCGGCCGGGTGCCGAACACGGACGGCCTCGGGCTGGAAAGCGCGGGCGTCGCGCTCGAAGCAACTGGCGCGGTGCGCGTAGACGAGTACAGCCGCTCGACCTGTCCGTCGATCTACGCGGTCGGTGACGTCACCAACCGCGTGCAGCTCACGCCGGTCGCGATCCGCGAAGGCCAGGCGTTCGCCGAAACGGTGTTCGGCAACACTCCGGCCAAGGTCGACTACGGCTGCATTCCTTCGGCCGTGTTCAGTCATCCGCCGCTCGCCGGCGTGGGATTCACGGAGGCGCAGGCGCGCATGCAGCTCGGCTCCGTGAAGGTCTACACCTCCGACTTCCGCCCGATGAAGAACGTGCTGGCGAATCGCAACGAGCGCGCGTTGTTCAAGCTGGTAGTCGACGACACCGACGACCGCATCGTCGGCGCGCACATGATCGGGCCCGATGCGCCGGAGATCCTGCAAGTGCTGGCCGTCGCCGTGAAGGCGCGTTTGCGCAAGTCGCAGCTCGACGAGTGCATGGCGATCCACCCGACCATGGCGGAAGAGCTGGTGCTGATGAAGTAGCAATTGGCACAGCAAGGAACGGGGTGCCCGATGCTGCCGGGTTGTCCAATATTGCTATCGACGCCCACCGGCAACTTCCGCAGACTCGTCGCATGCTCCACGCACCCGCACGCATCGCTGCCGCGCTTACTCTGACACTAGGTGTCAGCATTGCGGCGGCAGAATCCACGAGCAACGCAGTCGACCGCCAGTCTCTTGACGACGCCTGGTGGACGGGCCCGATCGTCGCCGCCGGCGCCGCGACGCTGCCGCGGGGACATGCGTTGATCGAGCCTTACGTCTACGACGTCGTCACGCGCGGGCGCTACGACAGCAACGGCAACTATCGCAGCACCGATACCGTCCACAGCTTCGGCTCGCTCACTTACATGCTGTACGGAGTGACGGATGGCTTCACCGCCGGCGTGATTCCGACCTTCGGCTTCAACGACGTCAGCAACGGCGCCGACAGCTCCGGCGTCGGAGTCGGCGACGTGACGCTGCAGGCGCAGTGGCGGCTCTCGCAATTCCACGAGGGCCGCCGCGCGCCCACTTCCTCGCTGGTGCTGCAGCAGACACTGCCCACCGGCAAGTACGATCGCCTCGGCACGAGACCGAGCGATGGACTCGGCGCCGGCGCCTACACGACCTCACTGGCCGTGCACAACCAGTACTACTTCTGGATGCCCAACGGCCGCATTCTGCGCACCCGCCTCAACATCGCGTATGCGATGTCGGACAGCGTCGACGTGGTCGACACCAGCGTCTATGGCACGAGCCAGGGATTTCGCGGCCACGCAGATCCCGGCGACACGTTCAGCCTCTACTCCGCGTGGGAGTACAGCGTCACGCGCAACTGGGTGCTGGCGCTCGACGTCTTCTACCAGCACGACGCCAGCACCCGCATTCGCGGCCAGCAGGACGGCGCGCCGTTCGAGGCGGAGTCGGGGTCGGCCTGGCGCTTCGGCGTCGCGCCCGCTCTCGAGTACAACTGGACCAGCCGTGTCGGCGTGATTTTCGGCGCACGCTGGTTCGCCGCCGGCCGCAACACCGGCGCGAGCGTCACGCCGGTTGCCGCCATCAACATGGTGTATTGAAATGCGCGGGTGAAAGTCCGCGGTTTCATCCTGCAAGCCAGTTACCGGGTCGCGAACCGGCCGGAGGGCGAGCGCGTGCCGGTCATACATATATACGGCCGCCTCGACGACGGCGGCACGTTCCTGGTGCGGGACGATCGTCAACGGCCGCACTTCTATGTCCGGGCCGCCGACGCGCAACGTGCACATGCGTTGCGCATCCCGCAGCCGCAGCCAATCGATAGCCGGACATTCGCGGGCGAGCCGGTCGCACGGGTCGAAGTCGAAGTGCCGTCGGACGTGCCCGCGATGCGCGATCGTCTGCATGCCGCGGGGATCGATACGTTCGAAGCGGACGTGCGCTTTGCCGTGCGCTACCTGATCGAGCGCGGCATCAAGGGCGGTTGCGAGATCGAAGGCGCGGCCACTGCAGGCAAAGGCGTCACGTGGATCTTCGACAACCCGGTGCTGCGGCCGGCCGACGTGATCGTCGCACCGCGCGTCCTGTCGTTCGACATCGAGACGGATTCGAAGGGCGAGCGCCTGCTCGCGATCTCGATGTACGCGCCCGGCGTGGACGAGGTATTGATCGTCGACAGCGGTCAGCGGCCGATGCCGGACAAGGCGACGCGCTGCGTGAACGAGTACGCAGCGCTCGACGCTTTCTGTGCGCGGGTTCGCGAGTTCGACGCCGACGTGCTCACCGGCTGGAACACGATCGACTTCGATCTCACGGTGCTGCAGCGGATCGCCTTCCGCCTGCGTCACCCGTTGGATCTCGGGCGCGACTCGACGCCCATGCGGCTGCGCAAACCGGAGGGTTATTTCGGCAGCGGGCAGGCTTCGATCTCCGGGCGGCTCGTACTCGACGGCATCGACCTGCTGCGCGGCGCCTTCATCCGCATGGACGATTATTCGCTCGACGCCGTGGCGCGCGAAGTGCTCGGCGAAGGCAAGGCAGTTACCGGCGATGTGCGCGATCGCATCGGCGAGATCGTGCACAACTATCGTCATGACCTGCCTGCTTTCGCGCTATACGCGCGCACGGACGCACGGCTCGCGTATCAGATCGTGGAGAAGCTCAACGTCGTGCAGCTGGCATTCGCGCGCAGCAAGCTGACCGGGATGACGCCGGACCGGGTCGCCGCCAGCATCGCCTCCTTCGATTTCCTGTACCTCAGCGAGCTGGAGCAGCTGAAGATCGTCGCACCGAGCGTGCGCTCGAGCGATTCGCGCGTGCACGCAGCCCAGCAAGGCGGACACGTGCTGGAGCCGCTGACCGGCATGCATCGCAACGTCTGGGTGTTCGACTTCAAGAGCCTGTACCCGAGTCTGATCCGCACCTTCAACATCGACCCGCTCTCGTACGTGGCCGGGCCGGCACAGGCAGCGCAGCTGATCGAGACACCGGGCGGCGCCTTTCGCCGCTCGCCCGCGATCCTGCCGCGGATGCTCGACGAGCTGTTCCCGCGCCGCGAAGCCGCCAAGCGCGCGGGCGACGGCGTGGCCGGGCACGCGATCAAGATTCTCATGAACTCCTTCTACGGCGTGCTCGGCACACCTGCGTGCCGCTTCTACAACCCGGCGCTGGCGAACGCGATCACCGGCATGGGCAAGGAGATGCTGCTGTGGTCGAAAGCCTGGTTCGAAGCGGCCGGCTTCGTGGTTCTCTACGGCGACACCGACAGCCTGTTCGTGCACTCGGGTGCGGACGACCCGGAAAACGCGGCGACGCGCGGACCTGAGTTGGCCGCCGCTCTTACCAGGCAGCTGGCCGCGTACATCGAAGAGCGCTGGCGCGTGCCGAGCAAGCTGGAGCTGAAGTTCGAGAAGCTGTATCTGAAGTTGTTCCTGCCACGGGCGCGTCACAGCACGCGCGGTGCGAGCAAGCGCTATGCAGGCCTGCGACACGGCTCGTCGCTGGAGGCGGTCGAGTTCGTCGGCATGGAAGTCGTGCGCCGCGACTGGACCGCGCTCGCCAAGCAAGTGCAGCGCGAGCTGTATCACCGCCTGTTCACCGATCAGGCGGTCGACGTGTACCTGGCCGATATCGTCAGGCGCGTGCGTAGCGGCGAGCTGGACGACGCGCTCGTATATCGCAAGAACCTGCGCAAGGATGCGGACGACTACACCGCCACGACGCCGCCGCACGTAGCGGCGGCCCGCAAGTCGACGCAATCATCCGGCCGGCTCGTCAGCTACGTCATCACCTCCGCGGGCCCCGAGCCGGTCGACAACGTCGAGCATCCGCTCGATCGCGAGCACTACGTCGTCAAGCAGGTACGGCCGGTCGCGGAACCGGTGCTGGAAACACTGGGACTGGAATTCGAGCAGGTGATCGGCGACAGCCATCAATTCGACATGTTCGGCTAGCGCGACCAGAGCACGCGGCTGCTGCCGCCCGGTGCCCGTTCCAATTGCAGATCCAGACTCGCGCCGAGCTGCTTGCCGAGCGCGGCGAGCGCTGCGCTCGTGCCGTTGGCGTTGGCCGGCGCTTGCAGCCACGCGTCCTCGCCGTCGATTTCGAAACCGAGCAGCCAGCGCACGTCGCCGGACTCCGCTACGAACTCTCGGATCGCGCGCAAGCGGTCAACGGGCACGCTCCAGGTCGCGCCTTCCGGTCCGAACCAGGAGAGCGCGCGGCCATCGAAAACGATGGACGACGCATGGCAGAGCACAGGCTTAAGCCTTCTTCTTCTTGGCCTCGGCCGCGACGGTCTTGGTCACTTCAGCCATCGTGGCGAGCGGCGCGTTGAAGAACGTCGCACGCAGCCGGCCCTGGGCATCGAGCAGGAAGACCTGCGAGTTGTGCTGCATCGAGTATTCGCCCGGCTTCTGCCCCGGCACCTTGTAGAAGGCGGCCGAGAAGCCCGCGGCGATGTTCTGCACGCTCGCCGGCCGGCCGGTGAGCCCGATGAAGCTCGGCGACAGCGGCGTGAGCCAGGTCTTCATCGCCTCGGGGCCGTCGCGCTCGCCGTCGACGCTGATGATCACGATGCGCGTCTTGCCGAGCTCGGCGCGATGCTGTCGCTCGAGCTCGCGCAGCTGATGCAGCTCCGCCGGGCACACGTCCACGCAGTGCGTGAAGCCGAAGAACACCAGCACGGGCGCGCCGCGCAGGTCGGCGAGCCTGACCGTCTTGCCGTTCTGGTCGGTGAGCTGGAAGTCCGCGATCGCGCGCGGCGGATCGGCCAGCAGAGTCCGCTCGGGGGGCGGCGCCGCTGCAGTTGCAGCGGCG
>DATBKP010000132.1:0-5689 GCA_036555785.1 Steroidobacteraceae bacterium
CAGGATACCCGCCAGGCGCGCGACTACTTCGCGCAGAAGCTGGCCTTCGTCACCGGCCCGTTCGAGCTGGACGGCCAGATGAAGCGCAACGAGCCGATCACGATCGTCGACGTGCGCCTCCCGAGCGACTACCGCGCCGGCCACATCCCGGGCGCGATCAACCTGCCGAACGGCAAGTGGCACACGCTCGCGGGCCTCACGAAGGACCGCACTGCGGTCATCTACTGTTACAGCCAGACCTGCAAGCTCGCGGCCGCGGCCGCAGTCGAATTCGCTTCCGCCGGCATCCCGGTGCTCGAGATGGAAGGCGGCTTCGAGGCCTGGGAAAAGTCGAACCTGCCGGTCGTCCGGGGCGAGTGAGGAGATCACCATGGTCAACTTCGACCTGCAGCGCACCGGCAATACCGTGCTGCGCATTTCGCTCGGCCTGATGTTCATCGCGCACAGCGTCGTGCTGAAGTACTTCACGTTCACGCTCGCGGGCACGGCGCAGTACTTCGTGTCCATCGGTCTGCCGGCCTTCCTCGCTTACGTCGTGTTCGCACTCGAAGCGGTCGGCGGCGTGCTGCTGGTGCTGGGCATCCGCACGCGCTGGGTGGCGCTTGGTCTCGTGCCCGTGTTGCTCGGCGCAGCCTGGGTGCACGGCGGCAATGGCTGGGTGTTCAACGCGCCGAACGGCGGCTGGGAATATCCGGTGTTCCTGATCGTGATCAGCCTGGTGGTCGCTGCTCAGGCCGAGAAATGGGGACATTCCCCATTTCTGCCGCGCCCTGGGGCCTGACGGCAAGCGATAGAGAAATGGGGAATGTCCCCATTTCTCAAGGTTCCAGTCGCTCGCCCTCGGGCGGCGGGAACTGATTGCAGACCTGGCGCAGCCAGTCGCGGAAACGGATGACCTTCGGCAGCTCGAAGTGGTGGGCCGGCGCCACGAAGTAGTAGGAGTTACGTTGGCGCACACTCTGTGTCGAGGGCCGCACGAGGCGGCCCGAGGCCAGGTCGCCGGCGACCAGCGACCAGCGCGCCAGCGCCAGGCCGTGGCCCTGTTCGGCCGAGGTCAGCACGGACGCGGAATCGTCGAGCACCGGCCCGCGCTCGGCGCGCATCGTGTCGCCGCCGACGCGCCGCAGCCAGTCCGCCCACGGCTCGTTGGAACTGTGGAGCAGCTTGTACTTGTTCAGGTCGACGAGCGTATCGATGCTGCCCAGCTTCGCGAACAGCGCCGGGCTCGTGACCGGGAACACCCAGTCATCGAGCATCTTCTCCGCCTGCAGCTGCGGCCAGTCGCCCGCGCCGTAACGAACGGCCGCGTGGAAGTCGGTCTGCATGAAGTCGACCAGCTCGCGGCTGGCATTGAAGCGCAGATCGACCTCGGGATGCTTCTGGTAGAAATCGCCGAGCCGCGGCAGCAGCCACTTCTGCAGGAACGAGCCGAGCAGGCTGATGTTGAGCAGGCCGCTGCTGCGATCCTGCCGCAGCTGCTCGACGGCTCGGGTGAGCTCGCCCATGCCGCGCTGGATACCCGGCAACAGCCGCGCGCCCTGCGGCGTGAGTCGCACCGAGCGGCTGTGCCGCACGAACAGCGGGGTTTCGAGAAATTCTTCGAGCGACTTGATGTGCGAGCTGACGGCGGCGGTCGTGACGTTGAGCGAGTGCGCGGCGCCGGTGAAACTGAGATGGGCGGCGACGGCTTCGAAGGCGCGCAGCGCGTTCAACGGCAGCTTCGTGGCCGCGTCTGTCATCGTTCAGTAATTTTTGAGTGCATGGCCATAAAATCGCGCGACGGCGGCAAAAGTATATCCATTGGCTTAACGATGCAAGCTATGATCCGCGGCTGCTGAAGCGCGTTCGCGGGGAGTCCCATGACGATCCGGATCCAGCCGGCGACGCCGGCCGACGTATCCATCATCCTGCAGCTGATCCGTGAGCTCGCGGAGTTCGAGCGGCTGCTGCACGAGGTGCAGGCAACCGAGGAGCAACTGCGCGAACAGCTGTTCGGCGGGCGTCCGGGCGCCGAGGTCGTGATCGCGCGGCTCGGCGACGAGGTCGCCGGGTTCGCGCTGTTCTTTGCCAACTTCTCGACCTTCCTCGCGAAGCCCGGGATCTATCTCGAAGATCTTTATGTGCGCCAGAAGTTTCGCGGCCAGGGCTGCGGCGAGGCGCTGCTGCGGCATCTCGCCCGGCTCGCACTCGAGCGTGGCTGCGGCCGGCTGGAGTGGTCGGTGCTGGACTGGAACGTGCGCGCGATCGACTTCTACAAGAGCCTCGGCGCCGTACCGATGAGCCAGTGGACCGTCCATCGCGTGAGCGGAGATGCGCTGATCGCGCTGGGAGGCGGCGACCATGCCTGATCTCGCATCGCTGGTGCTGTTCATGACGGCGACACTGGCGCTGAATCTCGCGCCCGGCCCCGACATGCTCTACGTGTCGACGCGCAGCCTGACGCAGGGCCGCCGCGCCGGCGTGATTTCGGCGCTCGGCATCGCAGCCGGCACCTGCGTCCACATGGTTGCGATCGCGTCGGGACTGGCAGCGCTGCTGCGCGCGTTGCCGCTGGCCTACGAGATCGTGAGATTCGCCGGCGCCGCCTACCTGATCTGGCTCGGCGTGCAGGCGTTGCGCGGCAAGGCCGGACCGACCGCCGGCAAGCCGCTGGATCGCGCGAGCGACTGGGCGGTGTTCCGGCAGGGCGCCATCACCAACATCCTCAATCCGAAGGTGGCGCTGTTCTTCCTGGCGTTCCTGCCGCAGTTCGCGGACCCGGCGCGCGGCTCGGTGGCGTTGCAGATCGTCGTGCTGGGCTGCCTGTTCAACCTCTCGGGCACGATCGTGAACGTCGCGGTCGCGTACCTCGCCGCGTCCGCCGGCCGCTGGCTTGGCGCGCGCGGCCACGTCGAGCGGATTTTCCGCTGGGTCACCGCCAGCGTGTTCATCGGCCTGGGGCTGCGGCTGGCGTTGGGCGATCGGAAATAGTCATCCCAGCGCTTCGTCCAGATCCGCGATCAGATCCTCGGCGTTTTCCAACCCCACCGACACGCGCAGCAGATTCTCCGGCGTCACCGAGTGCGGGCCTTCGACGGACTTGCGATGCTCGATCAGCGACTCCACGCCGCCGAGGCTGGTCGCGCGCGTGAACAATTTAGTGCGGGCCGCGACCGCGAATGCTTCGTCGCGGCCGCCGCGCACGCAGAACGACAGCATCGCGCCGAACCCGCTCATCTGCTTGCGAGCGAGCTCGTGCCCCGGATGCGATTCGAGCCCGGGATAGAGGACGCGCTCGACACCGCGGCGGTGCTGCAGGAACTGCACGAGCCGCGCCGCGTTCTGCGTCTGCGCGTGCACGCGGCAGGAAAGCGTCGTCAGGCTGCGGCGCACGAGCCAGCAATCGAACGGCGAGGGCACGTTGCCTGAAGTCGACTGGTAGTCGCGCAGCTGGTCGGACAAGCCGCCGCGATCGCGCGCGACCACGGCGCCGCCCATCACGTCGCTGTGACCGCCGAAGTACTTGGTGCTCGAATGCATCACCAGGTCGGCGCCGAGATCGAACGGCTTCTGCCACACCGGTGTCGCGAACGTGTTGTCGACGCAGACGATTGCGCCCCGGCCGTGCGCCAGCTCCGCGATCGTCTCGACGTCGCTGATGTTGAGCATCGGGTTCGACGGCGTCTCGAGCCACACCAATCGCGTCTTGTCGATGAGCGCCTTGCGCACGACTTCGTTGTTGGTCATGTCGACGAACGCGTAGCTGACGCCCATCGGGCCGACTATGTCACGCAGCTGCTTGGCCGTGCCGTGATAGCACTCGATCGGCGCCAGCACGTGATCGCCCGGCTTCAGCACGCTGAAGACAGCAAGCGATGCGCCGGAGCCGGATGCATACGCGGTCGCCTCTGCGCCGCCCTCGAGCGCGGCAATGCATTGCTCCAGCGCGCTGCGACTCGGATTGTCGGGGCGGATGTAGTCGTAGCCGCGCGAGAACTCGCCATCGACGTCGCGCTCGTAGGTCGTGCTCAGGTGCACGGCCGGCGCGACCTCGCCGGTCGCCGGCTCGATGTCGCGGCCCACGCGCACCGCTATCGTTTCGATCTTCACGTTCGTCTCCGGATCGCCGGTTGGCGCGCGCCAGTGTACCCTGCGCGCGACGTGGAGGACGTACCCATGGGGCCGAAGCCGATCGAAGAAAAGCTCGACCGACAGCTGAAGTTTCATCAGGCCGAATGGCGGATCCAGCGCATCGGCTGGGTCATCGTCGGCGCTTTCCTCGCGGCTGCAGCGGCCGGCCTGTTCGGCAACGGTCTGCTGAGTCATGCGCGCGCGGACAGTCCCGAGGGGTACGTCGAGTACGAGCGTTTCCTGCGCTACGGCTCGCCCAGCGCGATCGTCTTTACTCCGACCGCCGGCGCGGCCCGCGGCATCAGCCGCATCGAGATCGGCGCGGAGTACCTCGAAGCGTTCCGCATCCAGCACATCACGCCCGAGCCGGTGAGCGTTCACATGTCGGGACAGCGGCTGGTATACGAGTTCACCGCGGCTGGCACCGGCGCTTCGATTTCATTCGATGTCGATCCGCAACGGCTGTGGCGCCATCGCGCCGTGGTGCGGATCGACGGCGGCAAGCCGCTCGAAATCCGCCAGCTCACCTACCCCTGATCGCAAACGGAGGGACCATGGAATCCGTCATTCGCCCGACGCTCGTGTACCTGTTCGTGTTGGTGCTGCTGCGTCTGACCGGCAAGCGCACGCTCGCGCAGATCACTAGCTTCGATTTCGTGCTGCTGCTGATCATCAGCGAAGCGACCCAGCAGGCGCTGATCGGCGAGGACAACTCGATGATCAACAGCCTGATCGTGGTGTCGACGCTGATCGGCATCAACGTGCTGATGTCGCTGCTGAAGCAGCGCTCGCGCTGGTTCGACCGGGTGCTCGACGACATTCCGCTGGTGATCGTCGCGGACGGCAAGCCGCTCAAGGATCGCATGCAGAAAGCGCGGGTCGACGAGGACGACGTGCTGGACGCCGCGCGCGAGAATTGCGGACTGGAGCACATGGAGCAGATTCGTCATGCGATTCTCGAGCGCGACGGCCAGATCTCCATCATTCCGCGCTGATCGGGCGCTGCCGTTTCGATCGCCGGCGGGATGAGTTTGTAGATGGCGGGGGTGACGATGCGGGCGACGAGGGTGGAGGAGAGCAGCCCGCCGATGATCACCCAGGCGAGCGGGGAGTACATGGCGGAGTTCTGCAGCGCCAGCGGCAGCAAGCCGCCGATCGCGGTGGCACTGGTCAACAGGATCGGCAGGAAGCGCACTTCACCGGCACGCTCGATCGCCTCATCCAGCGGCACGCCTTCGGCCCGCAGCCGGTTGGTGAAGTCCACCAGCAGGATGGAGTTCTTGGTCTCGATGCCGATGAGGGCGATGAAGCCGATGGTGGCGGTGAAGGAGATGGTGTTGCCGGTGAGGCCGAGCAGCAGGATGCCGCCGGCGATGCCGAAGGGCACGACGGTGAGCACGATGAGGGTACTCTTGAAGTTGCCGAACTCGAGCACGAGGATGGCGACGATGCCGAGCAGGGCGATGATGAGCGCGGACTGCAGGCCGCCGAAGCTTTCGGTGCGCGTTTCGAGCTCACCGCCCGGCACGTAGGAGTAGCCGCGCGGCCACTGCAGCTGATCGAGCCGGTCGAGCACTGC
>DATBKP010000133.1:0-2661 GCA_036555785.1 Steroidobacteraceae bacterium
CATGGTGATCTCGGTGTCGGTGGCGTTGCCCGCCGCCTACGCCTTCTCGCGCTACCGCTTCGTCGGCGATAAGCACCTGTTCTTCTGGCTGCTGACGAACCGCATGACGCCGCCTGCGGTGTTCCTGTTGCCGTTCTTTCAGCTTTACACCGCGATCGGATTGATGGACACGCACCTCGCCGTCGCGCTGGCGCACATGGTGTTCAACGTGCCGCTCGCAGTGTGGATCCTCGAAGGGTTCATGTCGGCGGTACCGCGCGAGATCGACGAGACCGCCTACATCGACGGCTATTCGTTCCCGCGCTTCTTCCTGAAGCTGTTCCTGCCGCTGATCAAGGCGGGCATCGGCGTGACCGCTTTTTTCTGCTTCATGTTCTCGTGGGTCGAGTTGCTGCTCGCGCGCACATTGACCTCCGTCGACGCGAAGCCGATCGCCGCAACCATGACGCGGACCGTGTCGGCGGCGGGCATGGACTGGGGCACGCTCGCCGCCGCGGGAGTGCTGACGATCGTGCCCGGCGCGCTGGTGATCTATTTCGTCCGTCACTACATCGCCAAGGGTTTCGCGATGGGGAGAGTGTGATGTCGTGGCTCAAGTGGATGGCGTGGACGCCGCCGGTCGCGGTGTTCTTCGCGTGCATCGGCCTGCTGCTCGTCGGCATGACGGTGTGGGAGCTGCGCTCGCCCACAGTCGCCAGGAAAGGCTTGCTGCCGCTCGTGACGACACGCGGCGATCGCCTGTTCATCGGCCTGCTCGCCGCGGCCTACGTGAATCTCGCGTGGGCCGGGCTCACGGACCTGCCGCAGTGGTGGGGCGCAGGCTTGAGCGCGGTGACGCTGGTTGCGATCATGCGGTACGCGTAGATCAGGGGAATCCAATGAGAACACTGCTGATTGTGCTATTCGCGCTGGCCGCGACGCCGGCGCTCGCCGACGAAGCCGCCGCGCGGCGCTGGGTCGACCAGGAGTTCCAGCCTTCGACACTGTCGAAGGAGCAGCAGCTCGCCGAGCTGAAGTGGTTCATCAACGCCGCCGCGCAGCTCAAGGCGCAGGGCGTGAACGAGATCAGCGTCGTCTCGGAGACGATCACCACGCACGAGTACGAGTCGAAGACGCTGGCGCGCGCCTTCGCGGAGATCACCGGCATCAAGGTCAAGCACGACCTGATCCAGGAAGGCGACGTGGTCGAGAAGCTGCAGACCTCGATGCAGTCGGGCCGCTCGATCTACGACGGCTGGATCACCGACTCCGACCTCATCGGCACGCACTATCGCTACGGCGCAGTGCTGCCGCTCTCGGATTTCATGGCCGGCCCCGGCAAGGCCTACACCAATCCGGGACTCGACCTGCCGGACTTCATCGGCGCGAAGTTCGTGACCGCGCCGGATCGCAAGCTGTACCAGCTGCCGGACCAGCAGTTCGCGAATCTCTACTGGTTCCGCGCCGACTGGTTCGCACGCAAGGACCTGCAGGAGCAGTTCAGGAAGAAATACGGCTACGAGCTCGGCGTGCCGCTCAACTGGAGCGCGTACCAGGACATCGCCGCGTTCTTCAGCAACGACGTCAAGCAGCTCGACGGCAAGCGCGTCTACGGCCACATGGACTACGGCAAGAAGGATCCGTCGCTGGGCTGGCGCTTCACAGACGCCTGGCTGTCGATGGCCGGCGCGGCGGACAAAGGCATTCCGAACGGCATGCCAGTCGACGAATGGGGCATCCGCGTCGCAGCCGACAAGTGCACGCCGGTCGGCGCATCAGTGGCGCGCGGCGGCGCGACCAACTCGCCGGCGGCGGTGTTCGCGCTCACCAAGTACATCGAGTGGATGAAGAAGTACGCGCCGCCGCAATCGATGGGCATGACGTTCTCGGAATCGGGCCCGGTGCCGGCGCAGGGCGAGATCGCGCAGCAGATCTTCTGGTACACCGCGTTCACCGCCGACATGACGAAGGCCGGGTTGCCGGTCGTGAACGCGGACGGCACGCCGAAGTGGCGCATGGCGCCCTCCCCGCACGGCCCGTACTGGAAGGACGGCATGCAGAACGGTTACCAGGACGTCGGCTCGTGGACGTTCCTGCGCGGCGTCGATCCGAAGCGCATGTCGGCCGCGTGGCTGTACGCGCAGTTCGTGACTTCGAAGTCGGTGTCGCTGAAGAAGAGCCATGTCGGCCTCACCTTCATCCGCGAGAGCGACATCTGGCACAAGAGCTTCACCGACCGCGCGCCCAAGCTCGGCGGGCTGATCGAGTTCTACCGCTCGCCGGCGCGCGTGCAGTGGACGCCGACCGGCATCAACGTGTTCGACTATCCGCGGCTCGCCCAGCTGTGGTGGCAGAATATCGGCGATGCGTCGTCGGGCGCCAAGACCCCGCAGCAGGCGATGGACGCGCTCGCGGCCGCCCAGGACGCGGTGGCCGAGCGCCTCGAGCGCTCCGGCGTGCAGGGCGACTGCGGCCCCAAGCTCAACAAGAAGGAAAGCGCCGAATACTGGTACGCGAAGTCGGCCAAGGACGGCAACATCGCGCCCCAGCGCAAGCTGCAGAACGAGAAACCGAAGGGCGAGACGATCGACTACGACACGCTGATCAAGAGCTGGCCGGCGACCCCGCCGAAGCGCGGGTGAGGTTTGTTTGAGTCATTCCGGGGCCCGAGCGGAGCGAGGG